>JBGAOA010000128.1:0-3804 GCA_044222065.1 Candidatus Eiseniibacteriota bacterium
GACCAGGCTCACGCCGCCGTAGGTGACGAGCGCGCCCGCGATCAACACCGCCAGGATCGCGCGGCGCGCGCCGAGCTTCGTGCCGATGAATTGCGCGATCGACCGCACCGAGCCGCTGTCGTCCATCAGCTTCCCGAACAGCGCGCCGAGCAGGAAGATCGGGAAGAACTGCGCGACGAAGCCGGCCGCGCTGCCCATGAACGTCTGCGTCCAGTTCGCGAGCAGCGGCTCGCGCGCGAACAGCGCGGCGACGAGCGCGGACGCGGGGGCGAGCAGCAGCACGCTCCAGCCGCGGTACGCGAGGGCGATCAGGAGCGCGAGCGCGGCGAGGATCCCGAGGAGGCCCACGGTCACTGTCCTTCGAGGAGGTCGTCGAGGGCGTAGGTCGAGCGCACCCCGAGGTCGGACCCGTGCGCGGCGATGAAGGCGTCGGCGCAGCGCCGGCCCTCGTCGCGGAGCATGCACAGGAACGCCCATTCGGCGTTGAGCTTCGACGACGCGCCGAGCTCGATCATGATGTCGCTCGCGACGCGGTGGATGCGCATGCGCGCCCACTTGCGGCCCTCGCGGTCGCCGGGGTCCGCCGCCTGCTGGAGGAGCGCGATCATCTTGAGCTCCTTGATCAGCGGCGAGTTGAACGAGATCTCGTTCACGCGGTTCAGGATGTCGCGCGCCGAGCGCGGCGTGCCCGGCCGCTCGACCGGGTTGATCTGCACGAGAATGGTGTCGCTCGCGCTGCACTCGCGCACGAGCGGCATGATCGTCGGGTTGCCGGAGAAGCCGCCGTCCCAGTACGGGTCGCCGTCGATCTCGATCGCCTGGAACATCGTCGGCAGGCAGGCCGACGCGAGCAGCGCCTCGGGCGAGAGCTCGGCGTTGCGGAACACGCGCCCGCGCCCCGTGCGGACGTTCGTCGCGGTCACGTAGACGTTGATCGGCGACGCGCGCAGCCGCTCGAAGTCGATGTTCGCCGCGAGGATGTCGCGCAGCGGATTGAGCGCGGCCATGCCGAGGTCGTAGGGGGAGAACAGCCGCGACGCGAGGTCCATCGCCACGTACACGGGCGAGTTGTCCAGCGTCCAGCTGCCCATCAGGATGTCGAGCGGCCCGCGCTGGAACGGGCTGAAGCGGGCCGCCTCCGACACCTGCCGCCAGAACCGCTCGAGCGCCTCGCGCGCGCCTTCGGCGCCGCCCTCGGTGTAGCCGTCGGCCAGCACCGCCGCGTTCATCGCACCTGCCGAGGTGCCCGAGATGCCCTCGAGCCGCATCATCGGCTCCTCGAGCGCGCGATCGAGCACGCCCCACGTGAACGCGCCGTGGGCGCCGCCGCCCTGGAGCGCGAAGTCGACGAGTGCCGGGGTGGTGCGAGGACCCTTGGCGGGGGCTCGCTTCGCGTTGCGCTTCTTCTTCGTCGCGGTGGGGGGCATCGGGATTCCGTGGGGCTGGTGGAGGAGCGGGCTCGCGCCGCGTCGCGGCGTTCGGTGCGCGCAGGCGCGGGACCGCGCGCGCGAGGGAGCCTCGCCCGGGCGGCAGCCAATTTAACATGAGCAATGTTGCACCGCAACAACGCGGGCCCCTGCGGGCGCCGGCGAGGTCGATGCTGCGCGAGGCAGCCGCCTCGGGGCGATCCGGCGTCGCGACGGAACTACTTCGGCGTCGCGGCGGCCTGGCCCGCCGGTCCGCCGATCCCGTCCTCGATGCGCGAGAGCATGAACGGGAAGAACGGATTCGCCGACATGCGGATCAGCGAGTCGAGCGAGACGATGAGCGTTCCGGTCTCGCCGCGCAGCGCCATCGCGCCGAGGTTCACGCCGTAGTCGTCGGCGAGGTTGGGCTGCAGGCCGTACAGCGAGTCGTCCATCGGGAACGGAATCGCCACGTGCGACAGCGAGTACACGTCGCGCGGGTAGGCCAGTCCGGGCAGGGGGATCACGACCTCGTCGGCCGCGCCGGCCTCGGTCACGCGCGCGACCACCTCGCCGTGCTGCGCGTCGGCGTTGGTGACGATCGTCGTCCGGTAGGCGCGCGGCGGGCTCGGGAGGATGCGGTTCAGAACCGTGTTCGCGCTCGCGCGGATGAGCGCACCGAACGCGGCGCTGCGGTTCACGTCGAACAGCACGAGCTCGCTGCCGTTCGCGGGCAGGTTCGCGTAGAGCGACGTGACGATCGCGCGCGTGCTGACGGTGAAGTCGACGACCGACTGGAACGTGAGCACCGGCGGCAGCTCCGAGAGCTTGCCCGCGCGGGCGTGGCCGGCGATCTGGTCCTGGAGGACGCGCGTCAGCAGCGACGACTGGCGCGCGCCGTTGACCGGGAACGAGTTGTACTTGAACGGGTTGAACTCGGGGACCACGGACAGCCACGCCGCCTTCGCGAACGCGGGGAACACGGCGGGCCAGCCGAAGAAGCCGGCGAAGCGCGCGAACGCCGTGATCCCGATCATCGGCGAGATCAGCACGAGCCGGTCGGCCCGCGTGAGCGACGGATCGGAAAGCGCGTCGAGCGCGTACTTCATCGCGAGCGCGCCGCCGTTCGAGAATCCGACGATGTGCAGCGGCTTGTCCGGGCCCGCGCGGCGGCGCGCCTCGCGCACGGCGAGCCGGGTCGCCGCCACCCAGTCCTCCCAGTCGACGTCCGACAGGCCGGCCGGCACCGTGCCGTGGCCGGGCAGACGGATCGCGATCGCGACGAATCCTCGCTCGCGGTAGCGCCGCGCGATGTGGCGCAGGCTGTAGGGCGAATCGGTGAGGCCGTGCAGCAGCACGACGGCGCCGAGCGGCGTCCCCTCCGGCTCCAATACGTACGACCGATTCCAGTCGCGCTGGAGGCGAGGCGGGTAGACGGGGCTGTCGGCGTAGTAGCGGTTGGAGGGCACGCGCTCGTCCGGCGGGAGCTTCCGCGTCACCTCGGCGCTCACCTCCTCGAAGATCGCGTTCTCGGCCGCGACGTACTTCGCCCAGTCGGCCTTCGCGAGCTCCTTCGCGGAAAGCTCGTGCGGGACGTACGTGTGCCAGGGCTCGAGCGGAGCGCCTCGCATCGAGTCGTACGCGCGCACCGCGAGGAGCGTGATCAGGACGACGACGATCACGAGGGTCGTGCGCGTCAGGAGCTTGCGTGCCATGGCGAAGGGAGCGGATGGGCGGCGGACGGCGACGATACCACCTTCGACGCCGCCCGGCCCGAAGCGGGACCGACGGAGCAGGCCGGCGGGACGCCGCCGCCTGTTCGGACATGGCCGTTTGACCGTCCCTACCCGGCCTGCCAGAATGCCGGGCTTTTCGATCCACGGCATTCGCGCAGGGCTGGCGGGCGGCGCACCGCGAGCCGCAGGCATGCGACAGCCGTGTCCGACGGCAGCGGCCCGAACGCCGTGGACGACGCCCGCCGCGGGCGCGAAGCCGCGGCATCCGCCCATCCTGCGAGGACTCCCACGTGAAACGCATGCTCATCGGCCTCCTGGCCTCCGCAAGCCTCGTCGCGACGGTCGCCGTCGCGCAGCCGGCGCCCGACACGCTCGGCCGCATCAAGGCCGCGAAGGCCATCAACGTCGCGGTGTCGGCCGACGCGCTCCCGTTCTCGTTCAGCGGACCGGACACGAAGAACGAGCCTGCCGGCTACTCGATCGACCTGTGCAGGCGCGTGATCGCGCAGATCGGACGCGCGGTCGGCGAGCCGAACCTCAAGGTGAACTGGATCAACGGAACGACCCCCGCGCGGCTGCAGATGGTCGCCGAGGGCAAGGCGGACCTCGAGTGCGGGAACACGACGCAGACGATCTCGCGTCTCGCGAGGGTCGACTTCTCG
>JBGAOA010000047.1:0-32240 GCA_044222065.1 Candidatus Eiseniibacteriota bacterium
GCTGGATCATCGGGGGTCGGCGCCGGCGGCGCGGCGCGCGCCGTCAGCGCGCGGCCGCGCTCGCGGGTTCGCTCGAGCCGAGGCCGTACAGCGGGCCGAACTTGCCCCACAGGTAGCGCAGGTACGGTTCGATCGTCAGTCCGCTGCCGGTCGCGCGGCGCACGAGGTCGTCGGGCTCGTACTTCGCGCCGTGGCGATAGACGTTCTCGACGAGCCAGCCCCGCAGCGTGCCGAACGAACCGCGCGCGACCTCGGACGGGATCGCCGGGTGCGCCGCGACCGCGCTCTCGAAGAACTGCGCCGAGAGGATGTTGCCGAGCGTGTAGCCCTGGAACGCGCCGCCGATCGGCCCTGCGTACCAGTGGACGTCCTGCAGCACGCCGTCCTTGTCGTCCGGCACCGCGATGCCGATGTCGCGCCGGAAGCGCTCGCGCCACACCTCGGGCAGGTCCTTCACCGCGATCTTGCCGTCGAGCAGGTCGAGTTCGAGGTCGAAGCGCAGCATGACGTGCAGGTTGTACGTGCACTCGTCGGCGTCGGTGCGGATGAGCGAACGTTCGACGCGGTTGATCGCGCGGTAGAACGTGTCGAGCGGCACGGCCTGCAGCTGCTTCGGGAAGCGGCGCTGGAGCTGCGGGTAGAAGTGCTCCCAGAAGCCGCGGCTGCGGCCGACGAGGTTCTCCCACAGGCGCGACTGGCTCTCGTGCACGCCCGACGAGGCGCCGTTCGCGAGCGGCGTGCCTTCGAACACGAAGGCGATGCCCTGCTCGTACATCGCGTGACCGGACTCGTGCAGCGTCGAGAACAGCGCGTCGGTGAGGTCGTTCTCGCGCACGCGCGTCGTGATGCGCACGTCGCCGAGCGAGAACTTCGTCATGAACGGGTGATGCGTCTTGTCCTGGCGGCCGCGCTCGAAGTCGTAGCCGTAGGCGCGGATCACGTCGAGGCCGAACGCCCACTGGTCGGCCTCGGGCGCGAACTGCCGCAGGCACGCGTCGTCGGCGGCGGGCCGCGCGGTGATCTCCTTCACGAGCGGCACGAGGCGCTCGCGCAGCGCGGCGAACAGCGTGCGGATCTCGGACGACTTCATGCCGGGGTCCGAGTAGTCGATCAGCGCGTCCATCGGATGCTCGCGCCCGGGGAAGAACCCGGCCCAGCGGCGCGAGAGCTCGAGCGTCTTCTCGAGCATCGGGCGCATGCGGGCGAAGTCGTTCGCGCCGCGCGCCTCGGTCCAGGACTGGTACGTCGCCGAGAAGTGCGCCTCGGACTCGGCGACGAACGAGGCCGGCACGCGCAGCGCGCGCTCGTACTCGCGGCGTGTGACGCGCACGATCGCCGCGTCGTCGGAGCCGGCCGGCAGCGAAGCGGCCCACGGCTCGAGCGTGTCGATCAGCCGTCCGATCGAGGCGTCGGTGAAGCGCTCGTGCGCGAGCCGGCCGAGCAGCGCGAGCTGCCGGCCGCGCGCTTCGGCGCCGCCCGGGGGCATGTACGTGGTCTGGTCCCAGCGCAGCAGCGAGGCGGCCATGTTGAGGTCGTAGACCTCGGCCAGTGCGGTGCGCAGCTCGGCGAACTCTTTCATGTCGGGATCCGTGTGCGAGGGGTGGGGACGCGGGGGGGCGGGGGGGGGGGGGGGCCGGGCGGGGGGGGGGGCGGCCCGCGTGCCGGCGGCCTCGAGCGACTTCAGCACGTCCATGCCCTCGACGACTTCGCCGAAGATCGTGTGCTTGCCGTCGAGCCAGGGCGTCGGGACGAACGTGAGGAAGAACTGGCTGCCGTCGGTGCCGGGGCCGGCGTTCGCCATCGACAGCAGGCCCGGCTTGTCGTGCTTCACGCTCGGGCTGAACTCGCCGCCGAACTGGTATCCCGGGCCGCCGGTGCCGTTGCCGAGCGGATCGCCGCCCTGCGCCATGAAGCCCTTGATGACGCGGTGGAACTTGATGCCGTCGTAGAAGCCGAGCTGCGTCAGGTACATGAAGCTCGAGACGTGCATCGGGGCCACGTCGGGCAGGAAGCGGATGCGGATCGTGCCTTTGTTCGTGACCATGCGGCAGTAGTACTTCTTCGCCGCGTCGAACTTCAGCGCTTCCGGCTTCGTGAGCGACGTGCGCCAGCCGGCGTTCTTCTTGTCCACCTTCGCGACCTGCGCGTTGAGCTGCTCCATGACGGGGTCCTTGGTCTCCTTGGGTCCTGCGACCTTCACGGCGGGCTTGGCCTCGGTGGCCGCCGCGCCGGCGAGGGCCGGCGCGAGCGCGAGCGCGACGACGGCGCACGCGAGCGTTCGACGACGAATCATGAGCGGAGTCTCCGTGGTGTGGTTCGCGACGGCGCGGTCCGCGCCGGAGCGTCGGAATCGTTCGGCCGGATTCGACGAACGCGGAACCGTAGCATCGGCGCGGCCCGGGCGCGAGGGCGGGGGCGCGCCGCGCACGCCGCTCCGGACGCGGCGCCGGGCGCTCGAAAGTGGCGGGCCGAGCGGCCGCGCGGCTAGATTCCGCGCTCGCCCGTCGCACCTCCAACGCCCGCCCCGGGAGGCCGCTCTGCCGTTCGATCGTCATCATCATTACGAGGCCGCGGTCCAGGGGGTCGAATACGACCTCGACTTCATCGAACGCGTCCACCGCCTGCGTCACGGCCGCCCGCCGGTCCGCATCCGCGAGGACTTCTGCGGCACCGCGGCGCTCGCGGTCGCGTGGGCGCTGCGCCGCCGCCGCAACCTCGCCTGGGGCGTGGACCTCGATCGCGAAGTGCTCGAGTGGGCGGCCGAGCACCGGCTCGCGCGCGTTCCGGATCACGTGCGCGAGCGCGTGCGGCTCGCGCGCCGCGACGTGCGGCGTCCGCGAGGGCCCCGCGTCGAGGTCGTCGTCGCGCTCAACTTCTCGTACTGGGTGTTCAAGCGGCGCGCCGACCTGCTGCGCTACTTCGAGTCGGTCCGGCGCTCGCTCGCTCCGGGCGGGCTCCTCGTGATGAACGCGTTCGGCGGCACCGAGGCGATGGGTCCGCTCGTCGAGACTTCGCGCATCCCCGCCCAGCAGACCGTCGACGGCGAGCGCCTGCAGGGCTTCACGTACGTGTGGGAGCACGAGTCGTTCAACCCCGTGAACCACGACTTCCGCTGCGCGATCCACTTCCGGCTGAAGAACGGCCGCACGATGCGCCGGCAGTTCGTGTACGACTGGCGCTTCTGGACGCTCGCCGAACTGAACGACGTGCTGCTCGAGGCGGGCTTCCGCGGCATGGACGTCTACGTGGAGGGCTGGGACGAGCGCCGCCACCGGCCGAACGGCCGCCACACGCTGAAGCGCGAGTTCGAGACGCGCGAGGGCTGGCTCGCGTACCTCGTCGCGCGGGCGTGAGGGGAGGGACGACGGTGAACGCGAATCGACTCGGATGGCTCCTGGCGCTCGCGCTCGCCGCCCTGCCGGCCGCGGCCGGCGCGCGCGAGTTCTCGCCGCTCACGCGCTCGGACTCGATGGGCGTCGAGCGGCGCGGCGACGCGCGCGGGATGCGCGCCTACTGGCTCGGCTTCCTCGCGCGCGGACCGCGCGCGTCGGAGCCGCGGACGCCGCACGTGGACACGCTCATGTCGCAGCACCTCGCGAACCTCGGACTGATGTGGGAGGCGGGCGCGCTCGTCGCCGCGGGGCCGTTCCTCGACGGCGAGGACGTGCGCGGCGTGTGCGTGTTCGTGTGCGACTCGGCCGAGGCGGCGGCGCGCGTGGCGTTCGACCCGGCGGTGCGCGAGGGCCGGCTGCGGCTCGAGTTGCACCCGTGGTACGGGCCCGCGGGCATCGGCGCCGAGTACCGCGCGCGCCACGCCGCGAACCCGAAGGCGCCGGACAGCATGACGACGCTCGCGTTCGGCTTCCTCGAGCGCGGGCCCCGGTGGAACCGCACGCCGAACGCCGAGGAGCGCGCGCTCCAGGACGCGCACCTCGCGCACCTCGGCTCGCTCGCCGCGTCCGGCAAGCTGCGCATCGCCGGGCCGCTCGCCGACGACGGACCGCTCGCCGGCATCCTGGTGTTCGATGTTCCGCTCGAGGAGGCGCGATCGCTCGCCGCCTCGGATCCCAAGGTGAAGTACGGATGGCTCACGCTGCGCGTGCGGCCGTGGATGTGCGCCCACGGGACGCTGCCGCCGCGCGCGCCCTGAGGGCGCCATGAAGACCCTGCTTCGTCTCGTCGCCGTGCTCGTCGCGCTCGTCGTCGTCGCCGCGCTCGCCTCCGTGTTGTGGCTGCGCGGCTCGCTGCCGCCCGCGGGTGAATCGCGCGAGGCGGACGGCCTCGCGGCCGAGGTCGCGGTCGAGTACGACGCCGCGGGCGTGCCGACGATCCGCGCCGCGCACGACGCCGACCTGTGCTTCGCGCAGGGCTGGGCGCACGCGCGCGACCGCCGCTTCCAGATGGAGCTGCTCGTGCGCAGCGCGGGCGGCCGGCTGAGCGAGGTCGTCGGACGCGCGGCGCTGCCGAGCGACCGCACGATGCGCACGTTCGGCTTCGAGGCGGTCGCGGAGTCGGGGCTCGCGGCGATGCCGCCGGACCGGCGCGCGCTCTACGAGGCCTACGCGCGCGGCGTGCGCGCGTACGACGCGACGCATCCGTCCCCGCCCGAGTTCGGCGCGCTCGGCCTCGCGCGCGGCGCGTGGCGCGCCGAGGACTGCCTGCTCGTGCTGCTCGCGATGTACCACGACCTGCAGGACACGGGGGACTCCGAACGCGGCGTCGAGTGCATGGACGCCGCGCTGCCGAAGGCGCTCGTGGACTTCCTCACGCCGACGGCGACGACGCTCGACGTCGTGCTCGCGCCCGGCGCCGATCCCGCTCCGGCGCCGATCCCGGGCCCCGAGGTCGTGAACCTGCGCGGCGCCGGCGCGGCCGCGCCCGCGGCGACGATCGTGCCGCGCGGCCGGCGTCCCGCGGCGCTCGCGTGGATGCGCGGCGAGGGCGTGGACGGCGAGGCGCCGGACCTCGGCAGCAACAACTGGGTGCTCGCCCCGTCGCGCACGTCCACGGGCTCCGCGATCGTCGCGAACGACCCGCACCTGGGCTTGCGCGTGCCGAACATCTGGCACCGCCAGCGCCACGCCGCGGCGGGCCTCGAGCTGACGGGCGTCACGCTGCCCGGCTACCCGGGCGTCGTGATCGGCGCGAACGGTTTCATCGCGTGGGGGCTCACGAACGCCGAGTGCGACGCGGCGGACCTCGTGCGGCTCGCCGTCGCGGACGCCGACACGAGCGCGTGGGCCGGGCCTTCGGGCCCCGAGCCGTTCCGCGTGCGCACCGAAGTCATCGGCGTGAAGGGCGCTCCGGCCGAGACGCTGCGCGTGCGCGACACGCGCTTCGGCCCCGTCGTCGGCGCGTCGCTGCGCGGCGGCCTGCTCGCGCTGCAGTGGGTCGCGCTCGATCCGCGCTCGATGGACATCGATCCGCTCGAGTTCTCGCGCTCGCGCTCGGTCGCCGAGTTCCTCGCGCGCCAGCACGGCTTCCGCGGGCCGAACCAGAACTTCGTGGTCGCCGACCGCGACGGGCACATCGCGTGGCGCGAGAGCGGCTGGGTGCCGCGCCGCGCCGGCTTCGATCCGCGCCGCCCGCGCGACGGCGCGGACGGCGGCGCGCGCTGGGTCGGGCTCGTGGACGCGGACTCCATGCCCGCCGTCGTGGACCCGCCGCAGGGCTTCCTCGTCACCGCGAACCAGCGCGTCGCGGGCGGAGCGGCGCGCGCGCTGCTCGGCGACGGTCAGGCGATGCCGTTCCGCGCGCGCCGCATCGCCGACGCGCTCGCCGCGCGCTCGGACTGGGACGCCGCGAAGACGGCGGCGCTCCAGAACGACATCGTGGACTCGGTGCTCTTCGGACTCACGCGCGCCGCCCTCGCGCGCGCGCTGACCGACGAGGCGTGCGCCTCCGACTCGGTGCTCGCGCGCGTGCGCGCGGTGCTCGCGCGCGACGGCGGCCGCGCCGACACCGGCTCGGTCGCGCACGCGTACCTGCGCTTCGCGCGCGTCGCGCTCAACGACTTCGCGACCGACGCGCTCGTCGCGCCGTGCCGCGCGCGCGACTCGTCGTTCGTCTACGACTGGACGCTCAAGGACGAGGTGACGCGCCGGCTCCTCGATTCGCGGCCGCTCCACCTGCTGCCCCCCGCCTACGACGACTGGGACGCGCTCGTGCGCGCCGCGGCGCGCGACGCCGCGCGCCGGCTCGAGGAGCGCGCGGGCGGGCGGCCGTTCGACACGGTGACGTGGGGTTCGATCAACCGCGCGCGCATCCACCATCCGCTCGGCGACGCCGTGCCCGCGCTCGGCCGCTGGCTCGACATGCCGGCCGCGCAGCTCGCCGGCGGCAGCGCCGTCGTGCGCGTCGCGAGCCCGCGCAGCGGCGCCTCGATGCGCTTCGTCGCCGACCTCGGCGATCCGGCGCGCAGCCTGTTCTCGATGCCCGGCGGCCAGAGCGGCCACTTCCTCTCGAATCACTACGGCGACGGCTTCGCGGACTGGGTCGCGGGACGCACGACCGCGTTCGTGCCCGGCGCCGCCGTCTCGACCGTGCGTCTCCAACCGCGGCGCGCGCGCTGAGCGCGACCGCAGGAGTTCCGATGAGCGATCCCACCGCGACGACGGCCCCGGCGCCGATCGGCGACGACACGCTGCTGCGGTTCGTGTGGCTCGGCGATCCGCGCATTTCCCCCGACGGCTCGCGCGTCGCGTTCGTGCGCGTCGCCGTGAACCGCGACGAGGACGCGTACGAGACGCAGCTGTGGATCGCCTCGACCGCGGGCGGCGATCCGCGGCCGCTCACGAGCGGCACGCGCGATTCGCAGCCGCGCTGGTCGCCCGACGGCACGCGGCTCGCGTTCGTGCGCGCCGCCGAGCCGAAGAAGCCGGGTCAGATCTGGGTGCTGCCGATGGACGGCGGCGAGGCGCGGCCCGTGACGTCGCTCGCGAAGGGCGCGTCGTCGCCCGCCTGGTCGCCGGACGGCGCGCGGCTCGCGTTCCTGTCCGACACGAATCCGGCGCTCGACACGCCCGAGGCCGAGGCCGCGAAACCGAAGAACGAACCCGCGCGCGTCGTCACGCGGCCCGTGTTCCGCGAGAACAACGTCGGCTTCCACGACTTCGACCGCCCGTCGCACGTGTGGGTCGTTCCGGCCGCGGGCGGGGACGCGCGCGCGCTCACGAACGGGCGCTTCAACGAAGGCGCGCCGCAGTGGTCGCGCGACGGGCGGCGCGTGCTGTTCACGTCGGACCGGCGTCTCGAGCCGTGGTTCGGGCCGGAGCACTCGGTCGTCTACGCCGTCGCCGCCGACCTCGAGTCGCCCACGGACGGCGCGGCGCTCGAGCCGGTGCTCGACGTGTCGGGGCCGGTCGCGGACTTCCGCGAGGGCCCGGACGGGAAGATCGCCGCGATCGGTTACACGGCGCGCGAGCCGATGTCCTCCTACCAGCAGTCGGACCTGCTGCTCGGCGAGGGCGCGCGTCCCGTGACGATCGTGACGCACGTGAACCCCGGCGGCCGCTACGCGGTCGGCGAGGGCACGAACGGCGACCAGCACCCGCCGCGCGCGGGCGGCGGCGTCGCGCTCGAGTGGAGCGCGGACGGGCGTGCGGTGTTCGCCGGAGCCGCGCGCGAGGGCGCCGCGATGCTCGTGCGCTTCGAGGCCGCGAGCGGCGAGGCGCGCGAACTCACGCCCGCCGACCGCGACGTCGTCGCGGCGTCGTGCACGCCGGGCGGCGAGCGCTGGGCGCTCGTGATCGGCAGCGTCGCGACGCCGGGCGACCTCTACGTGCTCGACGCCGCGGGCGGCCTGCGCAAGTTGTGGGGTCCGAACGACGCGCTGCTCGCCGCCCACACGCTCGGCGAGGTCGAGACGATGTGGTTCGAGGGCTTCGACGGCCGCCGCGTGCAGGGCTGGATCGTCAAGCCGCCGGGCTTCGATCCGGCGCGGAAATACCCCGCGATCCTCGAGATCCACGGCGGTCCGCACACCGCGTACGGCTACGGCTTCTTCCACGAGTTCCACCACCTCGCGAGCGCGGGCTACGTCGTGCTGTACACGAACCCGCGCGGCAGCACGAGCTACGGCGAGGCGTTCGCGAACGTCATCCAGTACGAATTCGGCGTGGACGACGGAAAGGACCTGCAGGTCGCCGTAGAGAAGCTCGTCGAACGCGGCTACGTCGACCCGAAGCGCATCGGCGTCACGGGCGGGAGCTACGGCGGCTACATGACGAACTGGCTCGTCGCGCTCGACGACCGCTTCGCGGCCGCGGTCACGCAGCGCTGCGTGTCCGACTGGCGCGGCATGTACGACAGCTGCGACTTCTCGATGTACGTGCCGTTCTGGATGCCGCGCCCCCCGTTCGAGGACGACCGTCCGTGGATCGAGCGCTCGCCGATCTCGAAGGTGACGAACATCCGCACGCCGCTGATGATCGTGCACAGCGAGGAGGATTGGCGCACGCCGATCGCGCAGGGCGAATCGATGTTCCGCGCGCTCAAGCACCTGAAGCGGCCGGTCGTGATGGTGCGCTTCCCGGGCGAGAACCACGAATTGTCGCGCAGCGGGACGCCGTCGAGGCGCGTGCAGGCCCAGCGCCACATCCGCGGCTGGTTCGACCGCTGGCTCAACGGCGCCGACAAGCCGGAGTACGGCGTCTAGTCCCCGGCGGTTCGGCGAGGTCGAACGCGGCGCGCGCGAACGCGCGCCGCGTTGGCGCGCCGGGCGTGACATTCGCCGCGCGATGCCGGAGACTCCGCGCCCTTCGTCGCTCCGTCGCGTGCTCGAAGGTCGCGCGACCCCTCCACGCAACCGGTGGGCCGCGAGGACCCCATGGCGCAGCCGCTGTCCCGTTACGCGGGCGGTCGAGACAACAACTTCAACCTGATCCGCTTCATCGCGGCGGCGCTCGTGCTCGTGAGTCACTCGTTCCCGCT
The DNA here is from genome assembly GCA_044222065.1 of Candidatus Eiseniibacteriota bacterium. Lineage (GTDB taxonomy): Bacteria > Eisenbacteria > RBG-16-71-46 > RBG-16-71-46 > RBG-16-71-46 > JBGAOA01. The sequence continues at coordinate 8,932 of JBGAOA010000047.1, forward strand.
CACGGGCGATCCGAACGAACCGCTCGAGCGCTTCGCCGGCTTCTCGCTCGGCCACCTCGGCGTGGACGTGTTCTTCGCGATCAGCGGTTACCTCGTGACGGGGAGCCTGCTCTCGAAGCGCGACCTGCGCGGCTTCCTGCGCGCGCGCTCGCGGCGGATCTTCCCGGCGCTCGCGGCGAACGCGCTGCTCGTCGCGACCGTCGTGGGCGCGCTGCACACGACGCTGCGGCCCGCCGAGTACTTCACGCGCCTCGGGACGTGGCGCTACGCGCTCCTGAACGCGACGACCTGGCCGTGGGGCGTCGAGTACGCGCTGCCCGGCGTGTTCGAGAACGTGCCCGTGCGCGGCGTCGTGAACGGCTCGCTGTGGTCGCTGCCGTGGGAGCTGTCGCTCTACGCGATGCTCGCCGTGTTCGGCGCGCTCGCGCTGCGCGCGCGGCCGTGGGTCGATCGCGCGCGGCTGCCCGCCGTGTTCCTCGCGATCGCGATCGCGGCGACCCTCGCGCACGCGGCGAACCAGGCGCTCGAGCTGACCACGAGCTTCGCGGTGAGCCAGGGCGTGCGGCTGCTCGCGCTGTTCGCGAGCGGCGCCGCGTACTTCGAGTACCGCGACCGGGTGCCGCTCTCGGCCCGGTGGTTCGTCGCGTCGCTGCTGCTGTTCTTCGCCTCGCTCGCGCTCGGGGGCTGGGCGCAGGCGTTCTACGTGCTGTCGCTGCCGTACGCGATCTTGTGGCTCGCGTACCGACCCGCCGGGCCGGTGCGCGCGTGGAACCGTCTCGGCGACTATTCCTACGGGCTCTACCTGTGGGCGTTCCCGATCCAGCAGTGCGTCGCCGCGCGCGTGCCCGGCGTCTCGCAGTCCGCGATGGTCGGCATCGCGCTGCCCGCGGCGCTCGCGTTCGCGGTCGCCTCGTGGCACTGGCTCGAGTCGCCGTTCCTCGGACGCAAGGGCTAGACGCCGTTCGAAGTCCCGAGGACCGGACCCGCCTCCGGCGGGCGCCCGCACTTCGCGCGGCGCTCAGCCGCGCGGCGATTCGCCGGAACGGCGCGCGGGCGGCTCGATCGTGACGAGCGGCGTCGCGCGCGGCGCGGGCCGCGCGCCCGCGATCGGTGAGCCGACGGGGCAGTCCGGACACGCGCCGCCGCGCTTCGCGCGCAGGCGACGCCGCACGAGCCAGCCGAGCGCGGCGAGCGCCGCCGCGAGCGCGAGCCCGTCCTGGAGGTCGAACGCGCTCACGTCCCGAACCCCAGCAGGCGCCCGCCCTGGTAGACCGCGAACGACGCGAGCCACGCGAGCGCGTTCATCATGACGAGCATGAAGATCGGCCAGCGCCACGAGTTCGTCTCGCGGCGCACGACGGCGACCGTGGACATGCACTGGCACGCGAGCACGAAGAACACCATCAGGCTCACGCCCACGAGCGGCGAGTAGGCCTTGCGCCCGGTGCGCGGATCCTGCGCGGAGCGCAGCCGCTCGCGCAGCGTGAGCGCGTCGGCGTCGGCGTCGCCGAGGTGGAAGACGGTCGCCATCGTGGACACCATGACCTCGCGGGCGGCGAGCGAGGTGATGAGCCCGATGCCGATGCGCCAGTCGAAGCCGAGCGGCGCGATCGCGGGCTCGAGGAAGCGCCCCGCGCGGCCCGCGAACGAGTTCTCGAGCCGCGTGCCGGCGAGATCGCGCTCGAGCGCGCGCGCGCCGTCGGCGTCGCCCGCGGCCTCGGCGGCGGCGAGCCGCGCTTCGAGCGGCGCCGTCGCCTCCGTGTGGCGCGGGTAGGACGCGAGGAACCACAGCACGACCGAGACCGCGAGGATCACGGTGCCCGCCTTGCGCACGAACAGCAGCGAGCGCTCGCGCACCGTGAGCAGCACCGACTTCCACGACGGCGCGCGGTACGGCGGCAGCTCCATCACGTAGAGCGGCTTGCCGCCGCGCAGCGCCGTGCGCTTGAGCACCCACGCGACCGACACGGCGGCGAGCACGCCGAGCAGGTACATCGAGAACAGCGTGATGCCCGGCAGCGTGACGAAGCCGACCCAGCGGTTCGGGACGAACGCGCCGATCAGCAGCGCGTAGACGGGGAGCCGCGCGCTGCACGACATGAACGGCGCGATCATCATGGTCGTGAGCCGGTCGCGCCGGTTGTCGATCGTGCGCGTCGCCATGATGCCGGGGATCGCGCACGCGAACGACGACAGCAGCGGGATGAACGCGCGGCCCGACAGGCCGACGCGCGCCATGAGGCGGTCCATGATGAACGCCGCGCGCGCCATGTAGCCCGTGTCCTCGAGCACGCTCAGGAAGAAGAACAGGATCGCGATCTGCGGCACGAACGTGAGCGTCGTGCCGACGCCCGCGATGACGCCGTCCACGACGAGCGAGCGCAGCGGGCCCGCGGGCAGCGCGGCGCCGACGAATCCCGAGAACCGCCCGACGAGCCCGTCGATGAGGTCCATCGCCGGCTGCGCCCACGCGAACACGGACTGGAACACCGCGCCCATGAGCAGCACGAACAGCACGGGGCCGAGCACGCGGTGGGTGAGCACGCGGTCGATGCGGTCGCGCGTCTCGTCGCGCCGCTGCCCGGGTTCGCGCACCGCGTGGTGCACGATCTGGTGGATCGTCTCGTAACGCCCCTGCACGTCCTCGCCGCGCCAGCCCGGCGAGTGGCGGTCGAGCCGGCGCGCGAGGATGCGGGCGTCGTCGAGCACGTCCGGCGGCGCGTGCCGGGCGAGCGCGTCGTCCTCGCCGTCATCGAGCAGCAGCGCGAGCGCGAAGTCGTGGCGCGCCCGCTCGGGCAGCGCCTCCTGGCGCGGGAGCCGCGCTTCGAGGCGCTGCAGAACGCGCTCGAGGTGCGGGGGCCAGGTGCGGAAGTGGCGCGTCGAGGGTTCGATCTCGCGCTCGAGCAGACGCCGCAGGTTGCCGAGGTTCTCGCCCTTGCTCGCCGAGATCCCGATCACCGGGACGCCGAGTTCGCGCTCGAGCGTGCGCTCGTCGATCGCGATGCCGTGCGCGCGCGCCGCGTCCATCATGTTGAGCGCGAGCACGAGCGGCCGGCCGAGTTCGAGCACCTGCAGCGCGAGGTACAGGTGGCGCTCGAGGTTCGTCGCGTCCACGACGAACACGATCAGGTCGGGCGGCGGCGTGTCGTCCTGAAGCCCGAGCAGCACGTCGCGCACGATCGTCTCGTCGGGCGAGTTCGGCTGCAGGCTGTAGCTGCCCGGCAGGTCGAGCACGTCGACGCGCGCTCCCGAGGGCAGCTCGGCGACGCCGATCTTCTTCTCGACCGTCACGCCGGGGTAGTTGCCGACCTTCTGGCGCAGCCCGGTGAGCTGGTTGAAGAGCGTGGACTTCCCGGCGTTCGGATTGCCGAGGATCGCGACGCGGCGCGTGCGCGCCGGCGCGCGCCGTTCGGACGGCGTCTCGGCGAGCGCGAGCGGCGGCCGCTCGGCGCCGGGCTCAGGGGATCGCGACATGGATCAGGCCCGCTTCCGTGCGCCGCAGCGACAGGTGGATGCCGCGAACCGCGAGCTCGATCGGATCGCCGAGCGGCGCGCGCCGCACGATCTCGACGGTCGTGCCGGGGACGAGGCCGAGTTCCATCAGGCGCCGCGTGATGGCCGGGTCGCCCTCGAGCCGCGCGATCGTTCCGCCTTCGCCCGGCTCCAGCCGGTCGAGCGTGAGGCCGTCGCGCTCCGCGTCGGCTCCGCTCACGCGCCCGCCGTGCGGCCAGGCTCGGCGATCTCGCGCACGAGCGACTCGCGCAGGCAGTTCGTCTGGCAGACGGCGCACGCGTCGGGCGCGTGGTCGGCGCACGAGTGCGGGCTCGTGCGGTAGGCGCCGAGGAACGCCTGCGACGCGGGGTGCGCCGAGCGCAGGAACGAGGTGAGGCGGAGCAGTTCGACCGACACCTCGGGCGACACGAGGTGCTCGATCATGCACGCGTCCTCGCTCGCGACGGACTCGGGCACGCCGAGGATCTCGGTGAGAAACAGCGTGATCACGCGCCGGCTCGACTCGGTGCGCTCGGCGAGCCGCTGTCCGCTCGGCGTCAGCTCGACGCAGCCGTAGCGCTCGTGCGAGATGAGCCCGCGCGTCTGGAGCGAACGCAGCATCGACGTGACGCCGCTCTTCGAGACGCCGAGGTGGGACGCGATGTCGCCGACGCGGGCGTGCCCCTTCTCGTTCTTGAGGCTCGCGACTGCCTGGAGGTAGTGCGCCATCGAATGCGACACTTCCTTCTCGCCGAAACGCTTCCACAGATCCATACCCGCTCCCGCCGTGAGCACGGCTTCAACCGCGAACAATGCATCTCAAGAGTGTTGAGGCAGCTTAACTGGGTATCGGCGGGCGCGGCAAATTCCAGAGTGGCGACGCTCGCGAGATCCGGGCGCGAGCCGGTTGGACCGCGCCCCGCGGCTTGAGTAGGTTGCGACCGCCTCGGCCGCGAGACCCAACACCTCCGGAGCGCGAGCACGCGCTCCACCCACGCGAGGATGACTTGCCACGAATCGTCGGGGCCGCCCGGACGCGCGATCGCGCGCGGCGGCTCGCCTGCCGGAGCGCGCTCGTGCTCGCGCTCGCGCTCTCCGGCTGCGCCGGCGGTGGAGCGCGCGACGCGCTGAAGGGCCGCGCGCCGGCGGGGGCCGCCTACGTCGGGCACCTCTCCATGACCGAGCCGTTCCCGGACCGCGCGCCGAACGCGTTCCGCTTCCGCGCGCCGGCCGGCCACGTGATGCTCGTCTACTTCGGCTTCGTGAGCTGTCCCGACATCTGCCCGACCACGCTCTCCGACGTGCGGAAGGCGCTGCGCGCGCTCGGCGACGACTCGTCGCGCGTGGATCTCGCGTTCGTCACGGTGGACCCGCAGCGCGACACGCCCGAGGTGATCGGGCCCTACGTGCGCTCGTTCGTTCCCGCCGGGCACGCGCTGCGGCCGGTCACGCAGAGCGAACTCGGCCGCGTTCAGGCCGCCTTCGGCGCCACGTCGAGCGTGACGAAGAAGGCCGACGGCGAGATCAACGTCAGCCACACCGCCGTCACGTACGTCGTGGACGCGAACGGCAAGGTGCTCGTCGAGTGGCCGTTCGGAACGCCGAGCGCCGACATGATCCACGATCTTCGAATCCTGCTGCCGTCCCGGAAAGGAGCCCCCGCCTCATGATGCGCCGCCGCGCCGCCGTGCTCGCCCTTCTCGTCCTCGCCGGCTGCTCGAAGCCCGCCGGGCAGACCGACTCGCACGCGGCCGACTCGACCGCGATCCCCGCCGCGACCTCGACGGTCGAGATCACGGGCGGATGGGCGCGCGCGACGCCCGCGGGCGCGACCGCTGGCGCCGCGTACGCGACGCTCGCGAGCGCGACGGGCGACCGGCTGCTCGCCGTTCGCGTCGGCGCCGACGTCGCGGCGACCGCCGAGCTGCACGAAGTCGTCGCGGCCGAGAACGGGCAGATGACGATGCAGAAGGTCGACGGCGTCGACCTCGCGCCGGGCGTGCCGCTGAAGCTCGAGCCGGGGTCGAACCACCTCATGCTGATCGGGCTCGTGAAGCCGCTCGTCAACGGTGACTCGCTCGCGCTCACGCTGACGTTCCAGAACGCGGGCGACGTCGAGCTGCGGATTCCCGTCCGCGACGAGTGAGCCGATCGCGAATGTGGCCGGGCGCGCGAGGCCGGCTCCGCACTTGACCGTGCGCGCGCGCCCCGGCAGGGTGCGGCGGCCCACGCGCGCACCGTCGTCCGCGGTCGCGCCCCCGCACCCGGCACCGGAGGTCCGACCGTGACGAACGAAGACCGCTGGCCGCGCGTCTCGGTCGTCATGCCCGTGCGCAACGAGCAGGGCTTCATCGAGCGCAACCTCGACGCGGTGCTGGCGCAGGACTACCCGACCGAGCGCATCGAGGTGCTCGTCGCCGACGGCCGCTCGGACGACCGGACGCGCGACATCGTGAACGCGGTCATCGCGCGCACGGGCGGACCGGCGGGAGCGGGCGAGCGGCCCGGCGAACGCGGCCGTTCGCCGATCGTGCTCGTGGACAATCCCGACCGCGTCATGCCCGCCGGGACGAACGCCGCGATCCGGCGCGCGTGTGGGGACTTCGTCCTGCTGCTCGGCGGGCACGCGGAGCTGCCGCGCGACTACGTGCGGCGCTGCGTCGAGTGCCTGCGTGCGACCGGCGCGGCCGGCGCGAGCGGCTCGATCGTCTCGATCGGCGACGGCGCCGTGGGGCGTGCGATCGCCGCGGCGATGAGTTCGCCGTTCGGCATCGGAAACTCCGGGTTCCGCACCTCGACGAGCGGCGAGCCCGTCGCCGTGGACACGATCCCATTCCCGCTCTTCCGTCGCGACGTGTACGAGAAGGTCGGGCTCTACAACCCGGCGATGGTTCGCCACCAGGACTACGAGTTCAACTACCGCGTGCGGCAGAGCGGCGCGGCGCTGATGCTCATCCCGGGGCTGCAGGCGAGCTATCACGTGCGGCCGAGCCTCACGCGGCTGTGGCGCCAGTACTGGCAGTACGGCGTGTGGAAGGGACGCTTCCTCAGGCGCTTCCCGCAGTCGCTCAAGGTGCGCCACCTCGTGCCGCCGGCGTTCGTGCTCGCGCTCGCGGCCAGCGCCGTGCTCGCGCTCGCCGTGCGCGGCGCGTGGTGGCCGTTCGCCTTCCTCGGCGGCGCCTACCTCGCGTTCGTGCTGCTCGGCATCGCGACGTTCGCCGCGCGCGGCCGCTTCGACGTCGCGCCGTGGCTCCCGATCGTGATGCCGTGCCTGCAGTGGAGCTACGGCCTCGGCGTGTGGATCGGCCTCGCGCTCCCGCGCGTGCCCGACGCGCCGCGCTTCGACCCCGCGGAATCCCGCGGCGCGGCGTGAGGCGCGGGTGAAGCGCGTCGCGATCACGGGCGCGGGCGGCTTCGTCGGCGGAGCGGCCGTGCGGGCGTTCGCCGCGCGCGGCGACGAGGTCGTCGCACTCGTGCGCCCGGGCGCCCGCGCGCCGCAGCGCGCGCGCGTCGTCGAGGGCGACCTCGCGGATGCGGCCGCGCTCGACCGCCTCGTGGACGGCGCCGGCGTCGTCGTGCACGCGGCCGCGTGGGTGCACCGCGCGACGCCGACGCCGCACGAGCGCGCGGCGTGCTTCGACGTGAACGTGGGCGGCACGCGCGCGCTGCTGGAGGCGGTCGCGCGCGCCGGACGGTCGCCGTCGTTCGTGTTCGTGAGCACGACGTCCGTGTACGGACTCGCGATGGCGGACGCGCGCGAGGACGCGCCGAAGCGTCCTGAGAACGCCTACGGCGAGAGCAAGCTCGAGGCGGAGGGGCTCGTGCTCGAGGCGGCGCGCGCGGGCGTCGTGCACGGCTCGATCGCGCGGCCGTGCGCCGTGTCCGGGCCCGACGCGCGCGGCAACACGCGACGCCTCGTCGCGATCGTGCGGCGCGGCCTCGTGCCGCTCGTGCGCGGCGGCGCGAACGCGAAGAGCTTCGTGCACGTGGACGACCTCGCCGCCGCGATCGCGGCGCTCGCGGACGCGGGGGCGCGCGCGAGCGGCCGCGTCTACAACGTCGCTGGCGAGCCGATCACCGTGCGCGCGCTGTGCGGCGTACGCGCGCGCGCTCGGGGCGCGCGTGACCTACGCCGCTGCCGTGGCCGCTCGTCGCGTTCGCGGGCGGGCTCGCGGGTGCGCTGCGCGCGCGCCGAGCGGCGGGCGCCTTCGGACCTGGGCCCGGCTCGTCGAGGTGTTCGCGGGCGAGGCGACCGTGGACGCGAGCGCGATCGTGCGCGACTTTGGCGTGACGTTCCGCCCGCCCGCCGCCGGCCTCGAAGCCTCGCTGCGGGCGCACGCGGCGCCCTGAATCACTCGCCGGGCCGTCCCTGCACGCGGCGCGAGTGCCCCGCGTGGCAGCCGGCGCACCGCACGATCGCGCCCGCGGGCGCGACGTTGAGTCCCGCGACGCGCGCGGCGCCGTGCGCGGTGCGCAGCACGCGCCCGTCCGCGCCGACGAGTTCCTCGAACATCGGCGCCCACGCGGGAAGGCCCGTCTCGTCCACGCGGCCGTCGCGTCCGACCGCGACCTCGCGCACGAGCGTCGCGTGCGCCGCGGAGCCCGCGGCCGGGTCGAGCGCGTAGAAGCGCAGGCGCGCGCCGGCGGTGCGCGGCGGAGCGCCCGCGCCCTCGAACACGTCGCGGTCGGCGTAGCGGAACGTGTCGCGCGGCCCGGGCGCGCGCACTCCGGCGCGTGCGAAGCGCGCCGCTTCGGCGCGCGCCCGCGCGATCCACGCGGGCTTCCACGCCGCGGCGACCGCGGGCTCGCACTCGATCGTGTCGGGCGCGTCCACGAGCGGCGCGCGCCGCCGCCCGTCCGCGCCGGCGGTCCAGAGGCCGAAGTCGCCGCGACCGCCCGCGTCGTAGGCGAAGACGAGCGCGCCGTCCGGAAGCGGCGCGGGGTTCGCGGCCGACGGCGCGGCGAGCCCGCGCGCCGAGCCGTACGACGTGGACTCGGCCGGTTCGGGCGCGAAGCCCGCGATCCGCGTCGCCCGGCCCGAGCCGCGCGCGGCGAGGCGCTGGATGCCACAGGCGCCGAACGGCGCGACGAGGCCCGGCGCGGCCGAGACGGTGCCGACGACGTCGCCGCCCGGAAGCGCGACCGGTTCGTAACCCATCGCGCCGAGGCGCTCGGCGGGATCGCCCGCCGCGACGTGCGCGCGTCCGCCCGCGGGCGGCAGCTCCATCGCGTGCCACAGGCTCACCGTGTCGCGCCCGTCGACCGCGGCGAGCGGGTTGAACCACCAGCGCGCGAACAGCACCCGTCCGCGCGCGGCATCGAAGCTCGGCGCGTCGGCGCCGAGGCGTTCGAACGTGAGCCGCGCGCACGTGCCGCGCTCGAGGTCGCAGCGCCACAGGTCGAACACCGGACCGGGCCGGTAGAGGCCCGCGCGCTCGCTCCCGCCGTGCGCGACGACGATCGCGTCGGGCCCGATCCACGCGGGCGAGCGCAGCGGGCCCTCGGGAAGGGCGAGCGGTCGCTCGCACAGTCCGCCGCCGTCGAGCGCGATCGTCCACAGCGACGTGCGCGGCGTGTCCGCGAGCGTCGCGACGAAGGCGATCGTGCGGCCGTCGGGCGCGACGGCGGGGTCGGCGACGTCGGCGAAGCGTTCGCTCGCCGCGAGCTCGCGCACCGCGCCCGACGGCTCGCGCACCCACAGCCGTCCGCGCGCGCCGGCCGCGGGACCGAGCGGCGGACGCGCGGCTTCGGCGCTCCCGGCCGCCGCGGGCAGGCGACGGACGAACACGATCGGCGGCAGCGCGCGGCCGTCGTCGCGCGCCGCGGGCGAGGCGGGAGCGAGGAGCGCGGCGAGCACGAGCGCGCGCGCGAGCGGAGTGGGCGGAAGTCGCATGAGGCTGCCGCGCACGTTGCGGTCGCGACGCTCGCGCGTCAACGGCGCGTTCGCGCCGCCGTCCGCGCGCGTGTCGCGGCGCTGGCGGCCGCGAATCGCGCCCGCCTATACTGCGCGCCCTTCGCGCGGCCGCTGTCGCGTTCGCCGAGCCCCCCGCGCCCACCCGAACCCTCCGATCCGCGCATGACCGACGCCCTGATGGTGTTCAGCACGTTTCCCGACGAAGCGACCGGCGCCGCGATCGTGCGCACGCTCGTCGAGGAGCGGCTCGCGGCCTGCGGCACGCTGCTGCCCGGCGCGCGCTCGATCTACCGCTGGGAAGGCGCGCTCGAGGACGCGCGCGAGGTCGTCGCGATCCTCAAGACGCGCAAGCAGGACTGGCCCGCGCTCCAGTCGCGGCTGCACGAGCTGCATCCCTACCGCACGCCCGAGTGCGTCGCGGTGCGGATCGCGTCCGGCGCGCCGCGCTACATGGAGTGGCTCGAGGCCTCGCTCGCCCCGGAGGGCGGAGCGTGAGCGGCGCGCGCCGCGTCGGGCCCGGGGACGCGCGCCTCGTCCTCGGCATCGAGACCTCGTGCGACGACAGTTCGGTCGCGGTGCTCGAGGACGGCCGCACGCTGCGCGCGCACCTCATCGCCGCGCAGGACGTGCACAAGCTCTACGGCGGCGTGGTTCCGGAACTCGCCTCGCGCGCGCACCTCGCGCTGCTGCCGCCGCTCGTGCGGCAGGCGCTCGAGGACGCCGGGATCGAGGCGCGCGAACTCACCGCGATTGCCGTCACGCGCGCGCCGGGACTCGTCGGCTCGCTCGTCGTGGGCGTCGCGTTCGCGCGCGCTCTCGGCCTCGCGCTCGGCATTCCCGTCGCGGGCGTCAATCACATCGAGGGCCACCTGCACGCGGGCACGCTCGAACACGGCCCGAGCCCCGAGCCCGCGGTCGCGCTCGTCGTGAGCGGCGGGCACACCGAGATCGTCGAAGTGCGCGGGTTCGGCCGCTACCGCTGGCTCGGCAGCACGCGCGACGACGCGGCGGGCGAGGCGTTCGACAAGGTCGCGAAGCTGCTCGGCCTCGGTTTCCCGGGCGGGCCCGTGATCGACCGGCTCGCGCGCGAGGGACGGCGCGATGCGTTCGACTTCCCGCGCCCGATGCTCGACCAGCCGGGGTACGACCTGTCGTTCTCGGGACTCAAGACCGCCGTGCTGCAGGCGCTCGCGGCGCGCGGCGGCGTGCCGGACGATCCCGCGCTCGTGCGCGATCTCGCGGCCTCGTTCCAGGCGGCGGTCGTGGACGTGCTCGTCGCGAAGAGCCTGCGCGCCGTCGAGGACACGGGCGCTCGTGCGCTCAACCTGGGCGGCGGCGTGGCGTGCAACCGCGAGCTGCGCGAGCGGCTCGCCGCCGAGTGCGCCGCGCGCGGCGTCGCGCTGCGCGTCCCGGCGCCGCGGCTGTGCGCCGACAACGCCGGCATGATCGCGCAGGTCGGCGCCTGGATGATCCAGCGCGGCGACCTGGGCCCGCCCGACGTCGAGATCGTCTCCTCGCTCGAGGAATCGGGGTTGCCGCTCGGCGCCTGAGCGGCGTTCGCGCCCGCCCGGGGCGCGTTTCGGGCGCTCGTCCGGGGCATCGGACCCGATTCGCGCTCAAGTCGTTGCCGGACTTTGCCGATCCCCATTCGCGAAGGCATGCACGGAGAGATCCTCGCCGCGGCGTCGCGACGCCCGGTGGGGCTCGGTCTCGATCGATCGACGTCCGGAGTTCCGCTCGTGACGAAGCCGACCATTCTGGTGGTCGAAGACGAACTGCACCTGCGCGAAGTCCTCCGCTTCCAGCTCGAGGCGGCCGGCTTCCAGGTGCTGCTCGCCGAGAACGGTCAGGAAGGCTTCGAGAAGGCCGGCCGCGAGCTGCCCGACCTCGTGCTCATGGACGTGATGATGCCGGTGTGCGACGGCTACGAGGCGCTGCGGAAGATGCGCAGCTCGTTCGGGACGAAGAACATCCCGATCATCCTGCTCACCGCGAAGGCCGAGTCGAACGACAAGGTCTCGGGCCTCGAGGGCGGCGCGAACGACTACGTCACGAAGCCGTGGGACCACAAGGAGCTGATGCTGCGGATCCGCAACGTGCTCGAGTGGAGCCGCCAGCAGCGCTCCGCGAGCCCGCTCACGGGTCTGCCGGGTAACCTGTCCATCAACGATGCGATCCATCGCCGCATCGAGGCGAAGCAGCCGTTCGCGCTGCTCCAGATCGACATCGACTACTTCAAGGCCTTCAACGACTACTACGGCTACGCGCGCGGGGACGACGCGATCCGCCACGTCGCCGAGATCCTCGTGGACTGCAGCCACCATCACGGCGGCGCGGACAATTTCATCGGTCACATCGGCGGCGACGACTTCGTCATCCTGACGAGTCCGCAGCACGCGCAGGGACTGGGCGAGGAGATCCTGCAGCGCTTCGACGAGGTCGCGCGCGGCCTCTACGACTCCGAGGACCTGGTGCGCGGCTACGTCGAGGTGCGCAACCGCCGCCACGTCGTCGAGCGCTTCCCGGTGATGAGCCTCACGATCGCGCTCGTGAGCACCGATCGCTATCCGGTCGACCACCTCGCGCAGCTCATCGACGTCGCGCAGGAACTGAAGGCCCACGGCAAGGGCATGACCGGCAGCGTGCTCGTGAACGAGCGTCGGCGCGCGGCCGAGTCGGACGCGGCGCCCGGCCGGAACGTCGCCTGACCCTCGAGGGGACACCACCATGAACCCGTTGACGAGCTCGATTCCTTCCACCCGCGATCCCGCGGGAATGCTGCCGATGCTCGCCCAGGCGCTGCTCGCGCTGCGCAGCACGCGCGACCTCGGCGCCGCCGGCGCGATCGTCGGCTCCTGCATCGTGAACGCCCTCGAGGCGACCGACTACCGGCTGCTGCGCGTGGACGCGCGCAGCGGCGCGCTGCGCTGCCTCGACGGCTGCGGCGTCGAGACGCCGTACCTCGCCGAGCCCGACGGCGCCGTGCACCGCGTGCTGCAGGGCGTCGAGCCGCTCTACCTCGGGCCGGACGACCTCGAGAAGGTCTCGCCCGAGCCCGGCCTGTGGATCGGACCGCCGGCCTCGCTCATCGTGCTGCCGCTCCAGTCGGGCAGCCGCGTGCTCGGGCTGCTGCTCGTGGGCTTCGACCTGCCGACCGACGTGGACGCGGTCGGACGCCAGTTCCTGCAGACGCTGTCCGACGGGCTCGCGCTCGCCTTCGAGCGCGCGGAACTGCGCCAGCGCGGCGCCGAGGACCACCGCCGCGTGCTCGAGCTCGAACACCGGCGCGCCGAGGGCGAGGAGATCTCCTCGAACCTGATGGCCATCGTCGCGGACGAGATCCGCACGCCGCTCACCGCGATCAAGGCCTACACCGAGGCGATGATCGAGCACCTCTCGAACCCGCACGCGCCGCGCGAGCGGTTCCTCGGCATCATCAGCGACGAATGCGACCGGCTGCAGCGGCTCGTCGGCGACGTGCTCGACCTGTCGAAGCTCGAGGCCGGCCAGCGCCCGCTCCGGCTCGCGCGGACGAGCCTCGAGTCGCTCGTGCGCGAGGTCGCCGACCAGCACTCGGCCGAGGCGCGCGGGCGCCACGTCGGGATCGAGACGAAGGCCGACGACGGGCTCGTCGTCGAGTGCGACCCCGACCTCGTGCGCCGGATGCTCTCGAACCTCGTCGCGCACGCGATCAAGTTCTCGCCCACCGGCTCGACCGTGCGCATCGCGGCGAGCGCGCGCGGCGACGACTGGATCGCGACCGTCGAGGACGACGGCACGCCGCTGCCGCCCGAGGAGCTGCCGTACGCGTTCGAGCGCTTCTACCGCGGCCGGCCCGGCGTCGAGCAGGGCAAGGAAGGTTCGGGCCTCGGGCTCGCGATCGCGCGCGGCGTCGCCGAACTGCACGGCGGGCGCGTGTGGGCGCAGTCGCGCGGCGCGCGCGGCGTGCGCTCGTGCGTGCAGCTGCCGGTGCGCCAGGTCGCCTCGCCGCGGGCGCGCCGCATCGCGCGCCAGACCTGGAGCCGCTCCGACCTGCGCGAGCTGTTCCATCGCACCGTGGATCTCGTCGCCGCGTCCATGAGCGCCGAGATCGTGTCGTTCATGCTCGTGGACGCCGAGAAGGGCGACCTGTTCATCGCCGCCTCGCGCGGCCTCGAGGGCCAGAACCTGCTCGGCCGCCGCACGACGCTGCGTTCCGGCGTCGCGGGCGCGGTCGCGGCGCTCGGCCGGCCGCTGCTCGTCTCGAACATCGAGACCGACCGGCGCTTCAGCCGGCTCAACCATCCGCAGTACCGCACGAAGTCGCTGCTGTGCGTGCCCGTGCGCGTGGACGGCGAGGTGCTCGGCGTGCTCAACGTGAACAACAAGAGCACCGGCGAGTGCTTCGACGAGGACGATCTCGCCGTGCTGTCGGCGCTCGTCGAGCGCATCGGCAGCGCGGTCGAGCGCGCGCTCGCGCATCCCGACAGCGAGCGCGTCGTCGCCGAGGCGATCGCGGCGGTCGAGAACGTGACGCGCCTCCAGCGCGAGCACCTGCTCGAGATCCGCGACGCCGTGCACCTCGCGCGCGCGACCGCGCGCGAGCTGAACATGCTCGAGCCCGACGTGGACCTGATCGGCTACGTCGCGAGCATCCACGACCTCGGCATGACGTCGCTCAAGTCGCGCGTCGCGCGGCCCGAGCCGCTCGACGAGGAAGGCCAGCGAGAGGTGCGGCAGCACCCGCAGGTGAGCGTCGAGATCCTGCGGCCGCTGGAATACCTGAGCAGCGTGCGCGACATCACGCTCGCCCACCACGAGCGCTGGGACGGCACCGGCTACCCGCACGGCGCCGCGGGGGCGGACATCCCGATCGGGGGGCGGATCCTCGCGGTCGTGGACGCGTTCCTGAGCATGACGAGCGGCCGTCCGTACCGGAGCGCCCGCTCGCGCGAGGAGGCGGTCGGCGAGCTGCGCCACGAGGCGGGCCGCCAGTTCGACCCCGAGGTCGTCGAGGCGTTCCTGAGGGCCCTGGAGCGCGAGGCCGAGGCGGCCTGAGGGCCGCCGGCGGCCGCCCCGGCGGCCGCCGCCCCCGTCCGGCGCCGGTCGGGGCTTCCGCCCCCCGGGGGCAGTTCGCTCTCAAGGTGCAAAGTGCGGACGCCGATACCGTGATCGAAGCGGGTCGCAATCCGGCTCCGGCCGGTGCACGCGGATCGGGATCGTGACCGGCTTCGTTCGCTCCGAACGCGGCGCGAAAGCGCGTCGCGCGAAGCAGCCAAGGAACCGGATGCGCCGCAGCGGGCGGCACACGAAGGCCAGACAGCGGAAGCGCTCCCGACGGGAAGCCGGCGCGGAGCGGGACCGGAACGACGCGACGACGGCGGAAGCGCCGGAACTCGCGAGGATTCGCACCGAGGGAGCGGCGCCGAAGCGGCGATCCGCGAACACGCGCGGGAGGTGACGGCAGCGATGGCGAAGGGAAGGATCCTGGTGGTGGACGACGAGATCTACATCGTCCACATCCTCGACTTCAGCCTCGGCATGGAAGGCTACGAAGTGCTGACCGCGCTCGATGGCGAGCAGGCGCTGGAGAAAGCCCGCGCCGAGCGGCCGGACCTCGTCGTGCTGGACATCATGATGCCGAAGCTCGACGGCTACGAGACGTGCAAGATGCTGAAGAGCGACGAGCGCACGAAGCACATCCCGGTGATCCTGCTGTCCGCGAAGGGACGGAACGTGGATCAGAAGATCGGGTTCGAGGTCGGCGCCGACGACTACATCACGAAGCCGTTCAGTCCGCGCAAGCTGGTCGAGCGCATCAACGCGATCCTCGGCCAGACGAATCCGCAACGCATGCAGGCCTGACGGTCCCCGCGGCCGTCCCCGCTCGAACGCCCGGCGAAGCGCCGGGCGTTTCTGCTTTGGGGCGCGGCCCGGCTTGCGAAGGCGCGCGCGAGGCCGGAAGCTGCCGCCTCGCCGCGACGCGGCCGCCTCCGCACGCCACGAACCCCGCTCGAGTCGCCATGTCCTTCGCGCACGTCGCGCTCCCGATTCCGCTCCGCCAGACCTTCGTCTATCGCGTTCCCGGCGACCTCGCGGCGCGCGCCCGTCCCGGTGCGCACGTCGCGGTGAAGTTCCGCGGCCGGATCGAGCGCGGATGGATCGTCGAGCTCGCGCGCGAGAGCGAGCGCGCGGACGCGCTCGCGATCGAGCGCGTGCTCGAGTCGCCGCCCGTCACGCCGCACCTGCTCGCGCTCGCCCGCTGGGTCGCCGAGTACTACGTCGCGCCGGTCGGCATGGCGCTCGCGGCGACGCTGCCGGGCGGCGTCGAGGGCTTCGAGCGCAGCCGGGCGCGCAAGCGCGCGGCCGAGGATCCGGTGCTCGCGATGGCGCTGCCCGAGCGGCGCGCGCTCACGGCCGACCAGCGAGCGGCGCTCGAGGCGATCCTGCCGGCGGTGAAGAGCGGCGGCTTCCAGCCGTTCCTCCTGCACGGGGTCACCGCGAGCGGCAAGACCGAGGTGTACCTGCGCGCCGTCGCGGCGGCGCGCGACGCCGGCGGCCAGGCGCTCGTGCTCGTCCCCGAGGTCGCGCTCGGCAGCCAGATCGTGCGGCTCTTCGAGCAGCGCTTCCGCGGCCGCGTCGGTGTGCTGCACTCGTACCTCGGCGTGGGCGAGCGGCGCCGCAACTGGGAACTCGCGAGCCGCGGCGCGCTCGACGTCGTCGTCGGCGCGCGCTCGGCCGTGTTCGCGCCGCTGCCGAACCTGCGGCTCGTCGTCGTGGACGAGGAGCACGAGCCCGCTTACAAGCAGAGCGAACAGCTGCGCTACCACGGCCGCGACGTCGCGGTGCGGCGCGCCCAGATGCTCGGACTCCCGATCGTGCTCGGCTCGGCGACGCCGAGCCTGGAGTCGCTCGCGAACGCGGCGCGCGGCCGATACCGCCGCCTGTCGATGCCGAAGCGCGTGGACGGCCGGCCGCTGCCGCGCGTCCACGTCGTGGACCTGCGGCGCGAGCGCGCCGGCGACTCGCTCGTCTCGCCGGCGCTCGGCGCGGCGCTCGGCGAACGGCTCGCGCGCGGCGAGCAGGCGATGCTGTTCCTCAACCGCCGCGGCCACTCGCACTACAGCCAGTGCCGCGCGTGCGGCTGGGTCGCGGAGTGCGAGCACTGCGACATCGCGCTCACGCTCCACCTCGAGCCGCTCGAGTGGCGGTGCCACTACTGCGACACGCGCACGCCCGCGCGGCGCGAGTGCCCGAAGTGCCGGGCCGCGCTGCTGCGCTTCTCGGGCTCGGGGACGCAGCGCGCCGAACGCGAGCTCGCCGCGTCGTTCCCGAAGGCGCGCGTTCTGCGGCTCGATACCGACGTCGCCCGCCGGCGGACGAGCCCGGGCGAGATCGTCGCCGCGTTCGCGCGTGGCGATGCCGACGTGCTCGTCGGCACGCAGATGATCGCGAAGGGGCTCGACTTCCCGCGCGTGACGCTCGTCGGCGTGCTCGACGCCGACGTCGCGCTCCACCTGCCCGACTTCCGCGCGTCGGAGCGCACGCTGCAGCTGCTGCAGCAGGTGTCGGGACGCGCCGGGCGAGGCGCCGTCGCGGGCGAGGTGTTGGTCCAGACGTGCACGCCCGACCATCCCGCGATCGCCGCGTTCGTCACGGGCGAGACGCGCGCGTTCCTCGAGCGCGAGCTCGAGCTGCGGCGCGAGGCCGGCTACCCGCCGTTCCGCCGCATCGCGACGCTGCTGTTCTCGGGGCCCGACGCGAGCGAGGTGGACGCGCTCGCGGGCGCGACGGCCGATGCGTTGCGCGCGTCGCCCGCAGGCGCGTCCGTGGACGTGCTCGGCCCGGCGCCGCAGGCGCTCGCGCGCCTGCGCGGGCAGCACCGGCGTCACGTGCTCGGGAAGGGCGCGCACGCGGGGCCGCTGCGCGCGGCGCTCGAGGCCGCGCTCGCGGCGGCGGAGTCGGGCGGACGGCGGGCGAAGGCGCGAGTCGCCGTGGACGTGGATCCCGTGGACGTGCTGTGAGGGCGGTGTGCGCGCGCGCCACACCGTCGCGCGCGCGACACGCATCGCGACCGCGTCCAGCGCGCGTCAACCGCGCGTGGAATGCGCCGTGGTTCTTGACGTATCGCGAGTTGCGGACCTAGTCTGCGGCCTCTCTTTCGCGCCCTCTTAAGCCCGGGCCCGCTGGCATCGTTCCCGCACATGGAAGGCTCGCGAATGACCCGTTCGAACCCGGTATCCCACAGCCCCGAAGGCGCCGCCGCGCCCGCCGTGGACGGCCACCACCTCCTGTTCGCGCAGCTGCGCGAGATGCCGAAGGTGCGCCAGTACGTCCGCATGGCCGACGCCGCGCTCGAGCAGATCGGGTACACCGAACACGGCGAGCGGCACGTGAGCCTCGTCGCGAAGATCGCGTTCAACGTGCTCAAGCGGCTCGGCCACGAGGAGCGCTCGTGCGAGCTCGCCTCGATCGCCGGCTTCCTGCACGACATCGGGAACGCGGTGAACCGCGAGCACCACGCGCAGACGGGCGCCGTGATGGCGATGCAGCTGCTCACGGAGCTCGGCATGCCCGAGAACGAGATCCTCACCGTGATCGCGGCGATCGGGAACCACCACGAGAACGACGGCGACCCGGTGAATCCGGTCGCCGCCGCGGTGATCCTCGCGGACAAGAGCGACGTGCACCGCACGCGCGTCCGCAACCCGGACATGATCAAGTTCGACATCCACGACCGCGTGAACTACGCGGTCGAGAAGAGCTTCCTCAACGTGGACGAGGCTCACAAGCTCATCACGCTGGAGCTCACGATCGACACGTCGATCTCGCAGGTCATGGAGTACTTCGAGATCTTCATGACCCGCATGCTGGCGTCCCGGAAGGCGGCGAAGTACCTCGGCTGCCAGTTCGGGCTGATGGTCAACGGCAATCGCCTCACGTGAACGAGGCGAGAAGGAGGACGGCCTTGAAGTTCCGTGTCGGGATCTTCGTCGCGGTCGCGGTCGCGATGGTCGCGCTCGCGGGGGTGGCGCTGGCGCGCAATCCGCATTGCGCCGGCGGGATTCAGTACGTGGTGGGGGGCTTGCGCGACAAGGAAAAGGGACTCACGGACGATTACCTGCGCCAGATGAACAAGGCCGTGCAGCAGCTCGAGCAGTGCGCCGGTGAAGACGGCGAGGACTTCGAGGCGATCGGCTACCTGGGCTGGGCGTACGCCGAGCTCGACAGCGCCGGGCCCGCGGGCGCGGCGTTCCAGAAGGCGATCGACGGCCTGACCGCGAAGGGCGACAAGAAGAAGGTCGACGTCGCGACTCAGAACCGCGAGTCGTACTGGAGCCGCTACTTCAACGACGGCATCGCCAAGATCGGCGAGGCGCAGTCGCTGTACCCGGACTTCGCGCAGTCGCCGAAGGACGACGGCGAGAAGGTGCAGAAGGAAGAGGCCCAGAAGCGCTACGAGGCCGCGATGGTCGCGTTCACGCGCGCCTCGCTGCTCAAGCCGAACGATTCGCGCACGATGCGCAGCCTCGGCACGGTGTACTACCTCACCGGCGACTACGCCTCGGCGATGAAGACGTTCCAGGCCGGTCTCTCGGCGGCGCCGGGCGACACCGCGCTCCAGGAATCCATGAAGAGCACGGTGCAGCAGTACGCGAACAGCCTGCTCGAGGCGAAGAAGTACGACGAGGCGATCGAGACGCTGCAGGACCTCATCAAGTCGGACGCGAACAACGCGGACCTCTACCTCGGCCTCGGCAGCGCGTACTTCAGCCGCGCGCAGGGCAAGGAAGGCGACGCGCGCAAGCCGGACTTCGTGCTCGCGGGCGACACCTACGCGAAGGCGGGCGCGCTGCGTCCCTCCGACGCGGACCTCACGTTCAACGCGGCGCTCGCGTACCAGAAGGGCGGCGCGCACGACAAGTCGGTCGGGCAGTGGCTCGAGACGCTGAAGCGCCGTCCCGACGACGCCGACGCGACGGCGGCGCTCGCCGAGTCCTACTCCGAACTCAAGCAGTGGGACGAGGCGGTGAAGGTGCTGCACACGGCGGTGCTCAAGACCCCGCAGGCGAGCCAGCTCCACCGCCAGCTCGGCTCGGTGTACAGCAAGGCCGGAAACACGGCGAAGGCCACCGAAGAGCTGCTCATGTTCCTCTCGATGCGCGGCACGCCGGCACCGGATCCGGCGGCGACGGCGAAGGGCGCGAAGGCCGGTTCGGCCGCCGCGCAGACGCTCGCGAGCCAGGGCGCGCCCGACGCGGTGTACGCGTGGGAGGGAGACGGGCAGAAGTACCAGAGCTGGATGTACTGGTCGAAGAAGGTCGCCTTCCACTTCAACACCGAAGGCGCTCAGGCCGCGAAGACCGACTGGTCCACGACGGCCGCGGCCGCGAAGAAGTGACGATGCGCGCGTGCGCCGCGCGGCCCGGCCGGGTCGCGCGGCGCCGCGCATTCGAGCGGAACGTCCGCGCGTGAATGCGATCCGCGAGGTCGCGGTCCTCGGGTTCGGACACCAGGGCGAGGCGCAGGCGCTGAACCTGCGCGACGCCGGCGTGCGCGTGGTGGTCGGCGCGCGACCCGGTCGCGCCGCCGAGGCGCGCGCCCGCGAGGCGGGCTTCGAGACGCGGTCTCCCGACGCGGCGGTGCGCGACGCGGACGTCGTCGCGATGCTGCTGCCCGACGAGGCGATGGCCGAGGCGTGGCCCGCGCTCGCAGCGGCCGCCGGGCGGACGCCGTCGCTCGTGTTCGCGCACGGCTTCGCGCTCCTCTATGCGGATCTCGCGCTCGAGCGTTTCGGAGACGTCGTCGTGGTGTCGCCCACCGCGCCCGGGCGCGTGCTCCGCGCGACCCGCGCCGCCGGCGGCACGTTGCCCGGCTACCTGGCGGTGCACCGTGATCGCAGCGGCGATGCGAGCGCGCTCGGCCGCGAGTACGCGGCGGCGATCGGGATCGCGCCGCTCGTGACGACGAGCGTGCGCGAGGAAACGGAAGTGGACCTCTTCGGCGAGCAGGTCGTGCTGTGCGGCGGCCTCCAGTCGCTCGTCGCCGCGGCGTTCGAGACGCTCGTCGCGCGCGGCTTCACGCCCGAGGTCGCCTATCTCGAGTGCGTCCACCAGCTCAAGTACCTCGCGGACCTGCTCCACGAGAAAGGGCCGGCCGAGTTTCGCGGCGGGATCAGCGGCACCGCGCTCTACGGGGACCTCACTCGCGGACCGCGAGTGATCGGCGCCGAGTCGCGGGCGGAGATGGCCCGGATCCTCGACGAGATCCGGAGCGGACGATTCGCCGCGGAGTGGCGCGACGAGGTCCGGAAGGGGAAGCCGGTCACGCGCGCCGCGCTCGCGGCGGCGGAAGCGCACCCGATCGAGCGGGCCCGGCGCCGGGCTCTCGGAATTCCGGATGCCGATCCGGCGCGCTGACCCGGCCGGATCGGGAGAGTGGACTCGCCCGGGTCCGAGCCGAGCCGGGTCGCGCCGAGCCCGCAGGCCGTTGTCCAAAAACGGATTGACACGTTTTCGCGGGCGCTGATAGCTTGGCCGCGCATCCAGCCGTTGCCTCCGGAAACTACCGAAGCCAGCCCGCTGGAGTGGCGTTGGGGAGAGTGCGATGACCAAGGCAGATATCGTCGATCAGATCGCCGAACGTACGGGGCTCACGAAGAAGGACGTCGCCGAAACGGTGGACTCCTTCCTCACGGCCGTGGCTCGCGCGCTCGCCAACGGGCACCACATCGAGATCCGCGGATTCGGAACGTTCCGCGTGAAGGATCGCAAGTCGCGGATCGCGCGCAACCCCCGCACGGGAGAGGCCGTTCCGGTGCCCCCGCGCAAGGTGCCGGTCTTCAAGGTCTCGAAGGAGCTCAAGGACATGGTCTCGCAGGGCTAGCGCGCCCTCGATCGTCGTCCCGAAACGGAACCGGGGTGGGATTCGATCCCACCCCGGTTCGCTTTTCCGGTTTCGCTGGGGCCCGGCGGCCGCCGCGGAGTCAGTCGCGGCTGTTGCGCAGCACGATGAGTCGCAGCAGCTGGAGCGCCGCCATCGCCGCCGCCGCCACGTACGTGAGCGCCGCGGCATCGAGCACCTTCTTCGCGCCCGCGACCTCTTCGGGCGCGATCGCGCCGTGCGTCGTGAGCTGCGCGAGCGCGCGCTTCGAAGCGTCGAACTCGACCGGCAGCGTGATCACGTGGAACAGCACCGCCGCCGAGAAGAACAGGATCCCGAGGTCCATCAGGATCGGCGAGAGCCCCGTGTGGAAGATGAAGCCGATGAAGAAGAGCGGCCACGCCGCCATGCTCGCGAATCCGGCCACGGGGGCGATCGCCGAGCGCATCGCGAGCGGCACGTAGCCCTGGTGGTGCTGGAGCACGTGCCCGACCTCGTGCGCCGCCACGGCGATCGACGAGATCGAGTTGCCCGCCCCGATCGGCTCCGACAGCCGGACGGCCTTGGAGCGCGGGTCGTAGTGATCGCTCAGCACCCCTCCGACGCCCTCGATCTTCACGTCCGAGACGCCGTTGCGCTGCATGATCGCCGCCGCCATCTGCGCTCCGGTGAGCCCGCAGGCGGCGCGCACCTTCGACATCTGGCTGTAGGTGTGCTGGACCTTCCACTGCGCCCAGAAGGCGAAGATCATCGCCGGAATGAGGAAGATGATCGTGGGGTCGAAACCGAAGAAGGGCATGGGGAGTTGGCTCCGTGGTGTCGCCGGGCTTCCCGGCGCGGGCGCCGTCTGTCGCGCCCGCCGTTACGATGGCATTGCTGCGATTTCGTGTGTTCGGAAGTCGTCAGACTAAGCGGCCGGACGATCCGGCGCACGCTCCGGCGGGCGTCGCTCGGCGGCGGGGCCGCGGCTCCCCTAGTATCGGCGCCCGACCCGCAGAACTTCGAGAGCCGGAGGCCCGTCGTCATGAACGCACCCGTGGTGGACCTGCGCAGCGATACCGTCACCCGACCCACGCCCGCGATGCGGCGCGCGATCGCCGAAGCGGTCGTCGGCGACGACGTCTGGGGCGACGATCCGACGGTGAACGAACTCGAGCGGCGCGCCGCGTCGCTCACCGGACACGAAGCCGCGGTCTACGTGCCGAGCGGCACGATGGGCAACCAGATCGCCGTGAACGTCCACGTGCGGCCCGGCGAAGAGGTGCTGCTCGACCTCGACTCGCACCTCTTCCGCTACGAACAGGGCGCCATGTCCGCGAACTCCGGGGCGCTCGCCCACACGATCGCGGCCGATCGCGGCGTGTTCCCGCTCGATGCGCTCGAAGGCGCGATCCGCGGCGACGACGACCACGTCGCGCGCGTGCGTCTGCTGTGTCTCGAGAACACGCACAACCGCGGCGGCGGCGCGATCGTGCCGCTCGAGCGCTTCGACGCCCTGTGCGACTGGGCCCACGCGAAAGGCCTTCGCGTCCACCTCGACGGCGCGCGCCTCTGGAACGCGAGCGTTGCCTCGGGCGTGCCGATCGCGCGCTGGGCGTCGCGCGTGGACAGCCTGATGATGTGCTTCTCGAAGGGGCTCGGCGCGCCGGTCGGCTCGGTGCTCACGGGCGGCGCCGCGTTCGTGCGCGAAGCGCGCCGCACGCGCAAGCGCTTCGGCGGCGGCATGCGCCAGGCGGGCGTGCTCGCCGCCGCGTGCCTGCACGCGCTCGACCACCACGTCGAGCGGCTCGCGGACGACCACGCGCGCGCCCGTTCTCTGGGCGAAGCGCTCGCCGGGCTCCCGGGCGTGCGCGTCGTCCCGCCCGACACGAACATCCTCATCTTCCACACCGAGGCCCCGCTACCGGACGCCGCCGCCGTCGTCGCGAGCGCGCGCGATCGCGGCGTCTGGCTCGCGGAATTCGGCCCCCGCACCGTGCGCGCCGTCACGCACCTCGACGTGGACGATGCCGGGATTCGCCGCGCCGCCGAGGTCCTGCGC
>JBGAOA010000048.1:0-32393 GCA_044222065.1 Candidatus Eiseniibacteriota bacterium
CGCGCCGGCCGCACGCGCACGCGCGCGCCGCGACGCGCGCGATCGGATGCGCCGTGGTCACCGTGAGCGACACGCGCGGACGCGCCGACGATTCGAGCGGGGACGCGATCGCCGCCGCGCTCGTGCGCGCCGGAAACGCCGTCGCCTCGCGCGCCTGGGTGCGCGACGAGGTCCGTGCGATCCGGGCCGCGGTGCGGCGCGCGCTCGCGAGCCCCGGCACGGACGCCGTGATCGTCACCGGGGGCACGGGGATCGCGGCGCGCGACGTGACGCCCGAGGCGCTCGCGCCGCTCGTCGAACGCGAACTGCCGGGCTTCGGCGAGTGCTTCCGCGCGCTCTCGTGGGACGAGATCGGCGCCGCGACGTGGCTCTCGCGCGCCGGCGCCGGCGTCGCGCGCGGCCGGCTGCTCTTCTGGCTGCCGGGCTCGACCCGTGCGGTGCGCCTCGCGCTCGAACGACTGATCCTTCCCGAACTCGCCCACGCCGTGCGGCTGCTCGGCCGGCTTCCCTCCTAGAGGAGTGAGCATGTCCATCAAGCCCGACCACTGGATCCGCAAGATGTGCCTCGAGCACGGCATGATCGAGCCGTTCGAGGAGAAGCAGGTTCGTGAGGGCGTCGTGTCGTACGGCGTGTCCTCGTACGGCTACGACATCCGAGTCGCCGACGAATTCAAGATCTTCACGAACGTGAACTCGACGGTCGTGGATCCGAAGCACGTGGATCCGCGCAGCATGGTCGACGTTCGCGGCGACGTCTGCATCGTGCCCCCGAACTCGTTCGCGCTCGCGCGCTCGGTCGAGTACTTCCGCGTGCCCCGCAACGTCATGACGATCACGGTCGGCAAGAGCACGTACGCCCGCTGCGGGATCATCACGAACGTCACGCCGTTCGAGCCCGAGTGGGAGGGATACGTGACGCTCGAGATCAGCAACACGACGCCCCTGCCGGCGAAGATCTACGCGAACGAAGGCATCGCCCAGGTGCTGTTCTTCGAGAGCGACTCGCCGTGCGAGGTGTCGTACCGCGACAAGAACGGCAAGTACCAGCGCCAGGTCGGCATCACGCTGCCGCGGCTCTGAGCCGGGCGGTCCCGTCGCCTTGCACGGGCGGGACCCCTTGCCTAGACTGCGCCGCGATCTTCCCGTCTTCCGAGAACACCTTCGAGGACCGTTCGATGTTCAAGGAGCTCGCCACCGGACTCGGCATCACCTTCCAGAACCTGTTCCGCAAGCCGTTCACGGTCCAGTACCCGGAAGAGAAGCTCGAGATGACGCCGCGGTTCCGCGGGCTGCACATCCTCGCCCGGCACGAAGACGGGCTCGAGCGCTGCGTCGGATGCGAACTGTGCGCCGTCGCGTGCCCGGCCGACGCGATCTTCGTCAAGGCCGCCGAGAACGATCCGTCCGATCCGCGCTCGCACGGCGAGCGGCACGCCGAGCGCTACGAGATCAACATGCTGCGGTGCATCTTCTGCGGCATGTGCGAGGAGGCCTGTCCCGAGGACGCGATCTTCCTCGAGAAGTCCTACGAGCTGTCCGACTACAAGCGCGACGCGTTCATCTACACGAAGGACGAACTGCTCGTCGGGCCGGAGAAGTCGGGCTACCTGCCCGTCCGCTGACCCGGGAGGCGCGTGAGCGGCCGGCGGAACGCTCCGCCGGCCGCTCGCGTTTTCGGGTCAGGCGCCGAGCTGAGCGAGCAGCTTCACCGCGAGGCGGTCCCACGACCACGGCGCGGCGCTCGATGGACCGGCCCGGGCGAGGCGTTCGCGAAGTTCCGGCTGCCGGAGCAGGCGTGCGGCGGCGCGCCGGAGGAAGAACGGGTGACGCCACGCGACGAGCGCGTTTCCGCCGTCGCGCGCGAAGTCCCGCGTTCCGCTGGCGGTGCACACGAGCGCGCAGCCGCACGCCAGCGCCTCGATCGCCGTGTTGCACCAGCCCGCTTTGCGCTCTGCCGCGACGAACAGATCCGCGCTCTGGTAGAGCGAGACGAGTTCCTCCTGGCTCGGGTTGATCACGTAGCGCGCGTTCGGCGGCAGCGGGGCGCCGTCACGCGGATCCTGCCGGTTGTGGGGGTCCACGTGGTCGAACAGGACGATTTCGAATTCCGGTGCGCGTCCGCGCAGGCCGCGGAGCGCCTCGAGGATCAGGTCCGTGCCCTTCTTCGAGCGCGAACGCCGTCCGTTGACGAGCACGCGCAAGGGCGATGCGCGGCGCTGCGACACATCGGGCCGAAATCGCTCGACGTCGATGCCGCCGACGCCGTCGAGCACCTCGCGGCGCGCGGTTCGGGCGAGCGCACGGCGCTGCGCGGACGAATTCGCCGCGAGGCGCAGCCCCGCGCGCGCCGCGCGCGCGATCCCCGGATCGCCCCACAGCACCGCGTAGTAGACGCGCTCTGCGCTGTGGTGCGCACTCAGCGCGTCGAGCGTGTGTGGGTCCGCGCCGAAGGCGAGGTCGGAACTCGAGTCGGCTGCGGCCGGGAGCGGCGCGACGCGGCCCTCGTAGCGGAACCAGTCCGGAGATTCTCCCGTCGGGTGGAACAGCGTGACGTCGTGTCCCATCCGGACCCAGCGATTGCCGAGTTCGAGGAAGCGGCGCACGCCGCCGAAGACGCCGACGTGGGGAAGGAAGGTGGCGATGCGCATGGCGCGCGCACGCTAACAGAGGGGGGGAGCGCCTGCACCCGCGGGGCGGGGCCGTCACGCTTCGGGACGCAGCGGCGTTTCGTCGCGTGACGAACCCTGTTCCGCGTCGGGACGGCGCGTCCGGAAGGCGTCGGCCGATACGCGGCGATTCGAAGCGAGGGTCGCGATTTTCGCGGGAATCGAGCGTCGCCGGCCGGGTGGTACGCATGCTGCTCTTCGCAGCCGCAGCATCCGCCCGGCGGCCGTAGCCGGCGATCGACCCCAACCGGAGGAGAACACCATGTCGATCATCCGCTGGACCCCGCGCCCGACGTTCCAGGAACTGGACACCTTCCACGACGACGTGAACCGGCTGTTCGAGAGCTTCTTCACGCCGGCGGCGCCGGCGGGCGAGTCGCTCGCGTTCGTGCCGCCCACCGACCTCGAGGAGACGCCGGAGGCGTTCCTCGTGCGGCTCGACCTTCCGGGCGTGCGGACCGAGGACGTCAAGGTCTCCCTGCTCGGTGACACGCTGACGATTCGCGGCGAGCGCAAGCACACGATCGAGAAGCAGGAAGGCGCGCTCTACCGCCGCGAGCGCCGATATGGCACCTTCGAGCGCTCGTTCCACCTCGGACGCGCCGTGAAGTCGGCCGAGGTCCAGGCCAACTTCCGTGACGGCGTGCTCGAGATCCGGGTGCCGAAGGCCGACGAGGCCCGCACGCGCGAGATCCAGATCCAGGTCAAGTAATCGCGGAGCGACCACGGCCGCGCCGTCCCGAACGGGCGGCGCGGCACTCGCTCATCGGAAAGGACGAAAGCATGGGCAAGGTCATCGGCATCGATCTCGGAACCACCAACTCGTGCGTGGCCGTGATGGAGGGCGGGGAGCCCAAGGTCATCGCGAACGCCGAGGGCTTCCGCACGACGCCGTCCGTCGTCGCGTTCTCCAAGAGCGGCGAGCGGCTGGTGGGGTTGGTGGCGCGCCGGCAGGCGGTGACCAACCCGCGCAACACGATCTACTCGATCAAGCGCTTCATGGGGCGCAAGCACGCCGAGGTCGGCTCCGAGATCAAGCTCGTTCCGTACGAGGTCGTCGCCGGGACGAACGGCGACGCGCGCGTGAAGGCCGGTGGGGGCGAGTACTCGCCGCCCGAGATCTCCGCGATGATCCTCCAGAAGATGCGGCAGACCGCGGAGGACTACCTCGGCGAAAAGGTGACCGAAGCCGTGGTCACCGTTCCGGCGTACTTCAACGACAGCCAGCGCCAGGCGACGAAGGATGCCGGACGCGTGGCCGGGCTCGACGTCAAGCGCATCATCAACGAACCGACCGCGGCCGCGCTCGCGTACGGGCTCGACAAGAAGAAGGACGAGAAGGTCGCCGTGTTCGACCTCGGCGGCGGCACGTTCGACATCTCGATCCTCGAGATCGGCGACGGCGTGTTCGAGGTCCGCTCGACGAACGGCGACACGCACCTCGGCGGCGACGACTTCGACCAGAAGGTCATCGACTGGCTCGCGGACGAGTTCCAGAAGTCCGACGGCATCGACCTGCGGCGCGATCCGATGGCGCTCCAGCGCCTGAAGGAAGCGGCCGAGAAAGCGAAGTGCGAGCTGTCGGGCACGCTCGAGACCGAGGTCAACCTGCCGTTCATCACGGCCGACCAGAACGGTCCCCGCCACCTGAACGTGAAGCTCACGCGCGCGAAGCTCGAGCAGCTCGTGGACGATCTCGTCGAACGCTGCCGTGGTCCCGTCGTGCAGGCGCTGAAGGACGCGGGATTGTCCGCGAGCCAGATCGACGAGGTCGTGCTCGTGGGCGGCTCGACGCGCATGCCGAAGGTGCAGGAGCTCGTGAAGCAGGTGTTCGGCAAGGAGCCCCACCGCGGAGTGAACCCGGACGAGGTCGTGGCGGTCGGCGCGGCGATCCAGGGCGCAGTGCTCGCCGGCGACGTGCGCGACGTCGTGCTGCTCGACGTGACGCCGCTGTCGCTCGGACTCGAGACGCTCGGTGGCGTGATGACGACGCTGATCCCGCGCAACACGACGATCCCGACGCGGAAGATGGAGGTATTCTCGACCGCCTCGGACAGCCAGACGACCGTCGAGATCCACGTGCTCCAGGGCGAACGTCCCATGGGGCGCGACAACAAGACGATCGGCAAGTTCCATCTCGACGGCATTCCCTCGGCGCCCCGCGGCATACCGCAGATCGAGGTCGCGTTCGACATCGACGCGAACGGCATCCTGCACGTGTCCGCGAAGGACCGCGCGACGGGCAAGGAACAGAGCATCCGCATCGAGTCGTCGAGCGGGCTGAGCGAGCAGGACATCCAGCGTATGGTGAAGGACGCCGAGGAGCACTCGGCCGAGGATCGCCGGCGCAAGGAGGCCATCGAGGCGCGTAACAAGGCGGACCAGCTCGCCTACGAGGTCGAGAAGAACGTGAAGGAGCACGGCGAGAAGCTCGACCCCGCGCTCAAGTCGCAGCTCGAGTCCTCGATTCAGGCGGTGCGGACGGCGCTTCAGTCGGAGGACGTGACGGCCATCCAGTCGGCGTCGGAGGCGCTCGAGAAGAAGTGGCACGAGGCGGCCGCGGCCATGTACCAGCAGGCGGGGCCGACGCCGGGCACCCCGGAGGCGGGGCCTGCGGCCGACGCTCCGGGCGGAAAGAAGAAGAACGACGGCCCGGGCGCGGTGGACGCCGACTTCGAAGTCGTGAACTGACGTGGCAGAGTGTGCGGCGCGCGGCGGGGGAACCCATCGCGCGCCGTTCGCGTTCCTGCGGCGGCCCTTCGCACCACACACGTCCGTCCGATCGCCATGATCCCCGAACTCCCGTGGAGCACCGCGGGCCGCGGACTGCAGACCGCGGCCCTCGCAGGCTACGCGATCGCTCAGCTGCTGCTCGCGCTGCTCGCGACGCATCGCGGAATCACGCTGTGGCGATTCCGCCGGCGGCTCGCGCGCGCCGCGACGCCCGCGCCGTCCGTGTGGCCGCGCGTCACCGTGCAGCTGCCGCTCTACAACGAGCCGGCCGTCGCCACGCGCCTGATCGAGGCCGTCGCGTGTCTCGACCATCCTCGCGACCGCCTCGAGGTCCAGGTGCTCGACGACTCGACCGACGTCACGACCGATCTCGTGGCCGCCGCGGTGCGGGATCATCGCCGCCGCGGGCTCGACATCCGTCACGTTCGCCGACCGGCGCGGGTCGGCTTCAAGGCGGGCGCGCTCGCCGCGGGGCTCGCGAGCGCGAGCGGCGAGTTCGTCGCCGTGTTCGACGCCGACTTCGTGCCCGACTCGGATTTCCTGCGCCGCACGCTCCCGCGTTTCTCCGATCCCTCGGTCGGCATGGTGCAGGGGCGGTGGGGACACCTCAATCGCGGACGGTCGCTGCTCACCGCGGCCCAGGCCGTGCTGCTCGATTCGCACTTCTTCATCGAGCACGACGTGCGGCGTTCGCGCGGGCTGTTCTTCAATTTCAACGGCACGGCCGGCGTGTGGCGGCGCGCGTGCATCGAGGCGGCCGGGGGCTGGTCGTCGGACACGCTGACCGAGGACCTGGACCTGAGCTACCGGGCCCAGCTCGCCGGGTGGCGCTTCGAGTTCGACCCGGCGGCCGAGGTTCCGGCCGAACTGCCATCAGATTTCGGCGCGTTCCGATCCCAGCAGCGCCGCTGGGCCAAGGGCTCGATCCAGACGGCGCGCAAGATCCTCCCGGGGCTGCTGCGTCGTCCGCTGCCGTGGCGCACGAAGCTCGAGTCGCTCGCGCACCTCGGTGCGAACCTCGCGTATCCGCTCCTGCTCGCGCTCGTGCTGCTGCTCGCGCCGGTGCTGTTCGCGCCTTCCACGCTGAGCCCGCTCGCCGTGGCGATGCTCCAGCTCGGCCTGTTCGCGACCGGGCTGCTGCCGGTCGCGGCGTTCCTCGCCGCGGGGCAGGCGTGCGCGCGGCGTCCGTGGCCGCTCGTCGTGCGCGACGTTCTCGGCGCGCTCGCGCTCGGCATCGGCATGTCGGCGAACAACGCGCGCGCCGTGCTCGAGGGCTTCGGGGCGTCCCTCGGCGACTGGGAGCGGACGCCGAAGTCGGGAGAGGGGGCGGGAGCGCCGGCGTCCGCCCCTCGCGCCGCGGCGCCCGCGCGGCGGGCGTTCTCGGGCCGGACGGAACTCGCGCTCGCCGTGTACTCGGCGGCGATGCTCGCGGGAGCGGTCGCGACGGGCCGCTGGAACGCGACGCCGTTCCTCGCGCTCGTCGTCGCCGGCTTCGCGTGGGTCGGTGCCGGAACGCTGCGACACTCACGCCGCGCGTCCCTCGCGCCGCGATCCTGAGGCGCGCGGCTCCGCCCCCCCCGAACGACGAACGCCCCGCGGCGAATCACCGCGGGGCGTTCGAGCGAAGCGGACGACTAGAGCCGCACGATCTTCTTCGAGCGCCGGTTGCCGAGCGCGTTGCGCGTGTCGACGATCGCCTTCGACCATCGCACGACCGCCGAATAGTCGAACGCCTTGTGGGCGGTCGCGATCACGACGCAGTCGAAATTGCGGACGTTCGACGCCGTGAACGGGACGTTGCGCATCGTGCCGCGGCCGAACCGGATCGAGGGCACGAACGGATCCGAGTACTGGATCTGCGCACCTCGCTCGCGGAGCTTTTCCATGATGTCGAGCGACGGGCTCTCGCGGACGTCGTCGATGTCGGCCTTGTAGGCGACGCCGAGCACGAGCACCTTGCTGCCGCGGATCGCCTTGCCCTGATGGTTGAGCGCTTCGCCCACGAGTTCGACCACGTGATCCGGCATGTGGCCGTTCACGTGCCCCGCGAGTTCGATGAACCGCGCCTCGAAGCCGCTCGCTCGCGCCTTCCACGACAGGTAGAACGGATCGATCGGGATGCAGTGTCCGCCGAGGCCCGGGCCGGGATAGAACGGCATGAAGCCGAACGGCTTCGTGGACGCGGCGCGGATGACTTCCCACACATCGATGTCGAGGCGCTTGCACATGAGCGCGAGTTCGTTCACGAGCCCGATGTTGACGCTGCGGAACGTGTTCTCGAGCAGCTTCACCATCTCCGCGACCTGCGTCGAAGTGACGGGCACGACGTTCTCGAGGCGCTGGCGGTAGAGCTGCACCGACACTTCGCTGCACGCCGGCGTCACGCCGCCCACGACCTTCGGAATGTTCTTGGTCGTGAACTGCACGTTGCCCGGATCGACGCGTTCGGGCGAGAAGGCGAGGAAGAAGTCCTTGCCCACCTTCATTCCCGTGGACTCGAGCTGGGGCAGGATCAGCTCGTCGGTCGTCCCCGGATACGTCGTGCTCTCGAGGATGACGAGCTGGCCGGGATGCAGGTACTTCCGCACCTGCTCGGTGGCCGCGACGATGTAGGACACGTCCGGATCGCGCTGCTTGGACAGCGGGGTCGGAACGCAGATGTTCACGGTGTCCGCCTTCTTCAGGGCGGAAAAGTCGGTGGTCGCCGTGAAATTGCCGGCGCGCACGAGCGCGCGAACGTCCTCGGTCGGCACGTCCTGGATGTAGGAGATGCCACGCTGCAATTGCCGCACACGTCGCTCGTCGATATCGATTCCCGTCACGCGGAAGCCCGCGTGGGCGAACTCGACGGCGAGCGGCAAGCCGACGTAACCGAGCCCGATCACACTGAGGTGGGCCGACTTGTTTTCGAGGCGCTGGGAGAGACGAACGGCTGCAGGAGGAAGGCCGGAACGGCCTCGGGGCTTGGACATAGGGGACCGGACGCTAGCAGAGGGTTTCCAAAAGGGCCAATGGAGCGAGGGCGAAATTCTTCCCTGTCATCGGCGCGGCGAGCGCGAATCCTGAGGGCTTCGATTTCGCGCGACCGAGCCCGACCGCCCGGACTCGAGAACGCCCTCCAGGCCGCTCGGAACGGGCTTCCGTCGCCTCCTTCGAGCGGCTTTGGTCTTGACCCATCGCCCGCGAGACTCCGAGAATCGTCGCGGAGGTCCCTGTCCGACGCGTGAAGCCCGCGCGGAGGCTCGCTGGACGATCCGGACGTGCCATCGTTCCGAGCGCCGCGATCCGGCGCACGGCCGCCGATGGGGCCTCCATTCGAATTTCTCCCGCATCATCCTCAGGAGCCCTGCGCGCCTCGCATGGACGCCCGCGTACCCGATGGAGCGATCGCTCGCGTCTCGACGCGCGGCGTGGAGCGCTGGGTGCGGGGAGAGGCCGGCGCCCTGCTCGCGCTCGACGGCCCGCCGTGGTCGGGCGGGCGCGCGACCGGCGAGCGCCCCGATCCCGGCGAGTCGCGCCTGCTCGCGCCGGTGGCGCCGACCAAGATCGTGTGCGTCGGGCTCAACTACCGAGCCCACGTCGCGGAGAGCCAGACCGTGGTCGCCGGCGCGACGCCGCCGGACGAGCCGCTGCTCTTCCTCAAGCCTCCGAGTGCCATCGTCGGCCCGGGCGAGCCGATCCGTCATCCGCCCGGCGTGACTCGCATGGATCCCGAGGCCGAACTCGCGCTCGTCGTCGGCCGGCGCGCGCGCGACACGTCCCCGGCCGACGCACTCGGGCATCTCGCCGGCTTCACGTGCTTCAACGACGTGAGCGCGCGCAACTACCAGAAGAGCGATCACCAGTGGGCGCGGGCGAAGGGCTTCGACACGTTCGCGCCCGTCGGACCGTGGATCGTGCCCGGGCTCGACCCTCGCGCGCTCGAGGTCGTCTGCCGGGTGAACGGCGAGAGGCGGCAGCACGGCTTCACGCGCGATCTCATCTTCGACGTCGCGTGGCTCGTCGCGCACGTGTCGCGCATCATGACGCTCGAGCCGGGCGACGTGATCGCGACCGGAACGCCGGCCGGCGTCGCGCCGATCGCGATCGGCGACCGCGTCGAGGTCGAGGTGACGGGCGTCGGAGTGCTCGCGAATCCCGTGGAGGCGTGGCGGTGAGCGGGCCGTTCGACGTCGTGATCCGGAACGCTTCGCCGTGGACCGACGGCGCGCGCGTGCGCGGCGCCGACGCGCTCGCGATCGCGGGCGGACGCATCGCGGCGCTCGGCTCGGGTCGCGAACTGCTCGCGGGACTCCGTCCGGGCGGCGCCGAACTCGACGCCCGGGGTGCGACGGTCACGCCCGGCTGCACCGACGCGCACCTGCACCTGCTCGCGTGGGCCCGTGCGCGCGCGGAACTCGCGCTCCACGATGCCGGCTCCGCGGCCGAGTGCGCGTCGCGCGTCGCGAGGCGGCGCGCGGAAGCGCCGGGATCCGTGATCCGCGGGCGCGGGTGGGACTCGAACGAGTGGCCCGACCGGCCGTCCCGTGCCCTGCTCGATGCCGCCTCACCGGGGACGCCGGTGCTGCTCCACTCGAAGGACTTCCACGCGCTGTGGGTGAACGGCGCGGCGTTCGAGGCGGCGGGCGTGTCCGAGCGCGTCGCCGACCCGCCCGGCGGTCGCTTCGAACGCGACGCGGCGGGCGCGCTCACGGGGGTCGTGCGCGAGCACGCGGTGCGCGCCTTCGCGCCGCTGCTCGGCGCGGCGCCGCTCGCGGACGACGGGCTGTTCGCCGCGTGCGCCGAACTGCACGCCGCCGGCGTGACCGCCGTGCACGACTTCGAGGACGCCGAGTCGTTGCGACGGCTGCCCGCGATCGCGGCCGAGGCGCGCGGCGTGCGCGTGCTCGCGAACCTGCCGCACGCGCGTCTCGACGAGGCGCTCGCGCTCGGCGTCGCGAGCGGCGTCGGCGACGACCGCTTCCGCCTCGGCGCGGTGAAGCTGTTCGCCGACGGGACGCTCGGCTCGCGCACGGCGGCGATGCTCGCGCCCTACGACGGCTCGGACGAGCGCGGACTCGAGCTGCTCGTCCCGGAGGCGCTGAACCGCGACGTGGCGCGCGCGCTCGCGGGCGGCATCGCCGTCGCCGTGCACGCGATCGGCGATCGCGCGACGCGCAACGTGCTCGACGCGTTCGCCGGCGCCCGAGACGCGCTCCGGGTCCCGCGGCTCCCGAGCCGCATCGAACACCTGCAGCTCGTGCATCCCGAGGACGCGCCCCGGCTCGCCGCGCTCGGGCTCGTCGCGAGCATGCAGCCCGCGCACTGCACCGCCGACATCGCGATCGCCGAACGCCACTGGGGCTCGCGGCGCGAGCACGCGTACGCGTGGCGACGCTTCGAGAGGCTCGGCGTTCCGCTCGCGTTCGGCTCCGACGCGCCGGTCGAGCCGCCGAGCGTCGCCGAGGGTCTCGCCTCGGCGCTCACGCGCGAGCGCGCCGACGGCACGCCCGCCGGCGGGTGGGTGCCGGGCGAGCGCCTCGATCTCGATCGCGCGCTCGCCGCCTACACCGAGGCGCCGGCGCGCGTCGCCGGAAGCTGGCCGCGGCTCGGAACGCTGCGCGCGGGCGCGCGCGCCGACGTCGTCGTGTGGAGCGCGGACCTCTTCGCGCTCGATCCCCGGGAACTCCGCGGCGTCCACGCGGCATTCACGCTGCTCGACGGCGCGATCGTCGGTTCGCGCTGACCGCGCATTCGCGCGCGGGAGCGGGGCCGAGTATTCTGCGGCGGACCATGACACCCACCTACAAGACCCGGTCGGACGCCGAACTCGTCGTCGCGGCGCAGGGGGGAGACACGCGCGCGTTCGACGAGCTGGTCGAGCGCTACCGCGACAAGGTCTACCGCCTGTCGTTCAAGATCCTGCGCAACGAGGACGACGCTTCGGAGGCGCTGCAGGACGCGTTCCTGTCGGCGTTCCGCGGGCTCAAGAACTTCAAGGCGCAGTCCACGTTCTCGACCTGGCTCTACCGCATCGCGACGAACGCGAGCCTGATGAAGTACCGCAAGCGTCGCGACGGCCACGTGTCGCTCGACCAGCCGCAGCCGGGCGGCGACGGGCAGGAGGCGCTCCAGCTTCCGGACTGGTCGGCGCAGCCGCTCGACGAACTCGTCGACGACGAGACGCTGAACGTCATGTGGGAGGGCGTCGCGGGGCTCGGCGAGGACGACCGGCAGGTGTTCCTGCTGCGCGACGTGGCCGAGAAGTCCAATGCCGAAGTGGCCGAGGAACTCGGGCTCACGATCGCCGCCGTGAAGTCGCGCCTGCATCGCGCGCGCATCCGGCTGCGCGACCGCCTCAACCGCTACTTCAACGACAGGCTCACGAAGCGGGGCCGCCCGCGCGCGTGAGGCTCCACACGATCCACGCGGCGAGCGCGACGCGGTAGGCGAAGAAGGCTCCGAACCCCGCGCGCGCGAGGAACCTGAGGAGGCCACGGATGGCGAGCACTCCGACGATCGCCGCGGTCGCGACGCCGACGAGCAGCGTCGCCGCGGGCACGTCGTGGGGCAGATGCCGCGCTTCGAGCAGCGACGCGCCGAACGTGATCGGCGTCGCGAGCAGGAACGAGAAGCGCGCGGCCGACACGCGCGAGAGGCCCGCTGCGCGCCCGGTCGTCATCGT
The DNA here is from genome assembly GCA_044222065.1 of Candidatus Eiseniibacteriota bacterium. Classification (GTDB taxonomy): domain Bacteria; phylum Eisenbacteria; class RBG-16-71-46; order RBG-16-71-46; family RBG-16-71-46; genus JBGAOA01. The sequence goes on from JBGAOA010000048.1 coordinate 12,064, forward strand.
GACTCCGGAGCGCGAGACGCCCGGAACGAGCGCGACCGCCTGCGCGACGCCCACGGCGAGGCAGGTGCCCCAGCCGGGTACGTCCGCGTCGCGTCCGCGCGGGCCGAAGCGGTCCACGGCCCACAGCAGCGCGCCGAACACGACGAGCGTCACCGCCTGGATCGGGAGCGCGCGCAGCCAGCGGTCGGCGGCGTCCTGCAGCAGCACGCCGGCGATCGCGGCCGGCACGCTCGCGATCGCGAGCTTCACGAACAGGTCGCGGGCGCGGGTGCGCTTCGCCGCATCGGAGGCGAACAGGCCGGTCGCGAGCGCCCACCACTCGCCCCAGTACGCGAACAACAGCGCGAGCAGCGTGCCGAAGTGGAGCGCGACGTCGAACGCGAGCCCCTCGTACTTCCATCCCAGCAGCGTCGGCACCACGTACAGGTGCGCGCTGCTCGAGATGGGGAGGAACTCGGTGAGGCCCTGGATCGCGCCGAGCACGGCCGCCTGCAGTGGAGACATGGCCGCGCAACCTAGCACGCGGGTTTCGGAGCGTCCATCGGCGGAGCGGCGCGCGTGAGCCAGGAATCGCAGGTCGCCCGCAAGGCCGGCAAGGTCGGCATCGCGACGCTCGCCTCGCGCGTGCTCGGACTCGTTCGCGAGCAGGTGATGGCGTCGTTCTTCGGCGCGGGGCTCGCGACCGACGCGTTCAACGTCGCGTTCCGCATCCCGAACCTGCTGCGCGACCTGTTCGCCGAGGGCGCGATGTCGTCGGCGTTCGTGCCGACGTTCACCGCCGTGCACGAGAAGGAAGGCGAGGCGGCCGCCTGGACGTTCGGCCGCCACCTCGTCGTGACGCTCGCCGCGGTCCTGCTCGGCCTGTGCGTGATCGGGTGGATCTTCGCGCCCGCGATCGTGCGGGTGTTCGCGCCCGGCTTCGGCGCGATTCCCGGCAAGCACGAGCTCACGGTGCTGCTCACGCGCGTCATGCTGCCGTTCCTGCCGGCGGTCGCGGTCGCGGCCGCCGTGATGGGCATGCTGAACGCGCGCGGCCGCTTCGGCGTGCCGGCGCTCGCGCCGTCGTTCATGAACCTCGGCATGATCGTCGTCGGCGTCGGGCTGATCCCGGCGATGCGCGCGCTCGGCCAGCCGCCGATCCTCGCGATGGCGATCGGCGTCGTCGCCGGCGGCCTGCTGCAGCTCGGCGTCCAGTGGCCGTCGCTCCACCGGCTCGGCTTCCGCCTGCGGCTCGAGGCGCCGTCGTTCCCGCCGCCCGTGCGCCGCGTCGCGACGCTCATGCTGCCGGCCACGATCGGGCTCGCCGCGACTCAGCTCAACCTGTTCGTGAGCACGTGGATCGCGAGCCTGCTCGAGCAGGGCAGCGTGTCGTGGCTCTGGTACGCGTTCCGGCTCATGCAGCTCCCGATCGGCGTGTTCGGCGTCGCGCTCGCGACCGTGAGCCTGCCCGCGCTCGCGCGCGCGGCGGTCGCGAACGACCTGCCCGGCGTGCGCTCGACGCTGTCCGCGACCGTGCGGCTCGTGCTGCTGCTCACGATCCCGGCTGCGCTGTGGCTCGCCGTGATGAGCCGCCCGGTGATCGCGCTCCTCTACGAGCACGGCCGCTTCCACGCGCTCGACACCGAGCGCACGGCGGGCGCGCTCGTCATGTACTGCCTCGGACTGCCGGCGTTCGCCGCGGTCGGCGTGTTCACGCGCGCGTTCTACGCGCTCGGCGACACGCGCCGCCCCGTGCAGGCGAGCTTCGTGTCGGTGGCCGTGAACCTCGCGCTCAACCTGCTGCTCATGAAGCCGCTCGGCCACCTGGGCCTGGCACTCGCGACGTCGGTGACGTCGTGCGTGAACCTGCTGCAGCTCGCGCTCTACCTGAGGCCGCGCCTCGGCGGCCTCGAGGGCGGCCGGATGCTGCGCAGCGCCGTGCGCGTCGCGCTCGCGTCGCTCGCCGCGGTCGGTGCGTGCGGCGGGGGGTTGTGGCTCTCGGCCGACCGCTGGCACGGGCGCGTGCTCCCCGAACTCGCGGTCGTCGCGGCCGGCGCCGCGCTCGCGCTGCCGCTCGGGTGGATCGCGATGAAAGCGCTGCGGGTCGAGGAGCTGAAGGCCGCCGAAGACGTCGGCCGCGCGGTGCTCGGGCGGTTTGGAGTGAAGTGAGGCGCGCCGCTCAGGCGCGCTTCGCCCACGCCCGTTTCCACAGCGCCCCGAACACGACGAACGCGCGCAGGCGGTCCTTCCGGAACGGCGTCGTCAGCAGTTCGATCGCGATCCACGCGCCGTACACGACGCACATCTCCTCGCGCCACTCGGGGCGGAGGAACTGCGCGAGCCACAGCACGAACAACACGCCGGCCTCGTATGCCTGGAAGTTGAAGTTCGCGAGCAGCAGCACGCCGAGGATGCCCTGCAGCAGCGTCAGCACGACCTCGACGCGGTGTTCCGTGATCGGCACGGCGGCGACGTGTCCGAGCGACACCGAGTACACGATCGGGATCATCGCGGCGAGCATCGTCCACTGGTTGATGTTGCTCGACGCCATGTTCATGAGCGCCATGCCGGCCTTGCCGCGCGAGCGCGCCCAGTAGGACGTGCTCACGAACTCGGGGAACTCGCTCAGGAACGGCGCCATCCACTGCACGAACACGAACTGCGGCACGCCGAGCACGGCGGCGAGCCCGAGCATGCTCGTCAGGAACGGGTTCGCCGCGAAGTAGAGGAGCGCGCCGCCCGCGAGGAACAGTCCGGCGATGACGTAGAACTGGAGCGGCTTCGGGATGCGCAGCACCGCCTTCGGCACCGCTTCGAGGTCGCCCGCTTCCTCGTGCTCGCGCGCCGGCAGCCGGTTCAGGAACGCGAGGTAGGCGACGTACATCGCGACGAGTACGGCCGAGTCCACGCAGTCGAGCGTGCCCTTCCAGACGATCCAGCCGAACCACGCGAGCGGCGGCGCGAGCCCGACGATCTCGGCGGCGTGTTCCTCGTCGAGCCGGATCGTCGGCCACGCGGAGCGGTTGCCGCGCGCCCGCTCGTTGATCGCGAACACGACCCAGATCGTCGGCCAGCCGAGCCCCGTGAGGAGCCGCAGCGCGCCGGTGAAGTTCGCGGTCATGAGCGGCACGTTCTGGTGCCACGCGATCACCGCTTCGACCGCGAACTCGGGCAGCACCTGCACCCACGCGAGCACCGCGAGCGCGAGCCCCTGCGAGACGTAGAACTGCGCGGACTCGGCGCCCCACGCGACGATGAACGCGCTCAGCAGGACCGACGGGAACGTCCAGAACGCCGAACTCGCGGCCTGCCGGGCGTTCTGCGGGTCGAGCTGCGCGGGATCCATCGTGTCTTGGGTCTCGGGTCGAACTTGAGCGGCGAAGGGGGCGGCGGATACTGTCCGACGCCCATGACGCGCGCAACCCGACCCTCGTCCCGCACGCCGCGCTCGACCGCCCCGCTGCTCGCCTTCGCCGCCGCCGGCGCGCGCGCCGATGCCGCGGCCGCGCGCCGTGCGCTCGACGCCGCCCGCCGCGCGGGCTGGCCGCGCGTCGCGTTCGAGGAGACCGCGCTGATGCTCGTGCTGCACGCGGGCTATCCGAGCGCGCTCGAGGCCTTCGCGCTGCTGAACCGCGCGTGGCCGGGGGAGGCGCGCCGCACGCGCGAAGGGGGCGTCTCGTCGTGGCGGCGCCGCGGCGAGGCGCTGTGCCGCCGCGTCTACGACTCGACCTACGAGCGGCTCGTCGCGAACGTCGAGCGGCTGCATCCCGATCTCGCGGTCATGATGGTCGAGCAGGGATACGGACGCGTGCTCTCGCGCCCGGGGCTCGGGGCGGTCGAGCGCGAGCTCGTCGCCGTGACCGTGCTCGCCGCCGGGGGATGGGAGCGCCAGCTCGTGAGCCACCTGCTCGGCTCTCGGTGCGCGTCGGAGCGCCGCGCGCGCGCGCTGCGCGCGCCGCCGCCTCGCCGGCTCGCGGGCGCCCACGCCGCGCGGGCCTGGAAGACCGCGTTCCCCAAGCGCGACGACTGACGCGCGCGGACGGCGGCGATTTTTCCCGCGCGCTGCGCGTCCGCGCGGGCTAGGATTCCGCCGTGCGCCCGCGAGTCCCGCCCCTCGTCCGCCCGATCGTCGCGCTGTGCTGCGTGGCGCTCGGCGCCGTCGCGCCCGCCGCCGCGCTCGCGCACGGCGACGCGCACGAACGTCTCGTCGCGCTCGACGAGGCGCTGCGCTCGCGCCCTCGCGATGCGCTCCTGTGGCTCGAGCGCGCCGAGGCCTGGCGCTCGGACGGCGCGTGCGACTCCGCGCTCGCCGACGTCGGGCGCGCCCGCGCGCTCGATCCCGCGCTTCCGGGGCTCGACCTCGCCGCCGGCGCGGCGTACCTCGAAGCCGGTCGCGCCGCCGAGGCCGAGGCGTCGCTCACGCGCGCCGTGCGCCTCGAGCCCGCGCGGGCGGAGGCGTGGCGGATGCGCGCACGCGCGCGTCTCGCGCTCGGCCGGCCGCTCGCGGCGGCCGACGATCTCGCTTCGGCGCTCGCGCTGCCCGAGACGCCGCGGCCCGAGGACTTCGTCGCGCGCGCCGCGGCGCTGCGCGCGGGCGGGCGGCCGGACGACGAGGCGCTCGCCGTGCTCGATTCCGGCATCGTCCGGCTCGGCTCGACGCCGGCGCTCGACGAGGCGGCGCTCTCGATCGAGCGCGCGCTCGGGCGCTTCGACGCCGCGCTCGCGCGGATCGAGCGCGGCCGGGCGTGGCGCACGGACGCCGAACTCGCGCTCCGTCGCGGCGAACTGCAGGCGGCGGCGGGCCGCACGCTCGAGGCGCGCGCCGAGTACTCGGACGCGCTCGCGCGGCTTTCGGCGTGGAGTCCCGCGCGACGTGCGCGTCCGGCCACGCGCGTACTCGAACGCGCGGCGCTCGACGGGCTCGCGCGGCTCGACGCAGGCGGCCGGCCGTGACCGCCGCCCGTGGCCTCGCGCTCGCCGCGATCGCCCTCGCCGCCGCCGCCCTCGCGTTCGCCGCGGGCGCGGAGGCCGCCACAATCACGCGCGGTCCGTACCTGCAGGTGACGACGCCGACCGGCACGATCGTCCGCTGGCGCACGTTCGTCTCGACGGACGGCGTCGTGCGTTACGGGCTCGCGCCGGACGCGCTCACGCTCAGCGCGACGAGTCCGGCGTTCGGTCTCGAACACGAAGTCGCGCTGACCGGTCTCGCGCCCGCGACGCGCTACTGGTACTCGGTCGGCAGCACGGACAGCACGTTCGCGGGCGACGCGACGTACACGTTCGCGACCGCACCGCCCGCGGGCCCGGCCGTGCCGTTCCGGCTCTGGGCCGTCGGCGACGCCGGACTCGCCGGCTCCGTTCAGGCCGCCGTGCGCGACGCGTTCGCCGCGTGGACCGGAGCGCGCGGGGCCGACCTGTGGCTCATGCTCGGCGACAACGCCTACTACAGCGGCACCGACGCCGAATACCAGGCGGGCTGCTTCACGCCGTTCGCGACGGCGCTGAGGCGCTGGCCGCTCTGGACGACGCGCGGCAACCACGACGTGCCCGCGGCCGGGCCGAACAACGACTACTACGACTTCTTCACGCTTCCAATGTCCGGCGAGGCGGGCGGAGTGCCGTCGGGCAGCGAGGCGTACTACGCGTTCGACTGGGCGAACGTCCACTTCGTGTGCCTCGACTCCGAGGACTCCGACCGCTCGCTCGGAGGTCCCATGCTGACGTGGCTGCGGGCCGATCTCGCGGCGACCGCACGCGACTGGGTGATCGCGTTCTGGCACCAGCCGCCCTACAGCAAGGGCTCGCACGATTCGGACTCGCCCGCGGAGACGCACATGCGCCAGATGCGCGAGCGCGTGCTGCCGATCCTCGACTCGCTCGGCGTGGACCTCGTGCTCACCGGCCACAGCCACTCCTACGAGCGCTCGTTCCTGCTGCGCGGGCACTACGGGCTGTCGGGCACGCTCACGTCGGCGATGAAGGCGGACTCGGGCGACGGCCGGCCGACCGGCGACGGGGCGTACGTGAAGCCGCCGGGGCGGACGCCGCACGACGGCGCGGTCTACGTCGTCGCGGGAAGCTCGGCGCAGACGAGCGGCGGCGGGCTCAACCATCCGGTCATGGTCGCGTCGCTGAACGTCGCGGGATCGCTCGTGCTGGATGTGGACGGCGATCAGATCGAGGCGCGGTTCCTCGATGCGGCGGGCGCGATCGCCGACCACTTCACGATGCTCAAGCCCGCGAACGCCGGACTCGAGCCGCCGGGCGGCGTCTCGCCGGGTCTCGGCTTCGTGAGCGGCGCGCCCAATCCCTCGCGCGGGGAGGTCGCGCTGCGCTTCGCGTTGCCGCGCGCGGGGCGCGCGTCGCTCGCGATCCACGGCGCCGACGGCCGCCGCGTCGCCACGCTGCTCGAAGGCGACCGGAGCGCGGGAACGCACGACGCGCGCTGGAGCGGCCGCGACGAGCGGGGCCGTGCGCAGCCGCCCGGCGTGTACTTCGCCGTGCTCGATCTCGACGGCGAGAAGCGGGCGCTGCGGCTCGTTCGCGTGCGCTGACCGCCGCGCCATTGACCCCCTCCGGGGCCGCGCCTAACATGCGCGCCCCGATGCCCCGCCTCCGCTCCGGCGCTCGCGCGCCCCGTCCCTCGACCGCCCGATCGCGCGGAGGCCCGCGCCCGTGACGACCCGCGCCCTGCCGCTGCGCGCGCGCGTCGCGGGCCGTCCCGAGCCGCCCTTCGACCGGCTCTTCGACCCGCTCGTCGCCGACGTCGTCGCCGGCGGACCGCTCGCCTGCGCGCGACCGCTTCGCCACGCTGTGGACCGACGGCGAGGCGCTCGCGCGGCTCGCGGACGCGAAGCGCGCGCCGCTCGATCCCGCTCGCGCGCGAACTGCGCGACCTGCACGTGCGACTCGGCGCGTCCGCGACCTCGCTCGCGAACCTCGACCGGCTCGCGCGCGGCGAAGCCGTGTGCGCGATCGCCGGGCAGCAGCCGGCGCCGCTCGGGGGCCCGCTCTATTCGTTCCACAAGATCGCCGCCGCGGCCGGACTCGCCGCGCGCGCGAGCGCGCGCCTCGGCGGGCCGTGCGTGCCGGTGTTCTGGATGCACGGCGAGGACTCCGACTTCGAGGAGATCCGCCGCGACGATTTCCGACGCGACGCTCGCGCGCGCGACCTGGCCCTGCCCGCGGACGCGCATCGCGACGGCGGGCTCGTCGGCTCGGTGTCCGTCGCGACGCTCGATCCGCTCGAGCGCGAAGCACTCGCGACGTTCGAGGCCGTCCCGGCGCCGGCGACGCGCGCACCCTGCTCGAACGCGCGCGCGCGGGCGCCCGCGATCTCGGCGAGGCGTACGCGGCGCTCGCGCTCGCGGCGTTCGCCGAAGCCGGCCTCGTCGTGCTGGACCCGCGCCTGCCCGCGTTCCGCGCCGCGGCGCGCCCGATCCTCGAGCGCTACCTCGCGAACGCGGGCGCGCTGTCCGCCGCGGCGCGCGCGGCGGGCGACGCGCTGGAGGCGCGGGGCGCGCGGCGCGCGCTCACCGACGCGACGCTCGAATCGTTCGTGTTCCGCATCGAGGACGGCGCGCGCGTCAAGGTCGGTGCGGCGGAGGCGCGCGCGGCCGCGACGCTGTCGCCGAACGTCGCGCTCAGGCCCGCGGTGCAGGACGGCGTCCTGCCGACGGTCGTCATGGCGTGCGGCCCGGGCGAGATCGCCTACCTCGCGCAGCTCGCCGAGGTGTTCGCCGGCGTCGGCGTGCGCGCGGCGGCGCCGGTGCCGCGCTTCGGCGCGACGTGGCTGCCGCCATCGGCCGTCGAGCTGCTCGACGTCTCGGGCGCGGAGCCGTGGGAACTCGTCGCGGGCGCGGACGCGGTGCTGCGCGCGCAGTCCGAGCGCGCCGTGCCCGAGGCGGTGCGCGCGGAGCTCGAGCAGTCGCACCGCGCCACGCTCGAGGGGCTCGAGCGGTTCGCGCTCGCGTCGGCGGGCGTGGACGCGAGCCTGCCGCAGATGGTCGAGTCCGCGCGCGGCAAGGTGGACTACCAGTTCCAGCGCCTCGCGGAGGGGCTCGCGGGGAAGGTGCGGCACCAGCTCGAACGCCGTCACCCGCAGTGGTCGAAGCTCCGCTACTACCTGTCGCCCGGCGACAAGCTGCAGGAACGCCGGCTCGCAGGACTCGAACTCGTCTCGTTCCGCGGCGCGCGGGCCGCGGCCGAACTCGTCGCGCTCGCGACCGCGCACGCCGAGCGGCTCGAATCCGGCGTGCACGAGCACGCCGTGCTGGACCTCGCATGAGCCTCGACTGCCTGTGCTTCGGCCCGCATCCCGACGACGTCGAACTGACGTGCGGCGGCCTCGCCGCGCTGCTCGCCTCGCACGGGCACGCCGTCGGCGTGTGCGATCTCACGCGCGGCGAACGCGCGCCGCGCGGCACGCCCGCCGAGCGCGCGCGCGAAGCGGCGGCGGCGGCCGAGGCGCTCGGCGTGCGGCGCACGACGCTCGGCCTGCCGGACCTCGGGCTCGACCACCGCGACCCCGCTCAGTTGCGCGCCGTCGTCGAGCTGATCCGCGCCGAGCGGCCGAGCCTCGTCGTGGCCCCCGACCGCGACGACGCGCATCCCGATCACATCGGGCCTCGCAGCTCGTCGCGCGCGCGTGCTACGTCGCGGGCCTCGCCGGGTACGACGCGGCGGGCGAGCGGCACCGGCCGCGCCGGCTGCTGTTCGCGATGTACCGCGGCGACGAGCGCCCGAGCCTCGTCGTGGACATCACGCCGGTGTGGGAGCGCCGCTCGGCGGCGCTGCGCGCGCACGCGAGCCAGCTCGACCCGGCGCGCGGGCCCGCGACGTACCTCACGCATCCCGGATTCCTCGCCGAGGTCGAAGCGCGCGCGCTCCACTTCGGCTCGCTGATCGGCGTGCGCTACGGCGAGGGCTTCCGCCTGCGCGGGCCCGTGCCGATCGCGGACGCGCGCGCGCTGCTCGAAGGCGGCAGGGAGGGACGACCGTGAAGCGAACCGGAGGCCCCGGATCCGGGGGCGCGAAGCGCGCGGCGAAGTCCGCGAAGGCCGAGTCGGCGCGCAAGGCGCGCGCGAAGCGCGCGCGCCGCATCGGCATCACGTGCTACTCGCACTTCGGCGGCAGCGGCGTCGTCGCGACCGAACTCGGGCTCGCGCTCGCTCGGCGCGGCTTCGAAGTGCACTTCATCGCGCACCGGCTGCCGTTCCGGCTCCGCATGTTCGAGTCGAACGTCTACTTCCACGAGGCGCTGCCGGCGACTTACCCGGTGTTCGATCAGGCGCCCTACAACCTCGCGCTCTCGACCAAGATGGTCGAGGTCGCGGAGCACTACAAGATCGAGGCGCTGCACGTTCACTACGCGATGCCGTTCGCGACCAGCGCGTACCTCGCGCGCCAGCTCATGCTGCCCGCGAAGCTCCCGGTCGTGACGACGCTGCACGGCACGGACATCACGGTCGTCGGCGTCGAGCCCGCGTACTTTCGGATGACGCAGTTCAGCATCCAGAACAGCGACCGCGTCACCGCCGTGAGCCGCCACCTGCGCGACAACGCGGCGGCGACGTTCGGGATCACGAAGCCGATCGAGGTGGTCTACAACTTCGTGGACCCCGAGGTGTTCAAGCCCCACCGCACGCCCGGCCTGCGGCTCGTCCCGGCCAACAACCGGGTCATCATGCACGCCTCCAACTTCCGGCCGGTCAAGAACATCCCCACGGTCATTCAAGTGTTCGCCGAGGTGCGGCGGCGCCTGCCCTCGAAGCTCGTCATGGTGGGGGACGGCCCCGAGCGCGCGGGCGCGGAAACGCTCGCGCGGGAGCTCGGCGTCGAGCGCGACGTGCTGTTCCTCGGCAATCAGGATTGCATGGAGGAACTGCTGCCGCTGGCCGATGTCTTCTTATTGCCGAGCAGCTCGGAGAGCTTCGGCCTGGTCGCGCTCGAAGCGATGTCGGCGGAGGTGCCGGTCGTGGCCTCGAACGCCGGCGGGCTGCCGGAAGTGATCGATCACGGTGTGACGGGATTCCTCCACGATTCGGGTCACGTCGACGGCTTCGTCTCCTCGATCCTCAAGCTGCTCACGAACGACACCCTGCGACGGACGATGGGACGGCGCGCTCGCCGCGTGGCCCGCGCGCGATTCAGCGTGGACGAGATGGTTTCCCGCTACATCCAGGTCTACGACTCGCTGCGCTGAGCCCATGTCCGATCCCTCGCCGAAGCTCGTCCTCCTCGCGGAAGGCCGCTTCGAACCGAACGACGCGAAGAGCGCGGTGGGCGTCCTGCGCTACCGCCCGGAACGCGTGTGCGCCGTGCTCGACTCCACGCGCGCGGGCGCGCGTGCGGGCGATCTCGTGGGCGTGGGCGGCGACGTGCCCGTCGTCGCGTCGCTCGATCACGCCGCGCCGCTCGGCGCGGGCGCGCTGCTGATCGGCATCGCGCCGCAGGGCGGCGGCCTGCCCGAAGCGTGGCGCGCGGTGATCCGCGACGCGCTCGGCCGCGGCTGGGACGTGTGGTCGGGCCTGCACGAGTTCCTCGCCGACGATCCCGAGTTCGCCGCGCTCGCCTCCGCGCGCGGCGCGGCGCTCCACGACGTGCGGCGCGCGCCCGCGGACCGGCCGATCGCCGCGGCGCGCGCCGCGCGCGTGGACGCGCAGGTCGTGCTCACGATCGGCACCGATTGCAACGTCGGCAAGATGACGGCCGCGCTCGAGATCGAGCGCGCGCTCGCCGCGCACGGCGCGCGGGCGCGCTTCGTCGCGACCGGACAGACGGGGATCTTCATCGCGGGCGGCGGCGTCGCCGTGGACGCCGTGCCGTCGGACTTCGTCGCGGGCCACGCCGAGCGCCTCGTGCTCGAGGCGGCGCGCGAGGCGGACGTCGTGCTCGTCGAGGGGCAGGGCTCGCTGTTCCACCCGGCCTACTCGGGCGTGACGCTCGGGCTGCTGCACGGCGCGGCGCCGTCCGCGCTCGTGCTGTGTCACGACGCCGCGCGCACGCACCTGCGCTACGGCGCGAACGACGCGGAAGCGATCGCGATCCCGCCGCTCGCGCGCGTGCGCGAAGCGTGCGAGCGCGCCGCCGCGTGGGTGCGCCCGGCGCCCGTCGTCGCGGCCGCCCTCAACACGCGCGCGCTCGCCGAGCGCGAGGCGCGCGCCGCGTGCGAGCGCGCCGCCGCCGAACTCGGCGTGCCCGCGACCGATCCCGTGCGGTTCGGAGCCGGCCCGATCGCCGACGCGCTGCTCGCGCGTTCCCGGAGGACGCATGCGCCTCACGTTTGAGCCGCTCCCGGTCGAGACGATCTTCGAGTTCCGCATCGCCCACGGCGCGAAGCGCGGCCACGAGAACACGCTCGTGCGCCTCGAGCACGACGGCGTGGTCGGGCTCGGCGAGGCGTCGCCGTCGCACTACTACGGCGAGTCGCCCGCGCTCGTGCGCGAGGCGCTCGCGCACTGGGCGCCGTGCCTCGGCGAGGACCCGTTCGCGCTCGACGCGATCGAGGCGCGCCTCGATGCCGCGCTCCACGGCCACGGCGCGGCGCGCGCCGCGCTCGAGATGGCGCTGCACGACTGGATCGGCAAGCGCCTCGGCCTGCCGGTGTGGAAGCTGTTCGGGCTCGATCCCGCGCGCACGCCGCTGTCGTGCGTCACGCTCGGCATGGCGAGCCCCGAGGAGATGGAGACGAAGCTCGCGACCGTGCGCGAGTTCCCGCGCATCAAGGTGAAGCTCGGCGCGCCCGGCGACGTGGACAACCTGCGCCGCATCCGCGCGAACTACGGCGGCATGCTGCAGGTGGACGCGAACGCGGCGTGGAGCCCGGCCGACGCGGTGCGCGTACTGCGCGCGATCGAACCGCTCGGCGTCGAGCTCGTCGAGCAGCCGGTCGCGCGCGAGGATCTCGACGGACTGCGCTGGGTGCGCGAGCGCGTCGGCATCCCGGTGTTCGCGGACGAGAGCTGCCACCACGCGCGCGATCTCGCGAACCTCGTCGGACGCGTCGACGGCGTGAACCTGAAGATCATGAAATCGGGCGGCCTGCGCGAGATGCTGCGCACGATCCACGCCGCGCGCGCGCTCGGGCTCAAGATCATGCTCGGCTCGATGGTCGAGACGAGTCTGGGGCTGACCGCGGCGGCTCAGGTCGCGCCGCTCGCCGACTACCTCGACCTGGACGGCCACTGGCTGATCCGCGACGACCCGTTCGAGGGTGCGCCGCGCGAGCGCGGCGTGATCGCGCTGGTCGACCGCCCGGGTCTCGGCGTGACGCCGGCGGGGGCGCGCGCGTGAGCCGCACGCTCGTCGCGTACGTCGCGGCGGTGTGCGTCGCGGCCGCGGCGCTGCTCGCGCTGTACATGCCCGTGCGCGCGCAGGACCTGTGGGGCCACTACCTCGCGTGGACGGTGCTGTGCGTGCTGTCCGAGAGCATGTGGCTGCGCGTGCTCTCGGGCGACTCGACCTCCAGCATGGGCTCGACCGCGGGACTCGCGGCGATCGTGCTGTGGGGCCCCGGACCCTCCATGTGGATCGGCGCCGCGAGCACGCTCGTCGCCGAACTCGTGCTGCTGCGCAAGCCGTGGGTGCGCGCGCTCTTCAACTCGGCGCAGATCACGGTGACGACGTGGGCGGGGGCGACGGTGTTCATCGCGCTCGGCGGCCACCCGAACGGCCTCGCGTTCGCGTCGGGCGAGTCGGGCACCGATCTCGCGGGCCGGCTCGCGCTGCCCGTCGCGGCGCTGTTCACCGCGTACTTCATCGTGAACCGCTCGCTCGTGGCGGGCGCGGTCTCGCTCTCGAGCGGCCGGCCGTGGCTGCGCGTGCTGCGTGAGGACTGGTTCTATCGCGACCGCCTGCTCGACGACGCGGCGGCATTCCTGCTTTCGCCGCTCATGGTGATCTCGTACCGCGCGATCGGTTACCTCGGCGTCGTGCTGTTCTACGTGCCGCTGCGACTCGTGCACGAGTCCACGAAGCGCTACATCGAACTCCGCGGCGCGCAGCAGCAGATGATCCACAGCGAGCGCATGGCCGCGAAGGGCGAAATGGCCGCCGAGGTCGGGCACGAGCTGCGCAACCAGCTCGCCGCGATCAGCGGCCGCGCGCAGATGCTGCTGCGCGACGCCGAGCGCGGCCGCAACGAGAACATCCCGCGCCACGCGCAGATCATCCTCGAGCAGTCCCGCCACATGGAGGGGCTGTCGAAGGGGCTCATGGACTTCTCCCGCGCCGAACTGCAGATGGAGGCGATGGACCTGAACGCGCTCATCGCGAAGTCCGTCGAGTTCGTCCGCACGCAGAACAGGTTCGACGGCGTCGAGTGGGACCTGCGCCTCTCCGAGCCCGCGCCGATGCTCCACGCCGACCCGGGCCAGCTGCAGCAGGTGCTGCTGAACCTGTTCATCAACGCCGCGGACGCGATGAACGAGAAGGCGGTCGGGCGGAAGCAGATCGCGGTGACGAGCAACGCGGACGAGCGCACGCGCAAGGTCCGCATCGTGGTCGTGGATACCGGCACCGGCATCGCCGCCGCCAATCTCGCGCGCGTGTTCGAGCCGAAGTTCACGACCAAGCCGACCGGCCACGGATTCGGGCTCTCGACGTCGTACCGCATCATCCAGAACCACGGCGGACGCGTTTGGGCCGAGAGCCCGCCGGGACAGGGCGCCATGTTCACGATCGAGCTGCCGCTCGACCGGCAGGGGCTCGCCTGGACCCGCTGAGCGTGCGCCGCGTCCCCGACTCGGGCGTCGTCGCGCGCGTCGACTTCGCGAACTGCGTGCTCCAGCCCGACGCGGGCGAGGCGTTCGAAGCGACGGTGCGCGGCAAGCTCATGGGCCGGCGCAAATCGCTCGGCAACGCCGTCGTCGTCGGCGACCGGGTTCGCGTCGAGTGGGAGGCCGAGCGCGCGGCGGTCGTCGAAGTCGAGCCGCGCCGCAACGCGTTCAGCCGGCGGGCCGCGGGAGAGCGTCCCGAGGAGCAGGTCGTCGCGGCGAACCTCGACCAGGTCGTCGTCGTGACCGCGCTCGACGATCCTCCGTTCCGCGCCGGCTTCGTGGACCGCGTGCTGAGCCAGGCCGAGCACGCCGGACTGCCCGCGCGGCTCGTCGTCAACAAGCTCGACCTCGGCGCGCGCGCCGACGCCGACGCGATCGCCGCCGACTACGCCCGCGCGGGCTACCCCGCGCACCTCGTGTGCGCCAGGAGCGGCGCGGGGGTCGAAGCGTTGCGGCACGCGTGCGAGCGGCGGCGCAGCCTGCTCATCGGGCAATCCGGCGTCGGCAAGAGCACGCTGCTCAACCGGCTCGCGCCCGGCTTCGACCTGCTCGCGGGCGAAGTGAACGCGAAGACGGGGAAGGGCCGGCACACGACGACCGCGGCGCTGCTGCTCACGCCCGAAGCCGGCCTCGAGCTGATCGACACGCCGGGCGTGCGCGGCTTCGCGCTCTGGGGCATCACGGCCGCGGATCTCGAGCAGGCCTACGTCGAGTTCCGGCGATTCCTCGGCGAATGCCGCTTCAACGACTGCCGGCACCGGGACGAGCCCGGCTGCGCGCTCGTCGCGGCGCTCGCCGCGGGGCACCTCACGCAGCGGCGCTGGGACTCGTTCCTCAAGCTGCGCGAAGAGCTCGAGCGCGAATCGGACGCCCCCGCGCGCCGCCCGGCGCGCGGCCGCGCCTGACGAAGCGCGCGCCGCGTCCCACGGCGGCGCGCTGCCCGGTTGTCGCTCGGGCCCTCGCCTTCGCGCACCGCGCGCCCGGGCCGCGCGCCACCGACGGCGCCGGACGCGATGCGCTATCCTGCCGCCGATGTCCCGCGCGACCCCGGCCTTCCAAACGCACTTCGAAGGATTCGAGTGCTCCGTGTGCGGCGCGACGTGCGACGCGTCGGCCCCGCGCTCCGTGTGCCCTTCGTGCGGGAAGCCGCTCGTCGCGCGTTACGACCTCGCCGCGATCGCTCGCGCGACGCCGCGCGAATCGCTCGCGCGCTTCGGCACCGACCTGTGGCGCTACCGCGCGGTGCTGCCGTTCGCCGCCGACTTCCCGGCCGTGCGGCTCGGCGAGGGCGGCACGCCGCTGCTGCCGCTCGCGCGCCTCGGCGAGGAACTCGGCGTCGCCGAGCTGTGGATGAAGGAGGAGAGCGGCAACCCGACGCAGTCGTTCAAGGCGCGCGGGCTCGCGCTCGCGGTCGACGGCGCGCTCGCGTTCGGCGTGCGCGGCATCGCGCTGCCGAGCGCGGGCAACGCGGGCTCGGCGGCGGCGGCGTACGCGGCGGCCGCCGGGCTGCCGTGCCGCGTCGTCGTGCCCGACGACACGCCCGATGCGTTCGTGCTCGAGGTGATGGCGTTCGGTGCCGAGGTGAAGCTGGTGCCCGGAACGATCGCCGACGCGGGCCGCGAGTGCGCGGCGTGGGCGCCGGCGTCCGAGTGGTGGAACGTCGCGACGTTTCGTGAGCCGTTCCGGCTCGAGGGCAAGAAGACGCTCGGCTACGAGATCGCCGAGCAGTCGCGCTGGGACCCGCCCGACGTCATCGTCTACCCGGCGGGCGGCGGCACGGGCCTGGTCGGCCTGTGGCGCGCGTTCGGCGAACTGCACGCGCTCGGCTGGATGACGCGTCCCGCGCCGCGCCTCGTCGCGGTGCAGCCGCGCGGATGCGCGCCGATCGTGCGCGCGATCGAAGCGGGCGCGCAGGCGATCGAGCCGTGGGGCGACGCGCACACGCTCGCGATGGGACTGCGCGTGCCGGCGCCGTTCGCGGACGCGCTCATCCTGCGCGCGATCCGCGAGACCGGCGGCACGGCGGTCGCGGTGAGCGAAGAGGATCTGCTCGACGGCATGAACGACCTCGCGGGCTCGGAGGGCCTGTTCGTCTGCCCCGAGGGCGGCGCGACGCTCGCGGCGCTCCGGCAGCTGCTCGCGAGCGGCGAGGTGAAGCGCACGGAGCGCGTCGCGCTGTTCGACACCGGCAGCGGGCTCAAGTATCTCGAGGCGTGGCGGGCCGCGGCGGCGCGCCGGCGCGACCCCGCGGCCGCGCGGAGCGGTTCGTGAACGCGCGGCGCGCGATCCCGGCGGCGCTCGCGCTGCTCCTCGCGTTCGCGGCGTTCGCGCACGCGAAGGCGCCGCGCGGCGAGGGCCGCGTGCTCGTGGTCGAGATCACGGGCGCGATCTCGCCCGTCACGGCCGAGGCGCTCGACGAGGCCTGCACGCGCGCCGAGGACGAACGCTACGAGGCGCTCGTGGTCGAGATCGACACGCCGGGCGGACTCGAGTCGAGCATGCGCCAGATGGTGAAGCGGCTGCTCGCGTGCGAGACGCCGACGATCGCGTGGGTCACGCCCCCGGGCGGACACGCGGCCTCCGCCGGCGTGTTCGTCACGATGGCGGCCGACGTCGCCGCGATGAGCCCGGGCACGAACATCGGCGCCGCCACGCCCGTGAACCTGCAGGGCGGCATGGATTCGACGCTCGCGCGCAAGGCCACGAACGACGCGGCCGCCTTTGCGCGCACGGTCGCCGAGCAGCGGCGCCGCAACGTCGCGTGGGCGGAGCGCGCGGTGCGCGAGGCGGTCGCGGCGAGCGAGCGCGAGGCGGTCGAGCAGGACATCGTGGACTTCGTCGCGCCGACGCTCGACAGCCTGCTCGCGCTCGCCGACGGCCGCGCGATCGAGCGCCACGGCGTGACGCGCGAGCTGCGCGTGAAGGGGCTGCCGCACGACCGCATCGAGCCCGGGCTCAGGCGCCGGCTGCTCGCGATCCTCACCGATCCGAACGTCGCGTACATCCTGCTCATGCTCGGCTTCTACGGGCTCCTGTTCGAGCTGCAGAACCCGGGCGCGATCCTGCCGGGCATCGTCGGCGGCATCTGCCTCGTGCTCGCGTTCCTCGCGCTCTCGACGCTGCCGGTGAACGCGGCCGGCGTCGCGCTGATCGTGCTCGCGATCGTGTTCTTCGTCGCCGAGATCAAGGTGACGAGCCACGGGCTGCTGTCGGCGGGCGGCGTCATCTCGCTGACGCTCGGTTCGCTCATCCTGTTCCAGGGCGACGCCGCGCGCGTGTCGTGGAGCGTGATCGGCGCGGCGGTGCTCGCGACGTTCCTGTTCTTCACGTTCGTCGTCGGCGCCGGGCCTTATGCCCAGCGCCGTCGCGTCGAGAGCGGCACCGCGGGTATGGTGGGCCGGCGCGCGAGCGTCGTGGAGCGCGTCGCGCCCGACGGCTGGGTGCGCGTGGACGGCGAGCTGTGGCGCGCCGTGTCGGAATCGCCCGTGGATGCGGGCGAAGAGGTCGAGATCACCGGGGTGGACGGACTGACCGTCCGGGTCCGCCCCTCGTCCAGGGAGGCGCGGTCATGATCGGTCAGTCGCTCATCGTCCTGGTGTTCCTGGTGTTCCTCGCGCTCGTCGTGCTCGCGAACGCGATCCGCGTCGTGCGCGAGTACGAGCGCCTCGTCGTCTTCCGGCTCGGCCGCCTCGTCGGCGAACGCGGGCCGGGACTCGTGCTGCTGATCCCGGTCGTGGACCAGGCGATCAAGGTCGGCATCCGCACCGTCACGATGGACGTGCCGCCGCAGGACCTCATCACCAAGGACAACGTCTCGGTGAAGGTGAACGCCGTCATCTACTTCAAGGTCGTCGCGGCGCAGGAGGCGATCACGAAGGTCGAGAACTACCTGTTCGCGACCTCGCAGCTCGCGCAGACCACGCTGCGCTCGATCCTCGGCCAGCAGGAGCTCGACGAGCTGCTCTCCGAGCGCGAGAAGTTCAACCAGGCGCTGCAGCAGGTGATCGACCGCACGACCGAGACGTGGGGCGTGAAGGTGACGAACGTCGAGATCAAGAACGTGGACCTGCCGCAGGAGATGCAGCGCGCGATCGCCCGCCAGGCCGAGGCCGAACGCGAGCGCCGCGCGAAGGTCATCAACGCGGAGGGCGAGTACCAGGCCGCGGCGCGCCTCGCCGAGGCGGCCGCGGTCATCTCGCGCGAGCCGGCGGCGCTGCAGCTGCGCTACCTGCAGACGCTCGCGGAGATCGCGACCGAGAACAACTCGACGACGATCTTCCCGGTGCCCGTGGACTGCAGGCCTTCATGACGTCCGCCCATCGATGAAGCCTGAGGACCGCCGCCCTGTGCCGTGCCCGCCCCTCCCGGCGATCACCGCCCCACCAGGACCGTCATGACTCCGTTTCCGCGCGCGCGCTGCCGGTCGCGGCGCGCGCAGCCTTCGCCTGGCACGCCCGGCCCGGCGCGTTCGAGCGCCTGAACCCGCCGTTCGCGCCCGCGCGCGTGCTCGCCCGCAGCGGGCCGCTCGGCGAAGGCTCGCGCGTCACGCTCGAGGCGCCGCCGTTCCGGAGCCGCTGGGAGATCCAGCACCGCGACGTCGTCGCCGGCGCGGGCTTCCGCGACGTGCTGCTCGCGGGCCCGTTTCCGCGCTGGGATCACGCGCACCGCTTCGAAGACGAGGACGGAGCGGGAGTGCTCGAGGACGCGATCGACTGCACGCTGCCGTTCGGCGTCCTCGGCGGACTCGGCGCGGGCTACGCGCGCCGCGAACTCGAGCGCGTGTTCCGCTACCGCCATCGCGTCACGGTGGACGACCTCGCGATGCACGCCGCGGCCGCGGCGCGCGGCGCGGGGCCGCTCGCGATCGGGCTCACCGGCGCCTCGGGACTCGTCGGCGGCGCGCTCGCGCCTGCTCACGACCGGCGGGCACCGCGTCGTGCGCTTCGTGCGCGCCGGCCTCGCGCGCGCGCCGACGAGGCGCAGTGGGACGCGGCGCGCGGTGTCGTGGACCGCGCGCGCGCCGAGGCGCGGTCGACGCCGTCGTGCACCTCGCGGGCGAGAACATCGGCGGGCGGCGCTGGGACGCCGCGCGCAGCGCAAGCGCGCGTCGCCGCGAGCCGGGCGCGCTGTCGCGCGCGCTCGCGGCGCTCGCGTCGCTCGAGCGGCCGCCGCGCGCCGTTCGTCACCGCGTCTGGCGCCGGCCTCTACGGCGATCGCGGCGACGAGCCGCTGGACGAGAGCGCGCCGCGCCGGGCACCGGGTTCCTCGCCGACGTGGCGCGCGCGTGGGAGTCGGCGCCGGAGCCGCTCGCCGCGCGCGGCGTGCGCGTCGTCGTGGCGCGCTTCGGCATGGTGCTCACCCGCGCGGGCGCGCTCGCGAAGATGCTCCGCCGTTCCTCGCCGGAGCGGGCGGCCCGTTCGGCGCCGGACGCCAGTGGACGCCGTGGATCGCGCTCGACGACGCGCTCGGCGTGCTGCACCACGCCCTCACGTGCGAGGCGCTCGCGGGTCCCGTCAACGCGGTCGCGCCGGGGCCGTCACGAGCGCGGGCTTCGCCGCGGCGCTCGGCCGCGTGCTCGGCCGGCCGGCCGTGCTGCCCGCGCCGGCGATCGCGCTGCGGCTGCTGCTCGGCCGCGACTTCGCCGACGAACTGCTGCTCGCGAGCCAGCGCGCGCGCCCCGCCGTGCTCGAGGCGACGGGGTACCGGTTCCGCTTCGCGTCGCTCGACCTCGCGCTGCGGCACGTGCTCGGCCGCACGCGGGGGGCTTCCGCGTGAGCGCGCCGGCGGTGCGGCTCGCGGGCGTGCGCCGCGTCTTCGGCGAGGGCGAAGCCGCGGTGCGCGCGGTGGACGGCGTGAGCCTCGAGATCGCCCCGGCGAGTTCGTCGCGCTCGTCGGGCGCAGCGGCTCGGCAAGAGCACGCTGCTCCACCTGGTCGGCGGGCTCGACCGGCCCGACGCGGGCGAGGTGTGGCTCGACGGGCGCGCGATCGGCGCGCTCGACGACGACGCGCGCACGCGCATCCGCCGCGACCGCGTCGGCATGATCCACCAGTTCTTCCACCTGCTGCCGGGGCTCGATGCGCGCGAGAACGTCGCCGTGCCCGCGCTGCTCGCCGGCGTCGCCGAGCGCGAGGCGCTCGCGCGCGCGGACCGCCTGCTCGCGCGCGTCGGGCTCGCCGCGCGCGCCCGCGCGAAGCCGCGCACGCTCTCGGGCGGCGAGATGCAGCGCGTCGCGATCGCGCGCGCGCTCGTCCAGTCGCCGCCGCTGCTGCTCGCCGACGAGCCGACGGGCAACCTCGACTCGCGCGCGGCCGAGGGTGGCGGGCTGCTGCGCGCGCTCGCCGACGACGACGGCGTCACGGTCGTGCTCGTCACCCACAGCTCCGAGACGGCGTCGTTCGCGCGCCGCGTGATCGAGTTGAAGGACGAGCTGACGTGCGCGACGCGCCGCCGGATGAACGCGCTGTTCCGCTGGTTCGCGCTGCGTTCCTCGCGCGCACCCCGGCCGCGCGGCGCTCACGATCCTCGGGGTCGCGCTCGGCGTCGGCGTGTTCCTGAGCGTCCGGCTCGC
>JBGAOA010000129.1:0-3701 GCA_044222065.1 Candidatus Eiseniibacteriota bacterium
TGGCCGGCGTGAGATGCGGGGCGAGCAGCAGCGCCGTGCTCAAGTTCAGGCGGCCGTCGGCGAGCCGGTCGAAGATCGCGGGAAAGCGGCGCGCCGTGTTCGCGACGCGAGTTCGCTTGTAGGCCATGTCTTCCGAGAGCTTGAGCACGCGCACGCAGTACTCGTGCATGGACGGGTATCCGGCCGGAGCGTAGAGCCTGCGGGCGTCGAACTCGCCGATCAGCGCGACGACTTCGGCGAGCGTGGCGCGCTCATCGGCCGAGCGGGTGGCGAGGCGATGGGCGAGCGCGTCATCGGCCAGGTGCGACAGCGTACAGTTCTTCACGGCGCAACTCCGCCGGGGGCGAGTCACGCGGGGGCAACACGCACTTCATAGCACGAGCGCCTTCGAGCGCCGTGGGTGCGCGGAGTCGCGCGATCGCGGCGCGTCGAGACTTCGACGGAGCGCTCGCGGCTTTGGAGCGCTCTACGCGCGAGGCTCTCAGCGTGGCGCCTCGTGGCGAGAGGCTCCGCGACTCTTGCCGCGCGTGCCCGAGAACTCTGTCAAGCGGATTCGCGAGCGGCGCTGCGGCGAATAGCGCCCCACCCCGACGAGCAGCGCGGCACCGCGCCGTTCAGCGCGACGAGCCGCGCGAGGAGCGGCGCGACTTCGCGCAGCGGTTCAGCACGTCTTCCTCGGTGCGCGCGTCGAGGCCCGGCACTTCCCCTCCGAGTCCGCGCTTCGCCCACTCGATGCGCGAAGCGGCGCCGCACGGATCGCCGGCGCGCACGCGCAGGTCAAGTCCGCGCAGGAACGCCACGACCGCCTCTTCGCGTGCGTGAGCGTCGGGCTCGCGCACCGCGAACACGAACAGCGTGTCGCACCAGTCCGCGGCCGCGGCGAGCCGGCCGCCGCGCTCGAGACGCTCGGTTGCCCGCGCGTAGGCCTCGAGTCCGAGGTCCACGAGCTTCGAGTCGTGAGGTCGCGCGAGGCGCCGCTCGCGCAGCCGCGCGGTCCGCATCGCGACGACGGCCTGGTCGAGGCGGCCGGCGCGGATCTCGTCCTCGACCCGGCGGCGGTAGAGCGCGTCGAGGTCGCCGTCGTACAGAGCGCCCCACGGGAGCCACTGCCGGAGCGATTCGATCCAGGCGATCTGCGCCGCGGCGCCGCCGCGGGCGAACGCGATCGAGCCGACCGGGACGGCGGCGGCGAGCAGCGCCGCGGCGCCGAGCAGCACGATCGCGAGAACGAGGAGCATCGAGCGCAAGGTCAGCGATCTCCGGTCGCGGCGCGCCGTGCAACGGGGGTGCGATCGCGCGAGTCGAGCTTCATTCGATTCCCCTCCGCGGCTTCACGGCGCGTTCGTCCGCCGGCGCCGCCCGTTCAGGCGAATTCGTGTGGCGTCCAGCGCGCGTCGCAGGCAAGCTGTCGGCGACCGGGCGCCATCATGCCATCTTCGTGCGTCGCGCGCGATGCTCGCGCGCCCGCCGCACACGAAAGGACGCACGCATGTCTGCCCCGCAGGGCCCTCGCGCCCGCCGCGCCGCCCGGCTCCTCGTCTTCGCGCTCGTCGCGTGCGCGTTCGGCGGCCGCGCGCTCGCC
Source organism: Candidatus Eiseniibacteriota bacterium (assembly GCA_044222065.1). Taxonomy (GTDB): domain Bacteria; phylum Eisenbacteria; class RBG-16-71-46; order RBG-16-71-46; family RBG-16-71-46; genus JBGAOA01. The sequence continues at coordinate 1,583 of JBGAOA010000129.1, forward strand.
GACGGCGCCGCCGCTCCCCCGCCGCCGGGATGCACGGCGCCCGAGTGCCGCCAGTTCGACTTCTGGATCGGCGAGTGGAACGTCGAGAATCCCGACGGCACGATCGCGGGCACGAATCGGATCGAGTCGATCCTCGGCGGCTGCGTGCTGCTCGAGAACTGGAGCGGCTCGCGCGGCGGCCACGGAAAGAGCTTCAACGCGTGGTCGCAGGACGACAGCCTCTGGCACCAGACGTGGGTGGACGATCGCGGTCACCGGCTCGATCTCGCCGGGACGTTCAAGGAGGGCCGCATGACGCTCCTCGGACTGAGCGGGACGAAGGACGGGCCGCGCGTCGTCAATCGCATCACGTGGCGGAAGATCGACGCCGACCGCGTCGAGCAGCACTGGGAGATCTCCCCCGACGGCGTTTCGAACTGGCAGACCGCGTTCCTCGGTCTCTACAAGCGAATGAAGGAGGGCACGCGATGAAGGGCCTCTCGAGGACGCTCGCGATCGCGGCGCTGCTCGCGATCGGACTGTTCGCGTTCGGCATCGCGCGCGGAGCCGGCGACGGCGTCGAATCGCTCGCCGCGGCCGAGCGCGCGTTCGCGGCCTATTCGGTCGAGCACGGCATGAAGGACGCGTTCCTCGCGTTCCTCGCCGACGACGGCGTGCTGTTCACGCCGACCGTGACGAACGGGAAGGCGCGCTGGAACGCGCGGCCCGCGTCGAAGGCGACGCTCGTGTGGGAGCCCGAGTACGCCGAGGTGTCGTACGCCGGCGATCTCGGCTGGACGTGCGGTCCGTGGGAATTCCATCCGCCCGCAGGCGCGCCCGACACGACCGTCTTCCACGGCCACTTCAATACCGTGTGGGCGAAGCAGCCCGACGGCTCGTGGAAAGTGGCGGCCGACATCGGCGGCGACCACGCGCGTCCGCAGCACGGCGTCGGGAGCGGCCGCTTCCGCGCCGGCCCCGCGCACGCGGCGCCTCACGAGAAGCCGTCGAAGCGCGCGCCCGACCTCGGCGCGCTGTGCGACCGCGCGTTCGGCGCGCGCACGAAGACCGTGAGCATCGGGCAGACGTTCCAGGCCTTCGCCGCCGAGGACGTGCGGCTGCAGATCAACGGCGCGCCGCCGAAGATCGGGCGGCTCGAGGCCTACGCGGCGCTCGACACGATGCCGGGCACGTGGGCGTTCGATCCCGCGGGTTCCCGCGTCTCGGCGTCGCGCGACCTCGGCGCGACGTGGGGCACCGTGCGGCGCTTCGCGGGCCGCTCGAAGACGGCGGCCGACACGACCGTGTACCTGAACGTGTGGCGCCGCGACGGTCCGCGCTGGGAGCTCGCGCTCATGGTGCTGAACCCGCTGCGCTGAACTGGGCGTTCAGCGCTCGCGGAAGCGACGCGGGGCGCTGGTCAGTTGCGACAGGTCGAGTTCGAGCTGCGTTCGATGATCGTCGGCGTGCGCGCCGCCGGTGAATGCACCGTAGGCGACGAGTTCGAGGCGCGCGACGCCGCGTTTCGCCATGACCGTCTCGACCGGATCCTCGAACGAATCGTGCAGGAAGAATTGGACCTCGCCGAGAACCGGCCGAGCGGGATCGGTGCTCTTCACTTCGAGCGCGATTTCGAACCAGTCGGGGTCGCCGGTCATCGGTGCGACCCGGGCGCTCAATTCGCGGCCGTTCGAGGTCGGACTTCCACCGAAGAGCCCCTTGCGCGGATCCCCCGGGTCGATCGCATCTCGCAGTCTCGGTGCCCGGAGCTTCGCTCGCGATCGCGCGGGATGGGGCCGTGGAGGCGCCGGGGCGGTCGGCGTTCGCGCGGGCCACTGAGGCATTGGCGTCTTCTCGATCGCATCCAGGTCGTCGAGTCCGGAGGATGGAACAGCCCCCGTCTCGGCTCGTTCCGTGACCCGTCCGCCCGCTGCCCCGGGACGCTCCAGCGCGGCGGAATAGCCCTTGCCGAGACTCCCCGTGATATTGAACTGCAACGGCGTCGAGCGAACGGAGACGAGCGGGATCTTCTTGCACTCACGCTCGATCCACTCGATCAGGTCTCGCAGAAGGACGTGGCCGTCGTCCGAGCGGTAGTGTATCGCGCTGACGCCGTACTTCGATCCGAGCCGGGCGCGTG
>JBGAOA010000049.1:0-31848 GCA_044222065.1 Candidatus Eiseniibacteriota bacterium
AGGGTGCTCCTCGAGGCGTGGCGCTTCACGTTCGGCTGCCTGCCCGCGCCGCTGCTCGCGCTCGCGGCGCTCGCGGCCGTCGCGGCGCTCGTCGTGGCGGCGCGGTCCGCGCGCGTGCGCGCCGCGTGCGTCGCGCGGGTGCCGAAGGATGCGGGGCTCGTCGCGGGCTTCGTGTTCGCGTACGCGATCGGCATGGTCGCGCTCCGCAGCCGCGTCGGCTTCGACGCCCTCGGCGCGCGGCTGCTGCTGCCGGCGATCGCGGCGCTCGTGCCGCTCGCTTCGGCGTTCGCGCTGCCCCGCACGGCGCGCCCGCGACCGCTCGTCGCGCCGTGCGTCGCGCTCGTGCTGCTCGTCGCGTTCGGCCTCGCGCTCGCGCGGCCGCTCCGGACGCCGTACGAGGACGGCATGGACGCGATCGCACGCTCGCCGCTCCTCACGTGGCTCTGGGCGCGCGCGCGTCCGGGCGAGGTGGTGCTCGCCGAGGACGCCGCCGACCTCGCGTGGCGGCTGCGGGCGCGCGCCGCGGGTTCGCCGCGCTTCGCGTCGTTCTCGCCCGCGCCCTACGGCGAGCCGCTCGCGCGCGCCGACGCGGACCGCGTCGCGGCCGTGGCCGGAGCGCCGCTGCGGATCGTCGTGCGCACGGAGGCGGCGGATTCGTCCGAATGGCGCGCGCGCTACGGCGAGTGGCTCGCGGCCCGGCTCGCGGGCGAGCCCGAGGCGGGCCTCGAACGCGAGGTCACGCTGCCGGGCGCCGTCGTGCTGCGCGTCGCGCGCACGCGCTGAGCGCCGTTTGCCGCGCGGCTCCGGCTGGTGTACCAGTTCCCGCCCCCCGGGACCGCACGGTGCGGACTCGGGACGACCTTTCGAAAGGAACTCCTCATGAAGTTCAAGAGCATCCTGCTCGCGGCGTTGATCGCGGTCGCCGGCGCGTCGTCCGCGCACGCGGCGAAGATGTGGATCGGTCCGACGGCCGGCCTCGGCATGCCGATGGGCGCCTTCTCGGACGTCGCGAGCACCGGCTTCAACCTCGGCCTCACGGGCGACTACCCGCTGAACGAGAGCCTCGTCCTCGGCGGCGAAGCCGGCTGGCACGGCTTCGGCGGTTCGGACGACTTCGAGAAGGCGCAGTCGGCCGCGATCGGCTCGTCGGTGGACGCGAAGGTCAACATCGTTCCGGTGATCGTGCACGGCAAGTGGATGATCCCGTCGGGCGGCGGCGGAATGAAGCCGTACCTCAAGCTCGGCCTCGGCCTCTACCGCTCGAGCACGAAGGTCGAATTCACCGGCGGCGACGACACGACCACGGACACGAACTTCGGCTACGAACTCGGCGCGGGCCTGAACTACCCCGTCAACGACAACGTCTCGTGGGGCGTGGACGGCGCGTTCCACTCGATCCAGTCGGACGGTGACGCCGCGAACCTCATCACGGTGCGCGCGCAGCTGCACTTCGGCTTCGGCCAGTAGCCGGCGCCACGCGGTCACGCCCGCGGGCCGGGAGCGATCCCGGCCCGCGTCGCGTTTCGGGGTGGACGAGCGGTTCGGCGATCAGGCGCGCGCGCGCGGCGCCGAAGGCTGCTCGGCCCCGCCCGCGACGAGCGCGTCGTATCGATAGCCCGCGCGCTCGGCGCGGCGCTGCTCGGCGCCGACCCACGCCTCGATGCGGCCGAGCGCCGTCGCGTCCGGTCGGCCCGCGGCGAGCGCGAGCAGGGACGGGAGCGTGCGCCACCACACGAAGCGCGCGTGTGATTCGCGCCGGAACCAGCGCACGCCCTGCGACTCGTGCACGCCGAGGAGCCAGCGCACGTCGGCGTCGTCGCGCCAGGGATCGGGCGTCGCGACCGCGACCTCGGGGGCCCACGCGGCGTGGGCGAACGCCGCGCGCACCGCGGCCGCACCCTGCCAGCGCTGCTCGTCGCCGACCGCGATGCCGCGCCGCTCGAACGCCGCGAACACGCCGGCCTTGAGCCGCAGCGCGTCCATCAGCTCGAGCGCCGCCGCGTCGGGATCGAATTCGCTCGCCGTCTCGCCGAGCGCGCGCAGCGCCGCCCACGCGAGCGCGAGCGCGTACGGACCGCCGTGCGCGCGGGCGTCGGCGTCGGCGTGCAGCGGGACGACCGGCAGCGCCGCGCGCGCGTCGTCCTCTTCGGTCCAGGGGCGGCCCGCGACGCGCTCGGCGACGTGGTGCAGCGCGTCGAAGGCCGCGAGCGCGCGCTCGATTGCGCGCGATTCGTCGCCGTCCCAGCGCCGCTCGGGATCGAGTCCGTAGCGCGCGGCGGCCGGGCCGTGGGCGAACGCGCGCGCGCTCGCGAGGAAGGCGCGGAGCCGGCGTTCGAACGTGTCGCGCGCCTCGACCGCGTGCGCCGCGCGTTCGCCGGCGCGCGACGGATCGCGGTACGCGAAGCTCGCGGCGGCCTCCGCGAGCGCCTCGCGCGCGGGCGCGAGTTCGCGTTCGAGCAGCGCGTCCTCGAGGTTCGGCGCGCCGCGGCCGCCGAGTTCGGCGCACAATTCGCCCCACGCGCGTCCGTCGGCCGGAACGGCGCGCCAGTCGAGCAGCACGCGGGAGCCGTAGGCCCCGAGCTCGACACGCAGCCCCTCGCGCTCGAGCGCGTGCGCGTCGTACAGGAACTCGAGCCCGCTCACGACGTCGCGGCATCGCATCCACGGGGCGTGCGCGGAGTCCGCGCCGAGCGCCTCGGCGAGCGCCGTCTGCCGCAGCGGCCGGGTGCCGTCGTCGCGCTTCTCGGCGAACGCGACCGAGGTGCGGATCCAGCCGCGCGCGTCGGCGTAGCGGTTGTGGAACAGCACGAGCCCGCGTTCCGCGCCCGAGCGGTTCGAGTACGCGAACACGTCCTCGTTCACGTGTCCGCCCTCGTTCCACAGGTCGTAGAGGCGGAACTCGCGCGCGCCCGACCACAGCCAGCGGCGGCGCAGGAGCGGCACGATGCGGCGCCAGTGCTCGGCGACGAGTCCGTCGTCCTGCGACTCGTGGCGCATCGCGCGGCGGAACTCCATGCCGTACTTCTCCTCGAAGCCCTCGATCTGCCCGTGACCGAACATCGGCAGGCCCGGCAGGGTCGCGAGCATCGTGCAGACGCCGAAGTACTTCTCGCCGCGTCCGTACTGGTCCACGGCCGTGCGCTCGTCGGGGTTGTTCACGAAGTTCACGTAGCGCTGCAGGATGTCCGGGTCGAACTCGATCGTGTTCTTGATGACGCTACGGTAGTTCGCGTTCTGCTCGTCGCGCGTCATGTTCATGAACGCGCTGTTGTAGACGCGGTGCATGCCGAGCGTGCGGACGAAGTAGCCCTCCATGAGCCAGAACGCCTCGGCGAGCAGCAGCGTTCCGGGCGCCTCCGCCGCGACGCGGTCCACGACCTCGCGCCAGAACTCGTTCGGCATCGCCGCGACGAAACGGTCGGCGGTCATGCCGTGCTCGGCGCGCGACGGGATCGCGCCGCCCGCGCCCGGCTCCGGGAACCACAGGCGCTGCACGTGGCGGCGGGCGAGCGTCATCGCGGCGTCGAAGCGGATGATCGGGAAGCGGCGCGCGACGTCGAGGATCGTGCGGATGACCTGCTCGCGCGTCGCGGGATTCAGGTAGTCGAGCTGCGCCGTGTCGTTCCACGGGAAGCTCGTGCCGTCGTTGCCGTGGTAGATGAAGCGCGTCTCGCCGCTCCAGCGGTCGCGGCGCCGGAACACGACCGCCGCGTCGGTGCGGTCGAAGTAGTGGTCCTCGATCTTGATCTCGACGCGCGGATCGTGGGACAGGTCGGTGCCCTCGAACGAGTAGGCCGGGTAGGGGCTCGCGGGCAGCGACAGGAACCACTCGGGGTGCTCGATCACCCAGCGCGAGTCGAGTCCCATGTGGTTCGGGACCATGTCGCTCGCGAGCCGCAGCCCACGGCGTGCCGCGCGGTCGCGCAGTCCGCGCCACGCGTCCTCGCCGCCGAGGTCGGATGCGATCGCGTAGTCGAACAGCGAGTACGCCGAGGCCGCCGCGTCCGGATTGCCCGTGAGCTGCTTGATGCGCCGCGACGCCTCGCTGCGCTCCCACAGCCCGATCAGCCACAGCCCGTTGATGCCGAAGGCCGCGAGGCGGTCCAGCTCCTCGTCGGGAACCTGGTCGAGCCGCTTCACCTCGCGGCCGTACTCCCGCGCGAGCTGGTCGAGCCACACGTGGACGCTCTTCGCGAGCAGCACGCAGTCCGGCATCCAGTGCTCGTCGCGGCTGAAGCGCTCGTACTCGACGTCCTGCGTGCCGAAGCGCGGGACCGCTCCCGCGCCCGAGTCGCCGCCGAAGTGCCGCTCCGCCGCGAGCCGGCGCGCGTGCTCGCGCGCTTCGAACCAGCGCGTCTCCTCGCGCAGCACGTCGAGCCCGACGAGCACGCGCGTCAGCAGGTCGCCGAGCAGCCAGCTCCAGCGCTCGCGCAGCCAGTCGAGCTGCGCGAACAGCGAGTCCGGCGCCGCGTCCATCGGGGCGCGCAGGAAGTCCACGAGGTTCGCGCCCTCGGGGCCGAAGCGCGGGCGCGTCTCGAAGAATTCGCGCACGAGCGACGTGAACGCGCCGTAGCCGGTCGCGTGCGCGAGCTCGCGGTCGTCGAACAGCTCGCGGTACGGAGCGCACGCGCGGTTCGCGTTCCCGAGCCACAGCAGCAGCAGCTCCTCGAGCGCGACGGCGCGGTGCGGCGTCCCGTCGGTAGCCCCGGCGAGCCACGCGCGCGCCGTGCGCTCGCCGCGGTGGACGGCGAGCGGCGGGAAGTCCGTCGCGAAGCGCTCGAGCATCGACTCGAGGCGATCGGCGCCGAGCCGCGACTCGAACCACGCGAGCGCGTCGTGCCACACGCGCGGGTCCTGGCGCTCGCGGAAGCGCGCGACCGCGAGGTGCATCGCCTCGTCGAGCAGTCCGATCGCGTAGAGGTCGGCGCCCGAGGCGACCGGCGCGCCGCCGCGAGCGCGCGTCAGCGCCGCCGCGAGGCGGCGAGCCGCGGCGGGGTCGCCGAGCACGAGGCGGCCGCTCTGCGCGAACAGCATGCCGTCGAAGCGGCAGCGCTCGCGCGCGGCGCGCGAGAGGTGGAACTCGAACAAGGGCGCGGGGCTCCTAGGTGAGGGCGTCCGGAGTGCGGGCAGCATAGCAGGCGGCCCGGCGGCGGGCGCGTCAGCCGGCCGCGAGCCGGAACGGATTCGGGCGGCGGAACCGGTCCACGATCGGCGCGACCTCGGCGAGCAGACCGTCGAGCGCCGAGTGCATCGTCGCGCGCAGCTCCGCGAGCAGCGCCGCGCGCGCCGTTTCGCCGCCGCCCGCCTCGAGACGCGGGCCCACGGCGATCGGCTCCGGCACGCGAACGTGCGCGGCGCGCGGTGCGACCGCGACGGGCGTGACGTTGTGGAGCGCGTTGCGGAAGCCGCGCGTGACGATCGCGGTGCGGATGCGCTTCAGGTTCTCGGCGATGTGCTCCTGCGCGAGCGTCTCGCCGCCGTAGGACGCCGCGTCGAACGTTCCGAGCCGCTCGATCTCGGCCACGATCGAACGATCGCGGCGCGACGCTTCGGGCGCCTCGGCCGCGCGCGCGCGGATCGCGCGCCGCAGCGCGTGGAGCCGTCGGGGAACGTCGCCCTCGACGCGGCCGTAGGCCGATTCGAGCCGCGCGAGCAGCCGGTCCTGCAGCGAACCTTGCGCGGCGAAGAACGCCGCGCCGTCCCCGGGCCCGTCCGCGAGCGGCGAGTCGAAGCGCGCGGCACGCGTGCGGAGCAGGTTCCACTGCAGCGCCTCGAAACGCCGCTCGAGCGCGAGCCCGGCGGGGGAGGGCAGGCCGAGCGCCCGCTCGATGCGCTCCATCTCGCGCACGAGCGGCGCGCCGACGTCGCGCGTGAAGTGGAGCTTCCACACGACCGGCACGACGTACACGGGGCGCGCGAGGCCCTCCGCACGCACGCGCTCGGCGGCGTCCCACGCCATCTCGACGATGCCCGGCACGAGCGGGCCGACGCGGTCACCGCGCCAGCTCGCCGTGCCCTCGGGGTGCAGCAGCACGCCGTGGCCCTCGAGCGCGTGGCGCACCGAGTACTCGCGGCCGCCCCCGCCCGGCACGTTCGCGATCAGGTTGTTCGCGAGCCAGAACGACTGCGCGAGCGGGTTCATGTTCACGATCTCCCACGTCGCCCAGTGCGCCATGAGCGGCGAGCAGCGCGTCGAGAGTTCCTTGTCGATCATCCAGTCGGTGAAGAACTCGGGGTGGTTAGGACCGACGAACGCCGCGGTGCCGGGGTTGACGCCCCGCCGCAGTCGCGCGAGATCGGCGTCGGGCCAGTCGAGCGACTCGAGGCGCACGAGGCCGCGCAGCACGGCGTGGCGCACGACCGGGCCGAACGCCCGGATGAGCGCGGGGTTCGGGCGGGGATCGCGATAGGCGAGCGGATCGAAGCGCGGCACGGCGGTCAGCCTAGCAGGCTACTGAATAAGTCGATCACTGCATTGTCTTGGTCGCTTCTCGCTGCGGAGTATCCAGCGGAGACACCTCCGGGGCACCGACGCAGAGCGTGGGTCGCGCTCCCTCGACGCCTCGTCCTCGACTTTTTCAGCAGCCTGCTCGTGCAGCCGCGCGGACGTGTCGCGCCCGCACGGGGCTTGACGCGCCGCGGCCGAGGCCGAATGCTGCGCCACTTCCGCCGACCGACCGGAGCCCGCCATGACCGATTTCCGCGCCGCCGACGCGTTCCTGGAGTCCCGCCTCGATGCGAGCCTCGACGAGCTGTCGAGGCTCGTCGCGCAGCCGAGCGTGTCGGCGACGGGCGAAGGCATCGAGGCGTGCGCGGCGCTCGTGGCCGAACTCCTGCGCGCGCGCGGCTTCGAGACCGAGGTGATTCCGACCGCGGGAGCGCCGGTCGTCGTCGGCGAGCGGGCCGGCCGCAGCGAGAAGACGCTGCTCGTCTACAACCACTACGACGTCCAGCCGCCCGAGCCGCTCGAACTGTGGGACTCGCCGCCGTTCACGCCCACGCTGCGCGACGGCAAGCTCTACGGGCGCGGGGTGAGCGACGACAAGGCGCACATCGTGTCGCGGCTGCACGCGATCGACGCGCTACTCGCGACCGACGGCGAACTGCCGTGCCGCGTGAAGTTCGTGATCGAGGGCGAGGAAGAGACGAGCAGCCGTCACCTGCACGGCTTCGTTCGCGAGCACCGCGACCGACTCAAGGCCGACGCCTGCCTGTGGGAGTTCGGCGCCGTGGACCACCGCGACGTTCCGCTCCAGTACCTCGGCCTGCGCGGCATCTGCTACGTCGAGCTGTCGGTCGAGACGGGAACGCTCGACGCGCACTCGGGGCTCGCGGGCTCGATCTTCCCGAACGCCGCGTGGCGGCTGACGTGGGCGCTCGCGTCGCTCAAGGGCGAAGACGAGCGCATCCGCATTCCCGGCTGGTACGACGACGTCGTGCCGCCGACCGCGCGCGACCGCGAGCTGCTCGCGGCGCTCGCCGACCCCGCGGCCGAGTACCGGGCGCGCTACGGCATCCGGGGCTTCGTGCGCGGACTCGCGGGCGGAACGGACCTGCGCATCGCCGAGGTGTTCGAGCCGACGTGCACGATCTGCGGGCTCACGAGCGGCTACCAGGGCGCGGGCTCGAAAACGGTGCTGCCGGCGCGTGCGTCGGCCAAGGTGGACTTCCGACTCGTGCCCGACCAGACGCCCGAACGGGCGCTGTCGCTGCTGCGCGCCCACCTCGATGCGAGCGGCTTCGCCGACGTGCGCGTGGACTTCCTCGGCGGCGAGCCTCCGGCGCGCACCGATCCCGACCATCCGTTCGTGAAGCTCGTGGTGGACGCCGCCGAGCCGGTCTACGGGGCGCGAATGGAGATCACGCCGATGATCGGCGGGTCCGGCCCGAGCCATCCGTTCGTCCACGATCTCGGGCTGCCGGTCGTGATGGCGGGCTGCGGTTACCCGGGCACGCAGGCGCACGCGCCGAACGAGAACGTGCGCGTGGACCTGTACCTGAAGCACGCGCGCCACGTCGTCCGGATCCTGAGCGCGCTCGGAGCGGCGCGCTGAGCGTGCGTCGCTCCGGGCCGGGGCGCGGCGCGCCGGGCGCTCGGGCGCTCGCGGGCGCGCTCGCCGCCGTGCTCGCGGCCGCGCTCGCGATCGCGCCGCCCGCGGGCGCGATGCCGCCGCGCTCCGAGGCGATGCTCACGCGCCTCGCGCAGACCGATACGCTCTACGCACTGCGACAGGCGAGCCGCGCCGTCGCCGTGCTCGATTCGCTGGACCGCGATGCGCGCGCGCGCGGCGATGGCGACCTCGAGATGCTCGTCACGCTGCGCCGCGTGCTGATCGAGCTCGACGCCGGCCGGACGTGGCGCGCCGAGAGCCTGCTCGCGCGCGCGACGCCGGTCGCGCGCGCCGCGCGCGACACGCTGAGCCTCGCGCGGGCGCTGCGCTTCGGCGCCAAGGCGGCGGAACTGCGCGGCCGCGTGGAGGCGGCGGAGCGCGGCTACCGCGAGGCGCTCGCGCTCGCGGAACGCAGCGGCGATCCGCTCGAGGTCGCGTGGTCGCGGCTCGGCGTCGCCTACACGGCGATGCTGCGACGGCGCTACCGCGCGGCGCGTCCGCTCTACGAGCGCACGATCCGGGACTTCGCCGCGATGCCGAACCCGCGCGGCGAACTGCTCGCCCGCCGCGGGTACGCGCGCGTGCTCGCGAACCTCGAGGACGGGGTGCGGGGACGCGCGAACTACGCGGCGCTGCTCGAAATCGCGCGCCTCACCGGCGATCGCGCCGCCGAGGCCGAATTCCTGAACGGCCTCGGCGCGCTGGAACACCGGCGCGGGGATCCGTCGCGTGCGGCGAACTACTACGAACGCGCGATCGACAGCTACCGCGCGCTCGGACGCAACACGACGGCGCTCTATCCGGCGGTGAACCTCGCGCTGCTCGCGACGAACATGGGGGAACTGGAGCGCGCCGACTCGATCCTGACGCGCGCGATGCTCGATGCGGGCCCCGCGACGCCCGCGGACCTGCGCGCGCAGCTGTGGACACAGCTCGGCGTCCTTCGCGGCCAGCAGCAGCGCGTCGGCGAGGCGGTCGAATACGGACGGCGCGCGTTCGCGCTCGTGGACTCGGTGCGTCCGGACGCCCGGCTCGACCTCGTCGCGCCGTTCCTGAGCCAACTGGAGCGCGCGCGCCGCCACGAGGAACAGCTCGGACTGCTGGACCGGCTCACGGCCGAGGGAGCGTCGTGGCTCACGGACGAGGATCGCCGCTCGCTCGCGTTCGAACGGACGATCTGCCTGATCGCGCTCGGCCGGACGCGCGAGGCCCGCGACGCGTTTCGCTCGGTCGCCCGGACGGAGCGGATCGCGAGTTCGGGCCTGGGAGGGTTCAGCCAGCTGTTCGATCGGGCGCAGCGCGCGCGCTGCTGGAACGCGTTCGGGGAGCTCGATTCGGCGCTGCGCGAATTCCGCGGCGCCGCGTCCGACTGGGAGCGCCTGCGCGCGAGCACGAACGCGAGCCGCTGGCGCGAACTCGCGGACGACGGCGCGCTCGACTTCGCGGCCGAGTACGGCGCGGCGCTGTGCGACCCGCGTCGCGGCGGCAGCGCGTCGCGCCGCACGGCCGAAGCGTTCGAGGCGCTTCAGCGCTTCCGCTCCCGCACGCTCGACGCGCCCGGAGCGGACGGCGCTTCGGGAGGACGGCCGATCTCGATCGCGACGCTCCGGCGCGAAGTGCTCGCCCCGAACGAGGTGTTCCTCGACGTGTACGCGTCGCGCGAGACCTCGCTCGTGTTCGTCGTCTCGCGCGACACCGCGTACGCCTATGGCGCGAACGCCTCGGCGCGCCTCACCGAACGGCTGTGGCGCTTCTACGAGGTGCTGCGCGGGCCAGGGGGCGGCGACGTGGCCGGGGCGCGCGCGAGCGCCGCCGTCGCGATCGGGCAGCTCGTCTTCGGCGGCGCGCGCGGCCCGCTCGAGCGCGCCGAGCGCGTGCGCATCGCGTGCGGCGGACTCGTGCGCTTCCCGCTCGGATCGCTCGTCCTGCCCGGCCGCACCGAGTGCCTCGCGCTCGACCGCGACCTCGGCTTCGTGCCGTCGGCGCGCTGGCTCGCGGCGGCGCGCGGGCGCACGCGGTCCCCAGGCCGCGGCGCCGCGCGCCTGCTCGCCGTCGCGCGCACGCGCGACGACCGCGGCCGCGATCTGCGCCGCCCCCGACGAACGAGCCGCGTCCGTCCGGACTCGTGCGCGACACGCTGTTCCTCGCCGCCGCGGGCCGCGAGGCGCGCTGGCTCGAGAGCCGCTTCGCCGGCGCGCGCGCGATCGTGGACGCGGCCGACGGCGCGCGCGCTCCCGTCGGCTCCGCTGCGCGCGGCTGCGACGTCGTGCACCTCGCGGGGCACATGCGCTACGACCGCACCGCGACCTGGCGCGACGCCGTGCTGCTCGGCGATCCCGCGCGCGCGGACGCCTGGCTCGACGCCGCGACCGTCCAGCGTGCGAAGGTGCCCGCCGGCCTCGTCGTGCTCGCGGGCTGCACGTCGGTCGGCGGACAGTCGGGGGTGCGCGAGAACCTGCCGGGCCTCGCGGCCGCCTGGCTCGCGGGCGGCACGCGCGCCGTGCTCGCCACCCAGTGGGACGTCTCCGACGGCGCGGCCGAGCGCATCGTGCGGCGTTTCTACGAGGGGCTCGCGCAGGGGCTCGCGGTGGGGCCTGCGCTGCGGGCGGCGCAGCGCGCGCAGCGGGCCGATCCGGCGTTCCAGGCGCCGCGCGACTGGGCGGGCTTCGTCCTGCTCGGCGACTCGGACACCCGCGTCGCGCTGGCGGGACGCTGACCCACCTTTCGTCGCTTCCAGCCGTCCAAGAGGTTCGGAGTCGGCAAAGTCGTGGCGGCGGGTCTTCCGGCCCCTCGGCGGCCGAGCTATCATCCGCGACCGCTCACCGCTTCGCTCGCTCGATCCACTTCCGACACCCGGACCCCTCATGAACGACACGCCTTCGCCGCCCCCGACGAACGAGCCGCGTCCGTCCGGACTCGTGCGCGACACGCTGTTCCTCGCCGCCGCGGGCATCGTGCTCGGGCTCGCCGCGAACCAGTTCCGGCTCATGACGCACGACCCGAAGGCGCTGAGCTGGGTGCGCGTCGAGCGCAAGCTCGTGAGCCTCGACGACGTGATGCCGAAGCCCGTCGTCGTCGGCGACACGACGTCGCAATCGGGCACGGTCCTGACGTCGGCGCCGGCCGAGACGCCGCCTCCCGCCGTGTCGTCCGCCCCGAAGCCGGAACCGCACGCCGCCACGCCGGCGCCGACGCCCGCTGCGAGCGAGTCCCCGAAGCCCGCGGCGCCGCCGATGGCTTCCATCACGCCGCCACCCGCGACCCCGCCGGCCGCGACCGCGACCGATCCCGCGCCGTCGTCCGCGACGCCGGCCGCGAACGCGAAGCCGCGCGCGTGGACGCCGCCCGGAGCCGCGGCGCCCGCCGGTCCGGCGGTGCCCGATTCGAAGGAGCCGATCGAAGCGCACTACGCGTTCGTGAAGCAGCTCTACGACGCGAAGTCGGCGCTGTTCCTCGACGCGCGCTCGGCGGAGGAGTTCGCCGAGGGGCACATCCCGGGCGCGAAGAACCTGCCGTTCGACGACGTGTTCAAGAACCCCGACAGGCTCAAGGGACTCGGACCGCTCGATCGGCCGATCGTGACTTACTGCGGCGGCGGCGACTGCGACCTCTCGAAGAGCCTGGCGTTCTCGCTCGTGGACGCCGGCTACCGCAAGGTGCTCGTGTTCATGGACGGCGTGCCGGGATGGAAGAACTCGGGGAACGCGCTCAGCACGGGAGGCCAGCCGTGAACGGCGAACGCGGATTCGCGCTGCGCGCGCTGCTGCTGCGTGCGGCCCAGATCGGAATCGGCGCGGTGTTCATCGTGGCGGCGGTCGCGAAGATTGCCGACCCGACCGACCTCGCGCTCCAGGCGAAGAACTTCCGGCTGCTCCCGGTCGGGAGCGAGCACCTCGTCGCGATCACGCTGCCGTGGATCGAACTGCTCGCGGGCGCGGCGCTCGTGACGGGCCTGCGCGCGCGCGCGGGCGCGCTGCTCACGCTCCTGATGATGGCCGTGTTCACGGTCGCCGTGGGTTCGGCGTGGGCGCGCGGACTCGACTTCCGCTGCGGCTGCTTCGGGAAGGCGAGCGCTTCGACGGTGGGCCCGCAGAAGTTCTTCGAGAACGTCGGACTCACGCTGCTCGCGGCCGTCGCGCTGCTGCCCCCGCGCCGGAAGTCCTGACGCTCAGGAGTCGCCGCGCGCCTTCGGCGCCGCGCCGCCCTTGGGCGGCCGGAACTCGTCGGCGCGCAAGCGGGGATTGAGGATCACGCGCGTCACGCTCGTGACGCCGGTCTGCGTGCCCGACGCCCAGTTGCGCTCCCGGAACGCGAACCACACGCCGTCCACCGCGCGGAAGTCGTCGTAGAAGGTCTCGAAGTGCGTCTGCATGCCGCCGTGCGCGAGCGCGCCCTGGCTCATGCGCACGCGGTGGTCGCGCGGATCCACGAACGCGCGGAACGTGAGCCCGCCCGGGAGCGGGAACTCGACGCCCTCGCACGCGACGCTGTCCACGTCCTGCGCGGCGAGCCAGCGCGCCTCGGCGGCGTGCTCGATCAGGATCCACGGCACGTCGGCGCGCGCGGCCTGCAGCACCATCGCGTCGAGCATCGGCCCGTGCGCCTCTTCGATCGGGCCCTCGTCCACGCTGCGCCAGCCCTTCGCGCCGTCCACGATGCGCGCCTCGCCCGCGCCCTCGTAGCCGATGAGCACCTTGAGGCGGCCGGGGCGCGCGAACACGCGCACCGTCGGCGACTCGTCGTGGCGGCGGATCGAGAACAACTCGCCTTCGAGCCGGTACGCGCGCACGCGCTCGAGCGCGGCGCGGCCGCCGTACGCCTCGACGACGCGCGCGAGCAGCGCGCGCGCCTCGGGCGAGCCGGCGTCCCCCGGAACCGCGAAGGCGCTTCCGGACGCGCCGAGCGCCGCGGCGAGCGCGGCGGCGGTGGCGAGCTGGCGGAGCGCGGACACGCGGGCCTCTAGTGGTGCACGAGCTTCTTGTAGCGGATGCGGTGCGGCTGATCGGCGTCGGTGCCGAGCCGCTCGTGGCGGTCGGCCTCGTAGGCCTGGAAGTTGCCCTCGAAGAACCGCACCTGCGAGTCGCCCTCGAACGCGAGCATGTGCGTCGCGATGCGGTCGAGGAACCAGCGGTCGTGCGAGATCACGACCACGCAGCCCGCGAATTCGAGCAGCGCGTCCTCGAGCGCGCGCAGCGTGTCCACGTCGAGGTCGTTCGTCGGCTCGTCGAGCAGCAGCACGTTTCCGCCGCTCTGCAGCAGCTTCGCGAGGTGGAGCCGGTTGCGCTCGCCGCCCGAGAGGTCCTTCACGCGCTTCTGCTGGTCCGCGCCGCGGAAGTTGAACCACGCGCAGTAGGCGCGCGAGTTCACCTCGCGCTTCCCGAGCACGACGTTGTCCTGTCCCCCCGAGATCTCCTCCCACACGGTCTTTTCGCCGGCGAGCGCGTCGCGCGACTGGTCCACGTACGACACCTTCACCGTCTCGCCCATCTTGAGCGCGCCCGAGTCGGGCGTCTCCTGGCCGACGAGCATGCGGAACAGCGTCGTCTTGCCCGCGCCGTTCGGCCCGATCACGCCGACGATGCCGGCCGGGGGCAGCTTGAACGACAGGTCCTCGATGAGCAGGTTGTCGCCGTAGCCCTTCTTGAGGTCCTCGGCGTCGATCACGACGCTGCCGAGGCGCGGTCCCGGCGGAATGTAGATCTCGACGTTGTCGAGTTTCTCGCGCCCCTCTTCGGCGAGCATCTTCTCGTAGGCCTGCAGTCGCGCCTTGCTCTTCGCCTGCCGCGCGCGCGGGGCCATGCGCACCCACTCGAGCTCGCGCTCGAGCGTCTTCTGGCGCGCCGACTCCTGCTTCTCTTCCTGCGCGAGGCGCGTGCGCTTCTGGTCGAGCCAGCTGGAGTAGTTGCCTTCCCACGGGATGCCCGCGCCGCGGTCGAGCTCGAGGATCCAGCCCGCGACGTTGTCGAGGAAGTAGCGGTCGTGCGTCACGGCGACGACGGTGCCCTCGTATTCCTGCAGGAAGCGCTCGAGCCACGCGACCGACTCGGCGTCGAGGTGGTTCGTCGGCTCGTCGAGCAGCAGCAGGTCGGGCTTGGACAGCAGCAGCCGGCACAGCGCGACCCGGCGGCGCTCGCCGCCCGAGAGCTTCGTCACGTCGGCGTCTCCCGGCGGGCAGCGGAGCGCGTCCATCGCGATTTCGAGCTGGCGGTCCAGATCCCACAGGTTCATCGAGTCCATCTTGTCCTGCAGCTTGCCCTGCTCTTCGATGAGCGCGTTCATCGCGTCGTCGTCCATGGGTTCTGCGAACTTCGCGCTGATCTCGTTCCAGCGGCGCACGACTTGGACCTTCGCGGCGACGCCTTCCTGAACGTTCTCGAGCACGGTCTTCTTCGGGTCGAGCTGCGGCTCCTGCGGCAGGAAGCCGACGGTGTAGCCCTTGCCGAGGAACGCCTCGCCGAGGAAGTCCGCGTCCACGCCGGCCATGATCTTGAGGAGCGAGCTCTTGCCGGCGCCGTTCAGGCCGAGCACGCCGATCTTGGCGCCGTAGTAGAAGCTCAGCCAGATGCCCTTCAGGATCTCGCGCTTGGGCGGCACGACCTTGCGCAGGTCCTTCATCACGTAGACGAACGGCTTCGACGAATCGACGGCCATGGAACTCCTCGGGGCGGGCGCGGCGCAGGGCGCGCGGAACGGTCGGCGTGGAATGCGGCGGGGGAGAATCGCCGATGGCGGACGCCGCGCGCAAGCGCGGCGGGTCAGCGCGTGCGGGGCGCGAGCGCGGCCGTTACGGGCAGCGTCGCGAGACGCCCGGCGAGGTAGCGGCCCTCGCCGTGCCGCGGGTCGAGCGCGAGGCAGCGCTCGACCGCGGCGCGCGCCGCCGCGAGGTCGCCGCGCGCGAGCGCGAGGTGCGCCGCGAGCGCCCACGAGTCCGCGCTCTCGCCACCGAGCGCGAGCGCCGCGCGGTTGAACGAGTCGGCGTCCGCGTCGCGGCCGCGCTGGAACGCGAGGATCGCGCGATTCATCCACAGCGTTTGCGACAGCGGGCCGCGCGGCTCGGGGTGCGCACGCTGCGCGCTCACGAGCAGGGATTCGGCTTCGGCGTCCCGCCGGCGTTCCATCGCCGCGAGTCCTGCGACAAAGTCGCGCGCGGCGCCGGGCTCGACGGCGCGCGCGGGTGCCGCGAGCCCGCCTTCGTACTCGACGAGCGCGTCGGTGCGGTAGCCGCCGCCCGGCCGGCGCTCGAAGCTCGTCCACTGGAGCGTCGGATCCCGGTACCACACGCGCGCCGCGAGCGAATCCTCGAAGCCGAACAGCACGACGTTCGGAATTCCGAGGTACTCGACGCGCGCGCCCGCGGGCAGTTCGGGATGGCGATCGCGGAGCGCGAGCCGCGTGGACTCGAGGGTGCGCTGCAGCCGCGCGAGCCGCACGAACGAGAGCTGCGAAGCGGTCGCGGGCGCCTCGAGCGACACGGTCGCGGCGGCGATCGGCGCGATCGCGAGCGCCGCGACCCGCAGCGCGAAGCCCGAGCGAGGGGAAGAACGTTCGCCAACCGTTCCAGTCGGGCAGCAGCACCGCGAGCGGCACGGTGCCGGCCGCGAACCACAGCGCGGCGCCGGCGAGCACCCAGCCGGTGCCCGCGATCCGCGCGCGCGCCTCGCGGCGGATCGCGAGCGCGAACGTCGCGGCGAGCAGCGCGGCGTAGGCGAC
Organism: Candidatus Eiseniibacteriota bacterium; assembly: GCA_044222065.1. Lineage (GTDB taxonomy): Bacteria > Eisenbacteria > RBG-16-71-46 > RBG-16-71-46 > RBG-16-71-46 > JBGAOA01. Next base: position 15,822 of record JBGAOA010000049.1, read on the forward strand.
GCCGAAGATCGAGCGCACCCGCGCCGGCTGGTCCTCGAGGTTGAGCTGCGCGAGGGCCGCCGCGCGGAAGACGGCGCCCAGGTTCTCGATCGAGACGTCGCCCGTCGGCGCGTCCGAGGGCAGTCCCATGCCGTGTCCGCGCGCGACCGCGTGGCCGACCGCGAACAGCGCTCCGAGCGCGAGCGCGAATCCCGCGGCGCGCCCGACCACGGCGGGCCGCGCGCGGCCCACCCACGCGATCGCCGGGAGCGACGGCAGCACGAGCGCCGCGGCCTCGTGGCTCAGCATCGCCGCCGCGGCGGCGAGCGACATCGTCCACAGCCGCTCGGCGAGCAGTTCGTGCACGGCGAGCGCCGCACACGTCGCCGCGAGCAGGTACTCGCCGCCGCTCGGCCAGCCGAGCAGCACTCGCGTCGGTTCGCCGAGCAGCGGGAACAACGCCGCGGCCGCCGCGATCGCAGGCGCGAACGCCCGGCGGCCGATGCGATAGAGCGTCACGTAAAGCACGGCGAGCAGCGCGGCGTGCGCGGCGGCCGCGAGCCACGGGTGTTCGACGAGCCACGGCCCGAGCGCGAGGAAGTAGAGCTGCCGGCTCACGGGCCGCCAGTAGAAGGGCGAGCCCATCGGCCCCAACAGGTCCGAGCCCTGGCCGGTCTGGAGCGCGTTCAGGAACACGTAGTCGTCGGCGACCGGTGTGCCGAGCCTGGACCCGCGGCACGCCCACAGGAGGCAGGCGAGCGCCGCGACGGCCACGAGGAACCAGCCCCACTCGCGCGCGGCCGAAGGCGGCGGCACGGGCGCGGGGCGTGGTGCAGCGCGGGCATGGCGGCGGCCATGTGCCATCGCGTGCGGCTCCGGCGGCGAAGAGCGGTCCGGGCGGAAACTCGGTGCGGAATTTCGCCCGGCGAGACGTCCAACTTCCGGCGGAAGGGGTCGCGGCTGGGGGCCGGGACCGTGCCGGTGCCGGGAAGTCTAGGACTGCCGGTTCCGAACCGTGAGGGAATTCGTCGACTCGGACCGGCGTTTCGAGTGCGACGTTCCGCGCTCCCTTGCGTCGGCGAGCGGCGCGGAAGCGGAACCCGACGGCCCCCCCCGGGCCCGCCACGCTCGCGGCGCCGCTCGCGCTCGCGGGCCGCGGATGGGTGCTTGTCCGGTCGCGCGCGGAGGTGGAAACTCCCTGCAGCGCGCACCTCGCTCGGCGCCCTCATTGGGGAGGTGCTCATGCGATCGACTTCGAATCCGTCCCGGCGCGCGGCCCCGCGCGCGATGATCATCGGAATCGCCCTGCTCACGCTCGCTCCGCTCGCGCTCCAGGCTTCGCCCTCGGTTGCGCAGACGTGCCCGTCGAGTCAGTTCGCCTTCGGAGCGTGCGATCTCGCGACTTCGGCCGCGACGCTCGACACAACGTGCCGGCTGGGATTCGCGCCGTCGCACGGCTGGTTCGATCTCGGAGCGGACACGCTCGGCGTGGACCTGAGTGCGGACTTCGGCGGCATGACCTCCACGCTGACCGTGCTCGAGCTCTTTCGGATCGTCGGCCCGCCACCGGGGTCCCCGGTCGGCTTCACGCTGAAGGCGCCCGTCACGGGAGACGTGAACGCGCGCGCCGACGACATCACGACGCGCGCGACCGGAACGGCGCGATTGGAACTGGACGGCGTGCTCGTCGCGGAGGCGATGAAGCAGGCGACGTGCGGCGGTTACGAGTGCTCGTCGACCGGAAACCTCAATACGGTGCTGTCCGGCGGCGTCTCGGTGCTCGCCGGCGCCGACTTCGTCGTGAGAGCGCGGCTCGTGGCGTCGACCTCCGGTTCCGGTTTCATCTCGTCTCCCGGAAGCGCGTGGGTTCGCGCCGGTCTCCGCTTCGACGACCTGCCCGCCGGCGCGGCCGTGATCAGCTGCCACGGCGACACGATCGGCACCGTCGGCGTGGGCGAGGCGGCGGCGGACGCGCGGCTGCGCGTGACGAGCCTCGGGCCGAATCCCTCGCGCGGCCCGGTGCGGGTGTCGTTCACGTCGGCGGCCGACGGTCCCGTGCGGGTCGAGCTGTTCGACGTGCAGGGGCGCGTCGTCGACTCCGACGCGGTCGCGGCGCGCGCGGGGGCGACGCACGCGGTGACGCTCGGCGCGCGCACGTCGCTCGCGCCCGCGGTCTACGTGGTGCGGATCGCGCAGGGCGCGCTCGCCGACGCGCGGCGAGTGACCGTGGTGCGCTGATCGCCCGCTCGGCACGATTCGGGCGGGCGCGGGACCTTCCGCGCCCGCCCGGTTTCGTTCCGGCCGTCAAGTCGGGGCCTCACCCTCCGAGACTCACGCGCGACCCCAACCAGGGAGGTGACGGCATGGGCGTGAACCCGGTTTCCCCGTTCTCGATCCTGATCGCGCAGCAGTCGTGGTGGGCATCCCGTTCCGCGTTGCTCGTCGCGGGTCGGGCGCCGGAGCAGACGACCGAAGATCCCGGCTCGAGCGGCACGGGCGCATCCGCCGCCCTCCCCACGCCGCCGCCGCAGCCCCCGGCTCCGGCGCCGGTCGAGGACGAAACCTCGAGCACCGAAGTGGACGTGCGCCTGCGCTCGCGCATCACGCGCACCGACGCGCAGCTCCAGATCGTGACCGACGAGGGCGACACGGTGACGCTCTCGCTCCACGCCGAGACCGAGGCGACGCGCGGCCGCATCGTCGTCGCGACCGAAGGCGAGGACGGCACGCACGGCGCCGTGCTCAAGTTCCGCGAGTACTCGGTGTCCGCGAACGTCACGATGGCGGTCGAGGGCGACCTCAACGAGCAGGAGCTCGCCGACATCGAGAAGCTCGTCGCGAACCTGCAGGGCCTGCTCGGACCGGGCGAGGGCCGCGGGCATCATCACGAGCGCGAGCACGGCGACCGCGCGGTGCAGGCGACGTCGGACCTGCTCGCGAGCGGCGACTACGCGTCGCTCGACGGCTTCACGATGAGCGTCACGCGCGAGGTCTCGATGACGCGCATCCACCTGCGCGCGCAGTCCACCGAGGCGTGGCAGATGCTGCTCGGCGGAGCGAGCCCGAAGGGCGTCGCGGTCCCCGTGCCCGCGCGCGAAGTCTCCACGACGCCGGACGGCCTCGCGGCATAAGCGCGCGGACCGATCCGAACCGAAACGCGACGGCCGCCCGGAGGTCCGGGCGGCCGTCGTTGTTCGGCGCGGCTAGGCGACGCGCGCGTTCGAGTGCGGTTTGCGGCGCACGAGCCACCAGATCCCGAGGCCGATCAGCACGAACGGCAGGAGCGGCGTGAGCGCGAGCACCAGCGCACCGAGCCCCACGAACACGGCGCCGACGAGCAGGAACGGGAGCGCGACGAGGAAGCCGATGCCCTTCGCGAGCAGTCCGAGCAGTCGGAAGGGCAGCGTGAGCAGCCCGAACACCAGGCCTCCGATCCCGACCATCAGCGCGACGAACAGCCCCGCGAACATCACGAGCCCACCCACCATCAGACCGATCACGAGCCTCTTTCCCCCCGGCGTGCGCCCCGATCGCGGGCCCGCGAGTGTCGCGGTCGGCGGATCGAGCGGCGATGCGTGGCCGAGGATACGACGCTTTTCCGCGCGGTGTTGCGGCGGCCGGGCGCTCGCCCGCCGCCCGCGGCCCGGCTAGAGTGCCGCGCGACGGACTTTCCGCCCCGACACCCGAATCCCCGTGGAGACGACGGTCATGCCGAACACCCGTATCACCGTGATGCCCAACGGCTCGCTGCGCGTCGAGGGCGAGTTCGAAATCGTGGACGCCGAAGGCCGGGCCTACGGGCTCTCGGGCCGAACGCGCGTGTCGCTGTGCCGCTGCGGGCAGTCCGGGAACAGGCCGTTCTGCGACGGCACGCACAAGACGTGCGGATTCGAGGCGCCGTCGGCCGCCTTCGACCTGCCGGCGCCGAAGCCGGCCCCCTGAGGCGCGCGTCCGAGCGCGGACCCGTGCCGATCCGACCGCGAAGCTGGGTCATCGCGATCGCCCTGATCGCCGCCGCCGCCGTGTGCGTGCGGCTCGGCGTCTGGCAGTTGTCGCGGCTCGCGGCGAAGCGGGCGGCGAACGCCGCGACCGCGCGCACGCTCGCCGCCGCGCCCGAGACGCTCGGCGCCGCGCGGCGCTCGCAGCCGAGATCGCGCGCGGCGAGCGCAAGCACGCCGAGGACGCCGAGCGCGCGGGCCGCACCGCGACGAACGAGCCCGGGACCGGCGCGTGCGTGTTCGAGGGGCGGAGGATCGCGCTCTACGGCGCGTTCGATTCGAGGCGCCACGTGCTGCTGCGCATGCGCGTGCGCGACGAGCGGCCGGGCGTCGCCGTCGTCACGCCGCTCGTGCTCGCGGGCGACTCGCTGCGGCTGCTCGTCCAGCGGGGCTGGCTGCCGTCCGACGACGGCGTGTTCGCGCGGCCTCAGGACTTTCCCGAGCGGGAGCCGCGCTGGGTGTCGGGCGTGATCGAGCCGCTCGTGCGCTCGAGCGCCGCGGGCTGGCACGCGCTCGAGAGCGACTCGCTGCGCCTCTGGTCGTCGCGGTCGCTGGATCCCGATTCGATCGCGCGCGCGCTGCCCGACGTCGTGCCGGACCTGGTTCTGCGCGAGCTGCCGGGGCCCGGCGTGCCCGATGCGCCGCGCCGCGAGCCGCCGGCGCGGCTCGACGAGAACGAGCACCTGAGCTACGCCCTCCAGTGGTTCTCGTTCGCCGCGATCCTCGTGCTCGGCACGATCGCGGTGCTCGTCCGCGAGGCGCGCGCGGCGCCCCGTCCGGACTCCGCCGCGCGCTGAGCGCTCCGGACGGCGCCATTCGCCGGCCGCCCGGCGCCGTTCGCCGGTCGCAGGCCGCCACTCGCCGATTCCCCCGGGCGCAGGCGGCGGAACGTCCGTAACTTCCCTACGTGAGAGGCGCGACACGGGTCGCGCGAAGCGAAAGGAGGGTTCGAATGGGCCGTCGTCGGGACAGCGAGCGTCAGGAAGGGATCGTCTTCGGGCTCATCCTGGTCGCGCTCGGCGCCGTCTTCCTGCTCGATCGCTTCGACGTCGTCGAGGCGCACGATCTGTGGCACTGGTGGCCGCTGCTCCTCACCGCCCACGGTCTCAGCAAGATCCTCGGCTGGCGTTCGGCCGACCGCGTCGGGAGCGGCGTCACCGAGGTGCTGTTCTCGGGCTGGTTCCTCGTCTCGAACGAGGGCTGGTGGGGCTTCAGCTGGGTCAACTCGTGGCCGCTCGTGTTCGTCGCGATCGGGCTCGGCATGGTCGTGCGCTCCGCGCTCGGCCCCGCGTTCGACCGCCGCTCCGAAGCCGAGGTCGTCTCGGACGGCGGCGGGGGAGGCGCATCGTGATGCGGCTCCGCCCCGCCTCGGTCGCGCGGCTCGCGCTCGAGCTGGCGCTCGCCACCTTCACGCTGTGGCTCGTGGTGCAGAACGCCGCGCTGCTGCTGTACGGTGCGCCCGGTTCGCCGCGCGCGTTCGTGCTGCTCGGCGCGCTGCTCAAGGCGCTCGTCACCGTCCTCGGCGCCGTCTGGCCGTGGAGTCTCGTCGCCCTCGCGCTCGTCGGCGCGCCCGTCGCGGCGCTGCTCGCGCGGCTGTTCGAGGATCGCGAAGAACGGAGGGCCCATCATGCTTGAGAATCGCCGCGCCTGGTCGGGCCGCATGTTCATCGGGCTCGTCTTCGTTCTGTGCGGAGCGCTGTGGACGCTCGACAACCTCGACCTCGTCGAGTCGGGCGCCGTGCTGCGCTGGTGGCCGCTCGCGATCGTCATCTTCGGCGTGCTGCAGATGGTCGGCGGTTTCGGCCCGCGCAGGCCGCTCGCGGGCTCCATCTGGACCGCGATCGGGCTGCTGCTGCTCAGCGAGAGCCTCGATCTCGTCGGCTTCTCGCTCTGGAGCCTGTGGCCGCTGTGGCTGATCTTCGTCGGCGGCCTGATCATGTACCGCTCGTACGTGGGGCCGAGGCCGGTGAGCGGACGCGGAGTCACGGGCATGTCCCCGACGGAGCCGTCCGCGACCGGCGGGAGCGCCCCCGTCACCGACGACGACGACGTGCTCTCGTGCTTCGCGGTCTGGGCGGGCGTGCAGCGCCGCTCCACTTCGCGCGCGTTCCGCGGCGGCGACGCGACCGCGATCATGGGCGGCATCGAGCTGGACCTGCGCGACGCCGTGCCGGTGCCGGAGGGCGCGGTGCTCGAACTGACGGCCGTGATGGGCGGCGTGGACGTCACCGTGCCGCACGACTGGAAGATCATCAACGAGGTGAGCGCCATCATGGGCGGCATCGAGGACAACCGCAGCGGCCACGGCCGCAGCCCGGACCGCATCCTGTACCTGCGCGGCTTCGCGATGATGGGCGGCATCGAGATCAAGGATTCGCTCAAGGGCGCCAAGTCCGACGACGACGACGAGGACGAGCCGCGCGCCCGCCGCACGAGCGGCTTCTACGGCGCGAAGGCCGGGGGCGTGACCGCGGGCGCGATCGTCCAGGAGAAGCGGGAGAAGGACGCCTAGGCCGTGCACCCGCTGCTCACGCGCCGCCTCGCGCTCGCGCTGTTCCTCGCCGCGTCGCTCGCGGCCGGCGTCCCGCTCGCCGTCGTGCTGCGGGCGGTGGACGTCCGGCCGTGGAGCGAGGCGCTCGCGTTCGCGCTGCCGCTCACCGTCGTGTTCGGCTTCGTGACGCTCTCGGCCTGGTGGGTGTGCCGCTCGAACCCGCTCACGGGCCGCGAACCCGCCCGCGCGCTCACCGCGCAGCTCGGCGCGGCGCTCCAGTCCGCCGCGATCCTGACCGCCCTCGGCACCGTGTGGGGCGTGTTCCTGTCGGTGCGCTTCGGCTTCGGGCCGGACCGCGCGGGACTGCTGCGCGACGCCGCGCTGCTGTTCGTCGTCGGCATCCCGCTCTACCTGCTGTCGGCGGTGCTGCACTACTTCTACCTGGCGTTCGAGGCCTCGCGCGAGGCCGAGCGGCGCGCGCTCGAATCGCTGGTCGTCGCGCGCGACGCCGAACTGCGCGCGCTGCGCGCCCAGCTCCACCCGCACTTCCTGTTCAACAGCCTCAATTCGATCAGCTCGCTCGTGACGCGCGACCCCGAGGGCGCGCGCTCGATGTGCGAACGCCTCGGCGACTTCTTCCGGCGCACGCTCCAGCTCGCCGCGCGCGACTCCGTGCCGCTCGCGGACGAACTCGCGCTCGTCGAGCGCTACCTGTCCATCGAGCGCGTGCGCTTCGGCGAGCGGCTCGGATTCGACGTCGTCGTCGAGCCCGGCGCCGAGCGCTGCCTCGTCCCGCCGCTGCTCCTGCAGCCGCTCGTCGAGAACGCCGTGAAGCATGGCGTGTCCGAGCGCCTCGAGGGCGGCGTCATCGCGATCCACGCGCGCCGCGAGGACGACCGGCTCTCGCTCCGCGTCGTCAATCCGTGCGAGGATGAGCCCGGTCACCGCGCGGGCGAGGGCGTCGGGCTCGAGAACGTCCGCCGCCGCATGCGCGCGCTCGACCCGAAGGGCGCGCGGCTCGACGCCCGGCACGAGGGGGAGGACTTCATCGTGGACCTGGAACTGCCCGCGCTCGACGCGGACGCCGCGCCAGCGGCGGGGGCGGCGCGATGACGACCGGCGATACGCTGCGCGTCGTCGTCGTGGACGACGAGGCGCCGGCGCGCGCACTCATGCAGGAGTACCTCGGCGCGCACGGCGATGTGCGCGTCGTGGGCGAGTGCGCGAACGGCTTCGAAGCCGTGAAGCGGATCGGCGAACTCGCGCCCGACCTCGTGTTCCTCGACGTGCAGATGCCGAAGCTCGACGGCTTCGAAGTGCTGGAGCTGCTCGAACCCGGACCGATGGTGATCTTCGCGACCGCGTTCGACGAGCACGCGCTGCGCGCGTTCGAGGTCCACGCCGTGGACTACCTGCTCAAGCCGTTCGGCCGCGAGCGGCTCGCCGAGGCGCTCGAGCGCGCGCGCGAGCGACGCCGGGTGCGCTGCGGCCGCCGCCGCACCCCGCGCCCGCGCCGCCGCCGGCGCCCTCCGACGACGAGCCGGCCGACGCGGCGCCCGCGCGCGCCGAGGGCCCGCCGCGGCCCGCGGATGCCCCGATGGCCGCGCGGCTCGCGACGAGCGCTCGCCCCGAGGGGCGCTACCTCGAGCGCCTGCTCGTCAAGGACGGCGCGAACGTGCACGTCATCCCGCTCGAGCGGCTCGACTTCCTCGAAGCTCAGGACGACTACGTCGCGATCCACGCCGAAGGGAAGTCGTACTTGAAGACGCAGCCGCTCGCCGACCTCGCCGCCGGACTCCCGCCGACGCGGTTCGTGCGCGTGCACCGCTCGTTCGTCGTCAATCTCGAACGCATCGCGCGCATCGAGCTGTACGCGAAGGACAGCCGCATCGTGATCCTCAAGGACGCGCGCGAGATTCCCGTGAGCCGGAGCGGTTATGCGCTGCTCAAGCAGCTCATGTAGCCGGGCCGCCGCGGCGCTTCGCGGCGCCCTCGCGAGCGTCGTGCTGGTCGCGGCCGTCGCGTGTTCCGCCGCTTGCGCGGACCCCCGCGAGTTCGCCGCGAAGCGCGACGGCTCGTTCCTGCGCGCGGCCGACGAGCCGGCCGCGGGCGCTTCTGCACCGCGGGCGCTCACGGCCGACGACGTGCTGCGCCCCACCGCGCAGATCTGGCTCGGCGAGCTGACGCAGGTGGGCGTCGGAGGCGCGACCGCCTTCCTGATCTTCCTCGGCAGCAACTGCATGGACAACGACTGCGAGCACCTGTGGCCTTCGAGCGCGCTCGTGGGCACGCTCGTGAGCGCCGCCGTCGTGACGGGCATCGGGAATTCGCGCACGGAGCGACGGGCTCCCTACGGGGCCGTGCTGCTCGGCGGCGCCGCGACCGCGGCGGCGGTCGGGCTCGCGGGCGCCGGCTCGGACGACGACGACACGCGCGCCGGCTACTGGATCGCGGGCGCGATCGCCGCGCCCGTGGCGGAGACGATCGTGTTCCACGCGCTCCGGCGCGCGCGCTCGAGCGCCGCGGCGGACCGCCCGCGGCTCGCGAGCGGCCCGCCGCGCTTCGTGCCCTAGGCTCCGTTCGAAAACCCGATTGCGGCGTTGACTCGGTCGTTCGTCACTGCGGAGTATCCTGCGGATACACCTCGTTCCTCACTCCCTCGCCGCCTTGCACTCGGGTTTTCAAACGGAGCCTGGTTCGCGACGACGGCCCGTCGCGGCGCGGATTCCGGACCCCGCGAAGGGACCGGGAGCCCCCTCGACGCTCAGCGCGGGTCGGGGCCTGCCGATACTCCGTCCGAAGCGCGTTTGGGAACGCCCGCGATGCGGGCGTAGACTGCGCGCCGTCCGGATCGGACCCGCACCTCGCTCGAGCCCAACTCCGAGCCGTGCGCACGACAGCCGACCGACGGGGACCCTGTGAGTCCCCGCCTCTTCAACCGGGGGACCTGTGCGCCCCCCAAGAAAGGAAGGACCGCCATGGCGAACGATCGCTTCGGCACCCGTACGACGCTCCAGACTCCCGCCGGCAGCGTCGCGATCCACTCCCTCGAAGCGCTGTCGAAGAAGCTCGGCGCCCCGCTCGAACGCCTGCCGTTCTCGATCAAGGTGCTGCTCGAAGCCGCGCTGCGCACCTGCGACGGCTACCAGGTCACCGAGGACGACGTGAAGCGCCTCGCCGCCTGGAGCCCGGCCGCGGTCGAACCGGTCGAGCTGCCGTTCAAGCCGGCGCGCGTGATCCTGCAGGACTTCACGGGCGTTCCGTGCGTCGTGGACCTCGCGGCGATGCGCGACGCGGTGAGCCGGCTCGGCGCCGATCCGAAGAAGATCAACCCGCTCGTGCCCGTGGACCTCGTCATCGACCACTCGGTGCAGGTCGACCTGTTCGGCTCGTCGTTCGCGCTCGAGAAGAACGCCGAGATCGAGTTCGAGCGCAACCGCGAGCGCTACGAGTTCCTGCGCTGGGGGCAGAAGGCGTTCTCGAACTTCCGCGTCGTGCCGCCCGCGACCGGCATCGTGCACCAGGTGAACCTCGAGTACCTGTCGCGCGGCGTGATGACGGCGCGCGAAGGCGCGAGCGTCGTCGCGTTCCCGGACACGCTCGTCGGCACGGACTCGCACACGACGATGATCAACGGGCTCGGCGTCGTGGGCTGGGGCGTCGGCGGGATCGAGGCCGAGGCCGTGATGCTCGGCCAGCCGCTCTACCTGCTCACGCCGCAGGTCGTCGGCTTCAAGCTCACGGGCAAGCTCGCGGACGGCGTGAGCGCCACCGACCTCGTGCTCACGGTGACGCAGATGCTCCGCAAGAAGGGCGTGGTGGACAAGTTCGTCGAGTTCTTCGGCCCCGGCCTCTCGGCGATGTCGCTGCCGGACCGCGCGACGATCGCGAACATGGCCCCCGAGTACGGCGCGACGATCGGGTTCTTCCCGGTGGACGCCGAGACGATCCGCTTCCTCGAGCGCACGGGCCGCGCGGACGCGGCGCGCCTCACCGAGGCGTACAGCAAGGCGCAGGGGCTGTTCCGCACCGATGCGACGCCCGATCCGCTGTTCTCGGACACGCTCGAGCTGAACCTCGCCGACGTCGAGCCGAGCCTCGCCGGGCCGAAGCGCCCGCAGGACCGCGTCGCGCTCAAGGACGTGAAGGGCGCGTTCCGCAAGGGCCTCACGGCGCCGGTGAAGGAGCGCGGCTACGGTCTCGCCGAGTCGGACGTCGCGCGCACGGCGGCGTTCGGGACGAATGGCGCGTCGGCCGCGCTCGGCCACGGCGCGGTCGTGATCGCGAGCATCACGTCGTGCACGAACACGTCGAACCCGTCGGTGATGCTCGGCGCCGGACTGCTCGCGAAGAAGGCGATGGCGAAGGGCCTCCAGTCCAAGCCGTGGGTGAAGACGAGCCTCGCGCCGGGATCGAAGGTCGTGACCGAGTACCTGAACGCCTCGGGGACGATGGCGGCCCTCGAGTCGCTCGGCTTCCACGTCGTCGGCTATGGCTGCACGACGTGCATCGGGAACTCGGGCCCGCTGCCGGAGGCGGTCGCGAAGGCCGTGGACGAGGGCAAGCTCGTCGCCGCCGCGGTGCTGTCGGGCAACCGCAACTTCGAAGGCCGCGTGAACCCGCTCACGCGCGCGAACTACCTCGCCTCGCCGCCGCTCGTCGTCGCGTACGCGCTCGCGGGCTCGGTGGACTTCGACTTCGAGTCGGAGCCGCTCGGTGCGGGCTCGGACGGGAAGCCCGTCTTCCTGCGCGACCTGTGGCCGACGCAGGACGAGATCCGCGACGCGATCGCGGCCGCGCTCAAGCCCGAGATGTTCTCGAAGAGCTACGGGAACGCGTTCGACGGCAATCCGCGCTGGAACGCGATCCCGGTCGCGGGCGGCGAGCGCTACGCGTGGAGCGACGCGAGCACGTACATCCACGAGCCGCCGTTCTTCCAGGGCCTCACGATGGAGCCGAAGCCGCTCGCCGACATCACCGGGGCGCGCTGCCTCGCGATGGTCGGCGACTCGGTGACGACCGACCACATCTCGCCGGCCGGCGACATCGCAGCCGCGAGCCCGGCGGGCGAGTGGCTCCAGTCGCGCGGCGTCGAGAAGAAGGACTTCAACTCGTACGGCTCGCGCCGCGGCAACGACCTCGTGATGGTGCGCGGCACGTTCGCGAACATCCGGCTCAAGAACCTGCTCGTGCCCGGCAGCGAGGGCAACGTCACCGTGCACTTCCCGACGAACCAGCCGATGCCGATCTTCGATGCGAGCGAGAAGTACCGCGCGGCGGGCACGCCGCTCGTCGTGCTCGCGGGGAAGGAGTACGGCACGGGCTCGTCGCGCGACTGGGCGGCGAAGGGCACGCTGCTGCTCGGCGTGAAGGCCGTGCTCGCCGAGAGCTTCGAGCGCATCCACCGCTCGAACCTCGTCGGCATGGGCGTGCTGCCGCTCGTCTACGAGAGCGGCCAGAACGCCGAAAGCCTCGGACTCACCGGGCGCGAGGCGTTCGACGTGCTCGGGCTCGCGGGCAAGCTCGAGCCGCGGCAGAAGGTGACCGTGCGCGCGAAGCGCGAGGACGGCTCGGTCGTCGAGTTCCGGGCGATCGCGCGGCTCGACACGCCGGTGGACGTGGACTACTACCGCAACGGCGGCATCCTGCAGACCGTGCTGCGGAACCTCGCGAAGAGCTGACGGGCGCGGTCGTGCGGTGTTCCATCGCAGCCCGGCGCGAGCGATCGCGCCGGGCCTCCGCGCGCCTCCGGGCGTTCGCGTGGCGGGCGTGGCGGTGAAGGGCCTGCTGCGCTCCGGCTTCTTCTGGGTGCTCGTCGCCGAAGCGGCCTTCGCCGGGATGCGCATCGCGACGCGTCTCGGCGCGGGCGAACTGCCGTGGGCCGAGATGGGCGCGGCGCGCTTCGCGGGCGGAGCGCTCGTCGCGGTCGCGCTCGCGCGCGCGCGCGGCGCCTCGCTGCGGGTCACGAACCAGAAGCTCGCGTGGCTGCGCTCGGGCTTCGGCGCGGTGAACGGCCTGTGCGTGTTCTACGCGCTCGGCTCGCAGCGCATCGCGGTCGGCGACGTGACGACGCTGTCGGCGACGACGCCGCTGTTCGTCGCGCTGCTGTCGTGGAGCGCGCTGCGCGAGCGCGTCTCGCCGCTCGTGTGGCTCGGCCTCGTCACGGGCTTCGCCGGGATCGCGGTGCTCGTGCGGCCGGGCTTCGCGCACATGGGCGGCCTCGCGGGGCTCGCCGTGCTCGGCGCGTTCTTCTTCGCGATCGCGCTGCTGAGCCTGCGGTCGGCCCGCGCGAGTCGAGCGAGTCCATCGCGCTGCACGTCTCGTGCGTGTCGGGCGGCACGCTGCTGCTCGCAGCACTCCCGCACCTCACGATGCCGCACCGCGAGGCGTGGCTGCCGGTCGCGCTCGCGGCGCTGTTCGGCGGACTCGCGCAGGTCGCGATGAGCCGCGCCTACGGGCTCGCGCCCGCGGCGCGGCTGTCGGCGTTCGCGTACGTGGGCGTCGCGATGACCTACGCGCTCGAGGCGGTCGTGTTCCGGCGCACGCCGATGCCGCACCAGCTCGCGGGCGCCGCGCTCGTCGTCGCGGCCGGCGTGCTCGTGAGCCTGCGCGGCGCCCCGAAGGCGCCGCCCGCCGCCGCGCCGCCCGCCGCCGACGGCTGATCGGGACCGAAATCCGCGCGGACGCCCACGGCCGAAGCGCGCCCGCTCCCGACCCCGGGACGCGCGAGCGCTCCGGGTGTAAGGTGCGCGCGACGCGGTGACTCGCTCCGCCGGCGCCACGGAGGTCGCAGGGCGTGAAGCTCGGTCGCCGGTCATTCCTCGCCTGGCTCGCAGGCGCGACGCTGCTCGGAGCGGTCGCATTCGCCGCGCGCGGTGAGCTGCGCCGCCGGCTCGATCCCGCGTTCCTCGCCGGCGGACGCACGGGGCGTCTGCGCCCCGCGGTCGAGCGCGTGCTGCGCGCCACCGTGTTCGCGCTGCTCGACGAGTCCGTGGACGCCGGGCACTACCTCGAGGTGTTCCGCTGGCGCGCCGGGCACGTCCCGGGGGCGCTCGCCCTCTACCGGCGCTTCGCCGCGCGCATGGACCGCGTCGCGCGCGCCGCCGGACACCCGTCGTTCGCGGCGGCGCCGCTCGCCGAGCGCGCGCGGTGGCTCGAGCGCTATCGCGGCAGCGGAGGACGCGTGCGGTTGCGCCGCGCGCTGTTCGCGCGCGACGACGAGCGCTTCGCGCGTCACGTCGTGCGCCCGGTGTTCCGGCGCTTCGCGCGCACCGATGCGTGGCTGCGCGCGGGCTACGACGCGTGGCCCGGAATGCCGCGCCGGCTCGTGTCCATCGCGCCGCCGGCGGACGCGCCGTGAGCGCGCCGACGGTCGCGATCGTCGGTTCCGGGACGATCGGATCCACGCTTGCCTGGTCGCTCGCGCGTTCGGGCTTCGACGTGACCGTGTTCGAGAAGGGCCCCGACTACCCGTATCCGCACCTCGAGCCGTTCCGACAGGCGGTGGACTACGACTACGCCGACCCCGCGTACGCGCTGCCGCGCGACCTCCGGCGCGTCACGCAGAGCGGCGACTGCGGGCTCGAGCTCGAACGCGAGTCGGTGATGCGCGTCGGCGGCAGCGGCACGGCGTGGACCGCGCTCGCGACGCGAATGACCCCGCGCGATTTCCACGTGCGCACGCTGTACGGCTTCGGCGACGACTGGCCGATCGGCTACGAAGAACTCGAACCGTGGATGGGCCTCGCCGAAGCGCAGCTCGGCGTCGCGGGCACCGACGAGGACAACCCGTGGGCGCCGCCGCGCTCGTCGCCGTATCCGCTGCCGCCGTTCGCGCTCACCCCCGACGACGCGTGGTTCGCCGACGCGCTCGCCGCCGACGGCATCCGCGTGCACACGACGCCGCAGGCGCGGCTCCCGCGCGACTACGAGGGCCGGCGCGCGTGCATGAACTTCGGCGAGTGCCAGGTGTGCCCGATCGGCGCGCGCTACTCGCCGACGCACCACCTGCGGCTCGCGCTCGCGACGCGGCGCTGCCGGCTCGTCACGCACGCGTCCGTGCGGCGCGTCGTCACCGACGCGTCGGGCCGCGCGCGCGCGCTGCTCGTGCGCCGCCACGACCAATCGTCCGACCGCGAGCACGCCGCCGACGTCGTGATCGTCGCGTGCGGCGCGTTCGAATCCGCGCGGCTGCTGCTGCTGTCGCGCGACGCGCGTCATCCCGACGGGCTCGGCAACCGCAGCGGGCACGTCGGGCGGCACCTCGCGTTCCACCACATCTGGACCGGCCACCTGCACTACCGCCGGACGCTGCGGCCGGGCACGGTCGGACACTGGACCGGCCAGAGCGACCAGTTCTGCGATCCGCCGGGGCGCGGCCGGCACGGCGGCGTGAAGATCGAGTGCCCGTCGCGCACGTGGGCGGGGCACCTCAAGGCCGCGGGCGACGCGACGCGGATGGAGCGCGCGCTCGAACACGTGCGGCTCGCGGCGCGCTGCCGCCAGGTCGGGATGCACGCCGAGTCGGTGCCGGACGACGGGAAGGCGGTCGTGCTGTCCGCGGAGCGCGATCGCCACGGCGATCCGTTCGCGCACGTCCGCTACGACTCGAACGCGTTCGATCGCGAGACCCACGCGTTCGCGCGTGGATTGTTCGAGCGGCTCGCGCGCGCGACGGACGCCGAGTCGTGGGCGTTCCCGCGGGTGAACGACTTCGGCGTGTTCGCGCACTACATGGGAACCACGCGCATGAGCCGCGAGCCGGCGGACGGCGTCGTGGACACGTTCGGCGCGGTGCACGACACGCCCGGGCTCTACACGATCGGGCTCGGCACGTTCGTGGGCTCGGGGGGCGCGGTGAACCCGACGCTCACGGGCGTCGCGCTCGCGCTGCGCTCCGCGGCGCACCTCGCCGAGGAACATCCCGCGTGAACGCGCGGCGGTGCATCGCGGCGCTCGCCGCGGCGGCGGCGTTCGCGGCCGCCGTGCCCGCGCGCGCGGACACGCTCGCTCCGGCGCCGCCCGGGCCGGACGCCACGGCCCCTCGCCTCGTCGCGCCCGAGCCCGGGTTCCGGCCCGCGCCGGATTCGATCCGCTTCGAGGCCGAGGAGACGTCGCGCTGCCTCGTCTGCCACGGCCTGCCGGACTTCGTCGTGCGCGCGGACTCGTCCGGCGCGTGGCGCTCGCTGTTCGTGGAGGCCGCGTCCTTCCGGCGCTCCGCGCACGGGCGGATCGCCTGCACGTCGTGCCACGCCGACGTGCGCGCGTTTCCGCACGACTTCGCCGCGCCGCGGCCGCGCGTCGGCTGCGACGCCGACTGTCACGCCCGCGACGCCGCGGGGCGGGCGCTGCGCCACGACGCGGCCGCGCGCGACGCGGCGCTCGGAGCGCACGGCGCGGGGCCGAGCGCCGCGTGCCCCGACTGTCCCGCGTGCGCCGACTGCCACGACGGCGATCCGCACGCCGTGTCGCGCACGGCGCGCGCGGACGCCGCCGGACCGCACGCGCCGCCCGACGCCGCGGAAGCGGCGTGCCTCGACTGCCACGAGCGCCTCGATCG
>JBGAOA010000050.1:0-31114 GCA_044222065.1 Candidatus Eiseniibacteriota bacterium
CTCGGCTCGCGTCCGGCCGGGCTCGCCTATCCCGGCGGCGACTACGACGCGGTCACGATCGCCGCGTGCGACGCGAGCGGTCTCGCCTACGCCGTGACGACGCGCGCGGGCGACGTCGCCGCGGACGATCCGCGCTTCGCGCTCCGTCGGCGCGGCTGGTCGGACGGCGCGTGCCTCGGGCCGCTCGGCGGCTTCTCGGAGCGCCTCGCGCGCGCCGAACTCGACGGCGCGTTCGACCGCTGGCGCGGCATGGAGGCGGCGTCGTGAGCGCGCGCGTGCGGGTGCTGTTCGTCGTCGGCAACTTCGTCGCGGGCGGCGCCGAGCGCCACCTGCTCGAGCTGTGGCGGCGCCTCGACCGCGACCGTTTCGACGTGCGCATCGCGTGCTTCCGGAACGAGGGCCAGTTCGCGCCCGACGTCGCGGCGCTCGGCCTGCCGGTGCACGAGCTGCGCGTCGGCAGGCGCATCTACGACCCGACCGGCTGGCTCGGGTTCGCGCGGCTCGTGCACCTCGTCGCGACGTTCCGTCCCGACGTCGTGCACGGCTACCTGTTCGGTCCGAACCTGTTCGCGACGCTCGCCGGCCGGCTCGCCGGCGTGCGCGCGGTCGTGGTCGCGAAGCGCAACGTGGACGCGTTCGAGACGCCGCGCCAGGTTGCGATGCAGCGCATCGCGCACCGCTGGGCGACGCACGTCACGGCCGTGAGCGACACGGTCGCCGACACGGTCGTCGCGCTCGGCGTTCCGCGCGAGCGCATCACGGTCATCCCGAACGGGGTGGACGCGACGCGCTTCGACGCGATTCCCGATCCGGCGCCGCCGAACGGGCGCCCCGCGGTGATCGGGAGCGTCGGCTGCCTCGAGGCGCGCAAGGACTACGGCACGCTGCTCGAGGCGCTCGCGCGCCTCGCCGTGCGCGGCCGCGCGTTCGAGCTGCGGCTCGTCGGCGAGGGGCGCGAGCGCGCCGCGCTCGAAGCGCGCGCCGGCGCGCCGGAGCTCGCCGGCCGTGTCGCGTTCCTCGGCGAGCGGCGCGACGTCGAGGCGCAGCTCGCGTCGTTCGACCTGTTCGTGCTGTCGTCGCGCGAAGAGGGCATCCCGAACGCGCTGCTCGAGGCGATGGCGGCCGGCCGGCCGGCGGTCGCGACCGCCGTCGGCGGCACGCCCGAGGTGTTCCGCGACGGCGCGGACGGCTGGCTCGTGCCGGCGCAGGACCCGAAGGCGCTCGCGGCCGCGCTCGAGGACGCGCTCGCGCACCCGGCGGAAGCGGCACGCCGCGGCGCCGAGGCGCGGCGTCACGCGCGTTCGGTCCACAGCCTCGATGCGATGGTGCGACGCCACGAGGCGTTCTACGAGCAGGCGGCAGGGAGGCGGCTTTCGTGAAGCGGATCGTGTACGTGACGACGACGTTCCCGACGTTCGCGGCGTTCATCGAGAACGAAGTGTGGCGGCTCCACCGGCGCGGCGTTCCGGTGACGGTGCTGACGCTGCGGCCGGTGCATCCGCACCACCAGCCCGAGCACGCGCCGCTGCTCGCGATCACGCGTCACGTGGGCTCGCCGCTCGCCGCGGGGTCGTGGCTCGCGCTGCTCGGCTGGCTCGTGCGCAGGCCGCACGTGCTGATCCCGACCTGGCTGCGCATGCTGTGGGCGTCGCGCCGCAGTCCGTACGCGATCGTGGGCCACGTCGGCTACCTGCCGGCGGCCGCGGCCGTCGCGAACGTGCTCGTGCGCGAGCGCGCGCACCGCGTGCACGGCGCGTGGGCGCACTTCCCGGCGAGCGTCGCGTACCTCGCCTCACGGCTCGCCGGCTGCCGCTTCAGCATGGCGGGACACGCGGGCTCGGACCTCTACCGGACGCAGGCGTTCCTGCGCGACAAGGTGCGCGCCGCCGACTTCGTCGCGACGTGCGTGCGCGGCAACGGCGAGATGCTCCGCCGGCTCGCGGGGCCCGACGCGCGGATCGTCTGGCTCTACCACGGCGTGGACCGCGCGCGCTTCGACGGCTCGGGACGCGCGCGCGCGGCGGAGCCGACGCTGCTGTGCGTCGGCCGACTCGCCCCCACGAAGGGCTTCGACCTGGCGGTGAAGGCGCTCGCCGAATTGAAGCGCCGCGGGCTCGCTCCGCGCCTCGTGTTCGCCGGCGACGGGCCCGAGCGCGCCGCGCTCGAGCGGCTCGCGGACGAAGGCGGCGTGCGCGCGCAGATCGAGATCCTCGGCTTCGTGCCGCAGACCGCGGTCCTGCCGCTCTACCGTTCGGCGTGGCTGCTCGTCTCGCCGAGCCGCGTGCTCGCGAACGGCCATCGCGACGGCATCCCGAACGTGATCGTGGAAGCGCTCGCGATGGGCCTGCCGTGCGTCGGCACGCGCGCGGCGGGACTCGAGGAGGCCGTGACGGACGGCGTCACGGGCGCGCTCGTCGCGCCCGAGGACCCGGTCGCGCTGGCCGACGCCCTCGAGCGGCTGCTGCGCGACCCGGCGGAAGTGGACCGGCTCGGCGCGGGCGCGCGCGGGGCGGTCGCCGACGTGTTCGACGCCGACCGCAACTTCGAGCGCCTGCTCGCGCTGTTCGCGACCGACGGCGCCTCGGACGATCCGGCGCGCGCGGGGAACGGCGCGTGAAGGTCGCGCACGTGATCGAGGCGATGCACCAGGGCGGCGCGGAGTCGCTCGTGATCGAGCACGCCCGGCGCGCGGGCCCCGGCGTCGAGACCGTCGTGGTCGCGCTGAATCGCGGCGGTCCCGCGTTCGAGGCGGCCGCCGCCGCGGGCGCGCGCGCGGTGATGCTCGGCAAGGGACGCGGCCGCTTCGCCGGACTGTCCGCGCTCGCCCGGCTGCTGCGCGAGGAGCGCGTGGACGTCGTGAACGGCCACAACCCCACGGGCGGGCTCTACGGCGCGCTCGCGGGGCGCGCGGCCGGCGTGCCGGCGGTGGTGCGCACCGAACACAGCTTCCATTACCGCGGGCGCCACTCGGCGCTCTATCCCGCGCTCGAAGTCGCGACGACGGCGCTGTCGCGACGGGTGATCTGCGTGTGCGACGCCGTGAGACGGAGCCACGTCGAGCGGCTGCGCTGGGCGGCGGACCGCTTCGTCACGATCGCGAACGGCATCTCGCCGGCGCCGCCGGTGCGCGAACCCGCGGCCGTGCGCGCCGAACTCGGCGTGCCGGAGGGCGCGCCGCTGCTGCTCACGATCGGCAGCCTCACGACCCAGAAGGCGCAGCACGTCATGCTCGAGGCGTTCGCGCACGCGCGCCGCGCGGCGCCGGAGGCCGTGCTCGCGATCGCGGGGGAGGGCCCGCTGCGCGAATCCTTGCTCGCGCAGGCCCGCGCGCTCGAACTCGGGGACGCCGTGCGATTCCTCGGACCGCGCGGCGATGCGGCCGACCTGCACGCCGCCGCCGACGTGTTCGTGCTCTCGTCCGTGCGCGAGGGGCTCTCGATCACGCTGCTCGAGGCGATGCGCGCGGGCAAGCCGTGCGTCGCGACCGCGATCGGCGGCAACGGCGAGGCGGTCGAGGACGGCGTCACCGGCGCGCTCGTGCCGGCGAACGATCCCCCGGCGCTCGGCGCCGCGCTCGCGGCCTTTGCGCTCGATCCCGCGCGGCGCGCGGCGGCGGGTGCCGCCGGCCGCGCGCGATTCGAGCGACTGTTCACGGGCCGAGCGCATGGTGCGCGCGACCGAGGCGCTCTACCGCGAATGCCTCGCCCGGGGCGGCGCCGGCGCGCCGCTCGCGGCCGCGGCGGGCGGGGGACGATGAGCGCGCGCGTGTGGCGCACGGGCGAGCCGCGCGACGCGTCGTTCGACGCCGCGTGGAACGCCGCGCTCGATCGCGCGCCGTTCGCGCACTTCGCGCTGCGGCTCGACTGGATGGAGTGGGGGCACGCGCACGGCACGCCGTCGATCGCGGTGCTCGCCGAAGAGGACGGCCGCACCGGGCTCATCGCCGCGCGGCGCGAGAAGGGCGTGTGGGTGTCGGGGCTTCCGTGGCGCTGGCAGGCCGCGATGTGCGGGCCCGACCGGCCGGTCGAGCCGCTGCTCACCGCGGCCGAGTGCGCCTGGCTGTTCCGCGCGCTCGAGCGCGGCGCGCGCGGACGGCGCGTGCGCGCATTCCTGCCGCAGCCCCCGGCGAGCGGCGTGATCGGCTACCTCGGGGGCAAGACGCTGCTCCACCGCGTGGACGTGTCCGACGAGGACCTGCAGGGCGCGATGGACAAGACCAAGCGCGCGATGATCCGCCGCGCGCAGCGCGGGGGATACGAAGTCGTGCGGACGCTCGATCTCGACCGGCTGCGCGAGTTCAGCGCGGTCCAGCGCGCGACCGACGAGCGTCACGGCAAGGCGCCGCTCGACCACGAGGCGGACGCGCTGCCCGCGCCGGGCGAGCGCTGGCGCGAGTGGGAGCTGCCGTGGATGGACCTGCTGCTCGCGATCCAGGACGGCCGCGTGCGCTCGGGCTTCGGCTTCGCGCTCGGCAGCGGCGCCGTGCTCGAGAGCCGGGCCGCGGGCTCGACGCGCGAGGCGCTCCGCGACGGGGCGTTCGTGCTGCTCGCGTTCGAGGCGGCGCGGCGTGCGCGCGAACTCGGCTACCGCTACCTGAACTGGGGCGGCGACACGTTCTTCAAGCGCGACGTGGTGGGACCGCTCGGCGTGCCCGTGCCGCTCTACTGCTGGCTCGGCGGCGCCGTCGCGTGGGCGCCCGCGAACCAGTTCGAGGCCGGGCTCCACCGCGCGCGCCGCGTCGCGAGCCGGCTCAAGGGCGCGACGGCCGAGCCCGGCGAGGACGGACTCGCCGCGCCGCCGAAGCCGAAGCGCACGGCGCCGTCGGCGAGCCGCATGCTCGTGAGCCTGTGGCGCACGCAGGCGCCGCTCGATCCGGCGTTCGCGGCGCAGTGGGAGCGGCGCGTGATGGGTGCGCCGCACGCGAACTTCACGCTCGACCTGCGCTACCTCGCGCACGAGGCGGCGGCCGGCCGCCATTCGATGGCGATCCTCGCCGAGGAAGGCGGTTACCGGGTCGCGTTCGCGCTGCGCGAATCGGGCGGGGAACTCGTGAGCGGCTGGCCGTGGCGCTGGCAGGTCGTGCTCGAAGGGCGCTCCGAGCAGCTCGCGACGCCGCTCGACGCCGCGGCGTGCGAGTGGCTCCACGGCGTCGCGCGCCGCGTGACGCACGAGCGCCGCGTGCGGCTCTACCTGCCGTCGCCGTCGGCCGGCGGCGCGCCGAGCTACCCGGCGGGGGCGACGATCCTGCAGCCGCTCGACCGCAGCGACGACGAGGTGCTCGCCGCGATGTCGAATTCCAAGCGCCGCATGGTGCGCCGCGCGCGCGAACTCGGCTACGAGATCGAAGACGCCGCGGGCGAGGAGGCGTTCCGCGAGTACGCCGCGCTCCAGCGCGAGGCGGCGGCCCGGCGCGGCTTCGCGACCGTCGGCGCCGCCGACGAAGCGTGGCGCGAGTGGCACCTGCCGTGGATGTGGCTGCTCGTCGCTCGACGTGACGGACGCATCGTCTCGGGGGCGGGGGACGGCGTGTGCGGCGGCGGAACGGTGGAAGGGCGCGCCGGGGCGTCGAGCGATCAGGCGCGCCGCGACGGCGCGTTCGCGCTCGTGTGCTTCGAGGAGGTGCGGCGCGCGCGCGACCGCGGCTACCGCTGGCTCAATCACTGCGGGGACACGATGTTCAAGCGCGAGATGACCGGCAAGCTCGGCGTCCGCGTTCCGATGTGGTGCTGGCTCTCGGGCGGCCGTCTCCACGGCGCGTTCGACCGGGGCGAGGCGTTCCTGCGCTCGCTGCGGCCCCGGGCGGCCGCGATCCTGCGCGCGCGCGGCCCGCTCCAGTCGGCGTGGATCGCCGCGAGCGGGCTGCTCGGCGCGATCGATCCCGGGGACGTGACGCGATGGCCGTGAACGCCGCCCCGCACGCCGCGCCGGCTCCGCGGCCGGCCGGACCGTACGGCGCGCTCAAGCGCGCCGCCGACGTCGCCGTAGCGTTCGTGCTGCTCGTCGGGCTCTCGCCGCTGCTCGCGCTGCTCGCGCTCGCGATCCGGCTCGACTCGCCCGGGCCCGCGATCTTCCGGCAGCGCCGGATCGGCCGCGGCTCGCGCGAATTCTCGATCGCGAAGTTCCGCACCATGAAGACCGGGACGCCGGATCTCGCCTCGCACCTCATTCAGGGGCAGACGGCGTCGCGCCTGACGCGGCTCGGCGGATTCCTGCGCCGCACGAGCCTCGACGAACTGCCGCAGCTCTGGAACGTGCTGCGCGGCGACATGACGCTCGTGGGCCCGCGGCCCGCGCTGTGGAACCAGGACGACCTGATCGCGCTGCGCCGCGCGCACGGCGTGGACGCCCTGCGCCCCGGCGTCACCGGCTGGGCGCAGGTGAACGGGCGCGACGAGTTGCCCGTGTCCGAGAAGGTGCGCTATGACGTGGAGTACCTGAATCGTGCGGACGCGGCGCTGGATCTCGAGATCCTGCTGCGCACCGTCGTCGTGCTCGTGACCGGCCGGGGAACGAACTAGGCACTGTCGGAAAACGCCGCGACGCGGCGAGCCCGCGAAGGGCCGCCGTGCGCGGAGCGAGGAGGAGGCGAGTGTCGAGCACACTGTCGACGACGAACGACGACGCCCGGCGGCCGCGACGGCGGCGCGCGGCATTCCCGGACGGAGCCTAGGAGGTTCGATGTCCACCACTCCGATCGCGCTCGCGCGCCCGGCCGCCTCGCCGCTCGCCCGCGGCGCCGGGGCGCTCGTGCTCGTCCTGCTCGCGGCGCTCGCCTACCACCGCACGGCGGCGACGCTCTGGACGACGTGGATGACGAACGACACGTATTCCCACGGACCGCTGATCCCGCTCGTCTCGCTGTGGCTCGCGTGGCGGGACCGCGACGTCTGGCGGACGCGGCCGGCGGTGCCCGACGCGCGAGGACTCGCGCTCGTCGCGGCCGCGTGCGCGATGCAGGTGCTGGGGGTGCGCGCCGACGTGTTCGCGATGCAGGGCTGGTCGCTGCCCGTGCTCGTCGCCGGGATCCTGTGGACGTTCCAGGGTGCGGCGCGGCTGCGCGCCCTGTGGTTCCCGGTCGCGTTCCTCGTCTTCATGCTGACGTTCCCGCCCTTCGTCGTGCTGCAGCTCAGCTACGCGCTCAAGACCGTGGCCGTCGAGATCTCGACGCGGGTCGCCGCGGCGCTCGGCGCCGAATTCCAGCAGAAGGGGATGTCGCTGTTCTTCGCGACCGGCGAATTGCGCGTCGAGCACCCGTGCAGCGGTCTCCGCTCGCTCATCGCGCTCGTCGCGATGGGCACGCTGCTCGCGTGGCTCACGCCCGGCGCCTGGTGGCGCCGCCTGCTGCTCGTGATCGCCTCGCTGCCGGTCGCGATCCTCGCGAACGCCGCGCGGCTCGTCATCGTGTTCGTCGCGGCGCAGCACGTCGGCGTGCCGGCCGCGGCCGGACGCGTGCACGACCTGAGCGGCTACCTCGTGTACGTGATCGCGCTCGGCGCGCTGCTGCTGCTGCGAATTCCGCTCGCCGCGGCCGTGCGGGAGCGCCGCCCGTGATCCGCTTCCTCGCGACCGCGTTCCTCCTCGCGCTGACGGCGGCCTACGTCGCGCTGCATCCGCCGGTGAACCTCGCGGAGGGCCGCGGCGTGCTCGCCCGCGTGCCGGCGTCGATCGGCGAGTGGAGCGGCACCGAGCTGTCGTTCGAGGACGCCGTCGTCGAGGACCTGCAGTCGGACGACCTGCTCATCCGCCGCTACGCCCGCGGGGACGACCGGGTGTGGCTGTGCATCGTGTACCACCAGAACCGGCGCTACGGCGCTCACGACGCGCGCATCTGCTACGAGTCGCAGGGCTACGAGGTCGGGCCCGAGCGCACGGTGCACGTCGGCGCTCCCGGCAACGGCGGCCTCGAGGTGAACCGCTTCCTCGCCGAGCACCCCGATCACCGGCGTCTCGTCTACTACTGGTGGGCGACGCGCGGGCTCTCGACCGCGGATCCGCAGGCGTTCCGCGGGCGCATGGCGCTGCTCGGCGCGCTCGACAACCGCTCGTGGGGCGCGTTCGTGCGCATCGAGACGACGGTGAAGGCGGGCGAGGAGGCGGCGGCCGAAGCGCGGCTGCGCGACTTCGGCGCGGTCGTCGCGCACGAGCTGCCCGCGGTGTTCGAAACGACGGCGAAGGCGGCGGGCACGCCGTGAACGCCGCGGAGCAGGTCGCGCTCGTCTGGCGGGCGCTGCTCCACACCGCACGCGTTTCGCTCCGTCCGGCGCTCTGGGCGCCGTGGTCCGTTCTGCTCGCGGTGCAGGCGGCGGCGCTCGCGGCGTTCGCGAATCCGGCGCATCCGGCGGTGTCCGCGTGGCTCGGCGCGTTCCTCGAGCGCACGGCGGGCGAGGGCGTGCTGCACTACCCCGAGTACTTCCGCCAGCTGCCGTGGATCTGGGGCCGCGCCGACCTCGCGATCGCGGCGCTCGTCGCACCGGTCGTGACGGGCTGGTCGTGCGCCGCGTTCGCCGAGGCGTTCTCGGGACGGCGGCCCTCGGCCGGCGGCGCCTGGCGCGCGGCCGCGCCGCGCGCACGGACGCTCGTGCTCGCGTGGCTGCCGCTGCAGCTCGCGACGTTCGCGTTCGCGCTCCTGCTCGGCGGGTGGGTCGAGGGCCAGCGGCACACGTTCGTCTCGCGACTGCTCGGCCAGCTGCTCGTCGTCGGGGGACCGCTCGTCGCGCAGACCGTCTTCTTCTACACGCCCTGCTACGTCGCGCTCGGCCGGCTCGGGGCGGTCGAGAGCTGGTGGGCGCTGCCGCGCGCGACCGGCCGCGCGGGATTCGGCGCGTTCCTCGCCTCGGCCGCGGCGCTCGTCGCGGTGAACGCGTTCGTGCGCGTGGTCGCGATTCCGGCCGCGGGCTGGGAGCGGCTCTCGCCCGAACGCTCGGTCGTCCGCCTGTTCGCGGCGGACGCGTGCTCGGCCGCGATCGGATTCGCGCTCGCGGGCGTCGCGACGCTCGTGTACCTGAGCGCGCTCTCGCCCGAGGCGCCGGAGCGGCAGCCGTGAGGGGTGCGCAGCGGCTGCTGCCGCTCGCGCTCCTCGGCGCGCTGCTCGCCCTCGCGGGCTGCGACGACGCGGGGCGCGCCGAGCGCTGGCGGATCGAGCGCGCCCGCTGGCGCGCGGCGCGGCTCGCCGAGTCCGCGCGGCGTCACGCGCCACCCGACCGGGCGAAGCTCGCGCGCTCGGCCGCCGGGCTCGCCCGGCTCCACGCGCTCGATCGCCTCGCGCACTGGCGCGGCGCCCCGGGCGCTCGCGCCGCGGAGATCCGCGAGGGACTCGCCGGGGCCGAGATGGAACTCGCGGGATTCGAGTTCGAGCGCGGCCAGCCGGACGCGGCGCTTGCGCGCATCGGGGCGCTGGCCGCGACCGAAGGCCTCCTCACCGCGAACCAGCGCGCCCGCGCGCTCGCCGAGCGCGCCGACCTGCTCGAACGTGCCGGCCGGAGCGAGGCCGCGCGCGCCGCGTGGATGGCGCTCGCGGCGGAGCCCGTGCTCGACGATTCGGCGCGCGCGCTTCCCGGCGTGCTCCAGGCCGCGGGCCGCGCCGCGGCGCTCGCGAGCGGGGACGCCGGCGACACGCTGTGGCGCGACGCCGAGGCGCGCTGGCGCGAGGCGGTCCCGCGGGCGCGGGACGCCGAGTCGCGCGCCGCGCTCGCCCGCGCGATCGGGACCGCGCGGGCCGCGCGCGGCGACTCGCTCGGCGCCTTCGAGGCGGGGCGCACGCTGCTCGCGGCGCTTCCGCGCGGGCCCGAGCGGGCGAGCCTGCTCTTCACGCTGGCGCAGTTCGCGCGCGGGGGCGGCCTCGCGGACTCGTGCCGGCGATACGCCGCGTGGGCTGCGGACTCGGGCGCGTGGGCCGACCGGCCGCACGCGCTGCTGCTGCTCGCGCGCTCGTTCGCCGCGACCGGCCCGCGCGATTCGGCGCTCGCGGCCTACGACCGCTTGCTCGCGCGCCACGCGCGGGCGCAGGATTTCGTGGCCGCGGCGCGGTTCGAGCGCGGAGCGCTGCTCGAGCGCGACGGGTTGTGGGAGCTGGCGCGGTCCGAATACCGTACGCTCATCGCCGCGCTGCCGACACACGAGCGGTCGTTCGAGGCCGTGCTTCGCATCGTCCGTCACCACGTCCACGCCGGAGAGGAGGATCTGGCCCGTCTCGAAGCGCGACGGGCCCTCGACCAGATGGACCTCCTGATCGCCACGCAGCACAACGACGCGATCCAGCAGCGCGCGCACGCGACCCGGGACACGCTGCGGGCCCTGACGGGGCTCGGGTCGGGCGCGCCCTGATGCTCGCCGACTCGCCGGTGCAGGTCAGCCTCGTCACCGCGAGCGCGCTGCTGCTCGCGTTCATCGGCGTGTTCGCGGCGCTCCGCCGCGGGCCGTGGCTCACGACGCTGCTGTTCTCGAGCGCCTTCCTGTCGCTCGCGGCGGTCGAGGCCGGCGTGCTCGGACTGCTGAACGCGGCCTCGGCCGGCGCCGCGCGCCCCTGGGCGACCTATCTCGCCGGCGTCTCCGCGCTCGCCTCGTGGCTGTGGCTGTCGCTCAGCGTCGTGCTCGCGCGCTCCGACCCGTGGCGCGAGATCCGCAACGCGGGCGCGTACCTGACGCTCGCGCTCGCGGGCTGCGTCGTGATGTTCGCCGCGAGCGGTACGACGTTCATCGTGCGCGACGTCCAGTCGGAAGCGTCGGACGCCGTCGTGCTGCTCGGCGGCATGGGCAAGGTCTACCTCATGTACCTCGTGGTCGTGATGGTCGCCGTGCTCATGAACTTCGAGCGCATGCTCCGCACGGCGCCGGCCTCGGCGCAGCGGCGACTGCGGGCGATGTTCGTCGCGTTCCTGTGCGCGATCCTCGCCGAGTTGCTCGTCGTGTCGGCGGCGCTGCTCTACGGCGGGCTGCGCGTGTCGTGGCTCGCCGCCGCGGCCGGGCCGCTGTTCCTCTCGGGTGTCGTCACGGCGTTCGCGCTCGCGCGCCGCCGGCTGTCGGACATGAGCGTGCCGCTCGCCCGGCCCGTCATCTACTACTCGTCGGTGTCGCTGACGCTCGCGGGCGCGTTCCTGCTCACGATGGCGGTGCTGTCCAAGGTGCTGCCGATGCTCTCGCCCGAGTGGAAGCGCGGCGTCAGCCTGACGTTCTACCTGCTCGTCGGCGGCGGCGGCGTCGTGCTCGCGCTGAGCCCGCGCGTGAACCGCGCCGTGAAGCGTTTCGTGGACCGCAATTTCTACGCGAACCGCTACGACTACCGGCGCGAGTGGGAGCGCGTGACGAGCGCGCTCGCGCCGGCCTCGAGCCCCGAGGACCTGGCGCGCGCGGTCGTGGCGCTCGTCTCGGACGTGTTCGACGCGGAGCGCGTCGCGCTCTACCTGCGCGACGAGGCGCGCGGCGACTTCCAGCGCGTCGGCGGTTCGGCCGCGCTGCCGCCCGTGATTCGCGCCGACAATCCGCTCGCGCTCGAGTTCGCGCGCACGCGGCGGCCGGTGTCGATCCGGGACCTCGCCGACGACCTCGACCGCCTCGCCCTCGCGGTCGAGAACCGCGAGCTCATCCAGACGCTCGACGCCCAGCTGTGCGCGCCGCTTCCGGTCGGTGAGCAGATCGTCGGCATGGTGTGGCTGTCCGCCAAGCGCGGGGACGAGGACTACAGCGCCGAGGACCTCGAGTTCCTCGGCACGGTGTCCCGGCAGGTCGCCGCGTCGTTGTGGTTCGCGCGGCAGTCGGAGCAGCTCGCGAGCACGCGCCAGCTCGAATCGCTGCACCGCCTGTCGTCGTTCGTCCTGCACGACATCAAGAACCAGGTGTCCGGCCTGTCGCTCGTGCTCGAGAACGCGCGCAAGCACTTCGCGAATCCCGAATTCCAGCGCGACGCGCTCGCGGTCGTCGAACGCACCGTGACGAACCTGCGCGACCTGATGAGCCAGGTGTCGACGGTCTCGCGCCCTCCCGAGATCCGGCGCGAGCCGTGCCTCGTGAGGCCGCTGCTCGACGAGGCCCTGCAGCAGGCGGGGCTCGGCGCGGGCGGCCTCGACGGCATCCAGGTGCGCGTCGAGTGCGGCGTGCAGGACGGCGTGCCGATGGATCGGCGCCACATGCTGCGCGTCGTGACGAACCTGCTCACGAACGCGCGCGAGGCGATGACGGGCTGCGGCGAGATCGAACTGGCGGCGGCGCTCGACGGAATCGAAGGCGAGCACGAATCGCTCGTGATCACCGTCCGCGACAGCGGGCGCGGCATGAGTCCGGAATTCCTGCGGCAGTCGCTGTTCCGGCCGTTCACCTCCACGAAGTCCGGCGGATTCGGGGTGGGGATGAGCCAGGTCAAGACGATCGTCGAGGCGCACGGGGGCTCGATCGCGGTCGAGAGCCGCGTGGGCGAGGGGACGACGTTCCGCGTTCGGGTGCCGGTCGAAGGCGCGGCGGTGGAGGCGCGATGAGCGAGCTCGAGACGCTGCTCATCGTGGACGACGAGGACACGATCCGGAACCAGCTGCGCTGGGGGCTCGCCGAGGAGTACCGCGTCGTGACGGCAGGCAGCGCCGAGGAGGCGCGCGCGGCCTTGAACAAGGAGTCGCCGGCGCTCGTCACGCTCGACGTGGCGCTGAACACTTCGGGCGGGCCGCGCGAGGAAGGACTCGTGCTGCTCGAGGAAATCGTGGACCGATTCCCGTTCACGAAGGTCGTCATGGTGACGGGGAACGACAGCCGCGAGAACGCCCTGCTCGCGATCCAGCGGGGGGCCGTGGACTGGTACGCGAAGCCGATCCAGCTCGAGGAGCTTCGGGTCGTCCTCAAACGCGCGCTGAACCTGCGCAACCTCGAGCGTGCGCAGGGCCGGCCCGCGGGACGGCGTCGGCAGCACCGCATGATCGGCGAGTCCGACGCGATCCGCCGCGTGCTGACGCTCGTCGACCGCGTCGCGCCGTCCGACGCGAACGTGCTCGTGGTGGGCGAGAACGGCACCGGCAAGGAGCTGGTCGCGAACGCGATCCACCTCGCGAGCCGACGCAAGGACGGCCCGTTCGTGCCGATCAACTGCGGCGCCATTCCCGAGACGCTGCTCGAGAGCGAGCTGTTCGGGCACGAGCGGGGCGCGTTCACCGACGCCTACCGGACGCGCGAGGGCAAGGTCGAGCTGGCCGAAGGCGGCACGCTGTTCCTCGACGAAATCGGCGAGCTGCCGACGCTGCTGCAGGTGAAGCTACTGCGCTTCCTGCAGGAGCGCACGATCGAGCGCGTGGGCGGACGCGAGACGATCAAGGTGGACACGCGCGTCGTCGCGGCGACGAATCGCGATCTCAAGGCGGCGATGGCGGCCGGGACCTTCCGTGAGGACCTGTACTACCGTCTGAGCGTCGTGACGATCGTCGTTCCGCCGCTGCGCGAGCGGGGCGAGGACGTGCCAACGTGCGCGAGCTCGAGAACCGCGTGCAGCGCGCCGTGATCCTCGCGAGCGAAGCGGCCGTACGTCCCGAAGACCTGGAGCTCGCCGAACGCGAGCCCGAGCGCCAGCGCACGCTGCAGGAAGCGCGAGACGAGGCGGAGCACGCGATGCTCGAGGAGGCGCTGCGCCGTAACGCGGGAAACGTGACGCGCGCGGCGCGCGAACTCGGCGTGAGCCGGCCCTCGCTGCACGACCTGCTGCGCAAGCACGGCATCGAGGCCGCGCACTTCCGACAGTCCGGCGTCAGCGATGACGAAGAGGGTGAGGACGACTAGCGCGCGCGGCGCCGCGAAAAACCAGAACCCCCGCTCCGGGAGGAGCGGGGGTTCCGAAGTTCGGGGGACGTCGTTCTCAGAGTCGCGGGCCGCACGCGAGGTTCATCGAACTAGCCCCCCACAACCGAATTCGCGTATACAGATGTCCGGCGACGAGTGCCGGTTCCGTTTTTTTCCTCGCCGCCAACTTAGCGACGCACTTCGAGTGCGATGACAGGAGTTCGTCCCGTGGCTGTCAAAGAATCGTGACGGTTCCGCGGTCAGTGGAGACAGCGATGTCGGACAGCAAGCCGGGCTACTTCCTCGCCATCGCCGGCAACATCGGCGTGGGCAAGACGGAACTGACGAACCGCCTGAGTCAGGAGCTCGGGTGGATGGTCTACTACGAACCGGTCATCCAGAATCCGTACCTCGACATGTTCTACGCCAACATGTCCCGCTGGAGCTTCCACCTCCAGATCTACTTCCTGAGCGAGCGCTTCAAGGCGCAGGTCGAAATCGGCAAGAGTCCGTTGCCTTTCATCCAGGACCGCACGATCTACGAGGACGCCGAGATCTTCGCGCGGACGCTGCACGAGCAGGGCTCGATGACCGACGTGGACTACGAGAACTACACGGCGCTCTTCGGCGTGCTCATGTCGTACATCCGCCGGCCGGACCTGATCCTCTACCTTCGCGCGAATCCCGAGACCCTGATGGAACGGATCGCGCGGCGCGGGCGCGAGAGCGAGAAGAGCATCACGATCGAGTACATCGCGCGACTGAATCGCGCCTACGACGACTGGATGCGGCGCGCCCGGGCCGAGTTCGAGGTGCTCGAGATCGACACCGACGCCGTGCCGCTGCAGGGCGACGCGCCTGCCTTCGCCCGGCTCGTGCACGACCTCAAGTCGCGCTACCCGCGACAGACCGAACTCGGGCTCGCGCTTCCGGAAGACGGCCGCTGAACGAGGCGCCGCTCCGCCGCGATCAGCGTCCCGCGGCCGCGAGCGCTTCGACGCAGCGCGAACAGAGGCCCGCGCGGTCGCCGTCACCCGCGACGTCGGCGCGGTAGGTCCAGCAGCGATCGCACTTCGCGAGTGACGTCTTCACCGCCTCGACGCGCGTCTCGGAGCCGGCAGGGCCGTCGATCCAGCGCACCGCCGCGACCATGAGGAAGCCGGCGATTTCATCGCCGAAGCCCTGGATCCAGGCGCGTTCGGACGGCGGCACCGTGATCGTCACCTCGGCCTCCCCGGTCGTGTTGATCACCTTCGCGGCGCGCAGCGGTTCGAGCACGGCATTGACCGCATCGCGCAGGGCGACGAGCCGATCCCACGTGCCGCTCGGACCCGCCGTCGCGCGGACGGGCCACTCGGCGAGGTGGACGCTCGACGCCTCGGCGATCAGCCCGGGATGGTGCTGCCACACCTCGTCGGCCGTGAAGACGAGCGCCGGCGACGCTCCGAGCGCGAGGTCGTGCAGCGCGCGCCACAGCACCGTCTGCGCCGAACGCCGCGCCGGATGCGAGGGCGCGAGCGTGTAGAGGCGGTCCTTCGCCACGTCGAGGAACATCGCCGACAGGTCCACCGCGCAGAACTCGCTCACGAGGTCGAGCGCTCGATGGAACTCGAGCTTCGACCACGACTCGCGGATGCGCGCCACGCGCTGGTCCACGCGGTCGAGGAACGCGCGATCGATGCGGGTCAGGCGATCGTCCGGCAGCGCATCGCGCGCCGGATCGAAGTCGAACAGGTTGCCGAGCAGGAACCGGAACGTGTTCCGAACCTTGCGATAGCCGTCGGCGACGCGCTGAAGGATCTCGTCACCCACCCGGATGTCGGTGCGCCAGTCCGTCGCGAGCGCCCACCAGCGCACGATCTCCGCGCCGTACTTCGCGACCACGTCGAGCGGGGACACGACGTTGCCGAGCGACTTGTGCATCGCGCGGCCCTGGGCGTCGAGCACCCAGCCGTGCGTGCACACGAGGTTGTACGGCGCGTGATCCGTGACGCCGACGCCGACCATGAGCGACGAGTTGAACCAGCCGCGGTGCTGATCGGGACCCTCGAAGTACACGAGCTGCTGCCCGTCGCCGCCCGCGAGCGCGCGACGCCACGACGGCTGGAGTCCCGGATGCGTGCGCTCGAGCGCGCGGTGCGTGCTGCCCGAGTCGAACCACACGTCGAGGATGTCCGTCTCCTTGCGGAACGGACCCGGGGACGCGCAGTGCGGGCAGCGGAAGCCCGGCGCGACGAGCGTCGAGACGTCGGCTTCGTACCACGCGTCCGAGCCGTGCGCCCGCGTCAGCGCCGCGGCGCGGCGCGCGACCTCGGGATCGAGCGATGCCTCGCCGCACGCCTCGCAGTAGATCGCCGGGATGCCCACGCCCCAGGCGCGCTGGCGCGACAGGCACCAGTCCGGCCGGCCTTTCACGCTCTCGCGAATGCGGTTCTGCGAACTGGCCGGCTCCCACCGCACTTCGCGCTCGATCGCGTTCAGCGATCGCTCCCGGTGCCCGGCGTGGTCGATGATCATGAACCACTGCTTCGTCGCCCGGAAGATCACGGGCTGCCGGCAGCGCCAGCAGTGCGGGTAGGAGTGGGTGAAGCGCGACGCCGCGAGGAGGCGCCCGCGCTCCTTGAGCCACTCGACGATGTCGTCGTTGACGTCGAGCACGCTGCGTCCCACGAACGGCTCCGCGCCGGCGAGCAGCTTGCCGCCCTCGTCCACGGGGCACGAGACGCCGAGTCCGCTGCGCTGGCCGACGGCGAAGTCCTCCTTGCCGTGGCCGGGCGCCGTGTGCACGAGCCCCGAGCCGTCGTCCATCGAGACGTACGGCATGCCGTCCACGACGCGCGAGTCGCCGCCGAACGGCGCCTCGAAGACGAGGTCCACGAGATCGCGGCCGCGCAGCTTCGCCTCGACCGCGTACGACGTGATGCCCGACGCCTCGACGACCGCCGCGACGCGCGGCGCGGCGACGAGCAGTCGTCGCGCGCCCGCGCGCAGCACGACGTACTCGGCGTTCGGATCCACCATCAGGCCGAGGTTCGCGGGCAGCGTCCACGGCGTCGTCGTCCAGGCGACCGCCTCGATCCCCGACTGCCCGCGCAGTACGCCGTGCGGATCCTTGCGCAGCGGGAACGTGACGAAGATCGACGGCGAAGGATCGTCCTGATACTCGATCTCGGCCTCGGCGAGCGCCGTGCGATCGGTCGGACACCAGTGGATCGAGCGCAGTCCGCGCTGGACGAAACCGCGCGCCGCGAGGTCCGCGAACGTCTCGAGGATCGCGGCCTCGAACTCGTGATCCATCGTGAGGTAGGGATGGCCCCATTCGCCCCACACACCGAGGCGCTGGAATTCGCGCGACTGGATCTCCACCCACTCGGCCGCGTACTCGCGGCAGCGCCGGCGCAGCGTGAGCCGGTCGGGATTCTGGGACTTCGCGCGGAACTCGCGGGACACCTGCACTTCGATCGGCATGCCGTGGTTGTCCCAGCCCGGCACGTACGGCGCGTCGAAGCCGGCGAGGCTCGCCTGACGCACGGCGGCGTCCTTCCAGATCTTGTTCGCCGCCGTCCCCATGTGGAGATGGCCGTTCGAGTAGGGAGGACCGTCGTGCAGCAGCCACACCGGACGCCCGCGACGTGCTTCACGCAGGCGCTCGTAAAGACCGTGGGCGTTCCAGGCCTCGAGCCGCTGGGGCTCGCGCTGCAACAGGTCGGCCTTCATCGGGAAGTCCGTCTTCGGGAGATTCAGGGTGTCGCGATAGCCGGCCATGCCGCCTCCGAACGGGAACGAAAACGCCCCAACCGTGGTCCTCGGTTGGGGCGATCGAAATCGCGGTACCACCCAACTTCGCGGCATCCTCGCGGACGCCGCCTCCTGGGGCTCGTGGCCCTGGGTCCCGTTTCGGCGGACCGTCCGTCCGAGCCTACTGTCCGCGCGACGGGCGGAGTTCGGTCGGCGGCTCGGGGGTGATCTTCGCCGCGCGGGGGGTTGCCGGGCTCACACCGTCCCCGGCTCGCTCGAAACGCCGCACGGGTACTCGTCCCCGTCACAGCCTTGGCGAATGTGGCCGCGCACGATGCCAAAGCGACTCGGGGCGCGTCAAGGCTCGTCGCTCGCGTCGTCGGCGAATCCGACGCCGGCGCGCGGCGCGCGCAGCGCGGCGTCGGCGAGCAGCAGCCACGCGTCGAGCAGCCGGGGACGCCCGTCGCGCCGGGTC
Organism: Candidatus Eiseniibacteriota bacterium; assembly: GCA_044222065.1. Taxonomy (GTDB): domain Bacteria; phylum Eisenbacteria; class RBG-16-71-46; order RBG-16-71-46; family RBG-16-71-46; genus JBGAOA01. The sequence goes on from JBGAOA010000050.1 coordinate 17,963, forward strand.
GCGAGCCTCGAGACGTGGCGCGCGGCGTGCGGATCGCCGTAAGCCGCGTCGCACCACGCGTCGAGCGAGTCGCGCGGGAACGCGGGACGGGCGAGCCGCACGCCCGAGCGTCGCAGCGCTTCGACGTCGCGAGCGACGTCGCGCCACTCGAGCGCCCGGCGCGCCGCCGCGTGGTCGTCGAGCACGCCAAGGGCGGCGAGCCGAACTCCGAGCGATTCGGGTTCGGCGGGCGCGTCGCCGGAGGAGTCCCGGGCCGCGCGCGCGAGCAGCCGCCACCAGAGCGGGCGATCGAGCGCGGCGTCCGGTGCGAGCCCGCGTTCGCCGAGCGCGCCGAACTCCGCCCACTCGCGCAGTCGGGCGGACGCGCCCGCGACGGACGCGGCGCCCGGGAGCCGGCTGCGGACGAACAGCACGGGATCCACGACGCGCGCCTTCTCCCAGCGGAGTTCCGCGTCCTCGGCGAGCCTCACTTCGAAGTGCAGGTGCAGGGTCGTGACGCGCCCGCTTCCCCCGACGCGCCCGAGCGTCGATCCTGCGGCGACCACGTCCCCGGGGGAGACGGTCGCGCTGCCGGGGACGAGGTGCGCGTAGACGCTGTAGGCGAGCCCGCCCTCGTCGAGCCGGTGCGCGAGGACGACGGCGTGACCGTAGCCGCCGCTCCAGCCCTCGGTCACCGTCACGACGATGCCGTTCGCGGCCGCGCGCACCGCATCGCCGCCGCGGCCGTTCGCGAGGTCGGCGCCCTGGTGGGCCCGGCGCCTGCCTTCGCCGACGTTCCGGTTGATCCGAAAGCCCGGGGCGCCCGACTCGTCCGGCTGCTCGAGGTCGTAGGCGTCGCCGACGGGGAAGCGCCACGCGCCGCTCGCGCACCAGCCGGCGGCGCGCGCCGCATCGAGCGGAAGCAGTCCGCCGAGCCGCGCCGCCGGAGCGCGCGCTGCGGCCGGGTGCGCGACGAGCGCCAGCGCGAGCACGGCCGCGGCGCACCGGAGCGCGTTCCGTGCGCGGCGGCACTCGGCGCGAACGAACCTCAATGCAGCACGACGAGGCGCACGGCCTCGCTTCCGGCGTGGCGCTCGCGGGCGAACAGCACGCCCGCGGGCAGCCGTTCGACCTCGGCGCGCTCGAGCCGCGCGCGACCGTTCGCGTCGAACGGCGTGCTCGCGAGGCGGCGTCCCGCGAGGTCGAACACGTCGAGCCAGCGCGCGCCGGCGCGCGCCGAGCGCGCGAGCAGGACGTCGCCCGGGCGGAGCGGATTGGGGCCGATCGCCAGCGCCGAGCGCGCTGGCGCCGGCGGTTCGGCGACGGCGGTGAGCGACGGCGGATCGAGCTTGCGCTCGCGCTGCGCCAGTCGAGTTCCGCCCGACGACGCGCGCGAGTAGAGCGTCGTGACGTTGCCTGCGCTCTCGACTGCGAGCGCCGGCCGGCTGATGTCGTCGTCAGAGTCCGGCGTGACCTCGGTGCTCAGGAGGTCCCAGCCGCGTCCGGCCACGCGGCGCTTGTAGTAGGCCTGCGGGTGAGCGCCGCGCAGCGCGAGGTAGGACAGGTGGAGGTCGCCGTCGGCGCCCGCGACGAGCGAGAAGTCTTGGGCCGAGCCCGTGACGAACTCGATCAAGGTGTCCGGCGTGGCGATCGGGCCGCTCAGCGGCCGGCGCTCGTAATGCAGTTCGACCTGCGAGGACGTCGTCGCGGTCCACACCGCGTGAAACGTGTTGGCGGCATCGAACGTCGTCGCGAACGACGACTGGGCGCCCGTCGGGGGAAGGGTGAGCGGAAGGCGCGCGCTCAGGCCGCTGTCGGGCGAGAAGCGCGCGAAGAAGAGCCGCGGCAGCGGTGTCGAGCGATCTGACCACACGACGTGCGAACGTCCGAGGGCGGACGCGACTGCGACCGTGGGATTTCCCGGGAAGTCGGTCGGCTGCGAGGCGCGGATCGGCTGCCCGAACGGCGAGAGGTACAGGAAGCGCATGAAGTACACGCTCGGCAGATCGCTCTGCAGGTTGAGCCACACGAGGTGGATGCGACCGTCGTCGTCGGCGCCGATCGAGGGCGAGAGGTTGTCGCCCGCGAGCGACTCGACGCCGGTCTCGGCGAGCCATGTCCCGGCGACCCGCGCTCGATAGCGGATGTGGCCTCGCCCGCCGACGACGTCGCTCCACACGACCGCGACGTCGCCGCCGGGAAGGCTCGTGACGGCGGGATCGAGCGCCGCCGTACGGCTCGAGCTCAAGACCACGGGCGGCAGCCAGGTGCTGCCGACGCGCTCGCGGAGCACGATCTGCGGGCGTCCGCCCACGAACTCGCTCTTCACGAATCGCAGCCGGCCGGCCGCGTCACGCGCGAGCTCGGGCCCGCTGCTCGCGCGTTCGGCCGGCGCGAACTCCGTTCCCGTGACGGCGGACTCGGACTGCCACCCCGGCGCCTGGACGCGCGCGTCGAATCGCGAGGCGGCGCCGGTCCAGAGGATGTTCTCGAGCGCCACTTGCGTGACCGCGCCCTCGAACGTGCGCGTGCTCGGACGGGTCGCGTCGTTCCACGCGAAGCGTCCTCCGAGGCCCGGGAACGGATCGTACGCGTCTCCGCGGTTGCGTCCGACGACCATGTCGCTGTCGCCGTCCGCCTCGACGACCCACAGGCCGGGCGAGCCGCCCGCATTGACGCGGTTCGTCGAGATCCGTTGTCCGATCGCGGCATCGTCGAGATGCGTCACGATCAACCCCTCGTACTGGACGTTCCGGTCGAAGCCGCTGCGGGCACGGGATTCGAGCAGGAAGTGCTCGGGGCTCGACTCGCCCTGGAACCACAGCTCGACGAGGTCGCCGCCGTCGCCGAGCGGCGCGAGCGTCAGGGTGGTGTCGCGCTCGGGGCGGAGCGTCTGACGCCAGCCGAGGAACAGCGAGCACCAGCCGCCGGGATGCGTGGGCGACTCGGGCGTCGTGCTGTTGCCGCCGTATCCGCCGGTGGACATGAGCGACCAATTCCCGGGGCCGACGTTGCTCGCGCCGCCGAGCGTGCTCGTGTCGTAGAGGTCGGGCAGGCCGAGCGCGTGTCCGAATTCGTGGCAGAACACGCCGATCTCGGCGCGCGCCCCGGGATGGAAACCCGAGAGCTCGGGCACGGTCGAGAAGCGATCGATGCGGAAGCGCAGCGTCGTCGAGCCCGGGACGATCTGGGACGTCACGAACGCGCCGCCGTTCCGCCAGCCCGCCGACAGCCGCGACGTGAAGGACCAGATGTCGTCGCGCTGCTGAGACGTTTCCGACCCCTCACCCGCGTGCAGAACCCACAGCATGTCCACGTATCCGTCGCGGTCGCGATCGAACGGCGCCCAGTCCACGCTCGTGTGGCAGAGCGAGAGCGCGTCCACGATCATTCCGTACGAGTTGTTCGGCGTGGACGTGAAGGCGAGTCCGTACGAACCGGAGGCGTAGTAGTGCCGGTCGAACGGGAGGTTCACGACCGCGACGACCCGCCCCTTGACCCGCATCCGTCCGCCCGAGGCCCACTGGTAGTACTCGGTGAGCGAGCCGAACGGATTCGCGCCCGTGGTGTCGAACAGCGCGCTCTCGAACGTAGCGGCGGAGTAAGTGAGCGGCGCGTCCGAGAAGCCGACCATCACGATCGGAACTTGCCAGGCCGTCACCGTGCCGTTCGTCGAAGTCGGGAGCGCGCCCGGCGGCGCGGCGGCGACGTCGAAGAGCCCGGCCGAGAAGCCGTCCAGCACGGGGGGCGCGACTCCGCCGCCCGGAAGCGGCATCGTGGCCTCGGAAGCGCCGGGGAAGGCGAGTACGGCGCACAGGACGAGGGCGCACAGCGGGCGCCCGAAGGCACGGCGAAGAACCACGTGGCTCCGAGAGATCCGGTCGGTCGGGTGAAGCCCGGTGACGCGAATATAGCGCGATCGCGTCCGAGGTCCACGAAGATTGCGCCCGACGCGGGTGCTTCGCCCCTCGTCGCAGCGTGTGCTAGCGTGCGCCCAACGTGCGAAATCCGCAGGTCATACGCGCCGTGATCCGCGTCATCGGGCTGGCCCTCCTCGCCGCCGTCGCGGCCGCCCCGAGGGAGATTCGGGCCGACGATCAGGCCCCGCTCCGTTCCGAGAGTCCGCCTTTCTTCCATGCCGACCTCGCGATCGCCCTGGATTCGACCGGCACGCCGAGCGTCGGGGTCGCGATCAACGTCTCGTTCTCGGAATTCCAGTGGGTGAAGGCCGGGGACGCCTTCGCCTCGGCCGCCGAGTTCACGGTCAGCCTCGAGTCGCGCCGCCACCGCATCTTCGGCGGCACGTGGGAGCGGCGGATCTCGGTCGGGAGCTTCGAGGCCACCCGCTCGTCGCTCTCGACGTTCGCCGAGCGCCGGAGCTTCCCGGTTCCGCCGGGCGATTACGACGTTCGCATCACGGTGAGCGACCGCAACGGCGAGCAGTCGGCGCTCGCCCGAGGCGCGATCGAGGTGCCGGACTTCGACAAGGCCCCCGTGGGCTTCGCCGCGCTCGAACTCGGCACCGTGGACAGTACCGGCGCGTTCGTGCTCAGTCCTTCGCGCGAGTTCGGCATCGAGGTCAAGTCGCTCGCGGCGCGCGTCACGATCTTCGACCGGCGCGGCGGGGACTGGCCACGCGACTACCCGATCCGCTACCGGCTGCTCGACGATCGCGGCGAGGAGTTGCTCAAGGGCGCGAGTTCGCTCCACGCCGGGCGTTCGGGCGAGCCCGCGATGCTCAGGCCTTCGAACACGAACTTCTTCGTGGGCAGCTACACGCTCGAGATCGAGCTGCTCGAAACGAAGTCCAAGCTCAGGATCTCGCGCTCCTTCGAGGTCGAAGAAAGCGGTCCGCCGCAGGGACGCGAATTCGAACGCATGCTCGAGCCGCTCGCCTACATCGCGGACTCGCGTGAGATCGACATCCTGCGAGCCCTGCCTGCGGAAGAACAGGCGCGCGGCTGGGAGGAGTTCTGGAAGCGGCGCGATCCGACGCCCGAGACCGTTCGCAACGAGGCGATGCTCGAGTTCCTGCGCCGGGTGAGCTACGCCGACCGGCACTTCCAGGGCTTCGGCCCCGGCTGGCGCTCCGACATGGGACGCGTCTACATCAAGCACGGACCGCCGGATCAGACCGAGTCGCGACCGGCGACGGCGCAGACGCCCCAACTCGAGATCTGGTACTACGGCCAGCCCTACCGGCGCTTCGTGTTCGCGGATCGCGAGGGTTTCGGCCGCTACGTGCTCGTGTCGCCGGTCGAATGACGCGCGCCGCGGGCTTCGGAGTCGTCTCGATCGCGTCGCTCGACGTGCGGCGCAAGCCGGAGCACCGCGCCGAGATGACGAGCCAGCTCCTGCTCGGCGAGATCGTGCGCCTCGGACGCCGGGCGGGCTCGGGCTGGGTATCGATCGAGAACGAGCGGGACGGCTACTCGGGTTGGGTGCGGGACTGGGGGATCGTGCCGTGCTCCCGCGCGCGCGCCGCCCGCTGGGCCGGACTCGCCCGCCACAGGGTTCGGGAAGCGGTCGCCCATGCCACGGCCGAGCGGACGGGCGGTGCGGTCGTGAGCCCTCTCTTCTGGAACAGCGTCGTGATCGCCGAGCGCCGGCAGGGAGGGCGGTCCCGAGTCGAACTCCCGGATGGCCGGCGAGGGTGGATCGCGTCCGGAGTGCTCGCGGAGCACTCGGCCCGGCCTCCCTTCCTGCTCGATCGCGTCTTGTCCCTGATGGGAGTTCCGTACCTCTGGGGAGGGCGCACGCCCGCGGGGTTCGACTGCTCGGGTCTCGTGCAGCAGGTGCTCTGGGAGCAGGGACTGCGCGTCCCGAGGGACGCGGCAGAACAGCTGCGAGCCAGCACGCCGCTACGCGACTGGCGCGAGGCGGGCCCCGGCGACCTCGCCTTCTTCGGAGTGCCGGGGGAGCGGGTCAGCCACGTCGGACTGATGCTCGGTGATGGCCTTTACCTGCACGCGCGCGGAATGGTCCGGCTCGCGTCGCTCCATCGCTACAATCCGCTTTGCGACAATCAATTGCTTCGCCAGTTCCGAGTGGCCGGAAAACTTGGCGCGGAGTAGCTCGCCTGTGCCTTTCGGCAATCGGGCAGGGGGGAGAAACGGCTTGACAAGGTTTCGGTTGCTTTCCTACCTTGCCCCGGGCGTTCGCCAGGATCCTTCTTAACCGGGGGATGGTCCTGGCTTTTTCGTGTGCCTCATCCCACGGACGGAATGAGGCTATTGCCATGCTGAGAAAAAGAAGACGGCATGAAAGGAGGTGGGGCTTCGGACCAAACCGCGTTGTAGTGAACAAGCCACGAACCGGCTTTTGTTCCGCACCGTGGCAGTCTTAGCTCTCTCTTGCCAAGGAGGCATTTCAGAATGTTTTCGAATTCGAAGCGTTGGTTTGCCGCTGTGGCGCTCATGCTGGCGCTCCCGGTCGTGGCGAATGCCCAGACCTCGCGCGTCGAGGGCATGGCCCTTCAGGGCGACTACATCAAGGACTACACGGCGATCTACGGCTGGCCCTCGCAGCTGACGAGCGTCGGCAACCTGATCTATGCCGAAGTCGGCAACAACCTCTTCAACTCGAACACGGGCTACCCCAACACGGCGGATCGCGCCATGGGTGCGGTGCTCGGCAACCTCTGGGAAGGCCGCTTCGGCACGTGGGCGATCCACCTGCGTGAAGAGGCTCCGGCGCTCGGCCAGGGCGACAACTTCGGCCAGCCGAACCCGGGTCTCGCCGGTGGCGACCCGAATGAAAACACGAGCGAGTCGTTCGACATCATGTGGGGCAAGAAGTTCGGAACCACGAGCCTCGGCCTCCGCATCAACCGTTCGTTCTTCAAGAACGAGCTGACCGTTCCGGGCGTCACCACGACGCTCGAGTTCGACCCGTTCTCGGGCGGCGGCGATGAGAACTTCGCCCGCAACGTCATGGGCTACGGCGCCGGCCTCGGCTTCGAAGTGAACCCGCAGACGTCGCTCGAATTCTCGTTCCTCTACCAGGCCCGCACGTTCGAGAACTCGACGAACACGGGCACCCCGGCGACCTCGTTCGTCTACGAGGACGACGGTCCGGCGTCGTACATGGCGGCGGCCCGCGCGATGTGGCAGTGGACGTCGAACTGCCAGGTCATGCCGGTGTTCAAGTGGTACTCCTACGACCTGTCGATCACGCAGAACGCGGGCGGCACGGTCACGTCGGCGTCGAACAAGCTGAGCGGCTGGCAGCTCGGCGCGGCGGGCAACTGGCAACTGGGCTCGAACGACCTGTTCGTCCTCGGCCTCACGTTCGCTCAGAACAAGGTCGAGCAGGAAGCCGACATCTTCGGCCTCGCTGGCGCGCTCGGCTGGGACCAGAACGAGAACTTCGAGGCGACCGAGTCGCTGACGCCGCAGGTGTTCGCGGCGCTCGAGACCCACGTCAACCCCTGGCTCACGCTCCGTTTCGGCGCGAACAAGGGCGCGATCTCGAAGCTGAAGGCGGAAGGCACGGACGGTGGCCCGGGCAACCCGGTGAGCACCGAGACCAGCCTGTCGACGTTCAACATGAACATCGGCGCCGGCGTCAAGGTCGGCACGCTCCAGTTCGATGCGATTCTGGCGAACAACTTCTACCAGAACCTCGGCTGGGTGGGCTCGGGAATCAATCAGTCGTACTTCCCGAAGGTCACCGCGACGTACTCGTTCTAAGCCGAACGAATCGAACGGCGGAGGAGCGCAAGCTCCTCCGCCGTTTCGTTTGCGCCCGCGCGCGCACGAATCCGCACGGCCGCCGACACGAAGGGCGCCCGCCTCGCGGCGGACGCCCGTTCGTGCTCCCGGTCCTCTCGAACGCGGCGCGAGCGCCGCGCCCCTCTACGCGTAAACGCCGCGCAGCTGAATCACCTTCACGACGCGTTCGATCGCGACCATGAACGCGGCGACGCGCAGCGAGGCCTTCTTCTCGACGGACTCGCGCAGCACGTCCTGGAACGCGCGGACCATGTACTGCTCGAGGCGATCGTTGACCTCGTTCTCGGGCCAGTAGAAGCCCATGCGGTTCTGGACCCACTCGAAGTAGGACACCGTGACGCCGCCCGAATTGCAGAGGATGTCGGGGATCACGTAGACGCCCTTCGATTCGAGGATCTTGTCCGCGTCCGGCGTCGTCGGCCCGTTCGCGCCTTCGGCGACGATTTTCGCCTTCACGCGGTCCGCGTTCTCGGCCGTGATCTGGTTCTCGAGCGCGGCGGGAACGAGGATGTCGCAGTCCACCTCGATGATGGAGGTCGTGAGCGCCTGGCCGCCGGGGAAGCCCTTCACGCCCTTGTTCTTCGTGGTCCAGTCGAGCAGCGCCGCCACGTCGAGGCCGTCCGGGTTGTGGACCGCGCCGGTCACGTCGGACGCCGCCACGATCTTCGCGCCCTCGAGCCGGTGCAGCAGGTCGGCCGAGACCGAACCGACGTTTCCGAAGCCCTGCACCGCCACGCGCGCCCCCTTGAGCGGCATGTTCAGGTGCTTGCACATCTCGCGCACGCAGAACATGACGCCGCGGCCCGTGGCCTCGCGGCGGCCCAGCGAACCGCCGACCTCGAGCGGCTTGCCGGTCACGACCGCGTATTCGGTGCGGCGCTCGTTCATCGAGTACGTGTCCACGATCCACGCCATCACCTGGTCGTTCGTGTTCACGTCCGGCGCGGGCACGTCCTGCTCGGGTCCGAACAGGTCCGAGAGGTCCGCCGCGTAACGGCGGGTCAGGCGCTCGACCTCGCCCTTCGACATCTTGGTCGGGTCACACTGGATGCCGCCCTTGCCGCCGCCGTACGGGATGTTCACGACCGCGCACTTCCACGTCATCCACGCGGCGAGCGCTTCGACCTCGTGGAGCGTCACGTCGGGGTGGTAGCGGATGCCGCCCTTCGCAGGGCCGCGGACGATCGAGTGCTGGACGCGGTAGCCGGTGAAAACGCGGATCGAACCGTCGTCCATGGCGACGGGCAGCGAGACGATCGTGGCGCGACGGGCGCGCTTGATCATCTCCTTGATGCCCGGATCGAGCTTCAGCCGGGCGGCCGCTTCCTCGAACTGGCGCTGGGCGTTCTCGAGCGGGTTCAACTCCTTCTGACTGTTCACGCCTACGGCGGACATGAGTGCCTCCGATGGGGCTGGCGCTGCGACGCACAGGCTCTGGCGCGAGCGGCGGCGTCGAGGACGGCGAGGGCGAAAAACCGCGGCAGTATAGGGCGGGCCGAAACGCCGCAACAACAATTCCGCGCGCCCGGCGAACGGCTGCGAGGGCGCTGTGGGACGCCGGGAAGTCGGGCAAGAACACCGGCTTCCCGGGCCGGGCCCGATCAGCGGTAGATCTGCTTCGCTCGCCCGAACGTGACGTCGTATCGGCGCACCTGCGCCGAGGCGGGCAGCGCGCCGCGGGCCGTCGCAGCGCCCCCGCGGACGCCGCTCGAGGCCGCGAGCGACCGCTGTGCGCGCGCCTGCGCGATCGAACTCCCGAGCGTGTAGTCCTCCCAGCGCTCAATCCACCAGCGCGTCGAGTCGGGGCCGAATCGCGAGCGCAGCTCATCGGGGATGAGCGCCGAGTCGCCGCGCACGACGAAGAACGTCACCGAACCCTGGACGTTCAGCTGCTCGTCCTCGTTTTCGATCGCGAGCCGCACCTGCGTCGTGATCGAGCGGTGCCACTTGGGGTTCTTGCCGACGCGCGAGTCGTCCTGATCCACGAGCGTCGGATCGAGCGACAGGTCTACGCGCGTCGCCGGCGGCCGCGTGGCCGAGCCGCTCACGAACGCGTTCTGAGCGATGATGAGTTCGTCCTCGCGCGTCGAAAAACCGTCGCGATAGGAGTTGCCCGAGGTGTCGCCGACGGCGAACTGGAAGCGGAAGTCGTCGGTGAAGATCTCGCGGTACTCGTTCACGGAGCGGTTGTTCCAGCACCACTCGAACAGCCGGATCACGCCCGACGGCGACGACGGCGTGGGCGGGGGCGAGGCATTGCCGAGTCCCGAGTCCACGCGCGGGGCGAACGGATTGACGCAGCCGGAGACGGCGATCAGCGCGACCGCGGCCGGCAGCCAGCTTCGAATCAACTGGGAAGCGCTCATTGGTTGTTCAACCTCAGGAGACCGAAGCTCTCGGCGCCCTGCGGACGCTGAGGGTCCTCGCGGTCCTCCCACCGGATCAGCACCCAGCGGGTCTGCGGTTTGACGAAGTACAGGCTCGCGAAGCCCGAGCCCGTCGTGTCGAGCGTGCCGTTCGAAAGCCGCTCGATCAGCAGGTAACGCTTGTACAGCAGCGCGTCGTTCGGGTTCCGGATCGGGTTCCCGGGAGTCGGGTCCTCGATCCACACCAGGTCCCGGGTCGTCCCCGGGTTGCGGTTCTGGAAGTACGACTGGAAGAAGCTCAGCTCGTTCGAGCGCGTCCAGTCCGGGATGTCCCCGCCGCCCGTGCTCTGGTACACCGAGATCGTGAGCGGGTCGAACGTGACGCGGTACATGCGGCCGTCCGGCTGGCCCGTGGCGTCGCTGTCCGCGAGCGCCTGCCGGTAGGCCTCGATGCCGCCGTTCTCGCCATTGGAGCGAATGCCGTACACGAGCGCGTTCAGCGTCGAGTCGGGATCGGTGTAGTTGCCCACGATCAGCGTGCCGCCGCCGCCGGTCTCGGGGTCCTCGGGCTTGAAGAGCGAGCAGGCGCCGATTCCGGTGGCGGTCCACCACACGAAGCCGAACAGCGCGAGCCGGAGGAAGCGTTTCGAGTTCATCGTCAGAAGTCCCACGTGACCTGCAGCGAGCCGTTCCAGAAATCGAGCTCCGTGACGGGCGAAGTCTTGACGACGCCGTTCGAGTACTGCGTCGAGCGGTCGCCCGAGAACGAGCGGTTGAGGAACCCCGAGAGCCGTCCGCGCATGGGCAGCGTGAGGTTCAGGTTCGCGCCGCCCGAGACCTTGAGCGTGCGCTGCTCGCGCTGGGGCACGAGGCCCACGTTACTCGCCGTGAGTCGGTTCGTGGCCGAATACTGCGGCTGGATCTGCAGCGAAATGCCCGGGACCGGTGAATAGCTGATCTGGGAGTTGAGCGCGAACGACTCGTTCTGGTCCGACTGGCGCAGGTAGTCGTTGCCGTCCGCGAACCGCACGAGATTCCCCGACGGCTGGAACCGGGCGGAGTGCGAGAGGTCCATGTTCAGCCGCTCGGTGAGCACCGCGTTGAGCGTCGTGAACGTCGAGTAGTCGAGCGAGAGCCGATTGTTCCCCGACGAACTCGACGACAGGTAGCGCGTGTAATTCGCGCTCATGCGGTTCGTCTGCACCGCGGTCAGTCCCTGGAAGAGCCGGTAGCTCCAGCGCCACTCGGCCTGGTACTGGCGCGTCTCGCTGTTCGCGGCCGTGCTGCCGCGCGGCAGGTTGAGGCTCAGGTCGCGCGACACCGTGAACGCCCCGGAGGTGTTCAGACGTTCGGAGCGCTGGTAGCCGACGTCGCCGCGCAGCGACTGGCGGTAGGCCTCGCGATTGACGGGCGTGCTCGCGAAGGAACCGATCTGCTCGTAGCGCAGCGACGTCAGCGACACGTCACCGGTGAGCTTCGCGTTGACCTTGCGCGAGACGACCCACGTGAGCGTCCCGTCCACGGAGCGCGCACGCGAGCGCTCGCGGTAGCCGCCGGTCGCGGAGCGCTTCGGGTACTCGCTGCGCGCGTTCCCGTAGTCGAAACCGCCGTCGAAGGACAGTGCGCGGTACGCCCAGCGGCCCGTGACCGAGTAGCGGTCCTCGAGGCGCTGGTTCTGGGACGTCGGGGTCTGCGCGCTGGCCTGCGCGGTACGGCTGTACCGCCTCGACAAGTTCAGGTAGCGCTCGTTGTCGAGCCGCATTCGCATGGCGGCGTCGAGGCTGCGGTTGTTCGTGAGCACGCGGATGATGCTGTCCGCCGACGGATTCTCGACGCGCACGTTGCGGACGCCGTAGTTCATGTTGAGGCTCACCGGAGCGCTGCCCCACAGCCCGAGCGTGCCGCGCAGGTTGTTCGAGAAGTCACGCGTGTTCAGGAACACGTCGCTCACCTGACTGCGCGTGCGAGACAGATTGCCCGTCACCTGTCCCGTGGCGTCGTGCGTCAGCCACGAGCCGCTCGCGTAGCGCACGCGGCCGTTCACGTCCCCGGAGAAGCCGCGCTTCTGCTGCGCGAACGAGCGGAAATCGAGGAGCCCGCCGAAGAAGTTCAGGTCCGAGCTGAGGCCCCGCATCGGTGTCTGCCGGGAGCGGGCCGAGAGCTGGAATTCGCTCTTGTCGTCCGACTCGCCGCTCGAGCGCGAACCCGAGTTCCCGAAGCGGTCCAGGTTCGCGCGTGCGCCGAGCGAGAAGTTCGGCGAGAACTTCCAGCCGCCTTCGGTGTTCGCCGTGCGGTTCTCGCGCAGCTGGGTCTGTCCTCCGACGCGGTAGCGGTCCACCGTGATGACCGTGTTGTTGCGCACGAACACCGGACCGCGCGCGATGCTGTAGTCGGCGGTGTTCGACCAGCTGCTGCTCGTCTGCTGCACCGAGTAGCCGCTGCTGTAGGTGAACGAACTCGTGTTCGCGCCGCCGCGTGCGAGCGGATTGAATCGTTCGCGCTCCATCATCGGCCCCACGCTGTCCACGGGGACGCCGAGGCTGTCGGCGAGGAGCACGATGCGAGGGAGCGGGAGGCGGAAGCGGATCGAGAGCGCGCGCAGCGTGTCGGGCAGGACCTGCAGACTGTCGGCGAGAGGGAAGAGGCCGTCGAAGTGCAGATCGAGGGTGTCTCGCAACAGCGTCGTATCGGCGAACGCGAAGCGAGCCGACCCGGACGTCTGGGCTCGGCCCGGGCGCACGCCGGACATTCCAAGTGCAAGCAGCACAAGGGCTAAGACGACAGTTCGGAAGCGATTCATTCGGGTCCGCCGCACGGCGCGCGCATGCGTCGACGAAGTTAGCACCCGCTTCGAAAGAGGGTCAACGCTCGACTGGCCCGACTCGTACCCCGGACGCGGCGGATCTCGCCCGGATTCGCGACGCCGCTGGCCTCGCACGACGCGCCGCGCTCGATGCGCCCGGTGGCCGGACGATGGCCGGCGGTCGGTGCGGCGTGAACGAAAAGCGGCCGCCGGCCACGTCCGCGGCCGCGCGCGCGGCCACGGTCCACGCGCCGGGGCGGACGAAAGTGCC
>JBGAOA010000051.1:0-31440 GCA_044222065.1 Candidatus Eiseniibacteriota bacterium
GCGCTCGACGAGGTCGAGCGCGGTCTCCGACTTGCCGATCGCGCTGCGGCCGGTGAACAGCAGGCCGCAGCCGTACACGTCCACGAGCGAGCCGTGCACGCTCGTCGTCGGCGCGAACATGTAGTCGAGGTACGACGTGAGCGAATGGATGAACGGCGTCGTGCTCGCCGGAGTGCGCAGCACGGGCACCTGGCACTCGTTCGCGCGCCGGACGAGGTACGGCGGCACTTCGAGTCCCTTGCAGACGACGATGAGCGGCATGTCGAACTGGAACAGCCGGTCGATCGCCTCGCGCACCGCGTCCGGGGACAGCGTCGCGAGATACGTGAGTTCCGTCTGGGCGAGGATCTGGATGCGCTCGGGCAGGAAGTTCTCGACGAATCCCATGAGCGCCATGCCGGGACGGTTCGTGTCGCTCACCGTGATCTCGCGCCGGGACGCGAGCGACTCCGTCAGGACTTCGAGCTGGAGCTCCTCGCGCTGGTCCTCGAAGAGCCGTGCCGCGCTCAGCGTCTTCACGCCGCGCTAGTCCTCATCGTCGAACTCGCTGCCGTCGCCGGTCGCGGCGGCGGGCTCGGGAGCGCCGCCCGGGCGCTGGCGTCGCTCGATGCGCTTCTCCTTCACGCGCCGCACCTGGTGCTCGAGCGAATCGAGCGCGCCGAGCAGCGCCTCGCGCAGGTCCTGGGCGTGCTCGCGGCTGACGAGCTCGTGCTGGTTGAGCCGGAGCGTGATCTCCGCGACGTGGCGGGACTTCTCGCCCGTGACGATCACCCGGGCCTCGTGGATGTCGCTCGCGAACTTCTCGAGCCGTTCGAGGCGCTGCTGGGCGAGCTGCCGGAGACCGGAATCGATTTCGCAGTGACGGGCCGTCGTGCTGATTTGCATGCCTCACCTCACCCGCCGCGACGCGGCGGAGTCGGTTCCGGGCGCGAGCCCGGAACGGGTCGTGAAGCCTAGGCCACCCGGCGCCGGAAGCGCGCCGGGAGGATGCTGAGCTGCTCGCGATACTTCGCCACCGTGCGTCTCGCGATCTTGAGCCCCCGGGAGTGCAGCTCCTTGGCGATCGCGTCGTCCGAAAGGGGCTCCAGTTTGTTCTCCTCGTCGATCAGGGTCTTGATGATGTCCTTCGCCGTGCGGGCCGAGACGTCCTCGCCATCGGCCGTCTCGAGTCCGCTCGAGAAGAAGAACTTGAGCTCGAACACACCGCGCGGCGTCTGAACGTACTTGCCGCTGCACACGCGGCTCACCGTGGACTCGTGCATCTCGATCTGGCGAGCGACCTGCTGCAGCGTCAGCGGCCGCAGGAACGCGATGCCCTTGTCGAAGAACTCGCGCTGCTCGCGAATGATGCAGTTCATCACCTTGATCATCGTGCGGCGCCGCTGCTCGATCGTCTGGATGAGCCACTTCGCCGAGTTGAGCTTGCTCTGGATGTACTCGCGCGTCTTCGTCTCGCCCTCGGTGCGCTCCGACTTCTGCTTGCCGTCGCGCAGCACGCTCTCGTAGGCGGAGGAGATCCGCAGCCGCGGCAGGTGCCGGTCGTTCAGCATGACGACGTATTCCTCGTCCACGCGTTCGACGAGCAGGTCGGGCGTGACGTACTTCGGGTCCTCGTCCGAGACCTGCAGGCCCGGCTTCGGATTCAGCGTGGCGATCTCGTCGGCCGCGACTTGGACCTGCTCGACGGGCACCTTGAGCTGCCGCGCGATCTCGGGAAAGCGGCGGTTCACGAGATGGTCGAAGTGGTCGTGGATCACCTTCCAGGCGAGCGTGTCGCGGCCGCCCTTCGCGTCGAGCTGGATGAGAAGGCACTCCCGCAGGTCGCGAGCGCCGACGCCGGCGGGCTCGAGCGCCTGCAACACGCCGAGCACTTTCTCGACCTCCTCGACCGGCTCGCCGATGGCCTGGGCGATGTCCTCGATCGCCGTCATCAGGTAGCCGCGGTCGTCGAGCGAACCCACGAGGAACTCGGCGACGATCATCTGGCGCTCGGCGAGATTCAGGAAGTGGAACTGCTCGAGCAGGCTCTCGGCCAGCGTCGTGCGCGTGATCTGCACCTTCTCGAGGAACTCCTGAGCCTGTTCGCCCTGCGGCACGTAGGCGCGGTCGAACGAGCCGTCCTGGAGGTATTCGGCCCAGTCGATCGGATCTTCCTCGGCGGGATCCTCGGCCTCCTGGTTCGCGGCCTCCTCGGGCGAATCCTCCTTCGCGAGGTCCTCGTTCTCGACGAGTTCGTCCACTTCCTCGAGGAGCGGATTCTGGAGGATCTCCTGCTTCAGGATCTGCTGCAGCTCGAGCGTCGGCACCTGCAGCAGCTTCAACGCCTGCTGCAATCGCGGCGTCATGATGAGCCGCTGGCCGAGCTGCAGGTTGAGCGAGTGTCGGAGTTCCATGGTGTCGGTTCCCGTCAGAGACTGAAGCGTTCGCCGAGGTAGATCTTCCGCGCCTCGGGGTCGTTCGCCAGCTCTTCGGCGGTGCCCTGAAGCAGGATGCGACCCTCGTACATGATGTACGCGCGATCCGTGATGCGCAATGTCTCTCGCACGTTGTGGTCGGTGATGAGCACGCCGAGTCCGCGGTCGCGAAGACGCGCGACGATGTCCTGGATCTCGGCGACGGCAATGGGATCGATGCCGACGAACGGTTCGTCGAGCAGCATGAACGATGGTTCGCGCGCGAGCGCGCGCGTGATCTCGACGCGGCGGCGCTCGCCTCCCGACAGCTTGCTCGCCTGCCGGTCGGCGAGGTGCGTCAGGTTGAGGTCGTCGAGCAGCTGCCCGAGCCGGCGCTCCCGCTCGTCGCGAGCCAGCGGCATCGTCTCGAGGACGGCGAGCACGTTCTCGCGCACCGTGAGGCGTCGGAAGATGCTCGGCTCCTGTGCGAGGTATCCGAGCCCGCGGCGGGCGCGCCGGTACATGGGCTCGCGCGTGATGTCGTCGCCGTCGAGCCGCACGCGGCCCTCGTTCGGCTGCAGCAGGCCGACGATCATGTAGAAGGTCGTCGTCTTGCCGGCGCCGTTCGGACCGAGCAGCCCGACGACCTCGCCGCGCCGCACCCGTACCGAGACCTCGTTCACGACCCGCCAGCGCGAGTAATAGCGGACGAGCCCCTCGGCCTCGATGCCGCCGCGCGCGAGATCGGGCTGCGCCGCGCCGGACACCGCCGGGAGTTCGCTCGTCATCGGCCGCCGCTCCGCGGCGTCAGCGTGCCGCCCGAGCGCGTCTGGACGACGGCGCTCACGCGCTTCTTGAACTCGAAGTGCGCGAGATCGGGTTCGCTCTCGAAGCCGATGCCGCTCAGCACGTCGCCGGTTCTCTCCACGCGGACGAGCTTGTCCGACACGATCTTCTGGCTCCGGTTGTCGAAGCGCATTTCGTCGGTGGACATCCGCGTGCCCTCGTTGGTCTGGAGCACGACGTTCCCGCGTGCGGTCATGTCGTGCGACATCTGGTTGATCTCGCCCTCGCGCGCGGTCAGTTCGGAGGACCGCGCGCCCCGCTCGTCGAAGAAGTCCACTCGCACCGAGCGAACGACGATCAGGTTCCGGGCCTCGTACATCTGCGCCACGCGCGCGTACAGCTTCCACTCGAGCCGGCCGCCGTCGGTCTCGGTGAGGACGAAGTCCGAGACCTCTTGATCGGGAAGCTCTCCCGGCGGCACCGAAGGCCCGACCGAGCGCTGCTGGCCGCAGCCCGCGAGGGCGGCGGAGAGCGCGATCGCGAGGATCGCGCCCGCGAGGGCAGGCGTCCGCGGACGAGTCCGCGGGAGATTCGGAGACTCCGGCACGCGTCGATTCATCACGTGAGCGGACGCTAACAGACGACTAAGGGGCCATCAAGCACGGCCTGTGCCAGAGAGCCTCCGAGCGCCACCCGCGCGGAGTATCGGCATGCGGCCCGCGGCACTTCAGCACTCGAAGCGCTCGCGCGCGTCGTCGCGTCGCCGCATGGACGCTCGCGACCGGCGTCCGTCACCTCTCCTTTAGAGACCCGGAAGCCGGGTTTGCGCCGCCGGGTACTCGCAGAACTCCCCCGACCAGCGCGCGCCGGGAGTCGGAACGTGCGCCTCGCGCGTGCGCGGATCGAGCACGTGCTCGACGCGCGCGCCGCGCCCGACGAGATGATCCGCGAGCAGCCAGCGGTGGCAATCCCGCGGCCGCGCCTCCGCGCACAGCAGCGCCACGCGCCGTGCGCGCGCCGCATCGAGCACGCGCGCGACCGCCGCGCGGAAGGCGGCGGTCCGGGTGTGATCGGCGTAAGCGCGCAGCGCGGGATCCTCGATCGCGGCGTTGTCCGAAGCCGGCGACGGGTCGCGATGGCCGCCGAGATCGCCTTCGTGCGTGTACGCGACTCCCGCCGCGAGGAGCGCGGGCTCGAGCGCGGCGCGCGCGAACTGCGGATTGAACCGCGAGCCCGGGTACGCGCGCACGTCCACCACGTGCCCGACGCCGTGCGCGGCGAGCAGCGCGAGGAACGCCTCGGTCGTGAGCGTCGAGTGACCGACGGTCAGGATCGCGAGCGCAGAATCGTCCACGGCCGCCGGCACCCGATTCGCGCCGGCGCTCAGCCCGCGCGCAGGCAGTCGTGCAGGTGAAGGACGCCGATCGGACGGCGGTCGTCGTCCACGACGACGAGCGCCGTGATCGGACCCTGCGGCCGATCTTCCATGCGGCGCACCGCGGCGGCGACGAGCGCCGCGGACTCGATCGTGCTCGGCGCGGCGTTCATGATGTCGCTCGCCGCGAGCGACCACGGATCGTCGTGCTGGACGAGGATGCGCTTGAAGTCGCCGTCGCTGACGACCCCCGCGAGCCGTCCCGCGCCGTCGAGCACGCACGTGATGCCGAGCCGCTTGTGCATGATCTCGAGCATCACGTCGCGCAGCGACGCTCCTTCGCCGACGCGCGGCAGTTCGTCGCCACCGTGCATCAACTCCTCGACACGCCGCGAGGCGGACCGTCCGATGACGCCGCCCGGATGCAGGAAGCGGAAGTCCTCGGCCTGGAAGCCGCGGCGCTCGAGCAGCGCAACCGCGAGGCAGTCGCCCATGACCTGAGCGAGCGTGACGCTCGTCGTCGGCGTCAGCTCCATCGGGCACGCCTCGCGCACGGGTCCCGTCACGAGCGTCACCATCGAGCGCTCGCCGAGCGCCGAACGCGGCGAGGCGACGATGGACACGAGCGGAATCGCGTGGCGCTCGAGATACGGCAGCAGCGCGAGCAATTCCTCGGTGACGCCGCTCTTCGAGATGAACAGCGCGACGTCGCCGGGCGAGAACAACCCGGCGTCGCCGTGCAGCGCGTCCGCGGGGTGAAGGAACACGGCGGGCGAGCCGGTGCTCGTGAGGGTGGCCGCGAGCTTGTGCGCGAGCAGCCCGCTCTTCCCCACGCCCGAGACGATGACCTTGCCGCGGCAGGCGGCGAGCACTTCGATCGCGGCGAGGAACTCGTCGCCGAGCTTGCCTTCGAGCGCGGCGACGGCCGCCGCCTCCTGGCGCACGACGTCGCGCGCGAGCGCGAGCAGCGCCGCGGGTTCGCGGGTCATCCGAGCGCCTCGTACTGGCGCAGCACGTCGTCCCACGTGCCGTTGTGCCGCAGGATCAGCTCGACCGCCTCGCGCACGGCGCCGAAGCCGCCCGCGCGGCGCGTCACGGTGCGGCCGAAGCGCAGGATCTCGGGGCTCGAGTTCGCGACCACGATCGGCCAGCCGACGCGCCGGAGCATCGGCACGTCCGGCAGGTCGTCGCCGACCATCGCGCACTCGTTCCACGCGACGCCTTCGCGCGCGAGCACGCGTTCGGCGACGGACACCTTGTCCTTCGCGCCGAGGTAGGCTTCGAGCTTCAGGTCCTTCATGCGCTGCTCGACCGCGGCCGACGCGCGTCCGCTGATGACGACCGGCAGCACGCCGCGTGCGCGCGCCCATTCGAGCGCGATGCCGTCGCGCACCCAGAAGTTGCGCTGGTCGCCATCGCGATCGAACGCGATCACGCCGTCCGTGAGCGTCCCGTCGGCATCGAGGAACAGGATCTTCACCGGGCCGGCGATCGGCGATCGCGAGCGGCGCGCGCGTGCGGCCTTCGCCGCCGGACGCGCCGCCGCGCGCGACGCGCGCTTCGGCGCAGGCTTACGCACGAGCGTGCTCCGCGACGGCCTCGCGCACGCGCACGGCCTCGTCCAGGAACGCGCGCGCCTCGGCGAGCGGCAATTGCGTCGCCGCGTCCGACTTCGCGCGCGCCGGGTCCGGATGCGTCTCGAAGAACAGCCCGTCCACGCCGCACGCGATCGCCGCGCGCATGAGCGGGAACGCGTAGCGGCGGTCGCCACCGCTCTCGACGCCGCCCGGCTTCTGCAGGCTGTGCGTCGCGTCGTACACGACCGGCCAGCCGTAGTCGCGCATCGCGACAAGGCCGCGGAAGTCCACGACGAGATCGTGGTAGCCGAACGTCGTGCCGCGCTCGGTCAAGAGCACGCGCTCGCCGCCCGCGGCCGTGAGCTTCTCGGCGACCTGCTTCATGTCGTCGGGCGCGAGGAACTGTCCCTTCTTGACGTTCACGGCCCGGCCGCTCCGCGCCGCGGCCTGCAGCAGCGCCGTCTGGCGCGAGAGGAACGCCGGGATCTGCAACACGTCCGCGACCTCGGCCGCCGCCGCGATCTCACCCTCGTCGTGCACGTCGGTGAGCACCGGCACGCCGAGTTCGCGCTTCACGCGCGCGAGAATCGCGAGCGCTTCCGCCTGCGGCAGGCCGACGAAGCTCCCCGCGCTCGATCGGTTCGCCTTCTTGTACGACGCCTTGAACACGAACGGCAGCCGTCGTTCGGCGCACAGCGCCTTCAGGGCCGAGGCGACCTCGAGGCACACGCCCGCGTCCTCGACCACGCACGGTCCGGCGATCACGAGCAGTCGGTCGCCGCCGGCCTCGGCGGCGCCGATCGCGAAGCGTTTCGGTCGCGGAGCGCTCATGCGAGCGAGCGCGACTCGCGGTCGCGCGCGGAATCGTCGGCGTGCGCGGGGCCCGGGTCCTCGGCGAGCGCGTCCGTGCCGAGCCGGGCGATGCGCCGCTCGAGCGCCGCGCGCACGAAGTCCCGGAACAGCGGATGCGGATCGTGCGGGCGCGACTTGAGCTCGGGATGGAACTGCACGGCGAGGAACCACGGGTGGTCCGGCAGCTCGATGATCTCGACGAGTTCGCGCCCGACGCACTTGCCCGAGAGCACGAGGCCGCGCGACTGCAGCTGCGCCGTATAGCGGTTGTTGAACTCGTAGCGGTGGCGGTGCCGCTCCTCGACTTCGAGCTTGCCGTAGGCGCGCGCCGCGAGGCTGCCCTCCTTGAGCCGGCAGCGGTAGGCGCCGAGCCGCATGGTGCCGCCCTTCTCGGTGACGCCCGCCTGGTCGGCGAGCAGGTCGATGACCTTGTGCTCCGAGGCGGCGTCGAACTCGCTCGAGTTCGCGTCCGCCCAGCCGACGACGCTGCGCGCGAACTCGATCGTGGCGATCTGCATGCCGAGGCAGAGCCCGAAGTACGGGACGCTCTTCTCGCGCGCGAAGCGCGCCGCGGCGACCTTGCCCTCGATGCCGCGCTCGCCGAAACCGCCCGGCACGAGGATGCCGTCCACGTCCGCGAGCAGCGCGGCCGCACCGCGCGACTCGACGTCCGTGCTCTCGATCCACTGCAGCTGGACGCGCGCGTGGTTCGCGGCGCCGGCGTGGACGAACGCCTCGATGATGCTCTTGTACGCGTCGCGCACGTGCGTGTACTTGCCGACGACGCCGATCACGCACTGGCGCTCCGGCTTCGTCACGCGCGACACGAACTCGTTCCACGGCTTCAGGTCCGGATCGCCGGCCTCGAGCCCGAGTTCGCGCACGACGAGGTCGTCGAGCCCGCCGTGATGGAACACGCCCGGCACCTCGTAGATCGAGGACACGTCGGTCGCCGCGATCACGGCCTCGGGCGGCACGTTGCAGAACAGCGCGATCTTCTCGCGCACGTCGGCCGCGAGCGGATGCTCGCTGCGGCACAGCAGCACGTCGGCCTGGATGCCGATCTCGCGCAGCTCCTTCACCGAGTGCTGCGTCGGCTTCGTCTTCACCTCGCCCGCCGCCTTGATGTACGGCACGAGCGTCACGTGCACGAACAGCACGTCGCGCCGGTGCTCGAGCTTGAGCTGGCGGACGGCCTCGAGGAACGGCAGCGATTCGATGTCGCCGACCGTGCCGCCGATCTCGACGATGACGACGTCGGCCTGCGTCGTGAGCGCGAGCGCCGTGATGCGCTTCTTGATCTCGTCCGTCACGTGCGGGATCACCTGCACGGTGCGCCCGAGGTAGTCGCCGCGGCGCTCCTTCGACAGGATCGAGTCGTAGATCTGGCCGGCCGTGACGTTGTGGCTGCGCGTGACCGACGTGTGCGTGAAGCGCTCGTAGTGCCCGAGGTCGAGGTCGGTCTCGGCGCCGTCGTCGGTGACGAACACCTCGCCGTGCTGGAACGGGCTCATCGTGCCGGGATCGATGTTCAGGTAGGGATCGAGCTTCTGCAGGGTGACGCGCAGGCCCCTCGACTTGAGCAGGAGTCCGAGCGACGCCGCGGCGATGCCCTTGCCGAGCGACGAGACGACGCCTCCCGTGACCACGACGATCTTGGCCATGCGCTCCCTCCTTCAGTCCCTCTCGGGGACGCCCTCGGGCCCTGCGCCTCGTGCGCGGCCCTCCCGTGGCGACGACGCGCGCTCCGCCGCGGCGTTCCTTCGGGCGGCGAAGCGCCCGAAACGCGACACGCCGCCCCGGGCGAATTCGGCACCCGAAACGGCGTCGACGGATTCCCCGCGCGTCCTCGGCACGGGCCCGCAAGGTACACGGCTTCACACGTGAAGTCGAGGTGCCGCCGGCCGCTCCCGCGACCTCGCACCTCGACTTCAGCCGCGGGCGAGTTTCGCCGACAACTCGGGCGGAACGCGTCACCGGAGAACCGTCGAATGCGCACCTACCTGATCGTCGCCGTCGCGCTGGTGATGGCACTGACCGCCGCGAGCCTCTACTTCCGGCCCCGCCCCGTGAAACTGCGTTCGCAGCCCGCGGCCTTCTTCCCGGTGAACGAGACCGATCAGCGCGGGGCGATCGGCCGCCACGTCCGTCGGCTGCTCGAGGACGGCCGCTTCGACGCGGTCGAAGCGCTCGCGGACTCGTTCGCGGAGAATCGGAGTCGGATGGCGAGCGGACGGCTGAAGCTCTACGCGCTCTACGATTTCGGCTTCGAGGGGGCCGATCGTCCGGCCTCCGCCGAGGACTGGGTTTCGCTGCTCGGGTGGCTTCGGGAGTGGAACGAGGCGCGGCCCGAGTCCTTCGTCGCGCCGCTCGCGGTCGCGTACGCGCTCGAGGGCCGAGCGTGGGAGGCGCGCGGATCGGCCGCCGCGCTCCTCGTGCCGCCCCGGGACTTCGAGCGCTTCGACGCCGATCTCGCGGAGGCGCGCGACTGGCTGCAACGCTGTCCGCCGGAGTCGAGACGTCGCCCCGAATGGCGCCGGTCCGCGTTGCGCGTGCTCCATGCCACGGGACCCGAGGCCGACTCTGTGTTCCGCGAACTTCTGGCCGTGTGCCTGAGGGACGATCCAGACGAGTACACGTACTACCTCATTGGTTCGATGCACCTCCTGCCGCGCTGGTACGGCGCCCCGGGGGATGTGGAGCGGTTCGTGGACTCGACGACCGCCGCGCTCCCCGATTCGATCGCGGACGAGTACTACGCCCGCGTCGTGAGCTACCTCGCGCCTCTCCACGGAAACGTCTTCGACGACCTGCCGGGCCTCTCGTGGCCGCGCACCGTTCGGGGGCTCCGGCAATGGAAGCGCAACTGGCCCCGGTCGTCCGAACCGTTGAGCCGGCTCGCGAGCCTCGCGCGCGAGCGCGACGACGTCGACGAGACGAGACAGGCGTTCGTGGCACTCGGCGACACGCTCGACTTCAGCGTGTGGGAGTCCGGCGCCGAGTACTGGCTCGCGCGCCAGTGGGCGGAGGAAGCGGTGAAGGTGGCGAAGCGGTAGCGCGCTACGCGCGCGGCCCGCGCGCTTCCAGCGCCGCCATCTGCTCCGGCGTGTCCACGCCCGCGAACGGGCGCTCGCCGAGCACGACCTTGATGCGCACGCCGCGCTCGACGGCGCGCAGCTGCTCGAGCCGCTCGGCGCGCTCGAGATCGCCCGGCGGCCAGCCCGCGAATTCGAGCAGCAGCTCGCGGCGAAACGCGTACACGCCGGCGTGGCGGAGCGCGGGGCCACCCTTCGACGCCGCGGCGAGGTCGGCGCGGCTGAAGTAGAGCGCGAAGCCGTCGCGGTCCACGACGACCTTCACGACCTCGTCGCGCGCGAGCAGCACGAGGTCGGGCTCGCGGTGGGCGATCGTGCCCATGCCGATCGATTCGTCCCCGCGCATCGTCTCGACGAGCCGCGAGACCGCGTCGGTCTCGAGCTCGGGCTCGTCGCCCTGCAGGTTGAACACGATCGCGGCCGCGGGCCTCCGGCGCGCGACCTCGGCGACGCGGTCCGTGCCGCTCGCGCACTCGGGAGAGGTCATCTCGACCGCGGCGCCGAATGCGCGCGCCGCGCTCGCGATGCGGTCGTCGTCGGTCGCGATCACGAGTTCGTCGAGGCCGCGCACGGCGCGCGCCCGCTCCCACACGTGGCGCAGCATGGGCTTGCCCCACAGCACGGCGAGCGGCTTGCCGGGGAAGCGCGTCGCGCCGAAGCGCGCGGGGATGACGGCGAGGACGTGCGTCATGCGCGGCAACCTAGCACAGCGGCGCGCGCCGGCCGCTCACGCCGGCGTCTCGAACGCGTACTCGAACTCGTACGAGTGGTTCCGCCCCTCGATGAGGATCCGCATCGAGCCCGTGAGGCCCGCGAGTTCGTCCGTGCCCGATTCCGGCACGACGCGCAGGTCGAGCGTCGGCGCGCCGCGCGTCATGAGCCCGGTGTGATGGAGCGCGAACGTGCCGCGCTTCCCGCCGAGCGTGCCGGTCACGCGCTCGATCGCAACGTAGACGCCCGAACCCGTCGGCCCCGGCGGGATCGCGAGCATCTCCCCCACGCTCGTTGCGGCGAGGTCGCCCGCGAACGTCTTCGCGATCGAGAGCCGCGCGAACGCGGCGGACTGCGCGGCGTCGTGGACGGACTGCGGCGTGAGCTTCACTTCGAACGTGCCGGCGGCGGCGTGCGTCATGGAATCCTCGTGGCGACCCGGCGCACGGCTTCAGGCCGGGATCGGGCTCAGGTGCGTGACGAGCCCGGTGCGCGCGTCCCAGGCGTGGAGCAGGCACGCGGGCGGTTCGTTCGAGATGCCGAGCGGCTCGCGTCGCGAGAGGTCGAGCGCGATCTGCATCGCGACCGACGGACAGATCATCGCGATCGCGCGATGGAGGCGTCGCTGCGCCGAGCGGTGGAAGTGCCCGCTCGTCACGCACTCGACCTGCGGGTGGCGCGCGATCACGTCCGCGAACGCATCCAGGTCCTCCAGCCCGAGGTCGTCGAGCGCCGGGATGCCGGTGCGGAACGGCGGATGGTGCATGAACACGAGCGTCGGCTTGCCGGGCTCCTCGCGCAGCCGCGCGTCGAGCCAGCCGAGCCGCGCGTCGCACAGCCTTCCCGACATCGCGCCCGGCACGTGGGTGTCGAGCGCGACGATCCGCACGGGACCCGATTCGACGACGTACTGGACGAAGTCGTCCATCGCCGCGCGCCCCTGCGCGCCGAACGCCGCGCGCATCGCGGCGCGGTCGTCGTGGTTGCCCGGCACGACGTACCAGGGCATCGGCAGCGGGCGCATCCGCTCGCGAAAGTGCTCGTACTCGGCGGCCGTGCCGCCGTCCACGCAGTCGCCCGAGACGATCACGACGTCGGGCCGGAGCGAGAGCGTGAGCAGATGGCGCACCGCCGCGTCGAGGCGCGCGCCCGTCGCAAAGCGCGCGTCCGCGACGCCGCCGGGCAACGAGACGTGCGGATCGCTCAGCTGCGCGATGAGCACGGGCTCAGCGTTCCTTCGCGCCGGCCGCTTCGGCGCGCCGGACCCAGCGCGGCGGCTCCACGCCCGCGCGCCGCAGCTCAAGCTGGAGCTGCCCGGTGTGGTGCGCGACGTGGCGCAGGTTGTAGAGCAGCAGTTCCGCGTGCGTCAGGCCGAGCCTCGTGAAGCCGCTGCGCGAGCGAGCCGTCGGCTCGTCGAGCGCATCGAGCACCGCGTGGAGCTTCCGGCGCGCGCGCGCGAGGGCATCGAGCAGCTCGCGCTTCGTGTGGACGCGCGGCGGCAGGACGCCCGCCGGATCGAGCTCCTCGAGCCCGAACGGCGGCGGCGGCGCGTAGCCCTCGGGCGTCCCCGACAGGTAGTAGTCGAGCCAGAAGGCGGTGTGAGAGGCGACGTACCAGATGGATTGGAATCCGCGATCCTCGCTCCAGAGCCCATCGGGGCAGGCCTCGATCGCGCGCTCCAGCGCCTCGATCGCCGCTCCGAACTGCCCGCGCACCGAACTCACCCACAGGTTGAGCATCGCGTCCCCTCCGGCGCCCGGCACCGCGCGCCCGCCGCACGATAGCCACTCGGGGTGCGAGCGGCCACCCGACTCCACCGCCTCTCGCCGCTTCTCGGCGGCCCGCCCGCCCGCTATCCTGCCGCGCCATGCTCAACTGGATCTGGGCCGCGTTCTTCCTCGTCGCGTTCGTCGCCGCGGTCGTGCAGGCGACCGTGTACGGGAAGCCCGACGTCTTCAAGGACGTCGTCGGCGCGCTGTTCGACTCGTCGAAGACCGGCTTCGAGATCGCGATCGGCCTCACGGGCGTGATGAGCCTGTGGCTCGGCCTCATGCGCATCGGCGAGCGCGCGGGCGCGATCGAGGCGATCGCACGGATGTTTCGGCCGCTCTTCCGCCGCCTCTTCCCCGGCATCCCGGACGGCCACCCGGCCGCGGGCGCGATCGTGATGAACCTGTCCGCGAACGTGCTGGGGCTCGACAACGCGGCGACGCCGCTGGGCCTGAAGGCGATGAAGGAACTGCAGACGCTCAACCGCGCGCCCGAGCGCGCGACCGACGAGATGATCCTCTTCATGGTGCTGAACGCTTCGTCGGTGACGGTGCTGCCGATGTCCATCTTCACGTTCCGCGCCCAGCTCGGCGCCGCCGATCCCACCGACGTCTTCGTCCCGATCCTGATCGCGACCTATTGCAGCACGATGGCCGGGCTGCTCGTCACCGCGGCCGTGCAGCGCATTCCGCTCTGGAACCGCGTCGTGATCGGCTGGCTCGCGCTGCTGACGGCGGTCGTCGGCGGACTCGTCGCCTACTTCGCGAACCTGCCCGCCGAGGCCGTGGGCCCGCAGTCGGGACTGCTCGCGAACGCGCTCCTGCTGCTCGTGATCCTCGGCTTCCTCGCCGCGGGCGCGCGCCGGAAGCTCCCGCTCTACGAGACGTTCATCGACGGCGCGAAGGAGGGCTTCCAGACCGCGATCGGCATCGTGCCCTACCTCGTCGCGATCCTCGTCGCGGTCGGAGCGCTGCGCGCCTCGGGCGCGCTCGACGCCGTGCTCGGCGCGATCCGCCACGCGGTCGCGGCCCTCGGGGCGGACGCGCGCTGGGTGGACGCGATGCCGACGGCGCTCATCAAGCCGCTCTCGGGCGGCGGCGCGCGCGGGCTCATGGTCGAGACCATGAAGACGCTCGGCCCCGATTCGTTCGCGGGCCGGCTCGCCTGCACGATCCAGGGCAGCACCGAGACGACGTTCTACATCCTCGCCGTCTACTTCGGCTCGATCGGCGTCAAGAACACGCGCCACGCGCTCGGGTGCGGGCTCGCGGCCGACCTCGCGGGCGTGCTCGGCGCGATCTTCGTCTGCTACCTGTTCTTCGGCTGAGGCCCCGCCCGTGCGACGCGCCGGTCCGTGGATGCTCGTCGCCGTGGGCGCGCTCGCGCTGCTGTTCTGGGCGCCCGACCGCATCGAGCCGCCGGTGCTGCGCCCGGCCGCGAGCTACCGCGAGGCGCTCGCACGCCTCGCGGCGCTGCGTTCGCGCGACTCGCTCGCGCTCACGCCCGGATGCAACACGAGCGCGTGGCTCACGGGCCGGCGTTCGAAGCGCGCGTTCGTGCTGCTGCACGGCATCACGAACTGTCCGCTCCAGTTCGCGAGCCTCGCCGGGCGGCTGCGCGACGGCGGCGACAACGTGGTCGTGCCGCGCGTTCCGTACCACGGCCTGCGCGACCGCATGACGGACCAACTCGCGCGGCTCGAGGCGGAAGACCTCGCGGCGCTCGTGATCGAGTGCGCGGGAATCGCGCGCGGGCTCGGCGACACGGTCGTCGTCGCGGGGCTCTCGACGAGCGGTGTCGCGGCCATCTGGGGCGCGCTCACCCCCGGCGCCGCCGACCGGGTCGTCGCGCTCGCGCCCGCGTTCGCGCCGCCGTGGAAGCCGGCGTGGCTCGCGCCGCTCTTCACGCGCCTCGCGCTGCGCCTGCCGAACGCGTTCGTGTGGTGGGACGACGAGGCGAAGGCGGAACTGCCGGGCCCCGGCCAGTGCTACCCGCGCTTCGCCACGCGCGCGATGGGGCAGGTCTACCGGCTCGGCGAGGACGCGAACCGGAGGCTCGCCGCCGGCGCGTCCCTGCCGCGCGAGGTCGTGCTCGTCACGACGGCGGGCGATCGCGCGATCGACAACGTGCGGGTGCGCGCGCTGGCCGTGCGGGCGCGCGAGCGCGGCGCACGCGTGACCCTGTTCGAGTTCGCGGCGGCCGACAGCGTCGTGCACGACATGATCGACCCGTCCCAGATCGGCGAGCGCGTGGACGTCGTCTATCCGGTGCTGCTCCGACTGCTCCGGGGCGCGAGTCCGCGATGAGCGGAGTGCGTGCGGACCGCGGGGCGCGCCCGGCCGCGCGCTCGAGTCGCTCGGCCGCCGGGCCGAGGCGCGCGAGGCGCTCGCGCGCGACGGCTCAGCCGCGCGCGAGCGAGCCGCGGAACACGAAGTAGACCGCGCCGAGCACGCACAGCGCCGCCCACAGGTAGTCGAGGCGCGGGCGCTCCTGCAGGTACCACACCGAGAACGGCACGAACACGGCGAGCGTGATGACCTCCTGCAGGATCTTGAGCTGCGGCACGCTCAGGACGCGGTGCCCGATGCGGTTCGCCGGCACCTGCAGCAGGTACTCGAACAGCGCGATGCCCCACGACACGATCGCGGCGAACAGCCACGGCTTGTCGCGCAGCCCCTTCAGGTGTCCGTACCACGCGAACGTCATGAACACGTTGCTCGCCGACAACAGCAGGATGGTCGTCCACTCGGGTCGCATGCCGTGTCCTCCGGGTGAAAACGGCGGCGCCGCCCCGACGGGCGGGGCGGCGCCGGACGAACGTTCGACTCAGACGCTGACCGTGAGTTCCGCGATCATGTCGGCCACGTCCTTCGCAGACTTGTGGAGCGCGGCCTTGTCCTCGGCCGACAGCTCGAGCGTCACGATCTTCTCGACGCCCTTGCCGCCGAGCATCACGGGCACGCCGCAGAACATGCCGTTCAGACCGTACTCGCCCTCGAGCATCACGCTGCACGGCACGAGGCGCTTCGTGTCCGACAGGATGGACTCGACCATCGAGACCGCGCTCATCGCAGGCGCGTAATAGGCCGAGCCGGTCTTCAGCAGCTTCACGATCTCGGCGCCACCGTCGCGCGTGCGCTGCACGATCGCCGCGAGCCGGTCCGCCGGGATCAGTTCCGCGACCGGGATACCCGAGACGGTCGTGTACTTCGTCACCGGCACCATCGAGTCGCCGTGGCCGCCGAGCACCATCGCGTCCACGTCCTCGCCCGACACGCCGAGTTCCATGCCGATGAAGGCGCGGAAGCGCGCGCTGTCGAGGATGCCCGCCATGCCGAGCACGCGGTTCTTCGGGAAGCCCGTCGTCTTCCAGAACAGCCACGTCATCACGTCGAGCGGATTCGTCACGACGACGACGTAGGCGTTCGGCGCGTGCTGCTTCACGGCCTCGGCCGCGGGCCGCACGATGTCGGCGTTCGCCTTGAGCAGGTCGCTGCGCGACATGCCCGGCTTGCGCGGGAAGCCCGCCGTCATCACGACGACGTCCGAGCCCTTCACGGCCGCGAGGTCCGTCGCGCCCTCGATCCTGCCGCCCTTGTGCCACAGCGGCGCGGCCTGCTGCATGTCGAGCGCCTTGCCCTGGGGCATGCCTTCCATCTCGGGACGGTCGATGAGCGTGACGTCCGCCAGTCCCCGCTCCGCGATGTAGAGCGCCGCGCTCGCGCCGACGTTGCCCGCACCGATCACGCTGACTTTGTACTTCACGGTCCCCTCCGTTTCCGCGCGCCCCTGCGCGCATCCCTGGCTGCTTCCCGAAATTCGAAGCGCCACGCCACTCGGTGGGTTCCGAGCGGCGTGGCGCCGGTGTGATCGAAGCGCCGCTGAAAGCGCGGCGGTACTAGTTGGACTCGGCGGCCGCCGCCGGAACCACGTGCACCTTGCTGCGCGTGCCCCGGAACGTGGTGAACTTCACGTGGCCGTCGATGAGCGCGAACAGCGTGTCGTCCTTCGCGAGTCCGACGTTGAGGCCCGGGAAGAACTTCGTGCCGCGCTGCCGCACGAGGATGCCGCCGGCGCGAACGAATTCGCCGCCGAAGCGCTTCACCCCCAGCCGCTGCGAATTCGACTCGCGGCCGTTCTTGGACGAGGACTGACCCTTCTTGTGAGCCATGAATGCTCCCTAAGCCTTGATGCCGGTCACGCGAATCCGCGTGAGCTCGTCGCGATGGCCGCGGCGCTTGCGATACTCGCGGCGGCGCTTGAACTTGAACACGCGGATCTTCTCGCCGCGACGGTGTTCGAGCACTTCGGCGGTGACCGAGGCGCCCTTCACGTTCGGCTGGCCGACCGCGATCTTGTCGCCGTCGGCGAGCAGCATGACCTTGTCGAACGTGAGCTTCTGCCCCGGCTCGCCCGTGAGCCGGGCGACGTCGAGCACTTCGTCGGGCGTGACCTTGGTCTGCACACCGTTGATGTTGACGATGGCGTACATCGGGACGTCATCTCCTTGCATGCCATGGAATCAGGCCCGTTCCTTCAGGCGGAGTCGGGCGCCGCCGGCGGCCCCCGCGTCGAGACGCGCGGGCGAGACGGCCGTTCGGCCGGTCCATGGGCGGAATTGGAACGCAGGTTTGTACCACGCGCCGAGTTGGAGGGTCAAGACGTGAAGCGGAGCGGCCTTCGGCCGGCCTCGCGCGACAATCGCGCCGCCATTCGGCATCCTGCCCGCGGACCTTTCACCCGAGGAGCCCCGATGCGTCTCGATCTCCGTTGGGCGTGGCTCACGGCCGGCGTGCTCGCGGGTTGCGCGGCCGGCGGCGCGGTCGTGCCCGCAGCCCCGCCTGCCCCCAGCTCCCAGCTCGGCAGCCCGTTCGCGGACCACACCTCCCCGCTCACGACCGGCCTCGTCGTGCTCGACCGGAACGACTTCCGGCTCGGGACGACGGTCGAGTTCCACCGCGTGCCGACCGCTCGCGAATTGCAGGACGCCACCCAGGTCGCGGCGGTCCAGCGGATCGTCGTCGTGCTCGCCGAGTGGCCGCGCAGCTACGGCGACCTGCAGGCGCTCGACCAGGTGCCGGCCGAGACCGAGTGCGTCGTGCTGCTGCCCGGTTATCCGCCGACGCGCGAGGCGGCGGAGGCGTGGAACCTCGTCTCGGCGCGCCTGCGACTCGTCGTGCTCGCCGACGGTCCGCCGCCGCACACCGGCGTCGTCGAGGATCTGAACCTGATGCGCGGGCTCGAGCGCGTGATCGCGACGCTCGCGAACCCGGCACGCACCGGGTTCGAACGCCTGCAGCGCCCGCTGTCGTTCCGGGTGATCGCCGACTGATCCGCCGAAACGCGAGGGGGCGCCGCGCGTGTCGGCGCGGCGCCCCCGCCGTTCGAAGCCGCGCCCGGCTCAGGTGCCCGGGACGGACCCGACGACCTGCGACGTGAGGTCCTGCTTCTTCTCGGTGTAGATCCGCATGTCGCCGCGCTTGAGCTGCGGATCGTCCTTGAGGTCGATCTGCAGCTTGAAGCGCTTCTCGAGCTCGGAGAAGCGCCGCGCCTCCTGTTCGACGAAGTACAGCGCGACTTCGGGCGACACCTTCACGGTGATGCGCTTCTGGCCCCCCATCGCCGCGACGCGCCGCATCGCGCGCTCGAGCTTCACGAGCATCGTCTCGTGGCTCGCCACCTTGCCGAGGCCGCCGCACGTCGGGCAGTCCTCGGTGTAGTAGTGGAGCAGCGACGAGCGCTCGCGCTGGCGGGTCATCTCGACGAGGCCGAGGTCCGAGACCGCGAACGCCTTCGTGCGCGCGCGGTCGTGACGCAATTCCTTGCGCAGTTCCTCGAGCACAGCGCGCTTGTTCGCTTCGATCTCCATGTCGATGAAGTCGATCACGATGATGCCGCCGATGTCGCGCAGGCGGAGCTGGCGCGGGATCTCGCGCGCGGCCTCGAGGTTCGTGCGGAAGATCGTGTCTTCCTGGTTCTTCTTGCCCGTGAAGCGGCCGGTGTTGACGTCGATCGCGATCAGCGCCTCGGCGTGGTCGATGCAGATGTAGCCGCCCTTCTTGAGCCACACCTTGCGCTCGAACGTCTTCTCGATCTGCGTCTCGATGTTGAACGCGTCGAAGATCGGGTCGCGCCCCTTGTACAGCTGGACGCGATCGCGCAGCTCGGGCGACGTGGACTTGAGGTAGTTCTGGATCTCCGAGAACGAGTCCTTGTCGTCGATGATCACTTCGGCGACGTCCTCGGTGAACAGGTCGCGGATCAGGCTCGCCGTGAGTTCCAGCTCGCGATGGACGAGCGCGGGCGCGCGGCTCGACGCCGCCTTGCGGTCGATCTTCGACCACAGCTTGCCGAGGTGCTTGATGTCGGCGGCGAACTCGGGATCGCCCTTCCCCTCGCCCGCGGTGCGGGCGATGATCCCCACGCCCTTCGGCTTCAGGTCGTGGATGATCGCCTTGATGCGCTGCCGCTCGGTGCGCTCCTCGATGCGGCGCGACACGCCGACGTGGTCCACGCCCGGCATGAGCACGCAGAAGCGCCCCGGCAGGCTGACCTGCTGCGTGACGCGCGGCCCCTTCGTCCCGATCGACTCCTTCGTGATCTGGACGAGGATCTCCTGGCCCTTCTTGAGGTGGTCCTCGATCTTGAGCGCGGGAGCCCGGCGCCGGCGCTTGTCGCCGTTCTCTTCGAGGTCGGAGATGTCCTCGAGCGCCGACAGGCCCTCGGCGAGGTCGGAGGCGTGCAGGAATCCGGTCTTCGGCAGCCCGAGGTCCACGAATGCGGCCTGCATGCCGGGCAGCACCGCGTTGACGCGGCCCTTGTAGATGTCGCCCACGTGGCGACGGTGTTCCGCCCGCTCGACGAGCAGCTCCGCGAGTTCGTTGTCCTCGAGGATCGCGATGCGCGTCTCGTAAGCGTCGGCGTTGATGATGATGGACTTCTTCACGGGGTCCGTCCGTCCCCCGCGTCGCGCCTCCCTACGTCCGGGCGCTCAGCAGTTCGAGCGGGTCGAGCCGGCGGCCATCGCACTCCGTCCACAGCCCGGTGCGCTCCACGTCGGTGGTGCGCGGGTCGGTGCCGGGAAGGACGAGGCCGACGAGTTCGTCCGGCCGCACCTGGGCACGCGCCGTGAATCGGAGGCACGCATCCAGCGCGGCGGGAAATTCCGCGTCGAACGTCGCGAGCGAAACGATCGAGGGTCGAGCGTCGAATTCGCGGGTCTGGTCTTCGCTCTGCCGTCTCACGAGGACGTGCTCACGCGCGAGCAGTGCACGCGCGCCGGACTCGAGCCGGTCGCGCAGCGATTCGGGCGTGAGCCTCGCCTCTTCGAGGAACGCAGCCGGGAACCGGATCCGGTACGTCGCCCCTTCGAGCTGGCTCATCAGCGAAGGTGTCTTGAAGAGAATGGGCCGGAAGCCGGTCACTTCGAGTCCCGGCGGCAGCACCGCGTTCAGCCGCTCCGCCAGGTCCACGGCGGGAGGCTGCGAGAACTCGAGGTCGAACGCTTCGGCCCGTGAGCGATACCCCAGCGGCAACGGCGGCCCGAACGACATCTTCAGGTGCGGATGATGCCCCTGGGTGAAGGCGAGCGGGAGTCCCGAGCGCCGAAGCGCCCGCTCCCAGGTCCGCATGAGGTCGAGGTGCGAGGTGAAACGCATGTCCGCGCCCTTCTCGAACACGATGCGGAACCGTGTGCTGGTGGCGACGCCGCCCGCCGTCGCCGTGCGGCGCGTGCGGCGTCCGTAACGGACCGGAGGCACGCTGGCACGCGCGGCCTCCAGGTCGAGCGGTGCGTGCGGCGCCTTGACCCACGGACGCTGGGGGCAGTCCGTGACGCCGCACGAGAAGCACACGTCCTCGAGCCGGCAGTCGTCGGTGACCGCGGCCCGATCGGCGCGCAGCTTCTCGCGCACCAGGAACTTCTTCGTCACCGGGGACTGAACGACGTCCCACGGCTGGTCCAGATCCGTCGAGCGCTCGACCAGCTCGCGCTCGGGATCCATTCCGAGATCGCGGAACACCGCCATCCAGACGTCGAACCGGAGGTGCTCCGACCATGCGTCGAAGCGGCAGCCGCGACGCCATGCTTCTTCGACCGCGCGGCCGAGCCGGCGGTCGCCGCGCGTGAACACGCCCTCGAGCAGCGACGTCTCCGCGTCGCGGTACTTGAGCGTGACCGGCTTGCCCTTCACCGCCTCGCGCAGCACGCCGAGGCGGCGGTTGAGTTCCCTCGTGGACACCTGCTCCGCCCACGCGAACGGCGTGTGCGGCTTCGGCACGTGCGGCGAGACGCTCGCCGTGATGCGGAAGTTGCGGTTCCCCGCTGCGCGCGCGGCGACCCACGCCTTGTTCGCGAGGTCGAGGATCGCCCGCAGGTCGTCGTCGTTCTCGCCCGGCAGGCCGCACATGAAGTACAGCTTTGCGCCGGTGTAGCCCTCGCGCGCCGCGGTACCGACCGAGTTCAGCAGTTCCTGTTCGGAGTGGTTCTTGTTGATGACGTCACGCATGCGCTGGCTGCCGGCCTCGGGCGCGAGCGTGATGGAGCCCTTCTTCTGCGCCGCCATGCGGCGCGCGACGTCGGGCGGAACGTTGTCGGGACGCGTCGAGGGCAGCGAGATCTGCACGCGCGTCGGGCACAGTTCGTCCGCGAGCGCGTTCACCTGGTCCACGATCTGCGTGTGATCGGTGGACGAGAGCGAGATGAGCGACACCTCCTCGAGTCCCGTCGCGGAGAGCCCGCCGAGCACTTCTTCGACGATCTGCTGCGCGGGCTTCTCGCGCACCGGGCGGTTGATCATTCCCGCCTGGCAGAAGCGGCAGCCGCGCGTGCAGCCGCGCATGATCTCGACCGAAAGGCGGTCGTGCGTGATCTCGCCGACGGGCAGCAGCGGCGCCGCCGGGTAGTACTCGCTCTTGAGCGCGGCCACGTAAACGGAGTCGACGCGCGCGGGGAACCCCGGGCGAGCCGAGGGCACGAGCCAGCCCTCCGGCGTCGCGTGCGTCACGTAGCCCGACGGCACGTACACGCCGCGCACGTGCGCGAGCGCGCGCAGCAGCGTCGGGCGCGGCCAGCGCTCGCGCTTCGCGCGCTTCACGGTGTTCACGACCTCGTGGATGACGTCTTCTCCGTCGCCGATCACGTACGCGTCCACGAACTCCGCCATGGGCTCGGGGCTGAACGCCTGCGCGCCGCCCGCGATGACGAGCGGATGCCGCGCGTCGCGTTCCACGGTCCGCAGCGGCAGGCCCGCGAGGTCGAGCATGTTGAGCACGTTCGTGTACTGGAGTTCGTACTGGAGCGAGAAGCCGAGCACGTCGAAGTCCGTGGCCGCAGCGTGCGTGTCCACCGAGAAGAGCGGCAGTCCGAGCCGGCGCATCTCGGCCTCGGCGTCCGGCCACGGCGCAAACGTCAGTTCGGCCGCAACATCGGCGCGCCCGTTCAGGATGTGATGGATGATCCGGATGCCGACGTTCGAGAGCCCGATCTCGTAGGCGTCCGGGAACGCGAGCAGGACGCGGACCTCGGCCTCCGCCAGCGGTTTGCGAGGCACGTGCAGCGCGTTCCCGAGGTAGCGATTCGGCTTCGACACCCGGGGCAGCAGCTGATGCTGGATCCGCTCCCGGATCGAGAGCGGAGTCCGCACGCCTTCGGCGAGCGCGCTCGTGACGATGACGCGTTCCTCCACGGCAGACCTTGAGTCGGGCATCGGGCGACCGCGTGCGTCGGGGTGGACGCCGGGCCGCGAAGGGGCGCCCGGACGAGCGCCCGAGGGCGGATTCGCGCGCAGAAGCTAGCACAGTGTCCCTATGTCGGACAGAGGTTTCCAAGCGCCAAACAATTCGTTGACAGCCGCTCGAGGACCGCTAGCCTTTCCACGTCCCGTGACGTTCGCGGGCCGTCTTTTCGCGCCCGAGACCCGTTCCCCCGAACTCGTATCGAGGGCGCGGCCGCCCTGAAGTTCTGCTCCGGAGGGGGAACATGAGAATCCGCTCGCTGTGCGCGTTCCTAATCGCCGCCGCCGTCCTGACGCTGACGAGTTCCCCGGGGCGCGCGGACGATGGTGTGTTGTGGCTCATCACCTATCCCCCCGCGAACGCGCCGCAGGATGGCGCGCTCGGTCCGGGCGGCGCTCGCCGTGTGATCGTCAATCTGTCGAGCGCGGCTCCAAATGCCAAAGCGGGCGGCAGCGAGACGCAGAGCCTGCTCGGCGTGAAGGTCGTGAACTCGAACCCTCCCGGCTGCGGGCTTCCGAATCCGATTCTCGACTCGGCCACCCAGTTCACGCTCGACTGGGGCACCGTGTGTCCGCTCCCGGGGCACGCCGTCATCGTGTACGTGAGCTCGACGGGAACGCAGGGCAGCGCCTCCGGAAGCTGGCGAGACGCCGGCAACTCCCAGGTCAGCCCGGCGATCGTTCAGCGCATCGGTCCGGCCCCTGCGCTGTCGCCGACGTCACTCGGACTGCTCGTCACGGGACTGCTGTTCGCCGGGGGTTCGCTCGCCCGGCGCCGGGCGGCGTCGGCGCGAGCCTGAGCCTGCGCGTCCGGCGCTAGGCCGGCAGCCCGCTCGACTCGACGACCGAATCGAACCCGGCGCGCTCGTCGGCGCCGAGCGGAGGCGCTTCGCTCGGCCAGACGATCGCGCGGCTGCGCGATCCGATCACGTCGCGGAATTCGGCGGACTCCTGCAGCGCGCCGAGCTCCGGCAGCAGTCGCCACGCGGCCCAGTGACGCTGGTCGATGCGTTCGGCCTCCCGCAGGTAGCGCGCGAGGCGACCGGCATCGCCCGCGGCCGCCGCGGCCGCCGCCGCGATCTCGCAGCCGTACGACTCGGCCGGCGGTTCGGCATCGAGGCGGACGAAGCGCGACAGCGCGCGCGCCGCCTCGCCGGCGCGCGCGGCGAGCAGCGCCTCGACCGCGTCCGCGATCGCGCCGGTGACGCCGAGCGCGGCCGTCGGCGAGTTCGCGCGCGCCGTCGGATGCGCCGTCGTGCTCCGCCGCGGCGGGCGCGCAGCGCCACGGCGTAGGTCGTGAAGAACGGGCTCGCGCCCGCCGCCTGCGCGCGCGTCGCGGACTCGGCGCACGCGTCGTAGCGCCGCGTGTGGAGCAGCACGGTCGCGAGCATCAGGTGGCCGAAGGCGTAGGCCGGGTCCATACGGTGATCGAGCGGCGGAATGCCCCGCGAAGTCGCCGCCCGTGAGCAGCTCCTGCCCGAGATTGATGAGGGCGGGCAGCGAGCGCGGGTCGGCGTCGAGCGCCCGGCGCAATGCCGCGATCGCGCGCTCGGGCTCGCGCCGCGTACGCCACAACAGCGCCTCGGCTTTGTGCCCCTCGGACAGCTTCGGCTCGATCTCGATCGCGCGCCGCGCCGCCTCGAATCCGCGCTCGGGCCACGCGGGATCCTCGTCCCAGCGCTTGTCGGCGAACTGCGCGCAGCAGTCCGCGATGCCGGCCCAGGCGAGCGCGTAGCGCGCGTCGAGTGCGACCGCGCGTTCGAACAGCGCGAGCGCGGCGCGGTTGTCGTCCGGCGTGTAGCGCCGGTAGAGCTCGCGCCCCTTCAGGTACAGGTCGTACGCCTCGGCCTCGGCCGGCCGGCCGCGGCGGATCTCGGCGGCTTCGTCGGGCGTGAGCGTGCCGCGCAACGCGGTCGCGATCGCGCGCGCGATGTCCTCCTGCACGGCGAAGACGTCTTCGAGCGTGCGGTCGTAGCGCTCGGCCCAGATCTGGAATCCGTCGCGCACGTTGACGAGCTGCACGGTGATCCGCACGCGTGCGCCGGAGCGCCGGACGCCGCCCTCGAGCACCGTCGCGACGCCGAGCTCGCGGCCGACAGTCTGGAGTTCGACGCTCCGGCCGCGGTAACGCTCGACGGCGTTGCGCGAGGCGACGCGCAGTCCCGGCACCTTCGAGAGGTCGGTGAGCAGGTCCTCGGTGATGCCCTCGCAGAAGTAGTCGTTCTCGGGATCACGCGACAGGTTCTGGAAGAACAGCGCGGCGAGCGTGCGCGGCGCCGGCGTCGGCGTCCGCCCGGACTCGGTCGCGCCCGGGCGCGCGCCCGTCGTCGTGACCGGGAACCCGGGGCCCGCGGGCGCGTCGCCGACCACCGCCGTGATTGCCTCCGCGAACGCCTCGACCGAGGGGTAGCGCCGCTCGGGCAGCTTCGCGAGCGCGCGCGCGAACACGGCGTCCCACTCGGGCGCGAGCCCCGACCGCCGCGTCGAGGGCGGCGCCGGCTCGTGGTTCAGGATCGCGTGGAACAGCGCGGCCATGCTGCCGCCCGCGAACGGCAGCGCGCCCGTGAGGCATTCGTACGCGACGACGGCGAGCGAGAACTGGTCGGCCGCCGGGCCGACGCGCAGGCCCATCACCTGCTCGGGCGCGACGTAGGCCGGCGTTCCGATCACGGCGCTCGCCGACGTGAGGCCCGCGGCGCCTTCGACGAGGCGCGCGATGCCGAAGTCCGAGAGCTTGATCGCGCCGTCCCTTCCGAGCAGCACGTTCTCGCTCTTCACGTCGCGATGCACGATGCCGCGGGCGTGCGCGACCGCGAGTCCGGCGGCGACCGCGCGCACGACGTCGCGTGTGCGCGCCTCCGAGAGCCAGCCCCCCGCGAGCGCGTCCTTGAGCGTCGAGCCGTCCACGAGCTGCATCGCGAGGAACGGCTGACCGTCCACCTCGTCGAATTCGTACAGCATGCAGATGTTCGGGTGCTCGAGCGCCGAGACGGCGCGCGCC
The DNA here is from genome assembly GCA_044222065.1 of Candidatus Eiseniibacteriota bacterium. Lineage (GTDB taxonomy): Bacteria > Eisenbacteria > RBG-16-71-46 > RBG-16-71-46 > RBG-16-71-46 > JBGAOA01. The sequence continues at coordinate 25,295 of JBGAOA010000051.1, forward strand.
TCGGCGAGGAAGCGCGCGCGCGCGTCGGGGTCGCGCGCCTGCAGCGGCGAGAGCAGCTTGAGCGCGACGTGCCGGCCGAGTCGCACGTCCTCCGCGCGGAACACCGCGCCCATGCCGCCCTGGCCGAGCGGCTCGATCAGGCGGTAGTGCGAGAGGCGCTCGAGCACGGGACACTCCGGAAGTCGGACACGCAGGCGCGGGGGACCGCCCGAGGGAAGCGAATGCGCGCGGCGCTGTCCACTGCGAATTGCGGCGTGCGCGGTCGCCGCGGCTTCTATCGCCGAGAAGGCTTGGGCTATAGTGCCGCCGTCGCCCTCCTCTTTCGCCGCGCGAGGAACCATGAAGGTCTCCGACTCCACGTATTACGCGCTGAAGCGATTGCATTCGCTGACCGGCGTCGTTCCGGTCGGCCTCTTCCTACTCGAACACCTGTTCACGAACTCCCGCGCGCTCGCGGGCGCCGACGCGTTCAATCGCGCGGCCGAGGACCTCGCGGCCCTCCCGTACGTCCAGCTCCTCGAGCTGTTCGGAATCGGCGTCCCGATCCTGTTCCACATGGTGCTCGGACTGCTGATCGCGACGACGATGCAGGCCAACACCGGGCGCCACGGCTACTCGCGCAACTGGGCCTACCTGCTCCAGCGCGTGACGGGGATCTTCCTCACCGTCTACATCCTGTTCCACGTCTGGGCGACGCGGCTCTCGCCCGAAGTGCTGCGCGGCGACACCGACCTGTTCTCGCTGATGCAGCGCATCCTCGAGCATCCCGCCATGATCGCGTTCTACGCGCTCGGCGTGATCGCCGCCGCGTACCACTTCGGGAACGGCCTGTTCGGGTTCGCGATCCACTGGGGCCTCGCGACCGGTCGCAACGCCCAGCGCTGGGCCGCCCGGCTCGCGTTCGGCGTGTTCCTCGTGCTGACGCTGGTCGGCCTCAACTCCCTGCTCGCGTTCCTCGGCCACGGCGTGCGCTGGTTCGAGCGCGGCGGCGACGCGACGGTCACGATGACGGAGGGCTCGCGCTGATGTCTCAGCCTCGTGTGGCGGTGGTGGGTGGCGGACTCGCGGGGCTGATGGCGGCGATTCGGATCGCCGAAGCCGGCGTGGCCGTGGACCTGTTCTCGATCGTGCCCGTGAAGCGCTCGCACTCGGTGTGCGCGCAGGGCGGCATCAACGGCGCCGTGAACGTGAAGGGCGAGAACGATTCGCCCGCGATCCACTTCTTCGACACGGTGAAGGGCGGCGACTTCCTCGCGAACCAGCCGCTCGCGAAGGGCATGTGCTACGCAGCGCCGGGCATCATCTACCTGCTCGACCGCATGGGCGTGCCGTTCAACCGCACGCCCGAGGGCCTGCTCGACTTCCGCCGCTTCGGCGGCACGCTGCACCACCGCACCGCGTTCGCGGGCGCGACGACCGGGCAGCAGATGCTCTACGCGCTCGACGAGCAGGTGCGCCGCCACGAAGCGGCGGGCCTCGTCACGAAGTACGAGGGCTGGGAGTACGTCGGCTCGGTCAAGGACGGCGGCGGCCGGTGCGTCGGGCTCGTCGCGCTCGATCAGCGTTCGATGAAGCCGAAGGCGTTCCGCGCGGACGCGGTGATGCTCGCGACCGGCGGCCCCGGGCTGCTGTTCGGCCGCTCGACGAACTCGATCATCAACTCCGGCTCGGCGGCGGCCGCGGCGTACCTCGACGGCGCGTGGTACGCGAACGGCGAGTTCATCCAGGTCCACCCCACCGCGATCCCGGGCATGGACAAGCTGCGGCTCATGAGCGAGTCGGCCCGCGGCGAGGGCGGACGCGTGTGGGTGCCGAAGCAGAAGGGCGACGCGCGCGACCCGAAGCAGATCCCGGACTCCGAGCGCTGGTACTTCCTCGAAGAGAAGTACCCGCGGTTCAAGAACCTCGTGCCGCGCGACGTCGCGAGCCGCGAGATCCACCACGTGTGCGTGAACCTCGGCATGGGCGTCGGCGGCGGCAACATGGTCTACCTCGACCTGTCGCACCTCTCGCGCGAGATGCTCGACCGCAAGCTCGGCGGCATCATGGAGATCTACGAGAAGTTCGTCGGCGACGACCCGCGCGACGTCCCGATGAAAATCTTCCCCGCCGTCCACTACTCGATGGGCGGCTTGTGGGTGGACTACGAGCGCACGGCGGACGGCTTCGTGGACCTGGGCAGCGTGAAGAACCACATGACGAACGTCCCGGGCCTCTACGCGATCGGCGAGTGCGAGTATCAGTACCATGGCGCGAACCGGCTCGGCGCGAACTCGCTCCTGTCTTGCATCTACGCCGGACAGATCGGCGGACCGTCGGCCGTGAAGTGGGCCACGAACCAGAACACGAGCGCCGCGGACGTGCCGTCGTCGGTGTTCGACGACGCCGAGCGCCACTGGAGCCAGCACTTCGCCGCGCTCGCGAAGCGCGACGGCCCCGAGAACCCCTACCAGCTGTGGGAGGAACTCGGGCAGTGGATGCTCGAGAACGTCACGATCGTGCGCGAGAACTCGAAGCTCGATGCGACGGACGCGAAGCTGTGCGAGCTCCAGGAACGCTGGGCGAAGGCCTCGGTGCTGGACGGCGCTGACTGGGCGAACGGCCCGCTGTCGTTCCTGAACCAGCTCTACAACATGCTCGAACTCGCGCGCGTCGTGACGATCGGCGCGCGGCGGCGCGACGAGAGCCGCGGCGCCCACTTCAAGCCCGAGTTCCCGAAGCGTGACGACGCGAACTGGCTCAAGACCACGATCGCCACGCACTCGCCCCAGGGACCCCAGCTCCGCTACGACCCGGTCGACGTCTCGCTCGTCGCGCCCGTCGAGCGCAAGTACGACTAGAGGACGCCATGGCCCGTTCGACGATCGAGCTGCGCATTCGCCGCCAGGACAAGCCGACGTCCGCGCCCCGCTGGGAAGAGTTCTCGCTCCCCTATCGGGCGAACATGAACATCGTGTCGTGCCTGATGGAGATCCGGAAGCGCCCCGTGACGAAGACGGGCGCGAAGACGACGCCCGTCCACTGGGAGTCGTCGTGCCTCGAGGAAGTGTGCGGGTCGTGCACGATGGTCGTGAACGGCCGTCCGCGACAGTCGTGCTCGACGCTCGTGGACCGGCTGCCCGAAGGCACGATCACGCTCGAGCCCCTGTCCAAGTTCCCGGTCGTGCGCGACCTCGTCGTGGACCGCTCGCGAATGTTCGCCTCGCTCAAGCAGGTGAAGGCGTGGATCCCGATCGACGGCACGTACGACCTCGGGCCCGGCCCGCGGCTCGACGAAGGCGAGCGCGAGCGCTCCTACCACTTCTCGCAGTGCATGACATGCGGCTGCTGCATGGAGGCGTGCCCGCAGTTCAACGACCACTCCGACTTCATCGGCCCCGCGCCGCTCGGTCAGGTGCGCCTCTTCAACGCCCATCCGACGGGCCGCATGAACGCGCACGAGCGGCTCGAGGCGATCATGGGCCGCGGCGGCATCGCCGACTGCGGCAATGCCCAGAACTGCGTCGAGGCGTGCCCGAAGCAGATCCCGCTCACCGAGGCGCTCGGCGAGCTCGGCCGCCAGACGACGTTGCGCTGGATCACGAAGCTGTTCGCGCGCTGAGCCGCGCGACGACCGCGGGCGCCGCTCCACGGCGTCCGCGCGCCGTTTCCACCCCGAGGTGCGCATGAGCGGATTCGAGGACGATCGCCGGTCGGGATCGAGCGCCGTCGCGCGCGGATTCCTCGACGCGCTCGAGCGCTTCGCCGCGATGGACCGCTCGCCGACCGCGCTCGCGTTCCGCGACGCCGTGTTCGCCGAACTGCGGCGCGTGCAGCTCGCGCAGCCCACGATGGCGCTCGTCCACCAGCTCGCGGTGCGCGCGCTCGACATCGTGGCGACCGCGGCGGCGCGCGGCGAGAACGCCGCCGACGCGCGCGCGCACCTCGCCGCCTCGTGCGCGGCCGAGCGCGGGGACCTCGAGTCGGCGCGCGAGGCGATCGCGAAGGTCGCGGCCACGCTGCTCGAGCGTCCCGGCGCCTGGATCGCGACGTTGTCCGCGAGCGGCACGGTCGCGGCGGCGATCCTCGAAGCGCAACGCGCCGGGCGGAAGCCGCGCGCGCTCGTCGCCGAGGGCCGCCCGGGATTCGAGGGGCGCGAGATGGCGGCGCGGCTCGCCGCCGCAGGCGTCCCGGTGTGGCTCGTCGCGGACGCCGCGCTGCCGCTGCTCCTCTCGCAGGCGTCCCAGGTCTGGATCGGCGCGGACGCCGTCACCGACGCGGGCGTGATCAACAAGATCGGCTCGTTCGCCGCGGCCCTCGCCGCGCGCGAGCACGCCGTGCCCGTGTACGCGCTCGCCGAGCGCCGCAAGTTCATCCCGGCGACGACGCCGGCGCTGCGCATCGTCGAGATGCCCTCGGGCGAGGTCTGGGACGCGCCCGCGAAGGGCGTCGAGCCGCGCAACGTCTACTTCGAGCTCGTGCCGATGGGCCTGCTGCGCGGCATCGTGGTCGAGGACGGCGTGCTCGGGGCGAGCGAAGCCGCGACGACGGCGCGCGAGCGCGCGCTGCCCGAGGAACTCGCGGCGCTGCCCGAAGGCGGCTGAGCGGCGCCGCCGCTCAGCCCTTCACGACGAGGAACGGCTTGAGGCGCGCGACCGGCCGCGCGAGGTCGGCGCCCGCCACGACCCGCACGACGTCCGCCACGTCCTTGTAGGCCTCGATCGTCTCCTCGCGCAGCGTGTCGCGCCCCTCGTACCGCACCGTGACGCCGAGCCCCCGGAGTTCCGCAACGAGGTCGCGCCCGCGCGTGTCGCGAACGGCCTGCGTCCGGCTCATGCGACGGCCGGCGCCGTGGCAACAGGTGCCAAACGCGTGCGCCATCGAGCCCGGCGCGCCGAGCAGCACGTACGAGTAGCGCCCCATGTCGCCCGGCACGAGCACGGGCTGTCCGACCGCGCGGTAGGTCGCGGGCACCTCGGGATGGCCGGGCGGAAACGCGCGCGTCGCGCCCTTGCGATGGACGAGGCAGCGCACGCGGCCCGCCGACGTCGCGTGAGTCTCGAACTTCGCGATGTTGTGCGCGACGTCGTACACGAGCGCGAGCCCGAGCTCCTCGGCGCTGCGGCGCAGCGTGCGCTCGAACGCGCGCCGCACCGCGTGCGCGATGCACTGGCGGTTCGCCCACGCGAAATTCGCCGCGGCGCGCATCGCGCCGAGGTAGTCCCGCGCCTCGTCCGTGCGCAGCGGCGCGCACGCGAGCTGGCGGTCCGGCAGCTCGATCCGCCACGCGGCGAGCCGCGCGACGGCGGCCCGCACGTGATCGGTGCAGACCTGGTGTCCGAGTCCGCGCGAGCCGCAGTGGATCATCACCGTGACTCCGCCCGGCTCGAGCCCGAGAGCGCGCGCGCCCTCGTCGTCCACGATCGACTCGACCTCCTGCACCTCGAGGAAGTGATTGCCCGAACCGAGCGTGCCGAGCTGCCCGCGCCCGCGCGCCTTCGCCGCCTCGCTCACGCATTCGGGCCGCGCGTCGGCGAGCACGCCGCCTTCCTCGCAGTGGTCGAGGTCGCTCGCCCACGCCATGCCGCGCCGTTTCGCCCACGGCGCGCCGTCGCGCAGCACCGCGTCCAGCTCGCCCTTCGCGACCGCGACCGCGCCTTCGGAACCGACGCCGCACGGCACCTCGCGGTGCAGTGCGTCCGCGAGCGCCTCGATGCGCGGCGCGAGTTCCGCGCGCGTGAGCCGGCTGCGCAGCAGGCGCACGCCGCAGCCGATGTCGTAGCCGACCGCGCCGGGCGAGACGACGCCGTCGTCGGGATCGGTCGCGATCACGCCCCCGACCGGGAGCCCGTAGCCCCAGTGCGCGTCCGGCATCGCGATGGACGCCTCGAGGACGCCGGGCAGGTGCGCCGCGTTGCACACCTGCTCGGGCGTGCGGTCACGGAACATCTGCTCGAGCATCGGCCGGTCCGCGAACATCAGCCCGGGGACGCGCATGCCGCCCGTGCGCGGGAGGCGCCAGCGGTAGTCGTCGAGGCGCTCGGCGTCCTCGAGACGCGCGCCGCTCATCGCCGTGGGGCGCGCGCCCGCGCCGGCCGCTTCGCGGCGCTCGCGCGTCCGGCGGCGCGCGCGGCGCGCGGCCGCGCGGGCGTCGCCGGCTCCGCGAG
>JBGAOA010000052.1:0-30721 GCA_044222065.1 Candidatus Eiseniibacteriota bacterium
GATGGATGTCGAGCGCGGTGTTGTAGAGGCCGCGCACGTACGGCTTCACGAGCTCGTTCGTCTCGTAGTGGTAGATCGGCAGGAACGGCCCGTCGGCGAGCAGCAGCGATTCGGCCTCGGCGAGCACCGTGAGCCGCTTCGCGGCGTCCAGCTCGAACGCGGCGCGGCGCAGCAGCGCGTCGTAGCGCGGGTCGCTCCAGCCGGTGCGGTTGTTGCCGTCGCCCGTGCGGCCGAGGCCGAGGAACGTGACGGGATCGAGGAAGTCGCCGATCCACGAGCGCCGCGCGACGTCGTACTGCAGCGTCGTCGTCGCCTGCAGGTACGAGCCCCACTCCTGGTTCGAGAGCGCGACGTCGAGCCCGAGTTCGCGGCGCCACATCGCCTGGATCGCCTCGGCGATGCGGCGGTGGTCCTCGCTTGTGTTGAACAGGATGTCGAACTTCGGGAATCCCTTGCCGCCCGGGAAGCCCGCCGCCGCGAGCAGCGCGCGCGCTCGTTCGGGATCGAAGCCGAAGCCGCCCGGGGGCGCGTAGCCCGGGTAGCCGCGCGGCGTCATGTTGCCCCACGGTTCGCGGCTCTTCTTGAGCAGGTCGTTCGCGATCGCGTCGCGGTCGATCGCGAGGTTCAGCGCGCGCCGCACGCGCGCGTCGTCGAACGGCTTGCGCGTGACGTTGAACGAGTAGAAGTACACGCCCTGGTACGGGCCGCTCCGGTAGTCGGCGAAGCCGCGCAGGTACGGCACGAACTGCGTCGGGAAGTAGCCGCTCGGCACCCAGTCCACGACGCCCGACTTGTACAGGTTCACGTTCGTGTTCAGGTCGTCGAGGCTGTACGCGACGATGCCCTCGAGCGGCACGTTCGCGGCGTTCCAGTAGCGCGGGTTGCGCTCGAAGACGAAGCGGTCGTTCTGGCGCCAGTACTTGAGCCGGAACGGTCCATTGTTCACGAGGTGCTCGGGCCGCACCCAGCGCGGGCCGAACCGCTCGACCGTGGCGCGCGGGCACGGCAGCGCCGTGTAGAACTGCGTCAGGTACAGGAAGTACGCAGTCGGCGTCTCGAGCCTGACGATCAGCGTGCTGTCGTCGGGCGCGACGATGCCGACGTCGTTCTCGTTCGTCGTGCGACCGAGGTTGAACGCCTCGGCGCCGCGGATCGGGTAGAGGAGCCCGGCGTAGCGCGCGGCCGTCGCGGGCCGCAGCACCCGCAGCCACGACCAGCGGAAGTCGCGCGCCGTGAGCGGCTGCCCATCGCTCCACACGAGGCCCTGGCGCAGGTGGAACACGTACTCGCGGCCGTCGGCCGAGACTTCCCAGCGGTACGCCTGCCCCGGGATCGGCTCGAGCGTCTGCGGGTGTTCGCGCGTGAGGCCCTCGAACAGCAGCCGGCAGATGCGGCCGTCCGGCTGACCCACGGCGACGCCGGGATCGAAGCTCTCGGGCTCGGCGCCGTTCGTGAAGCGGAACACGCCGTCCGCGGGCGGGCGCACGCTGCCGAACCAGCGCGCGGACGAAGCCGGCGTTCCGCCGGGGCCGCGGCCGCAGGCGAGGGCGAGCGCGCCGAGAGCGAGCAGCGCGAGCGAAACGAAGGCGCGTCGGGGCGCGTGCATGAGGGCGCGCAGGATATCAGAGCGCACGCGCGCACCGCGGCGCGCGCGACGAGCGCGGCGCGGTACGCGCCGGGCCCCTCGCGCGCGAAGCCGCTAAGATGCGCGCGTGCCCCTCCGCGAACTCCACCTGCGCTGCCATCACACGGTGACGCCGAACGGCGTCATCGACGCGTTCGTGTCGGTGTTCGGCGGCCGCATCGATCGCGTCGTGCCGGCGAGCGAGCCGTTCTTCCACGACGCCGAAGACCTCGGCGACCGCTGGCTCCTCCCCGGGCTCGTGGACACGCACGTTCACGTGAACGAGCCGGGCCGCACCGAGTGGGAGGGATTCGAGACGGCGACGCGCGCCGCCGCCGTCGGCGGCGTGACGACGATCGTGGACATGCCGCTCAACAGCGTGCCGGCCACGACGACGGTGCCGGCGATGCGCGCGAAGTCCGCGGCCGCGCGCGGAAAGCTGTTCGTGGACGCCGGATTCTGGGGCGGCGTCGTGCCGGGGAACGGCCTGCACCTCGAAGGGCTCGCGCGCGAAGGCGTGCTCGGCTTCAAGTGCTTCCTCTCGCCTTCCGGCGTCGAGGAGTTCCCGCACGTCGAGGAGTGGGACCTGCGCGACGCGATGCCGCGGCTCGCGAAGCTCGGCCTGCCGCTGCTCGCGCACGCGGAGTCGCCGGGCGAACTGCGTGCGGCCGCACCCGGCGCCGACCGCCGCGCGCACGCGAGCTGGCTCGCGACGCGGCCGCCGCTCGCGGAGTTGCGCGCGATCCGGCTCGTGACCTCGCTCGCCCACGAGTTCCGCTGCGCGGCTCACGTCGTCCACCTCGCGTGCGCCGACGGCGCCGCGGAACTCGCGATGCTCAAGCGTTCGGGCGTGCCCGTCACGGTCGAGACCTGCCCACACTACTTGTACTTCGCCGCGAACGAAATCCCGGACGGCGCGACCGAGTTCAAGTGCGCGCCGCCGATCCGCGAGGACCGTCACCGCGACGCGCTGTGGCGCGCGCTGCAGGACGGCACGATCGACCTCGTCGCCTCGGACCACTCGCCGTGTCCGCCTGCGCTGAAGGGCCGCGAGTCGGGCGACTTCTTCGGCGCCTGGGGCGGCATCGCCTCGCTCGAACTCGGACTCTCGGTCGTGTGGACCGCGGCGCGACTGCGCGGCGCCGGCGCCGCCGACCTCGCGCGCTGGATGAGCGCCGCGCCCGCGCGGCTCGCCGGACTCTCGCGCCGCAAGGGCGCGATCGCAGCGGGCTACGACGCCGACCTCGTCGTGTTCGATCCGAACGCCGAATGGACCGTCGAGCCGCGCTTCCTCCACCAGCGCCATCCCGTCACGCCCTACGCGGGGCGGCGGCTGCGCGGCCGCGTCGAGCGCACCTACCTGCGCGGCGAAGTCGCGTGGGACGGACGCGCGTTCCCCTCGCCGCGCGGCGTGCTGCTGCGGCGCGACGCGTGACGCTTCGCGCGTGACGCCCGCGCCGCGCATCGGGTAGCGTGCCGCGCATGTCCGCGCACGGCGCTTCCGCGTTCGACTTCTCGGCCGCGACACTCGAGCGGCTGCTCGAGCGTCTCGCGCGCTTCGGAGCGTCTCGCGCGCTTCGGCGCGCCCGGACCGGGTGTCACGCGCTTCGTCTACGACGCGCACTGGCGCGAGGCGCAGGCGTGGCTTCGGGAGCAGGCGCGCGGGGCCGGGCTCGAGGCGACGGTGGACGGGGCGGGCAACGTGCTGTTCCACGCGCCCGAGGCGACGCCGGGCGATCTCGCGCGGCCCGTGCTTCTCGTCGGCTCGCACTTCGACACCGTTCGCCACGGTGGCCGATTCGACGGCGCGTACGGCGCGGTCGCCGGGCTGATGCTCGCCGCGCACCGGCGCGGCCGCCCGGGGCTGCCGGTCGTCGGCTTCGCGACGTGCGAGGAGGAGCAGAGCCGCTTCGACTCGCACATGATGGGCGCGCGCAGCCTGCTCGGGCTCGTGGACGCCGCCGAACTCGACCGCGTGAAGGACGCGGACGGCGTCACGTGGCGCGCCGCGCTGCGCGAGATGCGCGCGAGCGGCCACGCGGCGGGTCTCGCCGACGGCGAACGCCCGTTCACGCCGGCGTTCCGCGCGAGCCACCAGCTGGAGCTGCACATCGAACAGGGGCCCGTGCTGGAGTCGGCCGGCCTCGAACTCGGCATCGTCGAGCACATCGCCGGCTACCGGCGCATTCGCGCGACGATCGACGGCGCCGCGCGCCACGCGGGCACGACGCCGCTCGCGCTGCGCCACGACGCGCTCGCAGCCGCCGCGGAACTCGTGCTCGCGGTCGAATCGCTCGCCCGCGACGCCGGCGAGCCGGCGATCGCGACGTGCGGGAACGCGCTCGTGGCGCCCGCGCTCTACAACGTCGTGCCGGGGCACTGCGAAGTGTGGATGGAGGCGCGGCACGTCGAGCCCCGCGCGCTCGACGTGCTCGCGCGCGCGATGGAAGATCGCGGCCGCGCGATCGCGGCCCGCCGCGGCGTCGCGATCGCGTTCGAGTCCGTCACGCGCCAGGAACCGCCCGCGCTCGCCTCGGGCCTCGCGGGCGCGGCCGAAGCGCTCGCGCGCGAGCGCGCGATCCGCCACCGGCGCATGGCGAGCGGCGCGGCGCACGACACGATGGAGTTCGCGCGCGCGGGAAGCCGCACGCTCATGCTGTTCGCGCCGAGCCGCGACGGCATCAGCCACTCGCCGGACGAGCACACGGATACGGCCGCGCTGTGGCGCGGGCTCGAGTTCGCCGGCGCGCTGATCGGCCGCGTCGCGGACGGCGCGGCCGCGCGGGCATGACGCTCGCCGCGCTGAACGCGCTGCCCGCGGACGAGGCGCGCGCGGCGTTCGAGCTCTGCTGCGGCGCCGCGCGGTGGGCCGCGGCGATGTGCGCCGCGCGCCCGTTCGAAGACCGCGCCGCGCTCGAGGCCGCGGCCGAGCGCGCGGCGGACGCCCTCGCACGCGCCGACTGGCTCGAGGCGTTCGCGCACCACCCGCGCATCGGCGACGTCGAATCGCTGCGCGTGAAGTTCGCGAGGACCGCCGCGTGGGCGGGCCGCGAGCAGGGCGGAACCGCCGGCGCGAGCGACGCGACGCTCGCCGCGCTCGCCGAGGGCAATCGTGCCTACGAGCGGCGCTTCGGCTACATTTTCATCGTGTTCGCCACCGACAAGAGCGCCGACGAGATGCTCGCGCTGCTGCGCGCGCGGCTCGGCAACGAGCCCGCGGACGAACTCGCGATCGCGGCCGGCGAACAGCGCAAGATCACGCGGCTGCGGCTCGCGAAGCTGCTCGGAGAGGCGTCCTGAACCGCGCGCGCACGCCGCGCGCGCTGCGTCCCGGAGGAATGCGATGAGCGCGATCTCGACCCACGTCCTCGACCTCGCCCACGGCCGCCCGGCGGCGTCCGTGCCAGTGCGGCTCGAGGTGCACCAGGCGGCGCAGGGCTGGGTGCGGCTCGCCGAGGGGCTCACCGACTCGGACGGGCGCGCGAAGGACCTCGTGCCCGAGGGCGCGCGGCTCGACGAAGGCGTGTACCGGCTCACGTTCCTCACGGGCAACTACTACTCGCAGCACTCCGTGCGCTGCTTCCATCCCGAGGTGAGCATCGTGTTCCAGGTGCACGACGGCCGCCAGCGCTACCACGTGCCGCTGCTGCTGAGCCCGTGGGGGTACAGCACGTACCGCGGCAGCTGACGCGCGGCGTTTCGCCCGCGCTCGCGCGCGTGGCAGAATGCCCGGCCTTTCCGCGGCGCGATGCGCGCGCCGCCCTCCACGGGAGGACGCCCCGCTTGCCGCCTCGCCCGCCCGACTTCGACTTCTCGCGCTGGCCGCACATCGAGCGCGCCCGGCTCGCGGCGCGCGACATGCGGCGCCGCATCGAGAGCGCGCTCGAGGACAACTTCGCGCGCCTCGGCTCCTCGGACGTCAGCTTCGTCGTGTTCGGCTCGCTCGCGCGCGAGGAGTGGACCGAGCACAGCGACGTGGACTGGATGATGCTCGTGGACGGGCAGGCCGATCCGCAGCACGACCGCATCGAGCGCGAGTTCCGCGAGCTGCTGACGACGCTCGGCTGCGTGCCGCCCGGGCAGACCGGCATGTTCGGCGCGCTCGACTTCAGCCACGCGCTCATCCACGAGATCGGCGGCGAGGAGGACACGAACAGCAACATCACGAAGCGCGTGAGCCTGCTGCTCGAGGCGAAACCGATCGGCGGCGCCGAGGCGCTCGAGCGCGTCGTGCACGGCATCATCGCGCGCTACGTGGACGACGTGCTCGTCACGACGCACCTGCGGTTCAACGAGCCGCGCGTGCCGCGGTTCCTGCTCAACGACATCGTGCGCTTCTGGCGCACCATGGCCGTGGACTACGCGAACAAGAAGCGCGCGCGGGCGACGGCCGGCTGGGCGCTGCGCAACTTCAAGCTGCGCATGTCGCGCAAGCTCATCTTCGCCGCCGGACTGCTGACCTGCTTCAGTTGCTCGACGGAGCTGGCCGATGACTGGAAGGCCGCGGGACGCGACCCGGGCGACCTCGAGGCGGTGATGAACCGGCACCTGTTCGACTACGCGCGGCGAACGCCGCTCGACATCGTGGCGCGCGCGGCGGAGCGCCACGGGGGCGAAGCGCTGCTCGGCGAGCTGCTCTCGGCCTACGACCGCTTCCTCGAGCTGATCGGCGATGGCGACTCGCGTTCGGCGCTCCGCTCGCTCCGCCTGGAGCGGGCGACCGACGAGAATCCCGTGTGGGCCCGCGTGAATCAGATCTGCGGAGAGTTCGAGCAGGGCCTCGTCCGGCTGTTCTACGATTCCGACGCGTATCGCGGTCTGACGCGCAAGTACGGAGTGTTCTGATGCGGCCGATCGGTTTCTCCACCGGTGCGCTCGCGTGCGGCGACTTCGAGTCGGCGCTGCGGATGCTGCGCGCGCCGGTCTACACGGCGTGCGAACTGTCCGCGCTGCGCGAGGAAGAGCTGGCGCCGCTGCTCGCGGCGCTCGGACGCCTCGACCTCGCGCGCTTCCGATACGTCGCGATCCACGCTCCGAGCCGGCTCGAGCGCCTCGCCGAGGCGGACGTCGTGCGCGCGCTCTCGAGCGAGGCCGCGCGCGAGCTGCCCGTCGTCTGCCACCCGAACGTGCTCGCGACGCCCGAGACGTGGCGTCCGCTCGGCCGGCGGCTGCTGATCGAGAACATGGACAAGCGCAAACCGATCGGACGCACCGTGGCGGAACTCGCGCCGCTCTTCGAGGCGCTGCCGGACGCCGGCTTCTGCTTCGACCTCGGACACGCCCGGCAGGTGGATCCCACGATGACGGTCGCGAGCGAGCTGCTGGACGCGTTCGGCGACCGGCTGCGGCAGCTGCACGTCAGTGAGGTGAACTCGAGCAACGTGCACGAGGCGCTCGGCCTGCCCGCGATCAGCAGCTTCCGCAAAATCGCGCGCCGCATTCCCGCGGGCGTGCCGCTGATCCTCGAGACGCCCGTCGGCGCGGACGCGCTCGAGTCCGAGCTGTCGCACGCGCTCGTCGCGCTCGGCGGCACCGACGAGATCCCGATGCGCAGCGGCCAGCACCTCGGCTGGTGTCCGGCGCCGACGCTCTGGAGGCGCTGAGCCGGGCGTTCCGCTCGCGCGCGTGACCCCGTCGCGCTAACGTGCCGCGCGCCGGGCCGCACGCGTCACGAGGCACGCGCGCCGCGCTGACGCGCGCGCGGCCTGCGGAGCGCACCGAATGGATCCGTCGTACTGGCATCGCGTCCAGTTCGCGTTCACGATCACCTACCACTACCTGTTCCCCCAGCTCACGATGGGCCTCGCTCTGCTCATCGCGATCATGAAGTCGCTGGGGCTGCGCCCGGGCGGCGAGCGCTGGAACGACGCCGCGCGGTTCTGGATCCGGATCTTCGGGATCAACTTCGCGATGGGGGTCGTGACCGGGATCCCGATGGAGTTCCAGTTCGGCACGAACTGGGCGGCGTTCTCGCGCGCGGCGGGCAACGTGATCGGCCACACGCTCGGCATGGAAGGCCTGTTCGCGTTCTTCCTCGAGTCGAGCTTCCTCGCCGTGCTCGTGTGGGGCGAGCGCCGCGTCGGCCGCGTCGGCCACTGGCTGTCGTCGCTCGCGCTGTTCGCCGGCAGCTGGCTGTCGGGCTACTTCATCGTGACGACGAACGCGTTCCTGCAGCGACCCGCCGGGCACGTCGTGGACGCCGACGGGACGATCCGGCTCGCCGACTTCGGGGCGTTCCTCTTCAACCCGTGGGCGATCGCGCAGTACGCGCACACGATGACCGCGAGCGTCGTCACCGCGTCGTTCGTGGTCTCGGCCGTCGGCGCCTACTACGTGCTCGCCGGACGCGCGTCCGAGACCTCGCGCCGCTTCCTGCGCCTCGGCGTCGCGGCGGCGCTCGTTTCGAGCGTCGTCGTCGCGTTCCCGACCGGCGACCACCAGGCGAAGCTCGTCGCGCAGCACCAGCCGATCGCGCTCGCCGCGATGGAAGGCCGCTTCGAGAGCGGGCCGTACGCGAGGATCACGATCATCGGCCAGCCGAACCTGGCTGAGCGCCGCATCGACAACCCGCTCCAGGTGCCGGGCATGCTGAGCTTCCTCGCGTTCGGCGCGTTCCACACGAACGTGCCGGGGCTCGCCGAGTTCCCCGAGGACCACTGGCCCGACAACGTCGAGCTGCTCTACTACGCGTTCCACATCATGGTCGGCCTCGGCACGCTGCTCATCGGCGTCGCCGCGCTCGCGGCGTTCCTCGAGTGGCGCGGCCTGCTCGCGCGCGCACGCCCGGTGCTGTGGGTGCTCATGCTCGCGTTCCCGTTCCCGTACATCGCGAACACCGCCGGCTGGCTCACGGCGGAACTCGGACGCCAGCCGTGGCTCGTCTACGGGATCCTGCGCACGAAGGACGGTGCGAGCCCGCTCGTCCACCCGGGCAGCGCGCTGTTCACGCTGATCGGCTTCGCCGGCCTCTACCTGGTGCTCGGCCTCGCGTTCCTGTTCCTCGTCGGGCGCGAGATCGCCCACGGGCCCGACGCGCACGCCGCGGGGAAGGAGGCGGCCCGTGTTTGAACTGTGGTTCGGCATCGTGGCGCTGATGTTCACGGCCTACGTCGTGCTCGACGGCTTCGACCTCGGCGCGGGCGCGCTGCACCTGCTCGTGGCGAAGGACGACCGCGAGCGGCGCACCGTGCTCGCCGCGATCGGGCCGTTCTGGGACGCGAACGAAGTGTGGCTGCTCGCCGCGGGCGGCGCGCTGTTCGTCGCGTTCCCGCGCGCGCTGGCCGCGGGGCTCTCGGGCTTCTACCTCGCGATCTTCCTCGTGATCTGGTGCCTCGTGCTGCGCGCGATCGCGATCGAGTTCCGCTCGCACCTCACCGACCGGCTGTGGCGCGGCTTCTGGGACGTCGTCTTCACGGGCGCGAGCGCCCTGCTCCCGGTGCTGTTCGGCGTCGCGCTCGGCAACGTGATCCGCGGCGTGCCGCTCACGGCGGACGGCTGGTTCCACCTGTCGCTGTTCACGACGTTCTCACCGTCGCCGCCCGTCGGGAGCCTCGACGCCTACACCGTGCTCGCGGGCGCGTTCGCGCTCGTGGCGCTCGCGGGCCACGGCGCGCTGTTCCTCGCGTGGCGCACGGACGGCGCCGTAGGCGGGCGCGCGCGCACGCTCGGCGCGCGCGCCTACGCGGCGCTCGCCGTGCTGTGGCCGCTCGCGACGTTCGCGACGTGGCGCGTGAACCCGTCGCTGTTCCAGGCGCTCCCGGCGCGCCCGCTCGCGTGGCTCGGCATCGCGCTCGCGCTCGCGGGGATCGTCGTCGTGTTCGCCGCCGGCGCGCGCCGGCGCCCGCTCGCGGCGTTCCTCGGCTCGTGCGCGTTCCTCGCGGGGATGCTCGGCGCGACCGCGGCCTGCCTGTTCCCGGTGCTGCTGTCCGCGATCGGCGATCCGGCGCGCTCGATCACCGCGCACGGCGGCGGCGCGAACGAAGCCGGGCTCCGCACGGCGCTCGGCTGGTGGTCGTTGGGGATCCCGCTCGTCGTCGCGTACTTCACGCTGCTGTTCCGCATCCACCGCGGGAAAGCGGTTGCGGCGAACGACGGCGAGGGGTACTGATCGCCGCGTGCGCCACTTCCCCTCGACGTCGCGCGCGCCTCGCGCCGCGCGCGTGCTCGCCGCCGCCGCGGCGCTCGCGCTGCTCGCCGCCGCCGGCTGCGGCGGCAAGTCCTCGACGGCGCCGCCGACCGCGGCGGGCGCGCGGCTCGGACTGAGCCTCAACACGACGGACTCGTCGCTGCTGAACCCGACGACGTTTCCCGATTCGATGCTCGATGCGCTCAATCGTGCAAAGGCCGCCGGCGTCACCGTGCTCGCGAACGTGCCGCAGTGGAGCGTGCTCGAACCGACGCCCGGCAACTGGAACCTCGGCGAGGCGACGATTTACTTCGACGTCGTGACCTCACTCGGCTTCCGCACTTACCTGAACCTGCGCATCCTCGACACCGGCTCGCGGAACGTGCCGCCGGACGTCGCCGCCCTCGCGTGGGACGACACCGCGATGATCCGGCGCGTGGACGTCGTGGTGGACACGCTCGCGGCGTACGCGAACCGCTACCGCTGCCTCGCCGCGGCGTTCGGCAACGAGGTCGACGCGTACTTCGGGCAGCACCCGGCCGAGTTCGGAGCGTTTCTCGCGCTCTATCGCCGTGAGGTCGTGCGCTTCCACGCGCTCGCCCCGGGCGTGCCGATCGGCATCGTGACGACGAATCCGCTCGCGAACCCCGCCGCCGTGTACGGCGACTCGCTCAACGTGACGAGCGATGTCGTGCTGCACACGTTCTATCCGAGCGTGCCGGGTTCGTTCGACATGAAGCCGGTCGCGACGTTCGACGCCGACCTCGAGGCGGTCGTCGCGCGCGCGAACGGCAAGCCCGTCGCGTTCCAGGAGGTCGGCTTCTCGTCCGATCCGCTCGTGAACGGCTCGCCCGCCTCGCAGGCCGAAGCCGTGCGGCGCTTCCGGACGTGGCTCGCGCGCCAGCCGTCCTCGCGCGTGCCGTTCGCGAGCTGGTTCCTCTACACCGACTGGACCGCGATGACGCTCAACACGCTGTTCGGCTACTACGGCTTCAACACGCCCGAGTTCGGCGCGTTCCTCGGCTCGCTGGGCTTGCGCGACTCGCTCGGCCGCGCGAAGCCGGCGTGGGAGGAGTTCCGGACGCCGCGTTGAACGCTACGCGCCGCCCTTCGCGCGCCGGCCGTTCAGCATCTTCACGAAGCTCCGCCCGCGCAGCTCCTCGAGCGTGAGCCCGGTCTCGAGCGCCTCCGCCTCAGTGAGCGCGCCGCACGACAGTCCGCGCAGGAAGAAGTTCAAGAGGCCCTGCCCGGTCGCGGCGTCGTCGAACACCGAGCCGAGCAGCGTCGCCTGCGCCGCCTTGTCCACGAACGCCTTGAGCCGCGCGGCCGCTTCGTCGCGTGCTTCGAGGAAGTACGCGAACACCGCCGCGTAGCGCGTCGGCAGCTGCGCGGGGTGCAGGTCCCAGCCCTGGTAGTAGGCATGGCGCAGCGAGTGGCGCACGTCGTCGTAGTGCTGCTTCCACGCGCCGTGCACCGCGGCGACGTTCGCCGCGCGCTGCGCGTCGGTGAGCGCGCCGCCCTCGGGCGCGCGGTGCGGCGCGACCGGCATGACGGTCGTCGCGCCGTCCGAGATCGACACGCCCGTGCCCGCGAGCGTCACCTGCATGACGTGGCGCGCGAAGTCGCACGCGTCGTGGCCCGGCGCCTGGTAGCGCGCGGTGATGTTGCAGCTCGCGGTGTAGTCGTACACGCCGAAGTGCGCGCCGCGCACGCGGCCCCGGCCCGCGGCGACGAAGCCCGGCAGCGGCACGCCGCCGTCGGGGCCGAAGATCGTCTGCGGCGTCTCGACCATGAGTTCGATGGGGATCGCGCCCGGGGCGAGCCCGTTTCCGCGCTCGATCACTTCGAGCACGTCCACGAACGTCGAGACCTGCTGCGCGCTCGTGATCTTCGGCAGCGTCACGCAGAAGTCGTTCGGCAGCTTCCCGCCGGTCGCGCGCGCGAGCGTGCTCACGTACAGATCGAGCGTGCGGAGCGCGCGGGGCGCCAGCTCCTCGGTGAGCGGTTTCACGCGGATGCCGATCGCCGGCGGCAGCAGGCGTTCGGCGAACCCGCGCGCGGTTTCCTCGGCGTTCCGCACCGCCTGCGCGTCCTCTTCGGAGTCGAGCCGGTTGCCGTAGCCGTCCTCGAAGTCGATGCGGAAGTCCTCGACCGGTTCGCGCTTCAGCTTCTCGACGACGCGCTCGTACACCGTGCGCTGGAACGCGGCGTCGCCGCCGAGCGCGAGCGCGCGCGCGAACGTGGCGGCGTCCGGCGCGTACTCCTCGAGGCTTCGCACGGCCGCGGCACCGAGCTTGCCCGTCAGCTCGGCGGTGAAGAGCTGGGCGCCGCCGTACACCGTGTGCACGGGCTGGCGATCCAGCCGGTCGCCGGGGTAGGCTCGCGCGGTCCTTCGATTCGCTTCCTGAAGCCGCGCGAGCGTTTCGCGCGTCCGATCGTCCGTCAGCACGCTGTGCATGCACGTTCTCCGGGTTGGGGCGCAGCACTCTAGGCGCTCGATCCGCCGAACGCGAGAGGATTTCGATGCCGCAGAAGGGTCTCGTCACGAGCCGCGTCGCCGTCGAGCGGAACTTCGCCATCCTGCCGCCCGAGGGCGTTCCCGAGAGCGTGCTGCCCGACTGGTTCGGCACCGCGGCGCGCATCCACTGCTCGCCCGAAATGGGCGCGCGCTTCGCGCAGTACCTGCTCGAGCTGCAGCCCGGCGGCGGCACGCTCCAGCACCTGCCCGACGGCATCGAGTCGTTCTTCTACGTGATCGAGGGCGGCGTGCGGCTCAAGCTCAACGGCGTCGCGCACGAACTCACGCGCGGCGGCTTCGCGTACCTGACCCCCGGCTCGAACTTCCAGATCAAGGCCGACGCCGCCGCGCGACTGCTGTGGCTCAAGAAGCGCTACGTGCCGTGCGCGACCGGCCACGCCGAGGACGTCGTCGGCAACGAGACGAAGATCGCGGGCGAGCCGTTCATGGGCGTCGAGGAGCTGCTGCTCAAGAAGCTCCTGCCGGACGAGGTCGCCTTCGACATGGCGATGAACGTGTTCACGTTCCCGCCCGGCTTCTCGCTCCCGATCACCGAGGTGCACGTGATGGAGCACGGCCTCTACATGCTCGAAGGTCAGGGCGTCTATTACCTCGGCGACCGCTGGCGCGAAGTGCAGGCCGGGGACTTCATCTGGATGGGGCCGTTCTGTCCGCAGTCGTTCTACGCGACGAGTTCGTCGCCCGCCCGCTACATCTACTACAAGAACGTCAATCGCGACGTCGAGCTGTAGCCCGCTCGATTTCGCCGCGAGCGCGGGACGCTCGCGCGCGCGCCGTCCTCTGGTTCGTGCGGTGCGCCGGTACTAGAGTCCCAACATGCCCGTTCGAACCCGAGTCTCACGCGTCTCCGTTCCGAGTCCCTCGAAACGCGCCCACGGCGGATCCGTCGGCCTGTCCATTCCGAAGCTCGAGGCGTGGGACAAGGTCACGGGCCGCTCGCTCTACGTGGACGACCTCGCGGTCGAGGGCGTGCTGCACGGCCGCACGCTGCGCTCGACCGTCGCCCGCGGCCGCATCCGCCGGATCGAGTTCGATCCGGCGTTCGACTGGCGCGGCGTGACGATCGCCGACTGGCGCGACGTCCCGGGCGAGAACGTCGTCGCGCTCATCGAGGACGACCAGCCGCTGCTCGTCGAGACCGAGATCCGCCACGCCGACGAGCCGATCCTGCTGCTCGCGCACGAGAGCGCCGAGCGCGCCGAGGCGGCGCTGCGCGCGATCCGCGTCGACGTCGAGCCGCTTCCGGCGGTGCTCACGATCGAGGACTCGCTCGCGAAGAAGGCGCTGCTCTACAAGGACGACAACGTCTTCAAGCGCATCCTCATCGAGCGCGGCGACCTCGACGCCGGCTTCGAGGCCGCCGACGTCGTCGTCGAAGGCACGTACGCGTGCGGGCACCAGGAGCAGCTGTACATCGAGAACAACGGCATGATCGCCGAGCGCACGCCCGAGGGCGGCCTCTACGTGCGCGGCTCGCTCCAGTGCCCGTACTACGTGCACAAGGCGCTGCAGCGCGCGTTCGGGCTGCCGCCCGAGAAGGTGCGCGTCGCGCAGACCGTCACGGGCGGCGGCTTCGGCGGCAAGGAGGAGTACCCGTCCGTGATCGGCGCGCACGCCGCCGTGCTCGCGTGGAAGAGCGGGCGGCCGGTGAAGATCGTGTACGACCGGCTCGAGGACATCGCGGCGACGACGAAGCGACACCCCGCGGTGATGCGCTGCCGCACCGGCGTGTCGAAGGACGGCCGGCTGCTCGCGCACGAAGCGGACGTCGTGATGGACGGCGGCGCGTACCTGACGCTGTCGCCCGTCGTGCTGTCGCGCGGCGCGATCCACGCGGGCGGCCCGTACCGCTACGGCGCCGTGCGCATCCGCGCGCGCGCGGTCGCGACGAACACGCCGCCGAACGGCGCGTTCCGCGGCTTCGGCGCGCCGCAGACGCAGTTCGCCGCCGAGTGCCACCTGAGCCGCATCGCCGAGCGGCTCGGCATCGAGCCCGCGGAATTGCGGCGCCGCAACGGGGTCACGCTCGGCGACGTCACGCCGACGGGGCAGGTGCTGCGCGAGAGCGTCGGCGCGCTCGACTGCCTCGAGGCGACGCTCGCGGCGTCGGGCTACCGCGAGAAGCGCGCGCGCTTCGCGAAGGAGAACGCTGCCGCGGACGCCGCCGAGCGCGCGCCCGCCGCGCGCGGGCGCACGGCGCCGAAGCCGCTCCGGCTCGCCGGCGGCGCGAAGCGTCCGCTCGTCGAGCCCAGCTCCGTCGCCTCGCCCGCGCGCCGCGTGCGGCGCGGCATCGGACTCGCGCTCGTCTATCACGGCGCAGGCTTCACGGGCAGCGGCGAGACGAAGCTCGCTTCGCTCGCGGCGATGGATCTGGCTCCGGACGGCCGCCCTCGCGTGCTCGTCTCGAACACCGAGATCGGGCAGGGGACGGTCACGGTGTTCTCGCAGATCGCCGGCACCGAGCTGCGCATCGCGCCGGAGCGCGTGATCGTCGAGACGCCCGACACCGCCGCGGTGCCCGACAGCGGCCCGACCGTCGCCTCGCGCACCGTGATCGTCGTCGGCGGGCTCATCGCGCAGTGCGCGCGCGGCATGCGCGAGCAGCTCGAGGCGTTCGCGCGCCGGCCGCTCGAGGGCGACGCGGCGTTCCAGCGCGTCGCGAAGCGCTGGCTCAAGGAGCGCGGCGCGCTGCGCGTCGAGCGCCGCTACCAGAAGCCCCCCGAGATCGACTGGAACGACGACACGTACCGCGGCGACGCCTACCCGGTGTTCGCCTACGCCGCGATCGCGGTCGAGGTCGAGGTGGACCTCGACACGTGCGAGACGCGCGTGACGAACCTCACGACCGCGCAGGACATCGGGAAGGCGATCCACCCGGTGCTCGCCGCGGGCCAGATCGAAGGCGGCACGCTGCAGGGCCTCGGCTGGGCGCTGCTCGAAGAGCTGCGCTGGAAGGATGGCCGGGTCTGGAACCACCAGCTCACGAACTACATCATCCCGACGTCGGCCGACGCGCCGCCGATGCGCACGATCATCGTCGAGAAGCCGTACTCGCGCGGGCCGTTCGGCGCGAAGGGCGTCGGCGAGCTGCCGATGGACGCGCCCGCGCCGGCCGTGATCGAGGCGATCGCGCACGCGACGGGCGCCCGGCTCGACGAGATCCCCGTGACGCCCGAACGGCTGCGGCGCGCGCTGGAGGAGCGCAACCGATGAGCGAACCGCGCGTGACCCTGAACCTGAAGGTGAACGGCAAGCGCCGCCGCGTGAGCGTGCCGCCGATGAAGCGGCTTCTCGACGTGCTGCGCGAGGACGTCGGACTGCCCGGCACGAAGGAAGGCTGCGGCGAGGGCGAGTGCGGCGCGTGCAGCGTGCTGCTCGACCGCGCGCCCGTGAACTCGTGCCTCGTGCCCGCCGTGCAGTGCGACGGCGCGACGATCGTCACGGTCGAAGGGCTCGCGAACGGCTCGCGCCTCACGGCGCTGCAGCGCCGCTTCGTCGAGATGGGCGGCGCGCAGTGCGGCATCTGCACGCCGGGCATGCTCGTCGGCGCGGTCGCGCTGCTCGAGCGCTCGAACGGGCGCGTGCCGGGCGAGGACGAAGTGCGCGAGGCGCTCGCGGGCAACCTGTGCCGCTGCACCGGCTACCAGCGCATCGTGGACGCCGTGCGCGCCGCGGCCTCGGACGCGCGCCGCGGCACGCGCGCGAAGGCGCGGCCCGCGAAGAAGCGCGCGGCGAAGAAGCGCGCGGGCCGCAAGCCGGTCCGTCGCGCGCCGGGCCGCAAGCCCGCCGCGCGCGGCCGCCGCCGGGCGCGGAGCCCGCGGCGATGAGGACCGCGCTCTCGACGCTCGAGGTCGTGCGCCCGCGCACGCTCGCCGACGCGCTCGCGGCGATGGCGGACGGGCGGTCGCGCCCGATGCCGATCGCGGGCGGCACCGACGTGTACGTCGCGCTCAACGCGGGCGCGCTCGCGGCGACGCACTTCCTCGACCTCGGCCCGCTCGACGAACTGCGAGGCGTTCGCGCCGCCGGGCGCGCGCTCACGTTCGGTGCGCTGACGACGTTCTGGGAGATCCGCAATCACGCGCTCGTGCGCCGGCGGCTCCCGTCGCTCGCGCAGGCGGCGGCCGAGATCGGGGCCTGGCAGATCCAGCACCGCGGCACGATCGGCGGTAATATCGCGAACGCCTCGCCGGCCGGCGACTCGCTGCCCGTGCTGCTCGCGCACGCCGCGACGGTGCGCGTCGCGTCGGTGCGCGGCGAGCGCGAGATCGCCTTCGACGCGCTCTACACCGGCTACCGCGCGCTCGCGATCCAGCCCGACGAGCTGATCGTCTCGGTCTCGGTGCCGCTCCCGCCGCGCGACGCGGTCGGCTTCTTCCGCAAGGTCGGCACGCGGCGCGCGCAGAGCATCTCGAAGGTGATGTTCTGCGGCCTCGCAACGTTCGGCGCCGACGGCCCGCTGAACGGCGTGCGGCTCGCGTTCGGCAGCGTCGCGCCGACGCCGGTGCGCGCGCGCGCGGCGGAGGCCGCGCTGCTCGCGGCGGGCTCGCCCGTGACGGGCGCGCACGCGGCGCGCGAGGCGCTCGCGCGCGACCTCGCGCCGATCGACGACATCCGCTCCGACCGCGAGTACCGCCTCGCCGTCGCCGGCAACCTGCTCGACCAGTTCCTGCGCGTTCTCGCCGCGCGGGCCTGAGCGCTCGCGGCCGCGAACGGCGCGGCTCCGCGCCTCCCATTCCGGCCTTCAGCCTCGCCTTCGCTCCGCCGATAACCCCGACGCAGCCTTCCACTTGGGGCCCGAGGGAGCGGCTCGCCGCGCCGCGCCCGACGCCCGTCACGCCGAAGTGGTCACGCGCCGGAGGGGAGCGTCGGCATGTCCCAGCATCATCCGTCCCAGAGCGAAATCGCGACCGCGCTCGCCCAGCTCGCCGACCGCGTCTCGCGCGCCGAAGAGGACACGCTCGATCCGTTCGTGACGCACACGCTGCGGGCGGCCGTGAACGCGCTCGAGTACCACATTCCCGGGCTCGAGTCGCCGCCCGACACCGACGCCGCGCGCGGACTCCTGCGCGGCTCGGAAGCGGCGCTGCAGCGTGGCGACGCGCGCGAGGCGCTGTCGCGCGCGCTCCACGGACTGTCGTTCGCGCCGCACGATCCGCTGCTCTGGTACGCGGCCGGCTCGGCGTGCTTCGAGCTCGGCCAGGTCGAAGACGCGCTCCGCATCCTGTGCCACGTGCTGTGGATCCACCCGGGGCATCGCGCGGCGCGCACCGACCTCGACGCCCTGACCGCGTTCTTCGAGGGCGAAGAGGGCGACCGGGCGGCATGAAGCTGCTCTACATCGTGGACGGCCTCGAGGGCGCTTCGCTCTCGGAGCCGGGGCTGTGGCTCGGCGCGATCCTCACGCGCTGGGTCGAGCGCGGGCACGACGTGGACGTGATCGCCGTGCGTCCGCTCGAGCCGCACGAGCTGCCCGAGACGGTGCCGGGCGCGAACGTCGTGCGCGCGGCGCCCGACGACCTCGAGTTCCAGCTCGGCTGCGCGCTCGAGCGCCGGCCCGACGTGATCCACGTCGCCTCCACGCTGCCGTTCGGCGCCCGCGTCGTCGAGGCGATCGAAGGGCTGCCGCTCGTCGCCGACGTCCACGACTTCTGGCCGATCTGTCCGTCGCAGGACCTGCTCCGCCGCCCGCGCCTCGAGCCGTGCGCGGAGTGCTTTCCGTACCGCGGCTGCTCGGCGTGCGCCGGGCTTCCGCGCCTGCGCGACACCGAGGAGCGCCGGCTGCTGCTGCGCTCGGCGCGCGCGGTGCTCGCGCACACGGCGTTCCAGCGCGCGCGGCTCGCGGGCGGGCTCGGCCGCTACGTGGACGTGATCGGGTACGGGGCCGACGTCGAGCGCTTCCGCCCCGATCCCGATCCGCCGCTCTCGGCGGCGGTCGCCGAACTGTTCGCGACCCGCGACGTGCCGCGCATCCTGTGGCTCGGTCCGCCGACGACGGCGCGCGGCCGCGACCAGCTGCTCGACGTGCTCGTGGCGCTCAACTCGCGCGTCCCCGGCGTCGAACTCGTGCTCGCCGGGCGCGACCCCGAGAATCCCGACCTCGAGGGCGTCGTGCGGCTCGAAGCGAAGCCGCTCGGGCTCGATGCCCGCATCCGGCTCGTCGAATCGGTGCCGGTTGGCGACCTGCCGGCGCTGTTCGCGAGCGCACGGGTGGCGATCGCGCCGTGGCAGGGCCCCGACGCCGGCGGCTGGTTCGCGCTGCACGCGCTCGCGAGCGGCGTTCCCGTCGTGAGCGCTTCGATCGGCTCGGCGCCCGAGTTCGTGCGCCACGCCGAGCGCGGCTACCTCGTCGCGCCCGGCGACGTGGCGGCGCTCGCGGGCGCGGCGGCCGCGCTGCTGAACGACGACCGCCATCGCCGCACGCTCGGCGATCGCGCGCGGCACTTCGCCGAGCGCCACACGCTCGATCGCGCGGTGGACGAGCTGCTCGAGTTCTACTCGCGGCTCGCGAGCGGCTCCTCGCTGCGCGCGCTGGCGTAGCCGGCGGTCCGCCGGAGCCCGGCGCCCGGTTCTGCTCCGGCCAGAACGCGTGTGCGATACTCCCGCGCGTTCTCTCCATGCTCACCACTCCGGCTCCCGCACCGCTCCCCGCGGCCTCGAGGCCGCGATGATCCGCCGCGTCCCGGTCGGCCGCCTCGTCGCGCTCGCCGCCGTCCTCGCGGGCGCGTGGGTCGTGTTGCGCGACGGCGGGCAGCCGCGCTGGCGGACGCTCGAGCCCGGGATCGAGTTCGCGACGGTGCGCGGCGAGCCCTACTGCCGCGCGGGCTCCGCGGCGATCGGCGTCGTGCGCGTGGATCCGTCGCGCGCGCGCTTCCGCGTCCGGCACTTCTCGCTCGAGTCGGAGCAGCGACCGCTCACGATCGTCGAGTGGCACCGGCGCGCGCGTCCGCTCGTCGTGTTCAACGCCGGCCAGTACTACCCGGACTTCTCGTACATGGGGCTGCTCGTGAGCGGGGGGCGCGTCGTCTCGAAGCGACTGCACGCCGAATTCCGCGCCGCGCTCGTCGCCGAGCCCGAGCGCGGCAAGCCCGCGGCGCACGTGCTCGACCTGTCGCGCGCGCCGCTCGATCCGTCGCATCCGGGGTGGGCCGAGGTCGCGCAGTCGTTCATGCTGTTCGACCGCGACGGCGCCACGCGCGTGCGCAAGAGCGACAAGATTGCGAACCGCACGGCCGTCGGCGAGGACGCCGCGGGCCGCATCGTGATCGCGACGAGCGAGGGGGCGTACACGCTCGCGGACTTCGCGAACGTGCTGCGGCACGCGCCGCTCGAACTCACGCACGCGATGAGCATGGACGGCGGGCAGGAGGCCGAGATGCTCGTCGAGGCGCGCGGCTTCCGCTGGGCGAGCTTCGGCGGCTGGAAGCGCGGCGGCGGCTCCGACGCCCCGGGCGCGAGCGTCCCGCTGCCGGCGGTGATCGAGGTGCACGGGCGATGAGCGCTCGCGCCGCCGCGTCCGCGCGCGAGCGCGGCCCCGCATTCCCGTGCGCGGTGTGTCGCGCGCCGGTGCGGCGAAGCGTGCGCGCGGGCGGCGGGCTCCAGATCCTGTGCCCGCGCTGCCGCTATCGGCTCTACGACTACCCGCGTCCGTGCGTCGGATTCGTCGTCGTGAAGAACGACGCCGTGCTGCTTCTCCGGCGCGGCGAGCCGCCGAAGAAGGGCTGGGTGGACCTGCCGGGCGGATTCCTCGAGCCGAACGAGGACCCCGAGTCCGGCGCGCGGCGCGAGCTTCGGGAAGAGACCGGGCTCATGCTCGGCCGCGCCGACTTCCTCGGACTCTACTGGGACACCTACGGCCTGCCCGGGTTCGGGCGCTTTCCGACCATGAACTTCTACTGGATCGGGCGGTGGCGGTCGGGCGTGCCGCGCGCGGGCGACGACGCGGCGTTCGCGGATGGGGTGCCGATCTCGGGGCTCGCGGCGCGCGCGCCGCGCTTCGCCTGGGCGCACATGCGTCGCGCGCTCGCCGACGCGCGCGCGTGGACTCGCGGGCGTCGTCCGGCGGCGGCCGCTCCCGGCCGGACGCGGCGCTCGCGACGCGCTTGAGGCTCGCGCACGCCGCGGCGCGCGGTGTATGCTACCGCCGGTTTTTCGGGGTCGCCCCTTGTCGAGCAACGCCCAGCCGCCCCGAGGCCAGACGCCGCCCCCGCTCGGGCGGCGTTTCCACGGCAGCCCACCTGCCGGGAGATCCGGTGCCCGTGAGCTCCGACTTCGCCGGCTGACGATGCGAAGGAGAAGGCTCGATGACGGCGCCTCGTGAAGAAACTCTGGTGAACGGCGCGGAGACCGCGGAAGGCAGCGCGGTTCGCACGCTCCACAACTACATCGGCGGCCGCTGGTCGCGCTCCGACTCGACCGACGTCGGCGAAGTCCGCAACCCGGCGACCGACGAGCTGCTCGCGCAGGTTCCGCTCGGCGCCGCCGCCGACGTCGACCGCGCCGTGCAGGCCGCGGCGAAGGCCTTCCCGCGCTGGCGCGCGACGCCGCCGGTGAACCGCGCGCGCTACCTGTTCAAGCTGAAGGACATCCTCGAGCGCCGCTTCGAGGACCTGTCGCGCACGGTAACGCTCGAGCACGGCAAGACGCTCGAGGAGTCGCGCAGCAGCGTCCGGCGCGCGATCGACAACGTCGACCTCGCGTGCGGCATCCCGACCCGCATGATGGGCCAGTCGCT
This sequence comes from Candidatus Eiseniibacteriota bacterium, assembly GCA_044222065.1. Taxonomy (GTDB): domain Bacteria; phylum Eisenbacteria; class RBG-16-71-46; order RBG-16-71-46; family RBG-16-71-46; genus JBGAOA01. The sequence goes on from JBGAOA010000052.1 coordinate 21,023, forward strand.
CGAGGACATCGCGACCGGCATCGACTGCACGACCGTTCGCCAGCCGATCGGCGTGTTCGCGGCGATCACCCCGTTCAACTTCCCGGCGATGGTTCCGATGTGGTTCCTGCCGCACGCGATCGCGTGCGGGAACACGTACATCGTGAAGCCGAGCGAGCGCGTGCCGCTGTCGCAGATGATCATGTTCGAGTGCATGCACGACGCGGGGATCCCCGAGGGCGTCGTGAACCTCGTGCACGGCGCGAAGCCGGCCGTGGACGCGATCCTCGACCATCCCGGCATCGCCGGCGTGTCGTTCGTCGGATCGACGCCGATCGCGCACTACATCTACAAGCGCGGCGCCGAGCACGGAAAGCGCGTGCAGGCGCTCGGCGGCGCGAAGAACTTCGTGCTCGTCATGCCCGACGCCGACATGGACCGCGCGGCGCAGGTCTCGACCGAGTCGTGCTTCGGCTGCGCGGGCGAGCGCTGCCTCGCGAACAGCGTCGTGCTCGGCGTGGGCGAGGGCTACGAGAAGATCCGCGACCGGCTCGTCTCCGAGGCGAAGAAGATCGTCGTCGGCGACGGACAGGAGCCGAACGTCACGATGGGCCCCGTGATCTCGAAGGCGCACCGCGAGAAGGTGCTCGCCTACATCGACAAGGGCGTCGCCGAAGGCGCGAAGCTGCTGCTCGACGGCCGCGGCTACAAGGATCCGAAGAACCCGCAGGGCTACTACATCGGCCCGACGATCTTCGACGAGGTGAAGCCCGAGATGACGATCGGCCGCGAGGAGATCTTCGGCCCCGTGCTCTGCATCATGAAGGCGAAGGACTTCGACGAAGCCGTCGAGATCGTCCGCCGTCACGAGCTCGGGAACGCGACGAGCATCTTCACGTCGAGCGGCAAGGCCGCGCGCGAGTACCGCTATCGCGTCGAGCCGAGCATGCTGGGCGTGAACATCGGCGTCGCGGCGCCGATGGCGTTCTTCCCGTTCGGCGGCTCGAAGAACAGCTTCTTCGGCGACCTCAAGGCGCACGGCGCGGACTCGATCGAGTTCTTCACCGACAAGAAGGTCACGATCACGCGCTGGTTCTGAGGCCGCGATGAGCCGCATCGCGAATCACACGGACGCCCGCTTCCGGGGCGTCCGTGTTTTCGTTTCGACGCTCGCGATCGGGCTAGCGTCGGCGGTGTCGCACGGCGTCGCGGCCGCGCACGGAGCGGACACGCTCTCGGCGGCGCCCGCCGCGACCGTGTCGCCGATCCCCGAGTGGTCGCGGCTCGCGCCCGCGCGCGAGCAGGTCACGGCACTCGCGCTCGCGATCGGCACGCACCCGATCCGCGTGAACGGGCGCTTCGGCGTCGTCGAGATCAGCAAGCCGTGGATCGACTCGACCGGCGTCGGTTCGCTTGAGTCCTCGCGCCGCCCGTCGCGCAAGGCGCTCATCGTGCTGAAGGGCGCGCCGAGCGAACCCGCGCCGCCGGACCTGCTGCCGTGGGAAGCGATCGACAGGATCGAACTCGGCGAGAGCCAGTGGCGCGCGGGCGCCGCCTGGGGCGCCGCGGCGTGGCTCGTCGCGAACATCGCGGTCGCTCCGTGGGCCGCGTGGCTGCTGCTCACCGACGAGTCGGAGCGCTCGGGCGCGACGGCGCTCGTCGTCGGCTCGCTCGTGGCCTCGATGGGAATCGGCGCCGCGCTCGGCTCCTCGTCCCGCAAGTACCGCACGCTGTACCTCGCGCCCGGTTACGTGCCTCCGCTCGACACCCGCGACGTCGTGCGCAAGCGACGTCCGGACCGCAGCCGCGTCACGCCCGAGGGGCCCTGAGCGCGCGGCGTCCGCGCGCGCGCGGCGGCGGCGACACGCCTCACCTCGAACACACGACGAACTCTCCGGAGACTCCGATGCCTCGAAAGCTCGTGGGCGGTCTGATCCAGTGCGCGAACCCGCTGAACGACGAATCGCAGCCGGTCGCGAAGATCAAGCAGGCGATGTTCGACAAGCACGTTCCGCTGATCGAAGAGGCGGGGAAGAAGGGCGTCCAGGTGCTGTGCCTGCAGGAGATCTTCAACGGGCCCTACTTCTGCCCCGGGCAGGACAAGCGCTGGTACGAGGCGGCGGAACCGGTGCCGGGTCCCACGACCGACGCGGTCGCGAAGATCGCGGCGAAGTACAAGATGGCCGTCGTCGTGCCGGTGTACGAGAAGGACATGCCGGGCGTGCTCTACAACACCGCCGCGGTGTACGACGCCGACGGCAGCTACCTCGGCAAGTACCGCAAGAACCACATCCCGCACACGTCGGGGTTCTGGGAGAAGTACTTCTTCAAGCCCGGCAACCTCGGCTACCCGGTGTTCGAGACGCGCTACGCGAAGGTCGGCGTGTACATCTGCTACGACCGGCACTTCCCCGAGGGCGCGCGCGCTCTCGGCCTTCACGGCGCCGAGATCGTTTTCAACCCGAGCGCGACGGTGGCGGGGCTGTCGCAGTACCTGTGGAAGCTCGAGCAGCCGGCGCACGCGGTCGCGAACGGCTACTTCATGGGCTGCATCAACCGCGTCGGCACCGAGGCGCCGTGGAACGTCGGCAAGTTCTACGGCTCGTCCTACTTCGTGGACCCGCGCGGCGGCTTCCTCGCGCAGGCGAACGAGGACGACGACGCGGTCGTCGTCGCCGAGATGGACTTGGACGTGATCGACCAGGTGCGCGCGACGTGGCAGTTCTTCCGCGATCGCCGTCCCGAGACCTACGAACCGCTCGTCGACCTGTGAGCGCGCGCGGCGGGCCGGTCGAGCGACCGGGCCGCCGAACGCGCGGGGAGACCTCGCCGTGAACTCGCCGTTCCCGACCACCTTCGTCGCCTCCGGCCGCTACGCCGTCTTCCACAGCGGCGCGCCGTGCGGCGAGGACGCGTGGCAGGTCGAGCACGCGGGCGACGTGCTGATCGTCACCGGCGTGCAGGAACTCGCGGCGCCGTTCCCGTTCCCGAACCGGCAGGAGTACCGCGTCACGCTCTCGCCCGCGTGGCGTCCGCTCGCGCTCGAGATCGCGTGGCACGTCGGAGCGCGCACGCTCGTCGCGCGCCACGCGGCGGACGGCGCGCGCTGGCGCGTGCGCATCCAGGCGGACGGACAGGTGCGCGAGCAGGAAGGCGACTTTCCGGACGCGTGCGAGGTCGAGTTCACGACGCCGCTCTTCGTCCAGTTCATGCTCGCGCGCCGCGACTTCCAGGTCGGCGGCGAGCACGAGTTCCCGGTGCTGCGGATCGGCCCGCCGTACATGGCGGTGAGCCCCGAGCGCATGCTGCTGCGCTGCGTCGAGCGCGGCGTGTTCGACTCGCCGCGCGGCCCCGTCGCGGCGAAGCGCTACGCCGTGAGCCTGCCGCCGCGCGGCGAGGACGAGGGCTACACGCTGTGGGCCGACGAGCACGACGTCGTGCTCGCGACGTTCGAGGGCGCGGAGCCGCGCACGCCGTGGATGACGCTCGTGGAGCACCGGCGCGCGTGAGCGCGGATCGCGCTCCGCGCGTGACGCGCGTCGTCGAGACCGCGCTCTACGTGGACGATGTCGAGCGCGCGGTCGCGTTCTACCGCGACGTGCTGGGCCTGCGCGCGATGGGCGAGGGCCCGCGGCTCGTGCCGATGGACGCGGGCGCCGGCACGCTGCTGCTGCTGTTCCGGCGCGGCGCGACGCGCGAGGGCCTCGAGTTCCCGGGCGGCTGGATCCCGCCGCACGACGGCGCGGGACCCGCGCACTTCGCGCTCGGCATCGCGCTCGAGGACGTCGAGGCGTGGGAGGCGCGCCTCGCCGCGCACGGCGTCCAAGTCGAGAGCCGCGTGTCGTGGTCGCGCGGCGGACGGAGCCTCTACTTCCGCGATCCCGATGGCCACTCGGTCGAACTCGTCACGCCGGGGACGTGGGAGACGTAATGAGGCCGGCGGCGGCGGGCGAATCCCGTTGGTGCCGTCTGCCCTCGGGAGTAGCTTCCCTATTCGGACCCGAAATCTCGGAGGCTGCCGTGCCGCTCGCATGCGATTCGGAATTCGGCTTTCCCACGGAACTCCATCCGTCCGGCTCGAACTCGGAACCTCGTGGCAACCGCCGCGGCTTCTCGGCCTCGGCGCTCGGCCTCGCGCTCGTGATCGCCGTTGGCGCGATGGCGGCGGGCGCGGCGCGAGCTCAACAGTGTTCCGCGCCGCTCGGGCCCTGCGCCACGTGCTTCACCTCGATTCTCGGAGCGCGCTGGTGCGGGGCGTTCCCGTATCGGGTCGATTACTACTACGCGGCGAGCATTCCGTCCGGCTCGCGGATCATCTCGGCGGTGGAGTGGGCGGTCGCCGAATGGAACTTCGACACGTTGTACGGAAACCAGATCCCGATCTGGTTCGACAATCAGGGAGGGAACCAGCTTTCGATAGAAAAGGGTTCGATCGACGGCCCGGGTGGCAGGCTGGCGGAGATGCGGCCCATCGTCGGCATTCTCGGGAATTTCACGAGCACCGCGATCCTGTTCGACAGCGCGGAAGACTGGGAGCACATGCCGACGAACGACATTCATCAGATCGCGCTGCACGAATTGGGGCACGTGCTGGGGCTTGGACACGTCCCGTGTTCCCTCCCCGGCTGCTCGAACCTGCTCATGTATCCCTGTCAGAACTCCAACGCCGTCATCGACGGCAGTGCGCACTCGTCGCTTCAGTGCATCTATGGCGACCTCATCGAATCCCCCTGTCAGTCCTTGTTCGGCCGCTTCGTCCGGGCGTTCCTCGAACAACCGGACGCCATCACCCTCGTCAAGGGCACCTGTCGCGGCTGTGCCGGCAGTTGCTGGAGCGGACCCCAGCCGGAGCCGGTCGACGCGACACTGGCGGGCCTGACGTATGAACTCGCCGTCAGTTCGAACGGGGGCGCATACACGACTTTTGCGACGATCGACGACTCGCAGTGGATCAACAACCGCTACACGCGCACGTTTTCCGAGTCGTGGTCGGCCGCAACGATTCGTACGACGATCCGAAACGGTGCGTCGCTCGTGGATCAGGTCTACTCGTATCCTCCCGTCGACATCGTCGTGACGACCGCAGTTCCGGAGGCGGAGCAGGGCTCATCGTCCATCGTCTTCGCGAAGCCGAACCCGTCACGGGGCAAGGTCGTACTCACGTCGCGAGCGCGTGACGTCGCATCGATCGTGATCTGCGACGCTCAGGGCCGCGTGATTCGGGCGCTCGATCCGCATCCGCTCGAGTACGGCGGTGCGCTGGAGTGGGACGGTCGGGACGCCGCCGGCCGAGCGGTGGGCAACGGCATCTACTTCGTGCGCGTCTCGACCCGAGGGACTCAGCATTCTTGCCGCGTGGTCATGGCTCGCTGACCGAGCCCTCTCCGCGCGCCGCTCGCGGAACATTCGAGCCGGGGCCTTGCGGCCCCGGCTCGCGTACGTGAACCGGCGTTGTCGTGTCAGCGAGGCATGAGCACGCGGTCCACGACGTGGATGACTCCGTTCGACTGCATCACGTCGTAGGTCGAGATGTCGGCGACGCTGCCCTGCTCGTCTTTCACGACGATGTTGCGCGGGCCGTTCATCATCGCCCACAGCTTCCCGCCGCTGACGGTCGGGATCGTCGCCGTGCCGCCGCCGGCCTTGATCGCCTTCTCGAGGTCGGCCGCCGACCAGCGGCCCGACGCGACGTGGTACGTGAGCACCTTCGTGAGCGCCGGCTTCGCTTCGGGCTTGAGCAGTCCTTCGACCGTGCCGCCCGGCAGCGCGGCAAACGCCTCGTTCGTCGGCGCGAAGACCGTGAACGGACCCTTGCCCTTGAGCGTCTCGACGAGCCCAGCGGCCTTGACCGCGGCGACGAGCGTCGTGTGGTCGGCCGAGTTCACGGCGTTGTCCACGATGTCCTTGCTCGCGAACATCGCCTGGCCGCCGACGAGGATCGTGGCGAACGAGACCGAAGCGGCGAGCAGCGCGCACGCCGTGAGCGAGACCGCAGCGAACTTCTTCATGATTCGAACCCCCGTGTGTGAGTGGTGGAGTGTCGGTTCCGGTGGCGGCGCCGCAGCGGCGCCGATCTCACCTTCGCCCGCACTACGGAGCGGGGGAGCGATCGGATGAGGGGGGCTTCGAGGCGGCGCCGTCGCGCCGACGCGCGAACGGGAGCGCGGCGCGGAGCGGCCGGTGGCCCTCATGCGCGATTTCCGGTGATGCCGGCACGCCCGCGCGAGGGGGCGTGGCCATCAACCCCCGAGCTTGCCCACCATGACGACGGGTCCGCCCGGGGCATCCGGGGTCGGCGCGCCGCCTTCGGCCTCGAGCGAGAGGCCGAACGCCGCGATCGCCTCGGCGCCCGCGACGTGGTCGAGCCGAACGATCGCGCGGCCGCTCGCATCCGCGCGCACGAGCCCGAGGCTCTTGGCACCCGCGGCCGTGATGCCCCACAGCTCGTAGTCGTGGCCCGCGGGCGCGGTCGCGTTCTCGCATACGAGCACGGCGCGACCGCTCGCGGGATCGAACGTCACGCGCGCGGCGATTCCGGTCTTCGCGTCGGGCGTCGGCGCGAGCGCGACGGTCTTCGCGCCGGGTGCATCCAGCAGTTGCGCCCACGCGCGCTCGTCGTCGAGCTGCTTCTGGAGCCGCGCCGCCTGCTCGCGCGCGGTCGCGAGCTGCGCGCCCAGTTCGTTCGACGCCCGCCACGCGAGCACGCTCGTCACGGCGAGCACCGCCGCGGCGGCCGCCCACGCGAGCGTGCCGAACGAGACGCGCGGACGCGGGCGCAGCGCGAGCGGCGGCTTCGGCGCCGCGGCACGCGCGGCCGCCGCGTCCGATGCCGTGCGCTTCGGCTCCGCCATCACCGCTTCGAGCACGCGCGTGCGCAGCGCCGCCGGGGCGCGATGCTGCGGCGCCGCGTGCGCGAGCAGCTCCGCGCCTTCCGAGAGCCGCGCGAGTTCCGCCTCGCACACCGGGCAGCCGGCGGCGAGATGCGCCTCGAGTTCCGCGCGCTCGGCGGGCTCGATCGCGCCGAGCACCATCGCGGCGCACAGCTCCAGGTGCTGTTCGCGATGCGCGCTCACGACACGGCCTCCTCGCTCATCAGTTCGCGCAGGCGCAGGAGCCCCTGCCGCGTCCACGACTTCACGGTGCCGAGCGGCGCCGCGAGGCGCTCGCTCACCTCCGTCTGCGACAGGCCGCCGAAGTAGGCGAGTTCGAGCGCCTGCCGCTGCGGCGGGGCGAGGCGCTCGAGTGCGGCGCGCACGCGCGCAGACAGCATGCGCTGACCGGCTTCGACCGAAGCGTCGTCCGCCGGCGCGGCCGGCTCCGCGCCCGACGCGGTCTCGGCGCGGTCGCGCGAGGCGCGGCTGCGGATGCGGTCGATCGCGCGGCTCCGCACGAGCGTGACGAGCCATGCGCCGACCGTGCCGCGCGCGGCGTCGAACGATCCGGCCGAGCGCCACGCCTGAACCCACGCCTCCTGCACGACGTCCTCCGCGTCCGCTGAGCGCCCCGTGATCCGGAGCGCCAGCGAGTACAGCAGGTCCCCGTGACGGTCGAGCAGCTCGGCGAGCGCGCGGGCGTCGCCGGCGCGCAGGCGCTCGATGCACTCTCGATCGCGGCTGGGGTCGTGGATCGCAGGGCTCACGGTTCCTCGCTGACGATCGGACTACGGAGCGGCGCGCCGATCGGATGAGGCCCGCTCGCGGCGAGGCCCGTCCGGGTCGCGGCACGATAGGCATCGGCCGGGTCCCCGGCAAGCGCCGATCGCGGTATTGTCCGCGAGCCGAAGGACCGAAATCGCATCGGACCGAATCGCCCGGCGCGCCGCGCCGGACGTCGAAGGAGGAGTCACGTGGGTCTGCTGATTCGTGGTGGTGAGGTCGTCACCGCGTCGGAGCGCTTTGCGGCCGACGTCCGGTGCGAGGGCGGAAAGATCGTGGCGCTCGGCGAGAAGCTCGCGCCCGCGACCGGCGACGAGACGATCGACGCGGCGGGCAAGCTCGTGATGCCAGGATTCATCGATCCGCACGTCCACATGGAGCTGCCGTTCATGGGCACGGTGTCGGCGGACGACTTCGAATCGGGCACGGCCTCGGGGCTCGCGGGCGGCGTCACGTCCATCATCGACTTCTGCATTCCGGGCCGCGGCCAGTCACTGCTCGAAGGGCTCGAGATCTGGAAGCAGCGTTCGGCGAAGGCGTGTGCGGACTACACGTTCCATATGGCGATCACGGGCTGGGGCGAGAACACCGCCGCCGAGATGAAGGAAGTCGTCGAGAAGCACGGCATCACGTCGTTCAAGGTGTTCATGGCGTACAAGAACGCGATCATGGTCACCGACGACGAGCTGTACCAGGTGATGAAGACCGCGGCGCAGCTCGGCGCCGTCGTCACGGTGCACGCCGAGAACGGCGACGCGGTGTTCCACCGCCAGAACGAACTCGTGGCGGCGAAGAAGCTCGGGCCCGAGTACCACCCGGTCTCGCGCCCGAGCGAGGTCGAAGGCGAGGCGACGAACCGCGCGCTCATGATGGCGCGCCTGCACGGCGCGACCGCGTACATCGTGCACATGACCTGCCGCGAGGCCGTCGAGGCGCTCGTGCGCGCGAAGACCGAAGGTCAGCGCTGCTTCGGCGAGACGTGCCCGCAGTACTGGCTGCTCGACGACACCGTGTTCACGAAGCCCGACTTCGGCGGCTCCGCGTACGTGATGAGCCCGCCGATCCGCCCGCGCGGCAAGGGCCACCACGAGTCGCTGTGGACGGCGTGCGCGAACGGCATGATCGACTCGGTCGGCACCGACCACTGCCCGTTCACGCACGAGCAGAAGCGGATGGGCAAGGACAACTTCATGCTCATTCCGAACGGCGCCGCGGGCATCGAGGACCGCCTGTCGCTCATGCACACGTACGGCGTGGTCGAGGGGCGCTTCGACGTGCACCGCATGGTCGCGCTCGGCAGCACGAATCCGGCGCGCATCTTCGGGCTCGCGAACAAGGGCAAGGTCGCGGTCGGCGCGGATGCCGACCTCGTCGTGTTCGACCCGAACGCGAGCGGCACGCGCGGCGCGAAGCAGCACCACTCGCGCGCCGACCGCAGCGTGTTCGAGGGCTTCGCCGTGAAGGGCGCGCCGACGCACACGATCGCGGGCGGCAAGGTGCGCTACGCGAACGGCAAGTTGATGACCGAGAAGGGCGCCGGCCGCTTCATCGCGCGCAAGCCGAACCCGCTCGATCGCGGCAAGGGCGTTTGACGCGAACGGCGGACGTCGCGCCGACGGAGGCCAGATGGCGGAGCCGAAGCCGCTGGGCGAGATCCTCCTGGACAAGCAGGACCATGCCGCGCTCGATGCCCTGATCGCCGCCGTCGGCGCCGGGGATGCCGTGGCGTTTATCGGCGCAGGCATGAGCGCACGCGTGAAGTACGACGACTGGTCCGGCCTGCTCGGAAAGCTGTGGGACGCCGCACGCAAGCGTGTGTCGAACGCGCAGTCGCTCGGCAATACACTCGAGAAGGACAGCGACATCACCTGGCGCGCGGACGTCTATCGAAGCTTGCTCTCGAACGAGGGGGAACGGGAGTACTTCCAGTTATTGCGCGAGCACTTCGGACCCAACGGCAAGCGGGATGCGGCGCTCGATGCCATCGCGCGGCTGCCGTTCTCGCACTTCCTGACGACGAACTTCGACGGTTCGCTCGAAGAAGCGCTTGGTAGAGCGCATCCCG
>JBGAOA010000053.1:0-29996 GCA_044222065.1 Candidatus Eiseniibacteriota bacterium
CCGCCGGGGCGGAGGCGGCGCGCCGGGCCTCGCCTCGACCCCGCGCGTGCGGCTTTGCTAGCCTTTCCGCCCGCGCGACCTGCCTGCCACCCCGAGCGCCGCGCCTTCCGACCTCGCGATTCACCGGAGCCCCCATGAACGAAACCGCCCGCCGCGTGCTGGTCGCGGTGCTCGTCTTCGCCGGATTCCTGGCGCTCTACCTCGCGACGACGGCGCCCGGGCTGCTGTTCCACGACAGCGGAGAGTTCCAGACGGTCGCGGCCGTCGGCGGAATCCCGCACTCGACCGGCTACCCGACGTTCGTGCTCGCGGGCCGCGTGTTCACGGCCCTGCTGCCCGGCGACGTCGCCTGGCGCGTCAACGCGATGAGCGCGTTCTTCGGCGCATCGACGATCGCGCTGCTCCTCGGAGCGCTCGTCGCGTTCGGCGTCCGGCTGCCGGCGGCCGCCGCGACGGCGATCGCGTTCGGCCTGTCGTTCACGTTCTGGCGTGCGACCTCGCGCGCCGAGGTCTACACGATCGCGACGTGCTTCGCCGCGGGCGCGCTGCTCGCGGGCTTCCTCGCGTGGCGCCATCGCTCGTTCCGGCTCACGCTGCTCACCGGCTTCCTGATGGGGCTCACGGCGTGCTCGCACCTGAGCTACGCCCCGGCGATCGCGCTCGCGGGGATCGCGCTCGCCTGGCGCACCGCGCGCGACGTGCGGCCCGCGATCCCGGCGCTGTTCGCGCTGCTCGCCGCGTTCCTGCTCGGCGCGGCGCCGTTCCTCTACATCCCGTGGGCCGACGCGCGGCACGTGCCGGCGAACTTCCTCGACCACGTCGCGCGGCTCAAGTTCCTGCTCGCCGACACGACGACGCCGTTCGAGGCGCCGCTCGACAAGCTGCGCTGGCTCGTGCTGGGCGGCAACTACTTCCCGCCGCGGCCGTTCGTCTTCCACCTGCGCCCGGCGGTCGTGAACACGTTCACGAGCGTTTCGATCCTCGCGCTGTTCGAACTCGGCCCGGTCGCGGTCGTCGCCGCGCTGTTCGGCCTCGCGCGCGAGTGGCCGGCCCGCCGCGCGCTCGCGGCCGTGCTCGTCGCCGGCCTCGCCGGCGTCAGCGTGTTCGCCTCGCTCGTCCAGGGCGGGCCGATGCTGCACCTGTTGCAGCTGCCCGCCATGCTGCTCGCGCTGCCGTTCATCGCGCGCGGCCTCGAGGCCGCCCTCGATGCGACGAGCCGCCGCGACGCCGGCACGCGCGGACTCGCGTGGCTCGTCGCGCTCGCGCTTCTCGTCGTGCCGCAGCACGCGCTCCGGCTGTACGCGGCGGAGCACCCGATTCCGCCGAAGCGCCTGCACGTCGAGGAGGAGGGCGTGATGCCGCGCGCGGGCTGGTTCCCGTCGCTGCGCGGATTCGACGACGCGCGTCGCTACACCGACGCGGCGCTCGCCGCCGCGCCCGAGAGCGCGCTCGTGCTCGCCGCGTGGACCGAGTACACGCCGCTCCGCCACCGGCTGCTCGTCGAGCACGCGCGGCCCGACCTGCGGATCGAGACCGCGATCGTCGAGGTCGAGCGGCGCAGCGCCGCGATCTGGCGCTCGGACCCGCTCACCGCGCATCGTCCGATCGTGCTCACGGAGTCCGGGCCCGCGCTCGATTCGCTGCGCGCCGAGACCGACTCGCTGGCGATGCCGGGAGGGCGCTGGCTGTGGATCGTGAAGCCCGAGGCGCGTCCGAGCGCGAGCGCGATCCCCGATTCGGCCGGAACGTGAAGCGCCCCGGCCGCGCGCGACGAGCGCGCCATGGTGCAGGTGAAGCTGCCGCGACCGCGTGCTAGCGTGCGGGCCGCGAGTCTTCGCGACGTTGGGTGCGCGCGTGCGGCCGCTGCGTCGCGGGCGAGGAAGAGAGGAAACGTGTCTTTGCGCTGGACGACGTTCGCCGAAGTGCCGGAATGCTGCGCGGGCGCGGGGCGCCCGCGGGCGGTGACGGCGGCGCGCGCGGCGCGTTCGGCGTCTGCCCGGGGCGATCGCGTCGGCCTCGCGAGCGACACGTCGCCGCGCCGCACCGTTCGCGCCGCCGCCGCACGACGGGCCGGCCCCGGGGTCGCGCTCGCGCGTCCCGCTCGAGCGCTTCGCGGTCATCGGCCTCGATGACCGGCCTCCCCGACGCGCGTCCCCGGCCGTTCGAGGCCGCGATCGTCGAGTTCGCCGAGCGGAACGCTCGAACGCTCCTCGCGGCGACCTGCCTGATCCTCGGCCTCGGCGCGTGGGTGAACCGCTTCGTCCAGGACGACGCCTTCATCCTGCTCGTGTACGCGCGCCACCTCGTCGAAGGGCGCGGGCTCGTCTGGCTTCCCGGCGAGCGCGTCGAGGGCTACACGACGTTCCTCTGGACGCTCGTGCTCGCGATTCCCAACGCGCTGCGCCTGGATCCGATCGCGTTCGTGTACGGCGCGGGCCTGCTCGTGTTCGAGGCAACGCTGCTCGCGACCTACGCGCTCGCGCGGGACGTGTTCGGATCCCGCCCGGTCGCGCTGCTGGCGCTGTGGGTGCTCGGGACAAACTACTCGTTCAGCGCGTACGCGACCGGAGGTCTCGAGACGCAGCTGCAGGCGTGCTTCGTCGTCGTGTCGCTGTGGTTCTCCCGCCGCGTCGGCGGCGGCCGGGGAGGGCCCGGAACGCTCGCGGCGCTTTCGCTCGCCGCCGCCGGAGCGCTCCTCACGCGCCTCGATTCGGCGCTGCTGCTGGTCGTGCCGCTGGCCGCGAGCCTCGACGCGGTGCTGCGCGGGAGGAGCGCGACGAATCGCGCCGCGGCGCTCGCGTGCCTCGTGCTGCCGGCCGCGGCGCTCCTCGGCGCGTGGTTCGCGTGGAAGGTGCCGTTCTACGGCGACCTGCTTCCGAACACGTTCTACGCGAAGGCCAGCGCGATCTCGTCCTACCGCCGCGGCGTGCGCTACGTCCTGCTGTTCGCTCGCGAGTACGCGCTGTGGCCGTTCGCGATCGCGGTCCTGTTCGCGGCGCGCACGCTGCTGCGGGACGCGCGGACGACGATCGTCCAGTTCGCGAGCGTCGCGCTCTGGATCGCCTACATCGTGAAGGTCGGCGGCGACTTCATGGAGTTCCGCATGTTCGTTCCCGTGCTCCCGATCCTCGCGGTCTGGATCGCGGGCGTGCTCGCCGAACTCCGGCCGCGCGTCGTCGCCGCGGCGCTCGCGGCGGGACTCGTCGCTTCGAGCGCCGTCCACCGGCTGACCTACGGCTTCGAGATCGAGATGGAGTCCGTCCCGATGCTCCACGCCTACGTGGCCGACCCCGACATCGGCTGGATCGGCGTCGGCCGGGTGCTCGGCCGCGAATTCGGCGAGGTGCGCGATTCGGTGCTGTTCGCCACGACGGCGGCGGGCGCGATTCCGTTCTACTCCGGGCTTCCCACGCTCGACATGCACGGACTCATGGACCGGTGGATCGCGCGCCACGGCGCGGTGCGGGATTCGAAGAAGCCCGGGCACCAGCGGTTCGCGCCGCTCGGCTATCTCGAGCGTCGAGGCGTGAACTTCGTGCTCGGCCATCCCCATCTCTTTCCCCTCGAACCGGAGATGAAGCGATTCCCGCTCGAGAGCTTCCTCGCGCTCGACTCGGCGGACGTCGTTCGGCCGGCGCAGGCGCGGCTCGTCGAGGTGCCGATCGGCCGGGGTCACGCGCTCACGCTGCTCTACCTCACGCGCACGCCGGCGCTCGACGCGCTGGTGGCGCGTCGGGGCTGGCGCGTCTCGGAGCCCTCGGACCACTGAGGCCGAGGCCCGCGGCGGAGTCCACCGGCGAGCCGGCCGCGACGATTCGTCCGAGCGTGGAGGCCGCCGTCGAGCGATTGCCGCGCCCGGTTTCGCGGTGTAGTCTGCCGCGACTTTTCGCACCCCGACCCGCGATTCCGGAGGCCTCTTGAGCCCGATCACGATTCCCGCGAGCGAACTCGAAGCGGCGCACCGGCAGGGCCGGCTCCAGTGGCCGGTGGACCGGCTGCGCGCGAAGGCGCTCGAGATCCGCCGCGACATCCTCACGCTGCTGACGAAGGCCCAGACTGGCCACACCGGCGGGCCGCTCTCGTGCGCCGACTTCGGCACGGCGCTGTTCTTCAACGAGATGAACCTCGATCCGAAGAACCCGAAGTGGCCCGATCGCGACTTCTGGACGTTCTCGATCGGGCACGTCACGCCCGTCATCTACTCGCTCATGGCCGAGCGCGGTTACTTCCCGCTCAAGGACCTCATGCAGTTCCGCTCGTTCGAAGGTCACGCGCAGGGCCACCCCTCGACGCACGACACTCCGGGCATCGAGGTGTCCTCGGGTTCGCTCGGGCAGGGGCTGTCGGTCGCGTGCGGCGTCGCGAAGGCGGCGAAGATCGACGGCCACGCGCGCCGCGTGTACTGCGTGATGGGCGACGGCGAGCAGCAGGAAGGGCAGATCTGGGAGGCCGCGATGTTCGCCGCGCACTACAAGCTCGACAACCTGTGCGGCATCATCGACTACAACCACAAGCAGATCGACGGCGACGTGCAGGACATCATGGGCATCGCGCCGCTCGCCGAAAAGTGGCGGGCGTTCGGCTGGAACGTGATCGAACTCGACGGTCACGACTTCGACGCGATCCTCGCGGCCTACGCGGCCGCGCGCGCCTGCAAGGGCAAGCCCAGCGTGCTCGTCGCGCGCACGTTCATGGGACACGGCGTGTCGTTCATGAACGACGACTTCCGCTGGCACGGCAAGCCGCCGAAGCCCGAACAGGGCGAAGCGGCGCTGAAGGAGCTCGGCACTTCCTACGCGGAGTGGTCCGAGCGTCTGCTCCAACACTGACGAGCCGGCGGCCGCGCCCGAGCGGCTGCGCGCCGGCCGAGCCCAGGCCCGAGGCCCTTTCGAAATGACGGCGACTCCGATCACGCTGCCCGAGAAAGTCGAGATGAAGAAGACGCGCGAGGGCTTCGGCCGCGCGCTCGTCGCGCTCGGCGAGCAGGACCCGCGCATCGTCGTGCTCGTCGGCGACCTCGCCGAGTCCACGATGGTGCACTTCTTCGCCGAGCGCTTCCCCGAACGCTTCGTGCAGGTCGGGATCGCCGAACAGAACATGTGCAACGTCGCCGCGGGGCTCGCCGCCGCCGGCAAGATCCCGTTCTTCGCGACCTACGGCGCGTTCGCTTCGTGCCGTGCGGCGGACCAGATCCGCGTCACGGTCGCGTACTCGAACCTGCCGGTGAAGATCGCCGGCGCCCACGGCGGCATCTCGGTCGGCCCCGACGGCGCGACGCATCAGGCCATGGAGGAGATCAGCATCATCCGCTCGATCCCCAACATGAGCATGATCGTGCCGTGCGACTACTGGGAGACCTACAAGGCGACGATCGCCGCGGCGAAGCATCCGGGCCCCGTGTACCTGCGGTTCGGCCGCGAGGACGTGCCGGTCGTGACGGGCGAGCAGACGCCGTTCGCCTTCGGCAAGGGCAACGTGTACGCCGAGGGGACGGACCTCACGGTCGTCGCGTGCGGCGTCATGGTGTACGAGGCGCTGCGCGCGCGCGAGGCGCTGGCCGCGAAGGGCGTGAACGCGCGCGTTGTCGACCTGCACACCGTGAAGCCGCTCGACCGCGAGCTGATCGCGCGCTGCGCGCGCGAGACCGGCGCGATCGTCACGGCCGAAGAGCACCAGGTGAACGGCGGGCTCGGGGGCGCGGTCGCCGAGGTCGTCGTGTCGGAGCACCCGGTGCCGATGGAGTTCGTCGCCGTGATGGACCGCTTCGGACAGTCGGGCAAGCCCGCCGAGCTGATGGACGCGTTCGGCCTGCGCGCCGTGAACATCGTCGCCGCGGCGGAGCGGGCGCTCGCGCGCAAGAAGCGCTGAGCGCGTCACGCGCGGGCCGCGCGGTTGACGCCCTCTTCCGGCCCCTCCTATAGTCCCCGGCCGCGTGCGGAAGTGGCGGAACTGGCAGACGCACTAGATTCAGGTTCTAGCGCCCGCAAGGGTGTGGGGGTTCAAATCCCCCCTTCCGCACCATCTCTTCGCCCGCGCGACGGGCGATTCCGGGCCCGCGCGCGGCGATCGCGCCCGAGCGCCTCCGTCCGGACGGCGCCCGCACGATCCGCCGGGCCCGCGGTCGCGGATCGTGTCCAGGGAGAGCGCGCGTGAGCCCCAAGTCGGAGTCTCCCGATCGTCCGATCGCCCAGAACCGGCGCGCGCACCACGACTACGCCATCCTCGAGACCTACGAGGCCGGGGTCGTGCTCACCGGCACCGAGGTGAAGAGCCTGCGGCTCGGCAAGGCGAGCCTCGCCGAGTCGTACGTCGGGATCGAGAACGGCGAGGCGGTCGTGCGGCAGATGCACATCCCGCCGTACGAGCAGGGCAACCGCTGGAACGTGGATCCGGTGCGCACGCGCAAGCTGCTGCTGCACCGCGCCGAGATCGGCGAGCTGAAGCGCGCGATCGAGCGCAAGGGCCACACGATCGTGCCGCTCAAGCTGTACTTCTCGAAGGGCTACGCGAAGCTGCTGATCGGCGTCGCGCGCGGAAAGCAGACGCACGACAAGCGCCACGCGATCGCCGAGCGCGACGCGAAGCGCGAGATCGCTCGCGCGCGCCGCGCGGCGGAGCGCGGATGAACGTGCGCCGTGCCCCGCGACTCGCGGCCTTCGCGCTCGCGGCGTTCGCGCTCGCCGCCGGCGCGACGCGCGTGCGCGGCGCGGGCGCGACGCGCGTGCGCGGCGCGGCGCCCGAGACGGCGCCCGTCACGCAGCTCGACGGCGTGCCGTACGTGAGCGGGCGCGATTTCGCGCACCTGATCGGCGCGACGCGCTACTGGCGCGCCGACCTGCGTCGGCTGTCGCTGCGCGCGGGCGTGCACCAGATCCAGGTCGTCGTGGACGACCCGTTCGTGCTGCTCGACGACCGCACGATCCGGCTCGACCATCCGGTGCGTTCGCTGCGCGGCGAGGTCCAGCTGCCGGTGGCGCTCGCGGACTCGCTGCCGCGCGACACGACACTCGCGCGCCTCGTCTACGACCCGCGCCGCGCGTGGGTCGCGAGCGCGCCCGCGGGCGGCGTCGTCGGCGCGCCGAAGCGCGCGCTCACGGGCGCCGGCGAGCGCTGGACGTTCCCGTTCGAGCGCTGCCGCGGCGCGACGGTCGTCGGGCGCGGCCGCACGCACTTCCGCGTCCGCTTCGACGGCTACTTCGCCGGCGCGCTGCCCGACTCGCTCGACCCCGACGGCGCCGTGCTCGCCGTGCGCGCGCTCGACGCCGCGAGCGGCTCGGTCCTCGAGTTCGCGCTCGATCCGGAGGTGCGCGGCTACCGCCTGAACGCGAGCGCGTCCGGCGCGACGCTCGAGTTCGCGCGCGAGGCGGGGGCGGGGCTCGAGCCCTTCGCGCCCGAGGGCGAGCCCGGGCCGCGACGCCTGCGCGTCGTCGTGCTCGATCCCGGCCACGGCGGAGACGACCCCGGGGCGGGCGACGGCGGGCTGATCGAGAAGGACGTGACGCTCGCGGTCGCGCGCGCGCTCAGGCCCGAGCTCGAGCGCCGACTCGGCGCGCGCGTCGTGCTCACGCGTGACGCCGACGTCGCGCTGCCGCAGGAGAAGCGCGCCGAAGCCGCGAACCGCGCGGGCGCGGATCTCGTGCTGTCGCTGCACGCCGACGGTTCGCCGCTCGCGGCGGCCCGCGGCGTGTCCGCGTGGTGCGCGCCCGCCGTGTGGGCCGAGGAGTCGTCGCGCGCCGCGCTCCGCCCGGCGGTCGAAGTGCTCGCGTGGCGCGATGCCGGGCTCCGGCACGCCGTGCCGTCGCGCGCGCTCGCCGAAGCGCTGCTCGGCGCGCTCGACCTGCACGGCTACGGCCCGACGCGCGTGCACGAGTCGCTGCCGTATCCGCTGCTCGGCGTGAACGCCCCCGGCGTGCTGCTCGAGTGCGGCATGCTGACCTCGGCGGCGGATCGCGCGCGCTTCGAGCCCGCGGCGCTCGGCGCGTTCGTGAGCGCGATCGCCGAAGGCGTCGAGGCGTGGCGGAGGAACGAGTGACGCTCCGGCGCGCCGTCGTTTTCGGGCTCGTGCTCGCCGTGCTAGCGTTCGTCGCGCTGCGCTGGTGGGCGGGCACGCGCGCGCCGTCGCCGGTCGTCGCGACGGCCGCGGACACGAGCGGCGCCGGGGTGCGCGCCGTGTCGCTGTGGTTCGTCGCCGCGGACGGCGTGTCGCTCGCGAACGAGCGTCGCGAGCTGCCGGCGCGCGAGACGCTGCACGAGAGGGTCGCGATCCTCGTCGAGGAGCTCGCGAAGGGCCCGCGCGGCGCGGGAACGGCGGCGCTGCCCGCGGGCACGTCGCTGCTGCACGTGTACGAGGACGATCGGGGGCTCCTGACGGTGGACTTGTCGCGCGGATTCGTGAAGGGCTTCCGGGGCGGAGCGACGGCCGAGGGCCTCGCGATCGGCGCGCTCGTGCGCACGCTCGCGGACGACGTGCCCGGCGTGCGGCGCGTGCTCGTCGTGTGCGGCGGCGCACCGCTCGCGACGCTCGGCGGCCACGTCGCGCTCGACCGCCCGCTCGACGTCGAGGACTGGCCGTGAGCGCCGGCCACGATCCGCGTCCGATCGGCGTGTTCGACTCGGGACTCGGCGGCCTGACCGCGGTCCGCGAGCTCTTCCGCCGCCTGCCGAACGAGACGGTCGTGTACTTCGGCGACACCGCCCGGCTGCCGTACGGCAACAAGTCCGGCACGACGGTGACGCGCTTCAGCCTCGAAATCGCGCACTTCCTCGAACGCCACGACGTGAAGTGCCTGCTCGTCGCGTGCAACACGTCGTCCTCGTACGCGCTCGACGCGCTGCGCTCGCGGCTCGCGGTCCCCGTCGTCGGGGTGATCGAGCCGGGCGCGCGCGCCGCGCTCGAGGCCAGCCCGCACCGGCGAATCGGCGTGATCGGCACGCTCGGCACCGTGGGGAGCGGCGCCTACTCGCGCGCGATCGAGTCGATCGCGCCCGGCACGACCGTGCTCCAGCGCGCTTGCCCGCTGTTCGTGCCGCTCATCGAAGAGGGCTGGACGCGCCACGACGCGACCCGCGCGATCGCGACCGAGTACCTCGCGGAACTGCGCGCGGGCGGGCTCGAGAGCCTGATCCTCGGCTGCACGCACTACCCGCTGATCGCGCCGTTGCTCGCCGAGCTCATGGGCCCCGGGGTGCGCCTCGTGGACTCGGGCGCCGAGGCGGCTCGCGCGGTCGAGCGACTGCTCGCCGATCGCGGCGCGCTCGCCCCGGCCGGCGCACCGCAGCACCGGTTCTTCCTGAGCGACGAGCCGCGCAACTTCCGCAAGGTCGCCGAGGCGTTCCTCGAGCGCGAGCTTCCGCCCGTCTCGGTCGTGGATCAGACCGACCTGCCCTGGTACGAGCGCGTTCCCGATCCGCGCTGAGCGGACGCGTCACCCCGAAAGGACGTCCCCGATGACCCGACCGCCGCGCGCCATCCGCGAACGCACGCCCGACGCGCCCGACGAACACCGCCGCCACGACGGCCGGCGCGTGGACCAGCTCCGTCCGCTCAAGGTCGAGCGCGGCGTGCTCGCGCACGCCGAGGGCTCGGCGATGCTGTCGATGGGGCGCACGCGCGTGCTCTGCACCGCGACCGTCGAGGAGCGCGTGCCGGGCTGGATGAAGGGGCAGGGCCGCGGCTGGGTGACGGCCGAGTACGCGATGCTGCCGCGCGCGACCACGGATCGCACGCCGCGCACGAGCCAGACCGGCGGGCGCGCGCAGGAGATCCAGCGGCTCATCGGCCGCTCGCTCCGCACCGTGACCGACCTCACCGCGTTCGGCGAGCGCACGATCATCCTCGACTGCGACGTGATCGAGGCCGACGGCGGCACGCGCACCGCGAGCATCAACGGGGCGCTGATCGCGCTGCACGACGCGTTCGTGACGCTCTCGAACCGCCAGCACCTCGCGCGCGCGCCGCTCCGCTCGGGCGTGGCTGCGGTTTCCGTCGGGCTCGTGGGCGGCATGCCGTGCCTGGACCTCGACTACGCCGAGGACTCGAAGGCGGGCGTGGACATGAACGTCGTGATGACGGGCGAAGGGCGCTTCGTCGAGCTGCAGGGCACGGGCGAGAGCACCTCATTCGGCGACGCGGACCTCAAGCGCCTGATCTCGCTCGCGAAGCGCGGCATCCGCCGCATCCTCGCGCAGCAACGCAAGCTCGGGTCGTGACGGCGCGGTCCGGCCCGGCCCCCGCGCGCCGCCGTGCCGGCTCGCCGCATTTGGCCTCGTCACGTCGTCGTCGTGCGCTCGGACGGAGGCGGCTGAAGAAGTCTCCGAACCTCCGTGCTTTTTCGTCGCGACGGGCGTTTAGCTCTTGGGGCGGGCGTTTCACGGCGCTAGGCTCGCCTCGTTCTGGTCGCAGCCAACCGGCGCTCCCCCCCACCGTCGCACCGGCAGGGCGGGAGTGTCCCCCCACAGGGAGATTCTCCCCATGCACCGCCTCCGTCGCGGATTCGTCGCGGCCCTCGCCGCCGTCGTCGCTCCCGTAGTGGCTCACGCCGCCGTCGTTCCCGTGACGAGCAATATCGCGGTCAATACGACCTGGACCAATGGCAACGTCTACTGGGTCCAGAACTCCATCGCCGTCAACGGGGGCGTCACGCTCACCATCCAGCCGGGTGCCGTCGTGAAGTTCTCGGCGAGCCGCCAGCTGACGGTCAACGGCAGCGTGCGCGCGATAGGCGATCCCGTGACCCGCATCACGTTCACCTCGATCAAGGACGACAACGTCGGCGGCGACACGAACGGCGACGGCAACACCACGCTGCCCGCGGCGTCCGACTGGTTCGGCATCTACTGGCCCGACGCGAGCGTGGACTTCTCGAGTCGCCTGCACGAATGCGACGTGTTGTACGGCGGTACGAGCGCGAGTGCGGCGCTCGTCTTCACGAGCGCGAGCGACACGATCTCGAACTGCAACATCCGTCGCTCGTACTTCGGCGTCGACTGCGCCGGCACCGCCGCGCCCGTGCTCACGAATACGTCCATCGAGGCCTCGACGCTGACACCGATCGTGCTCGATTTCACGGCCACGCCCGTGTTCTCGAGCCTTGTATTCTCGAGCGCGAACAATGGCTACGACGCGTTCGGCCTGCGCGGCGCGACGCTCACGACGGGTCAGGTCGCGACGCTGCCCCAGCGCGGCGCGACCGTGGGCGCGAATCCCGTGACGAACGTCACGTACGTGCTGCTCGGCAGCCTGACGATCAACGCCGGCGCGAGCCTGACGATCAACCCGGGCGTCGTGATCAAGCCGATCTCGAGCTACGTGATCAGCGTGTTCGGCAATCTCACGATGAACGGCACCGCCGCGGCGGGCGACACCATCACGATCACGTCCATCAACGACGACAACTTCGGCCTGCCGGGCGACACGAACAACAACGGCTCGATCACGGCGCCCGCGGTCGGGAACTGGGGGTACGTGTACTTCCAGCAGGGTTCGACGGGCTCGGTCAATCGCTGCCGGCTCAAGTTCGGATCGAACTCGGCCTCGCTGGGGCTCGTGAGCATGAACAACAACAGCGCCGTGCCGGTGTCGAACTCGCTGCTGAGCGACGCGGCTCACGGTCTGCTGATCCAGGGCGTGTCGAATCCGGCGGTGACGAACGTCGCGATCAACAACTGCACCTCGACGCCGATCCTCATGTCCGTGTCGGCGAACCCGACGTACACGAACCTGAGCTTCCTCGCGAACGCCGTGACCGCGCTCGGGCTGATCGGCGAGGACATCGCGGTGAACTCGCACATCTTCTTCCGCAACGTCGCCGGCTTCACGAACATCACCTACTACGTGATGAACGGTCAGGTGCACATGCAGAGCCCGGCGATCCTCACCATCGATCCGGGCGTCGTGATCAAGAACCAGCTGTCCGGAGGGGGATTCCTGATCGATGGCGGGCTCATCGCCGACGGCACTCCGGCACAGCCGATCGTCTTCACCTCCGAGCGTGACGACGCGTACGGCAATCCCCCGGACACGAACGGGGACGGCTCGATCACGACTCCGGCGCAGGCGAACTGGACCTACATCCGCTTCACCGGGACGACCGACGACGCGAACGCGGTGATCGACAACTGTCGCATCACCTACGCCTCCTACGGTCCGTTCGACAGCTGGCCCACGTCGCTGTGGATCACGAGCGCCGCGCCGATCGTGACGAACACGTTCATCACGAAGGCCGCCTACGGAATCCGCATCGACGGCAACGGGACGCCGACGATCTCGACCTGTGACATCAACAACTGCTCTTCCGCTCCGATCGTGATGTCGGTGCTCTCGGATCCGACGATCGCGACGAACAACGTGTACTCGACGAACGGCTTCAACGCCCTCGCCCTGATCGCCGAGACGCTGTCGCAGGATGCGCGCATCAAGTACCGCCCGGGCGTCGGCACGCCGACTTTCGCTTACCTGCCGACGGGCACGATCACGGTCGCGACCGGGGTCACGCTGACGATCGATCCGCAGGTCGTCCTGAAGCCCTCGAGTTCCTTCACGATGTTCGCGGTGAACGGCGCGCTCAATTGCGTGGGATCGAACGGCACGACCGGTCGCGTGATCTTCACCTCGCGCCGCGACGACAACCCGTCGTACGGCGGAGACACGACGCCGCTCGACAGCTCGACGCCGCAGGCCGGCGACTGGGGAAACATCACCTTCAGCGACCAGGCGCTCGACGCCCAGTGCAAGATCCGCAACACGCTGTTCCAGTTCGGCGGCGCGGGGGGCAACGACAACGGCGCGATCTACACCGTGAGCGCGAGCCCGACGATCGCGCGCAACGAATTCTTCCAGAACGTCACGGCGATGACGTTCGCCGGCACGTCCGCGCCGGTCGTGGACTCGACCACGATCCTGAACTGCACGCAGCTGCCGATCGTGCTGTCCCTCACGAGCAATCCCCAGTTTCCGCATCCGGATCTCGTGTCGCTCGCGAACAACACGTACACGGCGCTCGGGCTGTTGGGCGAGACGGTCGCGGTGGACGTGCTGACCGGGGTGCGGCGCCTGAGCGGAATCCCGAACATCGCCTACGTGCCGACGTCCACGATCACGATCGCCTTCGGCGCGAAGTGGACGATCAACCCCGGCATCGTGCTCAAGTTCGGCCGGATCTTCGCCGACCCGATCGGCACCCAGATCAACATCGATGGCGCCCTCGTGGCGGACGGCAAGCCCGACAGCCTGATCGTGTTCACCTCCAGCGCCGACGACGCGTTCGGCGGCGACATCCGCAACGACGGCGCGCTGACGCTGCCGGCGGCGGGACAGTGGTCGGGAATCGAGTTCCGCAACATCAGCAACGACGCGGCCACGGTCGTGGATCACTGCCGGTTCCGCTACGGCGGCTACTGGGCCGCGGGCGCGCTGCGCTTCATCAGCGCGGGACCGACGGTGACGAACTCGGTCTTCTCGCTCTTCAGCGGCGTGGGCACGTCGATCGAAGGCAATTCGACGCCGACGTTCACGAACGTGAACATCGATTCGTGCACGAACGTCCCCGTCAACATGTCGCTCGTGAGCGAGCCCGTCTTCAACAACGTGAACTTCCTCGGCAACACGTTCACGGCGCTCGGGCTGATCGGCGAGAGCATCGCGCAGGACGTGCTGTGGCGGATCCGGCCGGTGTCGGGCCGCAACAACATGCCGTACCTGCTGCAGGCCCAGCTCACGACGGGGCTCGGAGCGACCGTCACCGTTCAGCCCGGCGTCATCTGCAAGATGTACAGCTCGGGCAGCGTGTTCGTGCAGCGCGCCTTCATCGCCGAAGGCAAGACCGAGCCCGACAGCAACATCGTGTTCACGTCCTATCGCGACGACTTCTTCGGCGGTGACACGAACGGGGACGGCGTGACGACCGTGCCCGCACCGAGCGACTGGAGCTACGTGACGATCGACGGCACGGCGATCGACCCGCAGGTGCGCTTCAAGAACTGCGTGTTCCGCTACGGCGGCAGCGGCTCGACGCTGGGCGCCCTGCGCGCGGTCAACTCGTCGCCGGCGCTCGATTCGTGCCTGTTCGCGAACAACGCGGTCGGCATCTCGGTCGAGGGCGCGAGCAATCCCACCGCGCGCGGATGCTCGTTCTTCGGGAACACCCAGTTCGCGATCAACAACACCGGGAACTCGTTCTGCGTGAACGCCGAGGGTTCGTGGTGGAGCGCCACGAGCGGACCGAACGACGCTTCGGCGACCGCGGACCTGTGCGCGCTCGGCGCGAACGCCGGCACCGGCGACAAGGTGAGCAACAACGTGGACTACCAGCCGTTCGTCTCGACGTCGCTCATCAACCCGCTCATCGGTGACGTGAGCCTGAACGGACAGGTGCTCGCCTACGACGCCTCGCTCACACTGCAGTACCTCGTTGCGCTCGTGTCGCTGTCGCCGCTTCAGAAGCTCGTGGCCGACGTCACGGGCACGGGTGGCATCTCGGCGTTCGACGCGTCGCTCATCCTGCAGTACGTCGCCGGCATCATCCCCGCGTTCCCGGCCGTCTCGAACCGCGCGGGTCACGTCGAAGTGAGCCCGGCGATCGCACGCCGTACGGTCGATCCCGCGCGCGGAACGTTCGAGCTCGCGCTCGGCGCTCCCGAGCGCGCGGGCGACGGCTGGGACGTTCCGGTGCGGGTCACCGGCACGGCGCCGGTGTGGTCCGCCGAACTCGAGCTGCAGGGGGCGGGCGACCTCGTCGCCGTGATTCCTGCGGAAGGCTCCGGTGCGATGGAAGCGCACGCGAGCGCGGACGGCATGATGCGCGTCGCGCTCAGCGCCGCTTCGCCGATCGAAGGCGCCGAGATCGCGCGGCTGCGGTTCGCCGACGCGGGCGCGGCGTTCGGAGCGCCGGCGGTGACGTACGCGCGCGTCAACGAGACGGAACTCGTCTCGCGTCCCGCGCCGCCCGTGCACCTGCCCGCCGTCTCCCGGCTCGGCGCTCCGGCGCCGAACCCGGCGAGCGACGTCGTGCGGCTCGATCTCGCGATCGCGTCGGCGGACGAGGGCGCCGCGACGGTGCGCGTGCTCGATCTCGCGGGCCGCGTCGTGCGCGACCTCTCTCGCGGTCCGCTCGCGGCCGGCGAGCACCCGTTCGTGTGGGACCTGCGGGACGGCGGGGGTCGGACGGTCTCGCCCGGCCTCTACTTCCTGCACGCCCGCACCCGGACGTTCGAAGCCTCCCGTTCCGTGATCGTCGTCCGCTGAGCCGGCGGGGAGGAGGCACGACATGAAACCGCATCCTCGCTCGGAGACGCCGCGGCGCGCGCGGCGCGGCGCGTGGTTCGTACTCGCGCTCGCGCTGCTCGCCGCGGGCGCGCCGCGACCGGCCGACGCCGTTCAAGTGACCACCGGCGCCGGCTCGGGACTCGCGGGGCAGACCGTCGACATCACGCTCAGCACCGGGAACCTGACCGGGCTCGGCATCGTGTCGCTGCAGTTCGACCTCACCTACTTCGCGAATCGCGTCACGGCCGTGGACGTGATCGAAGCCGGCACGTCGGTCGGGGCGGCGGGCTGGGGCGACGCGACGTTCAACGTCACGTCCGGGAAGATCTCGGTGAGCCACGCGGGCACGACGCCGCTCACGGGCTCGGGCCCGCTGCTCGTGATCCGATTCCTCGTGAATCCGGCGCAGCTCGCGGCGTCGAGCACGCCGCTGACGCTGTCGAATTTCGTCTTCAACGAGGGCGTGCCGAACGACACGACGACGAACAACACGCTGACGATCCCCGCGACGCCGATCATCACGGTGTCGCCGAACACGGCCGAGATCGTGCGCGGGAACACGCAGTCGTTCACGGTGTCGGGGACCGTCACGAACCCGGTGACGTGGGCGACGACGAACCCCGCGATCGCGACGGTCACGGGCGGCGGCCTGCTCACGGGCGTCGCGCCGGGCGAGGTGCGCGTGTTCGCAGTGGATGCCGCGACGCGCCGAGACACGACCGACCAGGACGTGTTCGTCCGCGGCATGAGCCTCACGCCGGGCACGCTCACCACGACGCTCGGCCAGTCGTTCAGCCTGCCGATCAACGTCTCGTCGCTGACCGGACTCGGCATCCGCTCGGGCCAGTTCTCGCTGTCGTTCTCGGGCGGCCGCATCGGGGCGACGGGCGTCAGCACGCCGCCGGGGACGCTGTTGAACGGCTACGGTCCGGTCGCCTTCGGCTCGACCGCGAACACGGCGACCGTGGATTTCGCCGGCGCGAGCGACCTCTCGGGCTCGGGCATCCTGTGCTACGTCACGTTCGACGCGCTGACGTCGGGCGGCGTGACCGTCGTGCCGACCTCCGCGCTCTTCAACGAGGTCCTGCCGGCCAAGCTGACGAACGGAACGGTGACCGTGAGTCCGCTGCCCACGATCACGGTGAGCCCCGAAAACGTGACGCTGCTCGCGGGCCAGACGCAGGCGTTCACGCTCGGCGGAAGTCCGACGCCGCCGATCACGTGGAGCACGCTCGATCCGGCGGTCGCGACGATCTCGCCGGGCGGGCTCCTCACCGCGGTCGCGGGTGGCGTGACGAAGGTGCGCGCGCAGGACGCTCTCGGGGCGGTGGACCTGAACGGTTCGGTGACCGTGTACGACTTCAAGGTCACGCTCGCGACCGTGAACGCTCCGCCGGGCGCGACCGTGCGCGTGCCGTTCCTGCTCGATCGCGACATCAGCGCACTCGGCGCCCACTCGCTGCAGTACACCGTGACGTACAACGGCACGCACGTGCTGCAGTCGCGCTCGCTGCACGAGGGGCTCGTGTCGGTGTGGGATCCGAACATCGTCACGAACGTGCACCCGACGTCGATCGTCGTCGCCGAAGGCGGCGTCGCGACGCTCGGGAGCGGCAACGGCGAACTCGACGTGCTCGAATTCGACCTGTCGCCGTCCGTGCCGGTCGGGACGAACCTCCCGCTCACGGTCCTCGGCATGACGTTCAACGAAGGCCTGCCCTCGCCGCAGGTCGTGAACGGCATGATCCAGGTGCGCACGAACGCGGATGCGCCCGGGGCCGAGGCGCCACGGCTCGCGTTCGCGGCGCCGTGGCCGAACCCCGCGCACGGCGCGGTGCGGCTGCAGCTCTCGCTGCCCGAGGCCGACGCCGGCGCGTGCGTGCGCATCGTGGGCGTGGACGGGCGCCTCGTGCGCCGGCTTGACCTCGCCGCGTCGGATGCGGGTGCGGGCGAAACGCTCTGGGACGGACTCGACACCGCCGGGCGCCGGGCGCGCCCGGGACTCTATTTCGCGACGCTCGAATGGCGCGGCGAGCGCCTGACGCGCCGCTTCGCGCTCGTGCGCTGAGGAGACGAACCATGCCGACGCCTCTCGTGCTTCTCCGCTCGTGCGTATGCGCGGGCCTCGTCGCGTGCGCGCTCGCCGCGTGCACGACGCCGGCGCGCGCCGTCGTCGTGGACCTGCCGACGATCGCGGCCGCGCGCGGCGACACCGTCACGCTCGACATCGCGGCCGATCAGCCGCTCGGCGGGCTGGGCATCTATGGGATCGAGTACACGCTGACGTTCGATCCCGCGGTCGTATCGGCGGCGCTGCCCCAGCCGGTCGGCGCCGCGTGGACGTGGGGGCCGCCGTTCGCGAACGTCACGTCGAACGCCGTGCTGCTCGCCGCGGCGGGCGCGACGCCCGTCGCCTCGCCTTCGGCGCTGCTCCATCGCGTGCGGCTCGTCGTCTCGGGCAGCGCGCCGAACGGTTCGTCGCTGCTGTCGCTCACGCGCCTGCGCTTCAACGAAGGCTCGCCCGCGGCGACGCAGGTCTCGGGCTTCCTGCAGATCGGGACCGTGGACGTCGCCTCCGGTCGCGGGGCCGGCGCGGTGCTCGCGCCGGTGAGCCCGAATCCCGCGCGCGGGCGCGCCTCGTTCGCGATCCGCGTCGAGGATGCGCGCCGCGCGCGCGTCGCGATCTTCGACCTGCACGGGCGGCGCGTGCGCGGAGTCGACGTCGCCTCGCTCGGCGCGGGCACGCACGCGCTGTCGTGGGACGGCCGCGACGATGCGGGCGCGCCGTCGCCCGCGGGCGTGTACGCGGTCCGGCTCGAAGCGGGCGGGACCGCGGCGGTGCGGCGCTTCGTCTGGCTGCGCTGATCGTCCGCGGGCTTTGCCGTGCGCCGGGGAGCCGCTAAGGTGCGCAGCCGGAAGTCGCGCGACGCACCCTCGGATCCGGCACCACGGAAGGCCCATGGGACTGAGCTTCCCGAAGATCGTCCTCGCCTCGTTCAACCGCGACAAAGTCCGTGAACTGCGAGCGCTGCTCGCGCGCTATCACGTGGACGTGCTCGGACTGTACGAGGTGGCGGGTTCGAGCGCTCCGGCCGAGTCGGGCAAGACCGTCGCCGAAAACGCGCTCATCAAGGCGCGCGCCGCGTTCCAGCTGACGGGACTGCCGACGATCGCCGACGACACCGGGCTCGAGGTGGACGCGCTCGGCGGACTCCCCGGGATCTTTGCCGCGCGCTTCGCCGGCGCCGGGGCGTCCTACCGCGACAATCTGCTGCTGCTGCTCGAGCGGCTCGAGAACGTCCCGCTCGCGCGGCGCACGGCGCGCTTCCGCACCGCGTGCGCCGCCGTTCTCCGCAAGGGCCGCGAACTCACGGCCGAGGGCGTGCTCGAAGGCCGCATCACGCTCGAGCCCCGCGGCTCGGAGGGCTTCGGCTACGACCCGGTGTTCGAGGTCGGCACGACGGGACGAACGCTCGCCGAGATGTCCGCGCCCGAGAAGAACCGCATCTCGCACCGCGCGCTCGCGATGAAGAACCTCGTCACGCTGCTCGAGCTCGAGTAACGCGCGCGGCGCCGTGGCGCCGCGACGGCCTAGATCTCGCCGAGGTGGTGCACGCGGATCAGGTTCGTGTTGCCCGCGGCCCCCGGCGGCGTTCCCGCGACGATCACGACCGAGTCGCCGCGCCTTCCGCGGCCGAGCTCGATCATCGCGCGGTCCACCTGTCGCACCATCTCGTCCGTCTCGGACGCGTACGGCACGACGAACGTCTCGACGCCCCACGTGAGCGCGAGCTGGCTGCGCACCGCGGGTTCGGTCGTGAACGCGAGCAGCGGAATCGGACAGCGCTGGCGCGCGAGCAGGCGCGCGGTCGAGCCCGAGAGCGTGAACGCGACGAGCGCGATCGCGCCGACGTCGGCGGCCACGTGCGCCGCGGCGGCGGCGAGCGCGTCCGGCTGCGCGCCGCGCGCCGCCCCGAGGCTCGGGAGCGCGCGCAGCGCTTCGGGCTCGGCGCTCGCGACGAGCGACGCCATCGTGCGCACCGCCTCGATCGGATGTTCGCCGACGCTCGTCTCGCCCGAGAGCATCACGGCGTCCGCGCCGTCGAACACGGCGTTCGCGACGTCCGACGCCTCGGCGCGCGTCGGGTGCGGGTGGCGGATCATGTTCTCGAGCATCTGGGTCGCGACGATCACCGGGCGGCCGCGCTCGCGCGCCGCGCGCACGGCGCGCTTCTGGACGAGCGGCACCTCGGTGAGCGGCAGCTCCACGCCGAGGTCGCCGCGCGCCACCATGAGGCCGTCGAACGCGTCCACGATCGCCTCGAGGTTCGCGACCGCCTCGGGCTTCTCGAGCTTCGCGATCACCGGCACGCGCCGGTTCTGTTCGCCAAGGATCGCGTCCACCGGCGCGCGATCGGCGGGCGTGCGCACGAACGACAGCGCGACGAGGTCCACGCCGAGCTCGAGCGCGAAGCGCAGATCCTCGGCGTCCTTGTCGCTGAGCGCGGGCGCGCTGACCGCGACGCCGGGCAGGTTGATGCCCTTGTGGTCGCTCACGATGCCGCCTTCGACGACGCGGCAGCGCACGTCGTCGCCCGCGACGTCGAGCGCGGCGAGCCGCACGCGCCCGTCGTCGAGCAGCAGCGTGTCGCCGGGCTTCACGTCGCGCGCGAGCCGGACGTAGGTCGTGGACGCGCGCGCGGCGTCGCCCTCGACGTCGCGCGTCGTGAGCGTGAACTCGGCGCCCGGCAGCAGTTCGGCCCAGCCGCCGGCGAAGCGGCCGAGGCGGATCTTGGGGCCCTGCAGGTCGGCGAGCAGGCCGACCGCCCGTCCCGAGGCGTCGGACGCCTCGCGAACGGCGCGCGCGAGCGCGGCATGGTCGGCGCGCTCCCCGTGCGAGAAGTTGAGCCGCGCGACGTCCATGCCGGCATCGATGAGCGCGCGAACGGCGGCCGGGGAGGCGCTCGCGGGGCCGAGCGTGCAGACGATCTTGGCGCGGCGTGTCTGGAACACGGTCGCCTCCGTCGTTCGCCTCACCGGGAAGCCCGAGGGCTTCACCGGCGAGGTGCGATCGAATGGGGTGGATGAGGGGATTTGAACCCCCGACCCCCTGAGCCACAGTCAGGTGCTCTAACCAGCTGAGCTACATCCACCACCAGCGGATGACGGGACGCAAGGAAGCACGTCTGGCGCGCCTGGAGGGAATCGAACCCCCGACCCGCGGATTAGAAATCCGCTGCTCTATCCAACTGAGCTACAGGCGCGGAGGCCTTCGGTCGGACGCGATCCCTGGGTCCACCCGCGGCTGTGCAGAAGTCGGGGCGAGAGGATTTGAACCTCCGACACCCTGCTCCCAAAGCAGGTGCGCTACCGGGCTGCGCCACGCCCCGGAATATCGAGTTGTACGAGCGGGCGGCAGGATAGCCGCGCGTTCCGAGCAGCGTCAAACCCGCGCCGCGAGCCCGCGCGCACGATGCGAGGGCGGGAAATGCCGCTGGCGGCGAGACGGGGGGCGGCCTATCGTCCAGCGTCATCGCCGCACTCCACTCCTCTCGCGCGGGTTCGCCTCCGACGTGACCAGCACTTCCCACCGGTCCGCCCTGATCAGCGGGCGCAACGTCCTGACGGCCATCGGCCTCGTCGGGCTCCACTTCGGCGCAGCCGTGCTCGGACTCGAGCTCGCCCGGAGCTGGCACCAGGTGTCGCCCGTGTGGCCCGCGAGCGGCGTCGCGGTGTGGATGGCGCTCGTCTACGGTCCGCGGGCGATCGTGCTCGTCGCGCTGTCGTCCATCGCCGTGACGTTCGTCCGCGGAAACGCGGACTGGACGAGCGCGGCGCTCGTGGCCGCGAACGTGCTCGAGGCGGGTGTGGCGGCGCTGCTCCTGCGGCGCGTCGTGCGCTTCCGCGTTCAGCTCGACCGCCCCGACGACGCGCTCGGCCTGATCGCGATCGGCGGCATGCTCGCGCCGGCCGTGAGCGCCACGATCGGCGTCGGCTCGCTCGTGCTCGCCGGCCGTTTCCCCGTGGCGCAGGCGTTCGATCCGTGGCGCTCGTGGTGGGCGGGCAATTCGATCGGCGTGCTCGTGTTCACCCCGGTGCTGCTCGCGTGGGCGCCGCGCAGTTCGGTCGTCCGTCCGCGCACGGCGCGCGTGGAGCTGATCGCGCTGCTCGTGCTCGCGCTCGGCGTGAGCCTCGCGGCGTTCGGCATCCTGCGCGTGGACGAGAGCCTGATGTTCGCCTCGCGGTTCGCGCTATTGCCGGTGCTCGTGTGGACGGGGCTGCGCTTCACCGCGAGCGAGACGTCGCTCGTCGTGCTGGTCGCCGGGGTCACGGCCACGCTCGCGACGTTCGGCCGCAGCGTCGGGCTCGGGGTGCAGGACCATCGCGAGGGCGAGGTCGTCTTGCAGGCGTTCCTCGGCTTCGTCGCCGGCGCGGGATTGCTGCTGTCCACGGTCACGAGCGGCATGCGGCGGACCGAGCGCGAACTGCGCGAGGCGTTCTCGCTGCTGTCGGCGACGCTCGACTCCACGGCGGACGGCATCCTGGTCGTGGATCTCGAGGGCCGGATCCGCACGTTCAACCGCCGCTTCGGGGACCTGTGGCGGATCCCGTCCGAGATCCTGCTCACGCGCGACGACCAGCGCGCGATCGCGTTCGTGCTCGATCAGCTGCGCGACCCGGGCGGATTCCTGAGCAAGGTCGAAGCGCTGTACGCGCACCCCGGCGCCGAGAGTTCCGACGAGCTCGAGTTCAAGGACGGACGCATCTTCGAGCGCACGTCGCGGCCGCAGTACGAAGGCGAACGCGTCGTCGGCCGCGTGTGGTGCTTCCGCGACGTCACGAAGTCCCGTCGGCTCGAGACGGAGCTGCGCCAGACGCAGAAGATGGAGGCGATCGGACGGCTCGCGGGCGGCGTCGCGCACGACTTCAACAACCTGCTCACCGTGATCCTCGGGCACTGCGAGATGCTGCTCCAGAACCTGCGCGCCGAGGCGCCGCAGCGCCGCGACGTGACCGAGATCCGCGACGCGTCGCAGCGCGCGGCGGATCTCACGCGCCAGCTGCTCGCGTTCAGCCGGCGCCAGGTGCTGTCGCCGCGCACGCTCGAGCTGAACACGATCGTGCGCGAGACGAGTTCGATGCTTCGCCGCCTGCTGCCCGAGGGCATCGAGCTGCGCACCGACCTCGGCACCGCGCAGGGCGGAGTGCGCGCGGATCCCGGCCAGATGCAGCAGGTGCTCCTGAACCTCGCGCTCAACGCGCGCGACGCGATGCCCGACGGCGGCGCGCTCACGATCCGCACGTACGAGGTCGCGCTCGAGGGCGGCGGCACCGACGGACTCGACCTGCCGTCCGGTCCCTACCTCGTGCTCTCGGTATCGGACACGGGCGCAGGCATGGACGAAGAGACGCGCACGCACCTGTTCGAGCCTTTCTTCACGACGAAGGAGCAGGGGCAGGGGAGCGGACTCGGGCTCGCGACCGTGTACGGCATCGTGCGGCAGAGCGGCGGCGACATCGCGGTGTGGAGCGCGCCCGGAGAGGGTTCGCACTTCCGCGTTTTCCTGCCGCGCGTCGGGCTCGGCCCCGATCCGCTCGCGAGCCCGGCCGAGGCGACGTTCGCGCGACGCCGGGCGACCGTCATGCTCGTCGAGGACAATCCCGGCGTGCGCCGACTTCTCGGCGACGCGCTGCGCAGCGCCGGCTACCGCGTGCTCGAAGCCGCGCACGGCGGCGACGCGGCCGGGCTCGCGCGCGAGACCGCCGAAGAGATCCACGCCCTCGTCACCGATGTCGTGATGCCCGGGCTCGGCGGCCCCGAACTCGCGGACCGCCTGCACGCGGAGCGGCGCGTCGGCGCGGTGCTGTTCGTGACCGGCTACTCCGACGTGCGCGACCTCGACGTCGGCGCGAAGCCGTACCCGTGCGAGCTGCTCCAGAAGCCGTTCACGCCGCAGGCGCTCACCCGGGCGCTCGCGGACCTGCTCGATCGCGCCGCCCCGGGGACCTCGGGCGGCGCGTCCGCGCGCCGCGACGGCGACGAACGCGGGTAGACGCCCCGGCGGGGCGCGCGTACACTGCCCCGCCTCGTGCCCCCGATGTGGGCACTTTCGCCGAGGAGAGCATCATGAGCGTCAACAAAGTGATCCTGGTCGGCAATCTCGGACAGAATCCGGAGATGCGATTCACGCAGGGCGGCCAGGCGGTCGCGAACATGCGGCTCGCGACCACCGAGCGCTACACCGACAAGAGCGGTCAGAAGCAGGAACAGACCGAGTGGCACACGGTGGTGGCGTTCGGCCGGCTCGCCGAGATCTGCGGCCAGTACCTGACGAAGGGCCGGCAGATCTACGTCGAAGGTCGGCTGCGCACGCGCCAGTGGCAGGACCAGCAGGGCCAGAAGCGCTACACGACCGAGATCGTCGCGAACACCATGCAGATGCTGGGCGGTCGCGGCGAGCGTTCGGAGGGCGCGCCGTCGTCGCACATGGACGAGCCCGTCGCCGCCGACTTCGGCGGCGGCCCCGACGACGACATCCCGTTTTGAGTCGCGCCGCGCGTCCCGAACCCGCGGGGCGTGGATCGAGGGGGCGATTGGTTTCGACGGGGGTCGAGAACCGAAAAGTGCAGGCCGGGGGTCCCGTGCCCTCGTCAAAAACGCGGGAATATCACAACTGCCGATGAGCAGTTGGCTCTCGCCGCTTAATTAAGCGGTGACGATCGCCCGGACCCCGCCTGTGGGGGCCGGATGCGAGCGTCATACAAACGCAGGCTGGTCCAACGCCCTCGCTCGTGGGCCGAGGACGAGATCAATCGAGCTGGCGCGCCGACGATCCCGCCGGTCGGAGCGGGGGCGCGCGAGATTCAAACGGCCGGACACGCCTGTAGGACTCTTCGGGGACAGACTTTCGGACGCGGGTTCGATTCCCGCCGCCTCCACCATTCGCGCCTCGCGCGCCCGAGGGCCGCGAGCGGACGCCTCCGCGTTCGCGCCCCCGCCCCCCGCGCCGTCCGGGAATTCGCTTGCGGGATCGGGGGTCGGTGACTACCCTGCCGCGTTCTGTGAAAACCGCTGAGGGCCTTCGGGCCCGTCTGGACGAGGTTCGCGGCCGCATCGCGGAGGCCGCGAGGCGAGCCGGCCGGTCGCCGGACGAGGTGACGCTCGTCGCCGTGACCAAGACCGTACCGGCCGACGCCGTGCGGGAGGCCGTGGACGCGGGCCTCGCGGATCTCGGTGAAAATCGTGTGCAGGAAGCGGAATCGAAGATCGCCGTCCTCGGCCGGACGTGCGCGCGCTGGCACCTGATCGGCCATCTGCAGCGCAACAAGGCGGGGAAGGCGGTCGGGCTGTTCGATCGGATCCACGGCGTGGACTCGGTCGAACTCGCGGACGCGCTCTCGAAGCGCGCCGTGGCCTCGGAGCTCGTGATTCCGATCACGCTGGAAGTGAACGTCAGCGGCGAGGCGAGCAAGTTCGGAGTGACGCCGGACGACGCGCCGGCGGTGGCGCGTGCGATCGCGACGCTGCCGGGGCTCGCGTTCGACGGACTGATGACGGTGGGCGCGCCGGTCGCGCGGCCCGAGGACGCGCGTCCCGGGTTCGCGAGACTGCGCGAGTTGCGCGACGCGCTCTCGGCCGGGCTCGGCCGGGCGCTGCCGCAGCTGTCGATGGGGATGAGCGGCGACTACGAGGTCGCCGTCGAAGAAGGCAGCACGATGGTGCGCGTCGGGACCGCGTTGTTCGGCGCGCGCCGCTAGAGAACGGGAAAGAAGGAAGGCGTGTTCATCTTCGGCAACCTCGTGAGCGCGATCGCGGTGCTGCTCGATTTCGCGATTCGGGCCTTGATGCTCGTGCTGCTCGTGAACGCGGTGATGTCGTGGGTGCGGCCGGATCCGGCGAATCCGATCGTCCGGTTCCTCGAGCGCGTATCCGATCTGGTGTGCGATCCGATCCGGCGTGCGTTCCCGACCGTGCTGTCGGGGCTCGATTTCGCGCCGTTCATCGCCATGCTGGCGTTGTGGTTCGTGAGCATGTTCGTCGTCCAGAGCCTGCACGATCTGGCGGCGCGGATGGGGTGAGCGCGCGCTTCGATGTGCGCGTGCAGCCGGGGGCGCCGCGGACCGGATTCCGCGGGCGGCTCGCCGACGGCACGGTGAAGCTCGCGGTCACGGCGCCGCCCGAGGACGGGCGCGCAAACGAAGCGGTGGTGGCGTTCCTCGCCGAGCAGCTCGGCGTGTCGCGCCGACAGGTGACGATCGTCCGCGGGCTCGGCTCGCGGTCGAAGACGGTGGATGTGGAAGGATTCGACGCGGCGGAACTCGGGCGCAGGCTCGACGCCGCGATCGGCGGAGCGGACTGAACGATGGCGAGTGACCTGAGCGCGAAGATCGAAGAAGCGGCGGCGGCGATCCGCTCGCGCACGTCCGTGCGTCCGGCGATCGGCATCATCCTCGGCACGGGGCTCGGCGAGTTCGCGGAGGCCATGAAGGTCGAATCCGTCGTGCCGTACGCCGAGATCCCGAACTTCCCGCACTCGACCGTCGAGAGCCACGCGGGCGAGCTGCTCCTCGGGACGCTGTCGGGCAAGTCGGTCGCGATCATGAAGGGCCGCGTCCACTACTACGAGGGCTACTCGATGCAGCAGGTCGGGTTCCCGACGCGCGTGCTCAAGGCGATCGGCTGCCGGACCCTGATCATCACGAACGCGTGCGGCGGCATGAACCCCGACATGGCCCCGGGCACGATCGTCGTGACGACCGACCACATCAACCTGATGGGCGACAATCCGCTCATCGGTCCGAACGACGACGCGCTCGGTCCGCGATTCCCGGACATGAGCGAACCTTACTCGCGCGAGCTCGTCGCGCTCGCCGAGGCCGTCGCGCTCGACCTCAAGGAGCCGCTGCAGCGCGGCGTGTTCGTGGGCGTCGCCGGTCCGAACCTCGAGACCGCCGCCGAGTATCGATTCCTGCGCTGGATCGGCGCCGACGTCGTGGGCATGTCGCTCGTGCCCGAGAACATCGTCGCCGTGCACGGCGGCCAGCGCGTGCTGTCGTTCAACGTCGTCACCGACCGATGCCTGCCCGACGACCTTCACCCCGTGGACCTCGCCTCCGTTCTCGAGGTGGCGGGACGCACGGCGCCGCGCCTCAGCCGGCTCGTCGCCGAGATCGTTCGCAGGCTGAACTAGGAGAATCGGAGCCGATGGCCAGCAAGAAGGCGAAAACGAAGAGCTCCGCGAAGAAGCCGGTCAAGGCCGCGGCGAAGCCCGTGAAGAAGCCGGCCAAGCCCGCGAAGTCCGCGGTGTCCGCGAAGTCCCCGAAGCCGGCGAAGAAGCCGGTGCCGAAGCCGTCGGTGAAGCCGGCCCCGAAGAAGCCGGTCGCGAAGCCGCCGGCCGCGAAGTCCGCGCCTCCGGCGAAGGGCAAGCCCGCGCCGAAGCCCGTCGTGGCCGCGAAGGGAAAGGCGCCCGCCAAGGGCGCGAAGCCCGCCGCCAAGGCGGCGCCTCCGAAGAAGATCGTTCCGGTCGCGAAGAAACCCGAGAAGCCCGCCGTGCCGGTGCGTCCGCTCGGCGTGCTGCCACCCGAAGCGCGCGCGCGCACGGTCGAGCGTCCGAAGATGCCTCCCGTGCGTCCTCTCGTGCACCCGGGCGGCCCCGTCACCCAGCGTCCGCACTCCCAGGGAGCCCAGCCCGTGACCGAGAAAGACACGAAGGAATTCGAACAGCGCCTGCTCGCCGAGCGCGCGAAGATCATGAAGGAGATGGGCCACCTCGAGGAGACGGTGCTCAAGCAGAACCAGCGTGACAGCTCCGGCGATCTCTCGGGCTACTCGTTCCACATGGCGGACGCCGGCACCGACGCCTACGAGCGCGAGAAGGCGTTCCTGCTCGCCTCGGCCGAAGGCCGCAACCTGCTCGAAGTGAACGAGGCGCTGCGGCGGCTGTATCGCGGCGAGTACGGCGTGTGCGAGTCGTGCGGCAAGCCGATCGCGAGGGCGCGGCTCGAGGCGATGCCGTACGCGCGGCTGTGCGTGTCGTGCAAGGAGAAGGAAGAAAAGGCCGCGCGGAATCCGCTGCCTTCGCAGTGAACCGCCCCATCGTCCGTGTCGGATTGGCCGCCGCCGCCGTCCTGGCGCTCGACCTGTGGTCGAAGGCCTGGGCCGTGCGCGTGCTGCAGCACCACCCGCCGATCTCCGTGATCGGCGATCTCGTGCGCTTCACGTTCACGCGCAATTCCGGCGTCGCCTTCGGACTGGGCCAGGGGACGGGATTCCCGTTCTACGTGTTCTCGATCATCGCGTCGCTCGGCATCCTGTGGCTCGTGCTGCGGGGCCGCGTGCACGGCGGCCTGCCGCTCCTCGCGCTCGGACTGATCCTCGGCGGGGCGATCGGCAACCTCGTGGACCGCGTCACGACCGGCGAAGTCGTGGACTTCATCCTGCTGAGCTGGCGTGGTCACGACTTCCCGGTGTTCAACGTCGCCGACTCGGCGGTGACGATCGGCGTCGCGCTGTTCGCGCTCGCGTGGGGCCGCCCGCACGAGCACGAAGCGTCGCACGACGCGCCCGCCGCGGCCGGGGCGCCGCGCGACGCGGCCGCGCCGGCGTCCGATCCGGACGAGCGCGCGCGCGACGCCGCCTCCGGCGCCGAGTGAGCGCCGCGTGTCGGAGCGCTTCGAGGTCGGCGCCGCGCAGGCGGGCGTGCGGCTCGACCGCTTTCTCGCCGAGGCGCAGCCCGAGCTGTCGCGCAGCCGTCTCCGCGCGCTGATCGACGACGGACGCGTTCGGGTCAACGGACGCGCCGCGCGCGCATCGCTGAAGCTCAAGGCCGGCGACGACGTCGAGCTCGAGCGTCCGCCCGCACGGGCGACGACGATCGAGCCCGAGCCCATCGCGCTGCGCATCGTCTACGAGGACGACGATCTCGCGATCGTGGACAAGCCCGCGGGCCTCGTCGTGCATCCGGGCGCCGGAGTGACGAGCGGGACGCTCGTGCACGGGCTGCTGCATCGCGATCCGGCGATCGCGGACGTCGGCGGCGAGGGGCGCCCCGGACTCGTCCACCGGCTCGATCGCGACACGTCGGGGCTGCTCGTCGTCGCGCGTACCGTCCGCGCGCACCGCGCGCTCGTCGAGGCGCTCCAGCGCCGCGAAGTGCATCGCCACTACGCCGCGCTCGTGTGGGGCGACCCGCGCGAGGACTCGGGCGTCGTCGAGACCGCGATCGGCCGCGATCCGCGCGACCGCAAGCGCATGGCGGTCGTCGAGCGCGGAGGCAAGGAGGCGCGCACCCGCTGGGCGGTGCGGGAGCGCTTCGGCATCGCCGCACTGCTGGACGTCGAACTCGACACCGGCCGCACGCACCAGATCCGGGTTCACTGCGCGTACCTGCGCCATCCGGTCGTCGGTGACCCCGTCTACGGCGGCCGGAAAAAGGATTTGAGCCCGAACCCGGCGCAGCGTAGCCTCGCGACCGCCCTTCTGAGCACGCTCGACCGACAGGCCCTGCACGCTCGGAAGCTGGAATTCGACCATCCCGTGACGGGGCGGAGGCTCGTCTTCGAGTCGCCGCTGCCGGACGACTTCCGAAACGCCCTCGACCGCCTCCGGTCCACGCGTTCACCCGCCTAGGCCCCGTTGGAGAACTCGAGTGCAAGACGGCGAGGAAGTGAGCAACCAGGTGTATTCGCAGGATACTCCGCAGTGACGAACGACTGAGCCGGGCACCCGCCGAAGGCGGGTCCTGCAATCGAGTTCTCAAACGGAACCCAGCCCACCGACGCTCGAATGGCCCCAGACACCGCTGACGTCATCACCGTCCGAATGCCGAGCCGGCTCGAGCTGCTCAACGTGCTCGACCACGTGGCGCAGTCCGTCTGCCAGCGGCTGGAGTTCGACGACAGCACGATGTCGCAGGTCACGATGTCGGTGATCGAGGCGGGGACGAACGCGATCCAGCACGGCCATCGACGCGACGCCTCGAAGCCGGTGGACGCCCAGTTCCACGTGTTCGAGGACCGGCTCGAGGTCGTCGTGCACGATTCCGGGCCGGGTTTCGACCTGTCGCGCATCGGCGGCGACATCACGACGCCGGAGCACCTCTTCGACGTCCGCGGGCGCGGGATCTTCATCATGCGCGCGTGCATGGACTCGGTGAACTTCGAGTTCGGCCCCGACGGCACGCGCTGCCGGCTCGTGAAGCGCCGGCCCGCCACTCCCGCGAACGGCGCCTGACCGCGCGGATGCCGCGCATCCTCGCGGTGGATTGGGGCGAGCGCCGCATCGGGCTCGCGATCAGCGATCCGGAGGGAATCCTCGCCTCGGGTCTCCCGACGCTCGAGGTGCGCACCCGCGACGAGGCGCTCGAACGCGTCGCGCGCGTCGTCGCCGAGGAAGAGGCCGCGGCGGTCGTCGTCGGCCTGCCGTTGCTGCTGTCGGGCGAGCAGGGAGAGGCGGCCCGCATCGCCGCGGCGTTCGCGGACTCGCTGCGCGAACGCGTTTCGGTTCCGGTGGACACGTACGACGAGCGGCTCACGTCGGCGCTGAGCCAGCGCCGCATGCGCGAGGCCGGACTCAAGACCGCCGGGCGGCGCCCGAAGATCGACCAGGGCGCGGCGATCGCGCTGCTCGAGTCGTACCTGCAGCGCGCGCGCGTGCGGCGCGAGCGCGGGGACGCGTGATGCGCGCGCGTCCCCGCGCGGGAGCGCGCGCGTGACGCCGGCGCCGTCGCGGCCG
>JBGAOA010000054.1:0-30080 GCA_044222065.1 Candidatus Eiseniibacteriota bacterium
GGCGGATGCTCGTGGACGTCGGGATTGTCGACAAGTTCCCGCCCAAGCTGCTCGAGATCTACCGCGTGGAATCCGGCTTCTCGCTCGAATCGGCGCTCGACCGCGCCGGGCTCGCGCCCGCCGACGTGACGGACGTCGTCCTCACGCACCTCCACTTCGATCACGCCGCGGGCTCCACGCGCCGCGACGGCGAGCGCCTCGTTCCCGCCCTGCCGCGCGCGCGCTACTACGTCCAGCGCCGCAACCTCGAGAACGCGCGCACGCCGAACCCGCGCGAACGCGCGTCGTACAGCCCCGAGAACTTCGAGCCGCTCGTCGAGGCGGGCGTGCTCGAGACCTGGGACGGTCCCGCGCGGCCGTGGCCGGGCATCGAGCTGATGCTCGCGAACGGCCACACGCGCGGCCAGCAGCTCGTGCGGATCGAGGGCGGCGGCAGCGCCGTCACGTTCGTCACGGACATGATCCCCACCGCGGCGCACGTGCGCGTGCCGTTCGTCATGGGCTACGACGTCGCCGCCATCGAGACCATGGCCGAGAAGTCCGCGATCCTCGGCCGCATCGCCGACGAGCGCTCGTGGGTGTGCCTCGAACACGATCCCGAGATCGCGTTCGCGCGCCCGGTGCGCGACGGCGACGACTTCGCCTGGGCCGAGACCGTGCCCGCGAACGCCGCGGCCTTCGACCCGAGCGCCGCCGTCCGCGCCTGATCCCCGGAGACGTCCCCGCATGTTCCACTCGCTGTTCGCGACCTGGTTCCACCTCACGCTGCAGTGGGGCTACGCCGGCATCTTCCTGATGATGGCGATCGAGTCCACCGTGTTCCCGCTGCCGAGCGAACTCGTCGTGCCGCCGGCCGCCTACTGGGCGAGCCAGGGCAAGTTCACGTTCTGGGGCGTCGTGCTCGCCTCGACGCTCGGCTCGTGGTTCGGCTCGGCGCTCTCGTACGCGTTCGCGCGCTGGGCCGGGCGCCCGCTGATCCTCAAGTACGGCAAGTACGTGTTCGTGCCCGAGAAGAAGTGGCTGCTCGCGGAGCGCTGGATCCAGCACTACTCGGCCGGCGGCATCTTCTTCGCGCGCCTGCTCCCGGTCGTGCGGCACCTCGTGTCGCTGCCGGCCGGCGCGGCGCGCATGCCGTTCGCGATCTTCACGACCATGACCCTGCTCGGGTCCTTCGTGTGGTCGATCGTGCTCGCGTGGTTCGGTGCGAAGGTGCTCGCCGACCAGCCGACGCTCCTGAGCGATCCCGAGGCGCTCGTTCACGTGCTCAAGGACAAGCTCATCTGGTTCGTCGCGGCCGCGGTCGTGCTGCTCGGCCTGTACGTCGCGGTGGACCTGATCGGGCAGCGCCTCAAGCGCCAGGCCGCGGGCGAGGCCGAGATCCCGTGAGCCCGCTCGCGGGCGGCGCCCTCTCGCTCGCGCTCGCGACGCTCTCCGCGGCGCCCGCCGCCACGGCGACGGCTCGGGCGCGCATCACGTTCGTCGTGACGGCGCCCGCGGGAACCCCGGGCGACGCGACGCTGTGGATCGCCGGGAACGCCGCCGAACTCGGCGGCTGGAATCCCTCGGGGCTCCGCCTCGCGCGCGCCGCCGACGGCACGCACCGCGCGACCGTCGAGGTCGCGCCCGGCGCGGCGCTCGAATTCAAGGTGACTCGCGGCAGCTGGGAGACGGTCGAGAAGGGCGCGGGCGGCGAGGAGCTGTCGAACCGCACGCACGCCGCCGCGGGCGACGACACGCTCGCGATCGCGGTCGCGCGCTGGCGCGACGCGGGCGGCGGCGCGCCAGCGCCGCGGCGCTCGACGCGCACGGGCGACGTGCGCGAGCACTCCGCCTTCCCGTCGCGCTTCGTGCGCGCGCGCGACGTGCTCGTGTGGCTGCCGCCCGGCTACGACGCCGACACGACGCGGCGCTACCCGGTGCTCTACTTCCACGACGGCCAGAACGTGTTCGACGACGCGACGAGCTTCGCTTCGGAGTGGCGCCTGGACGAGACCGCGGCGCGGCTCGTGGCGGAACGTACCGTTCCGCCGTTCATCGCGGTCGCGGTCGCGAACACGCCCGATCGCATCGCGGACTACACGCCGGTCGCGGATGCCCGGCACGGCGGCGGTCGGCTCGACGACTACGCGCGCTTCCTCGCCGAGGAACTGAAGCCGTTCGTGGACGCGACCTACCGCACGCGCCGCGGCCCCGAGGCGAGCGGCGTCGTGGGTTCCTCGCTCGGCGGCCTCGCCTCGCTCGCGATCGCGATCCGGCGCCCCGGGACGTTCGGGCTCGTCGGCGCCGTCTCGCCGTCGGTGTGGTGGGCCGATCGTGCGATCCTCGCCGAGGCCGCGCGCGCGCCGTCGAGCCTGCGCGTGTGGCTCGACATGGGCACGGCCGAGGGCGCGAGCCCGCTCGGAGGGGACCGCAACGTGGACGACGCGCGCGCGCTGGAGGCGGCGCTGCGGCAGGCGGGACTCCCTGCGGGGCGCGTGCGCCTCGAGATCGTCGAGGGCGGCCGGCACAACGAGGCCGCGTGGTCCGCGCGGCTCGATCGCGTCCTCGTCTACCTGCTCGACGGCCTGCGCTGACCGGCGCCGGCCGGCGTTGCCGCCGCGCGGCCGGGGCTGATACCTTGCGCCGTCACCCGCAGCGACGAAACCGGGAGATCGCCATGCCCTCCGTGCGCTTCACGAACGTGAGCAAGTCCTACGGCCGCGGCGCCCGCGCCGTGGACCGCGTGTCGCTCGAGATCGCGAACGGCGAGTTCCTCGTGCTCGTGGGTCCGTCCGGGTGCGGAAAGTCCACGCTGCTGCGCATGGTCGCCGGACTCGAGGACGTGTCCGAGGGCGAGATCAAGATCGGCGAGCGGGTCGTGAACGACCTGCCGCCGCGCGACCGCGACATCGCAATGGTGTTCCAGAACTACGCGCTCTACCCGCACATGAGCGTGCACGACAACATGGCGTTCGGACTCCGCCGCCGGAAGGTGGCCGAGGCCGAGGTCGCGAAGCTCGTGAACGAGGCCGCCGACGTGCTCGGGCTCGCTCAGTACCTGCAGCGCAAGCCGCGCGAGCTGTCGGGCGGCGAGCGCCAGCGCGTCGCGCTCGGGCGTGCGATCGTGCGCAAGCCGCAGGTGTTCCTGTTCGACGAGCCGCTCTCGAACCTCGACGCGAAGCTGCGCGTGCACATGCGCACCGAGATCAAGCGGCTCCACCAGCGCGTCAAGACCACGATGATCTACGTGACGCACGACCAGGTGGAGGCGATGACGCTCGGCGACCGCATCGCGGTGCTCAAGCGGGGCGTGCTGCAGCAGGTGGCCGATCCGTTCGCGCTCTACACGCGGCCCGCGAACATGTTCGTCGCCGGGTTCATCGGCAGCCCCGCGATCAACTTCTTCGCGGCCGAGGCGAAGGGCGACGGCCGGCTCGCGCTCGAGGCGCCGGGCCTGAACGTCGCGCTCCCCGATCCGCTCGCGGCGAAGGTGAAGCAGGTGAAGGACCGCAAGGTCGTGCTCGGCATCCGGCCCGAGGACCTGACGCTCGAGGCGGGCGAATCGGGCGGCACGATCGGCGCGACGGTGGCCGTGACGGAGCCGCTCGGCAACGAGGTGCTCGTGCACTGG
Source organism: Candidatus Eiseniibacteriota bacterium (assembly GCA_044222065.1). Taxonomy (GTDB): domain Bacteria; phylum Eisenbacteria; class RBG-16-71-46; order RBG-16-71-46; family RBG-16-71-46; genus JBGAOA01. The sequence continues at coordinate 3,611 of JBGAOA010000054.1, forward strand.
AACACGCCGTCCGGCGCGCTCGTCTCGCGCGTGCCCGGGCAGCGCGCGCCGGCCGAGGGCGAGCGTGCGACGCTGCACTTCGCGCTCTCGAAGCTCCACCTGTTCGATCCGGCGAGCGAAGCGGCGATCGGGGCGGCGGACTAGCGCCGCCGCGCTCCCGAGCCTCGCGGGCCCCGCGCGCACGCCGGCGCCCGGTCGTTCACATCCACTCCCAGAGGATCCGACGTGTCCGAACGCGCCGTTCGTTTCCATCGCGTCCTGAAGGCGCCGCCCGAGCGCGTCTATCGCGCGTTCCTCGATCCCGCGGCGCTCACGAAGTGGCTCCCGCCGCACGGCTTCACGTGCACCGTGCACCAGCTCGAGCCGCGCGCCGGCGGCACGTTCCGCATGAGCTTCACGAACCTGACGACCGGCGGCAGCCACTCGTTCGGCGGCGAGTACCTGGAGCTCGTCCCGAACCAGCGCATCCGCCACACCGACCGCTTCGACGACCCGAACCTTCCTGGCGCGATGGACGTCGTGATCGCGCTCGAGGCCGTGTTCTGCGGCACGTCGCTCACGATCGTGCAGAGCGGCATTCCCGATTCGATCCCGCTCGAGGCCTGCACGCTCGGCTGGCAGGAGTCGCTCCAGCTGCTCGCGCTGCTCGTCGAGCCCGAGATCCCGCAAGGCTGACACCCGGAGGCAGCGATGGCGAAGGTGATGGGCATCGGCGGCGTGTTCTTCAAGAGCCGCGGCGACGGCAAGTCGCTCGCGGCGTGGTACGAGAAGCACCTCGGACTGACGCTTTCGGAGTTCGGCGGCGCCGTGCTCAAGTGGCCGGACGACACGGGCGACGACGGCGGCCTCACCGTGTGGTGCGTCGCGAAGTCCGACAGCCGCTGGTTCAGCCCGAGCGAAGCGCCGTTCATGATCAACTACCGCGTGGACGACCTCGTCGCGCTGCTCGAACAGCTGCGCGCGGCGGGCGTGACGGTCGTCTCGGGTCCCGAGTCGCACGAGAACGGCAAGTTCGCCTGGATCCTGGATCCCGACGGCAACAAGGTCGAGCTCTGGGAACCGAAGCTCTGGGACGAGAAGAACAAGCAGGGGTGAAGGCGGCGCGCGTCCTTCGCGGCGGCTCCCTCCGTACCTGCGGCCGCTCCGAGCGCGGGTGATCGTCGCGCGCGGGCCCATCGGCTCGCGCGGCCCGCGACGCGGCGCAACCCTGCCTGCGCCACGGAACGCCTCCGCCCGAGCGATATCCGGCTGACCGCCGCGCGAGCTTCTCGCCCTCGTGCGGGCCGGGTCGGAGATCCGCCGTCTCGCCCCTCATTCGGCCACACGTGACGATCGAGCGTGGCACCCGGGCCCGCAGGCGTTAGAGTGCGCGCGTGCCGCGGGGTGAGACCCGCGGCCGGTGACCCCACCCCGTACGAAGCCGTCGGCGCACTGCCCGGGCCGGATCTTCGCGGCACCGTGACCTCACGGCGCGCAGCGCACGCAGCAGGCCGAATTCCGGCCGACCACACGCGGTCCCATCCGCCGGGCAGAGTCGAAGGGAGCGTCGCATGGTCGCGAAGCTTCGGGGTGCGCTGTTGCTCGGGGCGGTGCTCGCCGCCGCCGGACTCGTCTCGTGCGGGAGCGGTTCGCGCGCGACGTCGTTCGATCCCAGGGTCGCGGAGGCCGAGATCCGGAAGATCGAACACGACTGGGCCCAGGTGGCGGTGAGCGGCGATCCGGCGGTGATCGAGGAGATCTTCGGCGACGACTTCCTCGGCGTGAGTCCGGACGGAATGCCCTACACGAAGCGCCAGTTCGTCGACGACACGAAAGCGCATCCGCTCGGCTTCACGTCGAACGAGCTGAACGACGTGAAGGTGCGTTTCTACGGCGACGTCGCGGTCGCGCAGGGCGACGAGACGTTCTCGCGCGCCGACGGCGGCCGCGCGCGCTTCGTGTGGACCGACGTGCTCGTTCGCCGCGAGAACCGCTGGAGGATCGTCGCGGCCCAGGACGCCGTCGCGCCGGTCGCGACGGACACGACGAACGCCGCGCTGTTCACGGGCGGAGCAAGCGCACCCGACGCCGTGCAGTCGATCGCGAAGACGCGTGAGGCGTACGCGGCGGCGTGGCGGGCCGGGGACGCGGCGGCGATCGCCGCGCTCTACACCGCCGACGCCCACGTGCTCTACCCCGACCGCGTCGGGATCTCGGGGCGGCAGGCGATCCTCGCCTACTTCCGCGGCTTCTTCGGCGACTTCCCGAAGAACGCGTTCGAACTGCGCTCGGCCGAAGTCGTCGTGAACGGCGATTGGGCGTTCGACCGCGGTGTCTACCGCTGGCGCGGAACGCCCGCCGCGGGCGGCGCGCCCGAGGCGGACGACGGCAAGTACCTCGTCGTACTGCACCGCGAGTCGGACGGCGCGTGGCGCGTGGCGCGCGACATGGACAACAGCGACCATCCGCGCGCGCAGGGGACGCGCGGCGCGAACTGAGGCGCGTGCGGGGCGCGGCGCCGCGGCGGCGTCAGCGCCCCGCCGCGAACGCGGCGAAGTCCACCACGGGCTGCCCGGTGAGGCGCGCGACGTTCCCGGGCACGAGGGCGAGATCGGCGTCGGTCACGAGCGTGAGCCCGGCGAGCGGGTCTACGCCCACGCGCCGGCGGAACGACTCGCGCACGGGCGCCCACGTGAGGAGCTTCGGGTTCTCGATCACGAGCCGGGGGCGTTCGCCCTCGAGGCGCTGGTAGGCGACGAGACGCGTGACGTGGTCGTCGGCCCAGAACACGATGCCGCGCTCGAACGGAATCGAGCGCCACACTTCGCGGATTCGAGCCTCCACCGCGGCCGTGTTCGCCGCGCGGCCGCGCGCGCCGGCGAGCGAGCCCGGCACGGCGAACGCGAGCGCCGCTGCGATGCCCGCGCACGCGAGCGACGCGACGTTCGCGCGGCCGAATCGAGCGATCGCCGCGGGGAGCGTCGCGAGGCCCGCGACGAGCGGCGCGAGCGCGTAGGCCTCGACGTCGGGCACGCCGTAGACCGCGACGAACAGGAACTGCAACGCGGCCGCGGCCGCGAGCCCGACGGCGAGCGTGCGGCACGGCCCCGCGGGGGCGGCGAAAGGGAAGCCGAGCGCGAGCAGCGTCGCGCCCGCGAGCGTCACGGCGCCGTGGACGCCGAGCGTCGCGAAGGACTCGGTGAGCGAGCGGCCGAGGTACGCGCCGGCGTAGATCGCCCCCGTGACGTGCGACCACACGCTCGCGAGCGACGGTTCGAGCAGCGGCCACTGGTAGGCCGCGGGGTGGAACGCCCGCCAGGCAATCCACCCGTAGGCGAGGAGCGGGAGGAGCGCCGCGGCCGCCGTCGTCCGAAGGAACCGTCCCGCGGCGCCGGGTCGGCCCCGCGCGGCGAGCGCGAGCGCCGCGAGCACGGGCAGCGCGAGCAGGAGCGAGGTGAGGTGGTGCGCGAGGCCGACGCCCGCGACAGTCCCACGCGCAGGTCTGCGGCGCGCGCGTCACCGTAGCGCGAGGCGCTGGCCGCGCTGAGCGAGACGAGCAGGAAGCCCGCGACCACGCGGCGTGCCACGCGTACACTTCGGCGACGGTCGCGACCTCTAGCGCGAGCGGGTGGAAGAGCAGCGCGAGCACCGCGAGCGGCGGCGCCGCGACGCCCGCGAGCCCGCTCGCGCCGCAGGCACTCGCGAGCCGCGTCGCGAGGCGCGCGAACAGCGCGACCGCGACGCCGAAGCCCGCCGCGCTCCACAGGTTCGCGGCGTGTGGCCAGGCGAAGCCCGCGGCGTGGAGCACGCGCACGAACGCCGAGCCGAGCAGCGTGTAGAGCGGATAGCCGCTCGGGTGCGGCACGCCGCCGAGCGCGAGCGCGAGCGTGAACTCGCCGGCGTCGTACGTGCCGTAGACGCGCGGCGTGAACGCGGCGGCGAGGACGAACGCGGCGACGCCCGCGAGGGGCGCGAACGCCGCGTGGATCGCGGCGCCGGGCGCCGCCGCGTCCGCGCGCTCGACCGCCTCGCCGCTCACCCGGGACACGTCGTCAGCGCGCGCCGGCCGCGCGTTCGATCTTGAACACCTTGCCGCTCGTGCCCTCGAGCGCGATGCGCGCCTTGCCCGTCCACGTGGCCGTGGCACCCGTGAGGGCGTCCGTCGCCTTCACCGTGCCGCCGAACGGCGCGAGGTCGATCACGGACTCGCCCGGCATCGCCCCCGCGTTCATCGCGACGACGAACGTCTCCTGCGCGTCGCTGCGCTGGTACGCGTACACCATGCCGGTCGCATCGAGCGTGCGGAAATCGCCGGTGCGGAGCGAAGGATGCGCGTTCCGGAGCGCGCCGAGCCTGCGGTACCACTCGAGCGTCTCGACGCGCTTCGCGTCCTGCTCGTAGGTCCAGGGAAAAGGCCGGCGATTGTCGGGGTCCTCGCCGCCTTCGAGCGCGACCTCGTCGCCGTAGTAGATCGCGGGCGCGCCGACGTAGGTCATCTGGAACAGCGCCGCGAGCCGCAGGCGCTTCAGGTCCCCGCGCGCGCGCGTCACGTAGCGCGGCTTGTCGTGGCTGCTCACGAGGTTCATCTGCGTCTCGACCGCCTGCGTCGGGTAGGCGTTGCGCCCGGCGGCGAGCGTCGCGTCGAAGTCGCGCGCGGTCCCCTCGCCCTTGCACAGGAAGCGCTCGACGGGGAAGTAGCAGTACGCGTAGTTCATCACCGCGTCGTACACGCCCGGCCGCACGTAGTCGGTCGCGCTGCCCCACAGCTCGCCCATGATGTAGGCGTCGGGCTTCGCGGACTTGACGCGCTGGTTGAAGAGCTTCCAGAACCAGTACGGCACCTCGTTCGGCACGTCGAGGCGCAGGCCGTCCACGTCGGCGTCCTTGAGCCAGTACGTCGTCGCGTCGAGCAGGTAGTTCACGAGCGCGATGTTCGGCACGGCGTCCTTCACGTCGCGCACCGGGATCTCGGCCTTGTCGTCGCGCGACAGGTCGTAGTTCAGGTCGGGCAGGTCGCCGAAGCCCCACCAGCACGCGTAGTAGTCGCCCGGCTTCCACGGACTCCCGACGTTCGGCCAGCCCGCGGGCAGCGGCCAGCGCTTGAAGTCGAACCAGTCGTAGTACGGGCTCTGCTTGCCCTTCTCGACCGCGTCCTTGAACGCCCAGTGCGAGTTCCCGCAATGGTTGTAGACGATGTCGAGGATGACGCGGATGCCCTTCGCGTGCGCCTCCTTCACGAACGCGATGAACTCCTCGTTCGTGCCGAAGTGCGGGTCGATCTTGCGGAAGTCCGCGGCGTCGTACTTGTGCGTGCTCTTGGCCTCGAAGATCGGGTTGAAGTAGATCGCCGAGACGCCGAGCGATTTCAGGTAATCGAGCTTCTCGCGCACGCCGGCAATGTCGCCGCCGTAGAACGCCATCCAGTCGCGGCCGCCGGGCGTCCACGCGCACTGCGACAGCGCCGCGGCGTCGTTCCAGTCCTCGACGACGTGGTAGTACTCGGTGACCTCGGGATTGATGCGCGTGCCGGGCGCCGGGGCCGTGTGCTTGCCCTCGTAGTACCACTCGTGGAAATCCTGGTCGTTCGCGGGATTCCCGTTGCGGAACCGGTCCGGGAAGATCTGGTAGATGATCGCGTTCTTCACCCACTCCGGCGTTTCGAAGGCGGGGAAGCGCTCGGGCGAGTAGGTGAACTTGCCCGCCGCGGCCTCGGTGAAGCCCGCCGGACCGAGCCACAGCGTCTTCGCGCCGTCGCGGTAGCGGAACGCGTACGGCGTCTCGCCCGCGGGCAGCGTCACGAGCGCGCGGTAGTACACGAACGCGAGGTCCTCGTTCGCGGCGCGCATCGGCGTCACCCGCTCGGCGCCGTTCGTCCACGTGACGAGGTCCACGCCCTGCACGTCGTTCTGGTGCGCGCGCGCGGTGAACTCGACGCGCCCGCCGCCCATCGCATTCACCTCGTTCGCGCCCTGCGTGTGATCGAGGCCGTCCGGGAACACCTTGCCGTCCCCGACCTTCACGGCGATCTGCGGGTAGCGCGCGTCCACGTTGCGCAGCGAGTTCTTGCCGCCGTAGCCGTCGTCCACCTCGCCGTCCTGCCCCTGGCGGTCCTGCGTCCAGCCCGTGCCGTTCACGACGAACTTGTAGGGGTAGGAGCCGGGAGCGAGCAGCAGCGTCACGGTCCAGTTGCCGTCGCCGTCGGAATCCGACATCGGCGTCTTCGTGGTGGACCAGTCGTTGAACGCCCCCGCGAGCGCGAGCGACTGCGCCTTCGTGTCCGGCCGGTACTTGAACGTCACCTGCCGGAGCCCGAGCGGTTCGCTCGACGCCGGCTTCTTCACGACGTTCGAGCCGGCCCCGGCCACGAGCGGCTTGTCCTTGATCTCGAGCACGGCGTTCTTGCCGCCGAAGCCGTCGTCCTCGGACGCGGCCGCGGACTCGTCCGTGAACCACTGGTCGCCGTTCACGACGAACTTGTACGTGACCTTGCCCTGCGGCAGGTCGAGCACGAGTTCCCACGTGCCGTCCTTGTCCGCGTCGGCGAGCGGGTTCGCCGCCTTGTCCCAGCCGTTGAAGCTCCCGGCGACGGCGACGCTCGAGACGCCTCCGATCACGGGGACGTAGCGGAACGTGACCTTCGTCGCGTGGGCGGGGGCGGCGCCGAGCGCCGCCGCGAGCGCGAGCGCCGCGCCGAGATGCGCGAGTCGCGAAATGGAGTTCATGGGCACCGGTCCTCGCGCGGCTCAGGGAGCCGCGCACGTCGGGTGAGCGGACGGCGCGGGACGCGCCGCCCGGAACGTCAGGGAACGACGAGAATCGAGTTCGTGCCGCCGAAGCCGTCGTCCTTCGTGGATGGATTCGCGGTATCGCTCGTCCAGCGACGGCCGTCCACGAGGAACTTGTAGGCGAACGTTCCGGCGCCGAGCTTCTTCGTGATCGTCCACGTGCCGTCGGCCTGGCGCGTCATCGGATCGGCGGTCGTGGACCAGGCGTTGAAGTCGCCCGCGAGCACGACGCTCGTCGCCGCACCGGCGAACGTGAAGCGCACGCCGTCGGCTCCGATCGCGGGCGGCGCGGCCTTGCCCGTGACGGCGACGGGTGCGGCGGTCGGGGCCGGCGTCGCGGCCGCCGCGCTCGACGCGCCGCCCGCGACCGTGACGACCGAGTTCTTGCCGCCGTAGCCGTCGTCCTTGTCGGACGGATTCGCGGAGTCGGTCTTCCAGTTCGTGCCGTCCACGACGAACTTGTAGGCGTACGTGCCGGGCGCGAGCGGCTTCACGATCGTCCACGTGCCGTCCGCCTGCTTCGTCATCGGGTCGGCCGACGCGGACCAGGTGTTGAACGCGCCGGCGAGCGCGACGCTGCTCGCCGCGCCGGCGTAAGCGAAGCGCACGCCGTCCGCGCCCGCCTGCGGTCCGCCGGCCTTCGCGGGCGCGGACGCGGCCGGTGCGGCGGCGGCTGGAGCGGCCGCGGAGCCGATCACCACGATCGAGTTCTTGCCGCCGTAGCCGTCGTCCGTGTCCGTCGGGTTCGCGGAGTCGGTCTTCCAGTTCGTGCCGTCGATCACGAACTTGTAGGCGTAGCGGCCGGCCGCGAGCTTCTTCGTGAGCGTCCACGTGCCGTCCGACGTCGAGCCGAGCGGATCCGTGGTCGCGTTCCAGCTGTTGAACTCGCCGGCGACGTTCACGCGCGAGGCGGTGCCGCGGTAGACGAACGTCACCTCGTCGCCCGAGACGTGGGTCGCGTTCTTCGAATCGGCGGCCGGGGCCGCGGCGGCCGAAGCCGCGGGTTCGCCCGGAGGCGCGCCGTTCCGCCAGCCGCCGGCGCAGCCCGCGAGCGCGAGCAGGGTGGAGGCGATCGAGACGAGACGCGTGGCGAGCTTCATGGACGGGATCTCCTCCAGACGGGCCGCGACAGGCCGGGCGCGGGCACCGATTCGACCGAGAACGTGAGGCGGCGCTCGTCGAGCCGGAACCGGTAGTTGCCGGACGACGGGATCTGGACCTTGAGCGCCGTGCCGATGCCGGAGACGAGCCGCGTGTCGGCGTTCGTGACCGGCGCGACGATCGTGACGCTCTCGTCGCCGCCGTAGTCGGTGGGATTGTCGAACGAACCGTCGGTGACGAACTTCAGGTTGTAGGTGCCCGCGGCGATCGGGTGCGACGGCGCGTACTCCCACACCGCGAGCGCCACGAGCGACATCTGCGTCGAGTCGGCGAGCGTGAAGCCGTTGAAGTCGCCCGCGACGTGCAGGTTGCTCGAGAGTTCGTTGATGTCGGCGGCGAGCGTCACGTCCTGCGTCACGACGCTCGTGCCGACCGTCACGTCCATCGAGTCGCGCGCGAACTGCCACGCGTCCCAGCGCAGCCGGTAGGTGCCGGCGGGAAGCGACGAGAACGAGTAGGTGTTCGTGAACTTGTCCGTGACCGTCTCGCCGACCTTCGTCGCGCCCTGGAAGAGCTGCAGCGTCGTCGGCGGCCACGGCGCGCTCGCGAGGTCGGGGTGGATCGTGGGGTCCCACGCGAGCGTGCCCTGCACGCCGCCGGTCTGCGGTCCGCTCGAGACGAACGACGCCGCGATCGTGTGATTCGCCGCGACCGAGTTGAACGTGTAGCTCGTCACGGCGCCGACCGAGACCCCGTCCACGAGCACGTCGTCCACGGCGAATCCGAAATCCGGCGTGATCGTGAAGGGCTTGTTCTCGCCGCTGAACACCGTGACGGCGCCGCTCGGGGCGATCGTGCCGCCGGCGCCCGCGCTCGCCGTGATCGCGAACGTGACCATGCCGATCGTGCCGAGGTTCGCGCCCGTGCCGCCGACCGTGACGTTCGTGAACGTGCGCGAGCCCGCGGCCGAGCGCACGAGCACGTTGTACGTGCCCGGCACGAGGTTCGCGATCGCGAACGATCCGTCCACCGTGCTCGTGTACGCGGCGTCCGACGTGCTGCCGATCGGGACGAATCCGTACGGCGCGGGCGAGGCGGTCTCGTCGAGCGTGCAGAGCAGCGGTCCGGCTTCGGCCGCGCCCACGTTCGCGACGATGTTCCCGTCCGGGCCGGCCGCTCCGAGCACGGCCTCGCCGACGAGGCCGTCCACCTGTCCGCCGGGCTTGCCGTAGTCGGGCGGATTGTCGAACGCGCCGTTCGTGACGAACTTCCATTCGAACGTGCCCGAGGGCACGGAAGTCGTGTCCACCCAGAAGCCGGGCGCGAGCTGCGTGAGGCGCGGCGACTGCGCGATGTTGAATCCGGTCGGCGTGCCCACGACCTGGATCGTCGTGAACGACGAGTGGAAGCTCGCGTTCTTGACGCGCGCGATCATCACGAGCGAGCGCGGGAACGTGCCGGGCGTTCCGAAGTCGAGCTTGCCCGAGATCACGCCGATCGCCGGCTGCGGCAGCTCGCCCGTGGGCGCGAGCAGCGTGCGGTTCGAGTTCGGGTCGCACGCGCCCGCGGCGAGCGCGAGCGCCGCGAGCGCGGGCGGGAGGGCGGAGCGGCGGAAGCGGCGAAGGAGGGCGTTCATCTATCTCACCACGATGAGCGAGTTGAAACCGCCGAAGCCGTCGTCCACTCGCTGCGGGTTGTTGGGGTCTTCCTTCCACGTGACCTGGTCCACGACGTACTTGTACTGCCAGCGCCCGGCCGGAATCGGCACCGTCAGCTCCCAGATGCCGTCGCCGTCGAGATCGCGCATCTGCCCGATCAGGAAGCCGCCCGTCTGCGCCTGGCCGCGCAGCCAGTCGTTCTCGGGCCACGAGCCCGCGAGCTGCACGATCTTCGCCGAGCGCGATTCGAACCGGAACGTCACGCCCGCGGCCGACTGGGTCGGCGGCGGCAGGCGCTTCTTGATGAAGCCCATGCTGCTGCAGCCGCCCGCGGCGAGCACCGCGAGCGCGAGGAGCGGAAGCAGGATCGAGCGTCGCATTCGGGGCCTCCCTAGAACGTCACGATGCCGCGCAGCTGGATCCCGCGGTAGTCGCGCAGCGCGCGCTCCGCCGAGGCGATCGCCGCGCCGAGGCCGAAGTAGTCGTTCTGCGCCGTGACGGCGTTCGCGTCGAGGCCGAACAGGAACGCATCGCGGCCGATGCGCGTGTCCTCGTCCACGCCGAGCTTGTAGACGACGTTCGGATCGAGCCCGTAGCCGAGCGCGAACGTGATGCCGGGGCCGAACGTGTACTGGAGCTGGGTGTAGTTGCAGGCGTAGCCCGAGTGGAGCTGGAGCACCGGGTCGTCGTACTTCGCCCAGCGCGTGTCGCTCGTGAGCCGCGTGCGCGAGTTCACGTCGAGCCCGACGACGAACACGTTCTCGGCGTACTTGGGGAGCTTCGAGAGCGAGCGCAGGTCGTACGTTCCGCGCCACGCGAACTTCACGTTGCGCCGTCGCGCGACCGGCACTTCGAGCGACGGCCGCACGGTCAGGACGTCGTCGCCGCCGAGCAGCGTCAGGCGGTCGAAGCTCACGACGTGCTCGCCGTGCTCGAGCCAGAAGTTGCCGTCGGGGAACCACAGCTGGTAGCTCCACGGCGTGCTGGCGTCGTAGTCGAAGTCGGTGCGCTCGATCGCGAGCCCGGTCTTGACCTCGCGGTTCAGGTAGTAGCGCCAGTTGCGGTCCCACGACAGCCGCCAGACGGTCATCGCGTTCTCGAGGCCGTCCTGCACGATCTCGTAGTCGTGGGTCTCGCGCTGGACGCTCGCGGCGACGCGGATGTCGCCGTGCGACTCGGTCCACGCGCCGCCGAGGTGGAAGCGCGTGCTGTGGTCGAGGTCGTGGTCGCGCGCGGCCGCGTTCGAAGGCTCGAGCGCCCCGACGCCGGTGATGCCGGTCGAGTCGAGCGTGGCGTCGGCCTCCGCCGACAGCACGGTCGTGACCGCGTTGAGGCGCCTCACGCCGCCGAGCAGCTCGGCGTGCGCTTCGAATCCGTGCGGCGCGTTCCAGTGCAGCTCGCCGCCGGCGCCCCACCACTCCTGGTCGTAGTTGCCGCTCGTGACGGAGAACCGGGTCGGCCCGACCGGCTCGATGAAGGCCGCCGACGTGAGATCGAAGCCGCGGTCGTTGCGCGCGAGCACGCCCGCCGTGACGCCGTGGCCGTGCGCGCGGCGCACTCGCATCGCGAACGTGTTTTCGTTCGCGTCCGAGACGACGGTATTCCGGTTGTAGGCGAGCGCGCCGGGCGCGAACACGTACTGCGTGCCGTCCCAGCGCGTCGCGATCGACGTGGGGCCGATCGTCGTCGTCACGCCCGGGTAGCTCGTCGCGCCGGTGCGGAAGTTGTCGGCGTAGTGGATCTCGGTGTCGAAGCCGAGCTTCTGCGACGTGATCTTGAATCCCTGCCGGTCGTAGCCGAAGCGGTAGCCGTAGATGCCGACCGTGCCGAGCAGGTGGAGCGGGTCGTCCCAGCGGTCCACGCCCTCGTTGTCGTAGGCGAGGATCGTGAGGCGGTTGCCGCGGAACTCGATCCAGCCGCGCTCGAGCTCGAGCGGGCTCTGGAACAGCTGGTTCGTGCCGGTCGCGCGCGGCTGGGTGCTCAGCAGCACGCGCGCCTTCATGACGTCCGAGATCCGCACGTCGAGGTTCAGGCCGATGTCGAACTGGGGCGACTGCAGCTCGAAGCGCTTCGCGTCGGCGTTGCGCACGAGGCGGTAGTCACCGACCGCGCGGCCGCCCATGAGGATCTTCGGGCTGTAGGCCGTGTTCGACGTCGCCTGCATCGCCGTCGCGACCAGGTTCCCGTCCGCGCCGACGACGACGAAGCTGTTGCCGAAGTCGCCGCGCGTGACCGGGTTCTCGGGATCGGCGGTCCAGGTGCCGTCCACGACGAACTTGTACTCGTGCTCGCCCGGCGGCAGCGCGACGACGACGCTCCACACGCCGCCCTCGCCCTTGCGGAGCGGATTCGCGCTCGGGTTCCAGCCGTTGAACACGCCCGCCCAGCTGACGGACTTCGCGTTCGGGTCGAGGTACGTGAAGCGGATGCCGCCCGCCGTGCGCTCGGGCGCGGCCGCGGCCGCCGACGCGACGGCACAGACGAGGAGCGCGGCGAGCGCGAACGCGCGGCGCGAGGCGCGGAAGAGGGTCGGAAGGTCGGTCATCGTCGGCTCCGGGGCGCGCGAAGCGGCCCGCTAGAAGTTGCCCTTCAGGATGAACTTGATCATGTCGAACTGGTCGCCGCTGCCCTCGAGGTCGCCGTCGTCCACCGGCGTGGCGGAGTCGCCGATCCACCCGGGGCCGTACTCGAGGAACATCACGACGTTCGGGCTCGGGTAGTACTGCAGCTGGCTGAAGATGCCCTTGCGCAGCCGGTTCGGGTCGTTCCCGAACGTGTAGCGGTTGTACGTCTTGATCTTGTCCGTCAGGTTGATGCGGGTCTCGAGCGAGTAGAGCTGCTTGCGCGTCGGCTGGCCGACGTCCTTCACCTTGCTCTGCACGCGCATCCACGCGAGCCGGCTCTCGACCTGCAGCTCGTTGAACCAGTCGTCGTGCTCCTCGAGGCTGAAGCGCGAACCGACCGTGAAGCGGCGGATGTCCTTCTGCCGGAAGTACGTCTTGCCCGTGAAGCCGTTCACGAACTCGACGTAGGCCTCGTTGTAGAACTCGACGTCCTCGCGCCGCTCGTAGGCGTTCTTCGACCAGCGCCCGTAGTTCGACGTGAGCGTGACGGCGCGGTCCGGGAGCAGGTACCAGCTGTTGATGCGGTAGCCGATCTCGTCGCGGTTCGCGTCGCCCGTGCGGTTCTCGAAGCGCGGTCCGCGGCGCCAGTAGAACGGCGCGACGTTCAGGTAGCCGAGCTTCGGCGTGCCCACGTGGAGCGAGCGGATCTCGGCGACGAGCACGCCGCGGTCGGGGAGGTGCAGCCCGGTCGGCCAGCGGAACAGCGACAGGTTGCGGCCGAGCGCCTCGGGGAACGCGTAGTCCGAGCGCGGCGAGGTGTTGAGCGGCGCGGTGCTCTGCGCGTACTCGAGCGAGAAATCCACGTCGCGGTAGTTGAATCGCGAGTCGAACGCCACGACCTCGGAGCGCTCGGGCACCGCGCCCGCGCGCCGGTCCTCCTTGCGCGCGAACGTCGTCCCGAGCCGCAGGCGCTTCTGCAGGAACTCGCGCTTGAGCCGCGCCGCGTACACGCCCGCGACGTCGTCGCTCGCGATCGCCTGCCCGTTCGCGCCGAGGTAGCCCCAGCTCTCGAGCCTCAGCCCCTGCGCGTTCGGGCCGAAGAAGTCGCGCTTCAGCACGTCGCTCTTCACGACCTCGATCAGGTACTTCTCGATGTAGAAACGGTCCTGGCGCGAGAACAGGTAGCTGTCCACGCCGCGCGTGCCCTGGTCCCAGCGGAAGCGCACGTGCGACTCGCGGAACTGCACCTGCGGGCGCGAGCCGCTGTTGTACGTGGGGTTCCAGTCGGTCTCGAACTTCATGAACGCTTCGACGCCCGCGCGCGGCTGCGAAAAGATCCGCAGCTGCGCGTTGTTGAAGTTGTCGCTGTTGTTGCTGTCGAAGTCCCACGGGTAGTTGCGCTGCTGCGTGGACTTCCGCATGTCCAGCATGAGCTGGTACTCGCCCTCGATCTTCGTGAGCGCGAACGCCGGCGCGGCGAGCGCGAGGGCGAACGCGGCGAGCGCGAGCGGCGCGGCCCCGGCGGTGCGGCGGACGGTCACGGCTGCGCCCTCCGCCCGGTCCAGTGGAGCCCGGCGCGGTAGGAGGCGCCGAGCGTCGGGTGCGTCGAGACCGCGCCGTCCACTTCCCAGCCGCGATGGCGCACGCCGATGCCGCCCGTGAAGTCGAACTCGGAGGCGCCGTTGAGCGTGGTCGCGTCCACGACGCCCTGCAGGTGAGTGAAGCCCGAGCGCAGCGCGAAAACGTCGTAGAACCAGATCTCGACGCCGCCGTTGATCGTGCCCTCGCCGGTGCGTTCCGACTGCGTCCAGCCGAGGTTCACGGTGGACTGCGGGTTCCAGCGGTAGGCCGCGGTGAGTTCCTGAAGGCGCGGCAGGCGGAACGCCCCGCCGCCGTCCACGACGTCGAGTTCGGAGCCGATCAGGTTGCGGCTCACCCACGCGAAGTCCACGTTCCACGGCGTCGTCCAGCGCGCGCCGAGGTCCGAGTCGAACGCGGACGCCGAGCCGTAGTCGACGGCCGCTCCGGTCGCGGGATCGGCGAAGCTCGAGAAGCCGGCGCGCTGGAGCTTGAGCGAGAGCCCCAGCTCGAGCGCGTGGCCGCGGCGGGGCAGCGTGAAACGCCGGCCGCCCGCGAGCGCGAACAGGTCCTCCGCGAACGCGCCGCTCACGCCGAGCCGGTGCCAGCCGAGCGCGAGTCCGGTCTCGCGCCAGCGGCCCGCGACGGACAGCGCGCTCTCGGTCAGGTCGGGGACGCCGTAGGGCGAGGAGACGTCGAGCAGCGCCTCGCGCGTCGTCACGCCCGCGAGCGCCGCGGGATTCCAGTACCACGCGCCGGGCCCGCGGATCGTCGCGCCCGCGGCGCCGCCCATCGCGAGCGCGCGGGCGTCCACGCGCGTCTCCTCGAAGTAGGCGTCGGCGGGACGCGCGAGCGCCGCGCACGCGATCGCCGCGAGCAGCGTCGCGATGCGCCGGACGCCGGCGTTCATCGCGCGACCACCACGGGGCGGGTGAGGCGACCCGTCGTTCCGGTGTTCGACTCGAGCACGACCGACAGGATGTAGATCCCGGCGTCGACGATGCGTCCCGCGTCGTCGCGTCCGTCCCAGCGCGCCTCGGGCAGGTAGGAGGCGAGCGACCCGTTCGCCTGGTCGACCGGATTGCTCGAGTAAGTGTTGGAGCCGACCTGCTTCAAGGACAGCTTGCGCACGAGGCGGCCTCGCACGTCGAAGATCGAGGTGTCGAGGCCGCGGCCGCTGCGGCACGGGTCCGAGAACGCGGGATCGTCGCGGCGCTTGAAGCGCACGCAGAAGTTGGCGGTCTCGCCGCGGTCGGGCGCGAACGCGGGCCGGAGCCAGCGCAGCTCCGCGAGCTCGGCGGGGCGCGCCTCGACCGGCGGATCGATGCGGAACGACACGCGCGGCTTCACGTCCACGTTCCAGTCGGCGATGCCGTCCGGGCCTCCGCCGCCGAGGCCGGTGTCGTCCCGGCGGTCGAGGTCGATGACCGCGTAGTTGTCGAGGAACACCTCGAGGCTGCCGTCCGACGACAGGCCGTTCGAGTTGTCGGGCGCGCAGTCGGGGCCGCCGGTGTTGTCGCCGCCGGAGGTGATCACCGCGGCGAGCTTGAGGCGCGCCCCGCGCGGGATGCGCCGCAGCGTGTCGGTGCGGCCGGCCACCGTCATGACGGTGTCGCGCGTGCCGAAGCCCTCGCTCCCGAGGAACAGGGTGTTCCACGGGATCTTGAACTCCATCGCGCGTCCGCGCTGGTTCGTCGAAAACGTGGCGGCCGCTTCGAACAGCGCGCCCGGCTGGTTGTCCGTCACCTGCAGTCCGCCGAGCTGGCCGCCCTGGTGGACGATGAGCCGCGGGAGCGTGTTCGTGTCCCACGTCGCGCCGAACAGGTCGGGGTTCAGGCTGTCGGCGTCGAACGAGAAGTTGCGCGACCACGAGTTGAGGTTGCGCATCGTCGTGAGGCCCTGGCCCGGCAGCGGGTCGAGCAGGATCACGAGGTTGTTGCCCCACGTCACCGCTTCGCCCGCGAGGTACAGGAACTGCGCGTCCCACGTCACTCGCAGGTTCCAGACGTCGTTGTCGGGGCCCCACTTCGAATCGCTCGTGCTCTCTTCCGGGACGTTGCGCGGCCCGTTGAAGCCGAACACGGCCTCGTCGGCGGCGAAGTCGTTCGTGAAGCCGTCCACGGTGAAGCGCGCGGACAGGTCGCGCGCGGTCGAGCCGTGCGCGGCGGGCGCGAACAGTACGAGGAGGAGGAACGTGGGGAAGAGCCGGCGGCGCACGATGCGCTCCAGGGAGTCCGCATTCTCGAGCGAGTTGGGATCGGCCGCATGATGCCGGGCGCTTCGGGGAGGGTCAAGGTTCGGGCCGCGCCGAGCGTCGGCGTCGCGCCGTCCGGCGCGGCGAGTGGTTGCCGCACCGCTCCGGCGGCACCTAGAATCTGCGCCGTCCGGGCCGCGCCGCAGCGTGCGATCGTCCGGATCTCGCATCCGCCTTACGAGCCGACGCGCCGTCCGGCGAGCGGTTCTCTGGCGACCGGCTGGAGACTCGTGATGACCCTCTGGAGACGACTCCTCGTTCCGGCCCTCGGACTCGCCTTGCTCGCCGCGCCCGCATTCGGATACGTCGCGCAGACGATCGTCGTCGACGGCACGAACGACTTCGACCCCGCCAACACGGTCGAGGACGACAGCATCGACACGCAGACCTTCTGTTCCCCCGCGGCCCTGCCGCTCGAGATCGGCAAGGTCTTCGTCACGAACGACGCGAACTTCCTCTACATCGGCATCGAACACGCGAAGACCTGCTTCTGCGACATGAACCTCGGCGTCGCGATCGAGGTGGGCGGCACGGTCGCGGGCGGAACCTCGGACCCGTTCAGCCGCAAGATCGGGTGGTCGTCGCTCACGAACCGTCCCGACTTCGTCGTCTACGACGTCACGCCGACGAACTGCAACACCTTCAACTACGAAGCGCTCTACCGGTGGAACACCGGCACGAGCGCGTGGGACAACGTCTCGACGCTCGTCAATCCCTCGTACGGCGGCGGCTCGAACGGTCTCGGCATCGGCGACGGCAACGACTTCAAGGAGATCCGCCTGCCGCTCTCGGTGCTCGGCGCGACCGCGGGCACGGCGCTCGGCCTCGAGGTGTGGGTGACGCAGGACGCCGCGACGAAGGGCCCGCTCGACGCGATGTGCAGCGACAACGTGCAGATGTCGCGGGTCGGGCAGACGACGTTCGACACGACGGCCGTCGTCCAGATGACGTGCCTCGCGCCGTACACGGTGCTGAACGCGACGGATGCGCAGCCGCCGATCGTCTCGAGCGCGCTCGCGGTGAACTTCCCGCTGCTCGCGAACCGTCAGTTCGGGCTCAGCACGAACAAGATCGACGTCACGTTCAGCGAGCCCGTGCAGCTCGCGACCGCGCAGACGGCCTCGAACTACACGATCAGCGGCGCCGCCTCGCCCCTCGTGATCCTCGCCCAGCGCGACGCGGTCGCGAACAACATCGTGCATCTCACGGTGTCGAGCTCGGTGTCGTCGAACGCGAACTTCTACAACGTGACCGTGAAGAACGTGCAGGACGTGGCCGGGAACGCGATCGTGCAGAACGGCACGACGAACGTCGGCTCGTTCTTCATCCAGAACGCGACCTTTGAGGGCAATTTCAAGGTCGGGATGTGCAAGGGCATCTTCGCCCAGGCGGATACGTTCGCGGTCGAAGGCAACCTCGCGCCGCTGACGTTCGACCTGCGCGACAACGCGCTGATGTACGACGCGAACGTGGACTCGATCTGGACGGTCACGGTGCCGTTCGCGCTCGCGAAGAGCGGCGCGACCGCCGAGGCCGACCTCGCCTGGAAGTTCGGGCGCAAGACGTTCGTGAACCCGGGCTCGCTCGAGTTCGAGCCGCTGTCGCAGAACCGCGCGTACCACCTGAGCAGCGCGAACGGCGCGAACGTGACGCTCGCCGGCTTCTGGAACAACGACGATCCGGCGAACTTCACGACGCACCCGGTGGACGTCGTCTTCCGCGTGAACGCCACGCTGCGGAACCCGACCGCCAGCGACACGCTGTCGCTCGCCGGCTCCGAATTCCCGCTCACGTTCACGCTGCCGGGCGCGCCGATGAAGGACGACGGCGTGTTCCCCGACGCCGTCGCCGGCGACAAGATCTACTCGGCGAAGGTGCGCTTCCCGTCGTGCGCGAGCCGCAACATCTCGTGGAAGGTCGGCGTGAACCACGCGTTCGAGTGCGCGGGGCAGGGCGACCGCACGTTCACGCTCAACGACGCCGGCGCCGACACGGTCGGCGGCACGCACGGACCGCAGACGCTCCCGGCGCGTGGAATCGACCGCTGCGACGTGACGGACAAGGCGATCAAGGTCGTCTTCCGCGTGGACGGCACGCTCATCTCGCCGGACCCCGCCGGCTCGGACACGATGGCCGTGATGGGCAACCGGGCGCCGCTGCAGTTCGACGTTCCGGCGACCGCGGCGCAGCGCATGTTCGACAACGGCGCCGGCGACGATGCGGTCGCGGGCGACCAGATCTTCACGCGCGCGATCGTGTTCCCCGACTCGACGCCGTTCAACGTGGACTTCAAGTACCGGCTGTCGAGCTGGCCCACGAACAACGGCTTCGAGTGCGAAGGCTTCGGCAACCGCTCGCTCACGCTGAACGACGTGACGTACTCGGTCGCGAATCCGCTCGTGCGCGTGCTGAGCGCGTGGAACTTCTGCACCGAGCCGCTCGCGGTGCCGATCGGGGACGCGCCGGTCGTCTCGAGCGCGAGCTTCGCCGTGATGCACCCCGGCTTCCCGGTGCCGTTCGCGAACCGCACGACGGTGCGCTTCGAGCTCAAGACGGCGGGGCGCGCGACGCTCAAGGTCTACGACGTCTCGGGCCGTTGCGTCGCCACGCTGCTCGATGGCGAGTTCGAGGCGGGCACGCGGACGGTCGCGTGGGACGGCCGCTCCGCGGCGGGCGCGCGGCTCGGCAGCGGCGTCTACCTCGCCGTGCTGTCGCGCGGCTCGGAACGCGTGGGCAGCCGGCTCGTGCTGACGCGCTGACGCCGAGGACTCGGGACGGAGGCGCCGCCTCGCGCGGCGCCCCCGATTCCTTTTCGGGGTGCGCGAGGGAAACGGAAGGGGCGGGCGCTCGCGGCGCCCGCCCCTTCGCGCATCGAATCGCGCGGCCTAGCGGTACAGCGTCTTCAGCTCGCCCCAGCTTCGCGCCTTCGTCGGCGTCGGGTTCCCGACCGTCACGCGCGCACGGCCGGTGCACTGGTCGAACTCGAACAGCACGTCGCTGTTCGCCATCGTCGTCGTGTACGCGAGGTTCGCTCCGCACGGCGCGGCGGCGCCCTCGCTGCCAATGTTGCACACGTCCCACGTGCCGGTCGCGCGGAACTTCGCCTCGTAGCTGCCCGGCGCGGCCACGTTGACCGTCTTCGACCACACGCAGCCCGTCAGCGACGCGGCCACGCCCGACGTCCAGCCGCCCGTCTCGGGCGCGCCGCCGATGACTTCGAACGTCGTGCCCGGAGGCGCGAAGTGATCGCTCCAGACGATGTTGCTCGCCGGCAGCCAGCCGTCCGAGTACGTGTTGCGATCGAGCGTGAACTTCACCGGGTCACCGGGGCCCGCGATGTGCACCCACAGGTTGCACCACGGGTAGTAGCTCTCGGACCAGTCCGCGAGCGCGATCTTGAACTCCTTGCGGCCGCCGGCCTGGTCGGCGACGACCGTGCCCGCGAACACGAGGTCGCCCGCGGCGCCGTCGCCGTGGAGACCGTCGTCGAACATCTCGTTCCCGCCGTCGTTGTTCCAGCAGCCGGGGCCGCAGTAGTAGTCGCCCTTGGCGAACCACGGTCCGGCGATGGCCGTGCCGACGAGCGCGGCCGTGGCGATGACGGTGAGGAGCGCAGTCGCTGTCTTCTTCATGTTGGGGGTCCTCCTCCAGGTTCGTTGGGTGATTCCGCGGGTCCGCGGAGAGCGGGATGCGGTCCCGAGCGCGAAAAGTCTAGCAGCAGGCCCGGGGGACGTGGCAACGCGGTATTCGCGGGAGCGGCGATCAGGACTTCACGCCCCCGAGCGACAGCCCCTCGACGAGCCAGCGGTTGAGCGCCACGAACAGCACCATGACCGGCACGCAGACGAGCAGGGATCCGGCCGCGTAGTTCGCCCACTCGGTCTGAAACGTGCCCGCGAGGCTCTCGAGGCCGAGGGGCAGCGTGTACAGCTCGGCGCGGCTCAGCACGATGCGGGCGACGAGGAACTCGGACCACGCCGCCATGAACGAGAACAGCGCGGTGATCGCGAGCGCCGGCGAGGCGAGCGGCAGCGTGACCCGCACGAACGCGGTCCACGGGCCGCAGCCGTCGATGAGCGCCGCCTGTTCGAGCTCGACCGGGATCGTGTCGTAGTAGCCGCGCAGGGTCCACACGCAGAACGGCAGCGCCGTCGTCGTGTACGCGAGCACGAGCCCGAAGTAGGAGTTGAGGAGGCCGAGTTCCTTCATGAGCACGTAGAGCGGCAGCATGAGCATCGTGGGCGGGAACATCTGCGTGAGCAGGAACGAGTAGAGCCCGGCGCGCGAGCCCGGGAAGCGGAAACGCGAGAACGCGTAGCCGGCGGTCGAGGCGAGCGTGACGCCGAACACCGTGGTCGCGAGCGACACGACGAACGAGTTCAGGAGCCAGCGCAGGAACGGCTTCTCGAACAGCATCACGCGGTACGCGGTGAACGTGGCGTGCTCGGGGACGATCGCGAGCGAGGTCGAGTAGAGCTGGTCGGAGGGCCGCAGCGAGACCGTGAAGATCTGCAGGATCGGGTAGACGGTCGCGAGCGCGAAGAACGCAAGGAACACGTGCGTGAGCACGCGCCCGGGCGTCCAGCGGTCGGCGCGGCCGCTCACGCCCGCCGCTCCGCGACGGCGGTGCGCCGGAGCACGACGATCACGAAGCCGAGCAGCAGCGCGAACACGACCATCGAGAACGCCGCGGCGTACGAGTAGCGCGTGTACGTGAACGCGACCTTGTAGATGTACGTGACGAGGATGTGCGTCTGGTCGGCGGGCTCGCCGCCGTGCGACACGAGCCACACGACGAGCATGTTGTTGAACGTCCAGATCGTGCCGAGCAGCACGGCGGGCGTCAGCGTCGGGAGCAGCTGCGGCCACGTGATGTGGACGAAGCGGTCCCACGCGCTCGCGCCGTCGAGCTCGGCCGCCTCGTAGAGGTCGCGCGGGATCGTCGTGAGCCCGCCGAGCGCGACGACCATCATGAACGGGAAGCCGAGCCACACGTTCGTGAGCACCGGCGCGACGAACGCCCAGAACGGATCGGTGAGCCACGGCACGGCGGGCAGGTGGAGCACCTTGCGCAGGATCAGGTTCACCGCGCCGTACTCGTAGTTGAACATGCCGCGCCACGTGAGCGCCGAGATGTACTGCGGCATCGCCCACGGCAGGATGAGCAGCGTGCGGAACAGCGTCTTGCCCTTCACGTTTCCGCGCAGCATCAGCGCGAGCATCACGCCGATCGCGACGTGGAAGAACACGTTCACCGCCGTCCACACGAGCGACTTCGCGAGCGTCGAGTAGAACATCGGCTCGGAGAGGATGAGCCGGAACTGCTCGAGGCCGACGAACGCGTGGTTCCGGAACCGGTACAGGCTCATGTTCCGGAACGCGAGGTACACGTTGTAGAGGAGCGGGTACGCGACGACGACGGCCATCGCGACGAACGAGGGGAAGACGAGCGCCGGACCGAACCAGCGCGGGGCGCGCAGGACCATCGCCGGCTACTGGCGCATGCCGGCGATCTGCTGCAGCGCGTCCGCCTGCATCTGCGCCGCGGCCTTCGCGGGGCTCGCCGACCCGGCCATCACCTGCTGCATGCCCGGCCGCATGACGTCCCACAGCACGCGCATCTCGGGCACGACGGGCATGCGGCGCCCGAGCTCGAACGCCCGCTGCGACGCCTGGAGCGTCGGATCGCCCTGGATCGCGGGATCGGCGTACGCGTCGCGGTGGCTCGGCAGCACGCCCAGTTCGACCGCGCGGCGCTTCTGCGCCTCGGCCGACGTCAGGTAGGTGACGAGTTCGATCACGGCCGGGAGCTTCGCTTCCTTCACGTTCGCGTTGATCGAGTAGCCCTTGCTCGCGACCATCGGCGTCGCGCGCCGGCCGTTCGGCAGCGCCATGAGCGGCGCGACGCCGACGTCGATGCCGGCCTTCCGGTAGCCCGACCACGACCACGGGCCGTTCACGATCATCGCCGCCTGCCCCTCCTTGAAGAGCGTCTCCATCACCTGGTAGTCGCTCTCGCGCGGCATCACGCCCGCGCGGTTCTTGAGGTCGGCGAGCAGGGCGAGCGCTTCGCGCATCGGTTCGCCGTCGAGCGTCGGCTGCCGGTTCGCGTCCATCACCCAGCCGCCGTAGCCCGCGAGGAACGGCGCGAGCCAGTAGGGCTCGTTCGCGTTGAAGGCGAAGCCGTACACGGCGGGCGCGTCGCCCTTCGCCGGGCGCGTGGTCGCCTTCGCGATCTTCAGGAACTCGTCCCAGGTCTCGGGCGGCGCCGGCACGAGCTTGCGGTTGTAGACGAGCGTGAGGTGGTTGCCCACCTGGTCGGGCGCGGCCCACAGGTGTCCGTCCAGCGTGTCGAGCGACTGCGGAACGAAGCGGTCGAAGAACCCGGCCGGCATCGTGGTCTCGAGCGGACGGATCACGGCGAGCAGCGACAGCGGGCCGATCTGGTCCGAGGGCCCGAACACGATCTCGGGGCCGCCGCCCGCGGTCGCGGCGGTCTGGAACTGCGTGCGCAGGTTCTCGGTGTCGTAGGCGACGTACTCGACCTGCGCGCCCGGGTGCGCGGCGCGGTAGGCGGCGAGATTGTCGTCGAGCCGCACGCGCTCCTCGGGATCCATCTGGATCCAGATCGTGATCTTGCCGTCGTCCGCGGCCTGCTTGGCGCCGCCGCACCCGGCGGCGGCGAGGGAGAGGGCGAGCGCGAGGGCGAGCGGGAGGCGTCCGCCGTTCGACATGGTGCGACCTCCGGAGAGCGGATGCGGAGCGCGCACCCGACGTCGTCTTCAACGAAGAGCGGCGCGGCGCGAGTGCGCCGCGCTGCTCTTCGAGCGCAGTATCAGGGAACGAGCACGAAGCGGCGCGTGAGCCGTTCGGAGCCGTGCGAAAGGTGCACGAAGTAGAGACCCGGCGCAAGCGTACGGCCGCGATCGTCGCGGCCGTCGAACGTGATCGCGTGCGGGCCGGCGCCGAGCACGCCCGCGGCGAGTTCGCGCACGCGTCGTCCGGCGAGATCCGTCACGTCGAGCCGCACGAACGCGCCGTCGCGCGGCACGACGAACGCGATCGCGGCCGCGCCGCGCGAAGGATTCGGGATCGGAGAACGCAGCGCGAGACGGCCAACGGCCTCGGATTCGACCGCGACCGGCGGGCCCTGGAACGACGCGAGCGTCTGCGGCCGCCGGTTCGCGTAGCACGAGGCGTCGCGCACGTCGCTCGCGACGACCGTGTACGCGCGGAACAGCAGTCCGTCCACGACGAGCCGCACCGTGACCTGGTCGGGCTGGAGCGCGGCGCCGAGGACGGCGACGGTGTTCGTGGGATTGGCGGTCTCGTAGAGCGCGTAGTGCGAGGCGACGTTCGCGCTCGCCGCCGTCACGGGCTCGTCGAACGTCACGGTGACGACGCTGTCCCACGCCGGCGCCGCGGCCGACACGAGCAACGGCGGCGTGTGGTCCTGCGGATCGGGAACGCCGTCGCCGTTCGCGTCCAGCGTCACGAGCGCGCGGTTGTCGATCGCGGGCGGCGTCGCGCCGACGTTGTTCGGCGCCTGGTCGCCGCCGAGTTCGCCCGACGGCTCGGGGTCCCAGCACAGCGAGGCGACGAGTCCGAGCGTCGCGTTCGCCGGGACGTGGTTCGGGCCGAGGCCGTAGAGCGTGTTCCACGGAATCGCGAGTTCGCTGCCGCCGTTGAGCCCGTAGGCGTGCGACGGATCGAACGCCTTGAGGATCGCCGCGCTCGAATCCGCGGTCGTCGTCGCGCTCAGGATGCGGAAGAACGACTGGCTGTCGAAGCCGCCCTGGTGCTGGTAGGCGCCGAACTCCCAGTCGGGCTTGAAGCCCGGCGCCGAGAACGTCGCGCCGCGCTCCCACGCGTTGATCGCCGTCAGGTTCGTCTGGCCGCTCACGCCGCCCGGATCGGTGTCGAGGTACAGCAGCCACGAGTTCGACGTCACGACGCCGCGCAGGCCGAGGTAGAGGTAGCTCGAGTCCCACGACGCGTACACGGCCTGGATCTCGTTCGTGATGTTGTTCGGCGCGGCGTTCCAGCCCGAGTCGAACGAGTCCGCGACCGCGACCGTGCACGACGGCCACTCGTCCGCGTCGAAGCGGCCGTCGAGCGTGATGCGCGTCGGCGGTCCGTAGGAGACCGGCACGATGTCGGACGGCGGGAACGCGTTCGAGTTCAGGTTGAACGCCGCGTCCTTCACCGAGTCGTGCAGCAGTCCGAGGCGCATCGTGAAGTGGTTCGGGAACGCCTCGATCGCGGTCGCCTGCGCGGGCGTGAGCTGCAGCGTCAGCACCGTCGCGCTGCCGGACGTGAGCAGCGTCGCGCCGCCGAGCAGCACCGTGCCGAATCCGGAGTCGTCCGGCCACACCTGGAAACCGCTCACGCCCATGGGCCCGAGCGTCACGGCCTCGTCGAACGTCACGACGAGCTGGTCCGAGGCGGGGTAGTACGTGCCGCTCACGGGGCGGGGCTTCAGGACGTCCACCGCGAGCGGCAGCACGGCCTCGAGTTCCGCGATGTGTCCGCCGCCGTCGGGAGGCGAGGTCTTGCCGGCGTAGATCAGGAAGTTGAACTTCTGCGTGCCGCGAATCTCGTCGACCTTCATCAGCGTGCTCGAGGTCTCGGCGTTGTGCGTCGCTCCGCCGGTGCCGAGCACGTACGCGGCGGTCGCGCCGGTGTTCGGATTGCGCTGGCCCATGTACGTCGTCGGACCGCCGCCCCACACGCGGTCCATGCGCGCGTTGTAGAGCAGGTCCACGAGGTCCGGCGTCCAGCCGCTCCGCACGTACTCCGTCTGGTTGCCGACCGTGTAGTCCACGCTGAGGTACGGCTGTCCGCTCGACAGCGCGACGTGCTTCGTCAGGCCGCCGTGCGTGAGCGTGACGCTCGCGCTCGTGCCCGACCCCGGGACGAGCGAGATCGCGTAGAGGTCGTGCTGCGTGTTCGGCCCGACGTCCGAGAGGCCCGCGACGTGGTTCACGTCGTTGTAGTCGCCCTCGGTGCCCGCCCAGTAGGCGTTGTCCACGCCGATGACGGAGAAGTCGTAGTCCGAGCCCTTCGCGAACAGGTGCGTGAGCCGTCCGCCGTTCGGCTCGAACACCGCGAACAGCCGGTCGTTCCACAGCACCGCTTCGCTGTTCCCGTCGCCGTCCACGTCCTGCATCGTCGCCGCCGTCGTGGGGGCGTAGCCGCCGGCGCGCCAGTTCGCCGCGTTCGCGTACACGATCGCGTTCTTGAGGTGGGCCGAGTACTGGCGCTGCCAGCCGGACAGCGGTCCGCCGAGGTAGTCGTGCCATCCGGTCTCGTGCAGGTTCGTCATCAGCACGTACCAGCCCGACTCGCGCAGGTTGTTGTTCGGCGCCGATTGCAGCGCGAGGTGAGCGTCGTTCCACAACTGCCCGTGGTTGCGGCAATTGCCTCCGCCGCCGCAGCCGCCGCTGCCGTTGCCCCCGGTCGAGTAGGGCACGAAGCCCGCCCAGTCCGTGTACCAGGCGTTGTTGCTCCCGCCGTAGCCCTGCACGTCGCCGATGCCGCCGTAGGTTCCGTAGGTCGGCGTGAACGTGTCGCCGTTGAAGTTCGGGTTCGCGATCGCGGCGTCGAGCTTCCACGTGTGCAGCCACGCGCTCTCGGTCGCGCACTTGTCGATCATCCACAGGTACGTCGGCTCGGCGAACGGGAACGTGTTCTCCCAGCCCGCGACGCCGGCCGCCATCTCCCAGTCGTCGGCGTACACCGTGATGCGGAACTGCCCGAGCCCGGAGTTCGCCTCGGCCTCGAGGATCGCGAGCGCTCCCGCGCCGTCGCCGGTGTGCAGCTTGCCCGTGAAATCGCCGTCGCGCGGGATCATGCGCAGCCCGTTCCCGAGCAGCGTGTGGATCCGGTGCTTGTTGTGGCCCTGCAGGTGCGGCCAGTCGTCGAGGATCACGGCGCTGACGCCGTTCGCCTGCCAGTGCGCGCCCGACCAGTCGATCACGCCCGCGTTCGGATACGTGGCGGGGTCGAGGAAGACCCGCTCCGGCACCCACGCGACGTTCGGGTCGTAACCGTAGCGCGCGTTCACCATGTCGTGGTCGCGCGAGATCGCCCAGTCGTTCATCGCGCCCTGCAGGAAGGGCATGATCGGCTGGCCGTACGCCGAGCACAGCATGCCGGCCCAGCCCGCGGTCACGCCCGTTCGCAGCCAGCCGTTGAAGTCGAGCGGATCGCCGTTCTGCCGGTTCCACTCGGCGACCGTCTGGAGCAGTGCGCCGACGTGGAAGTTGCCGGGGACGTTCTTCTGTTCGTGAACGCGCAGGATCTCGTCGTAACCGCTCGAGGCCTCGGCGAGGTAGCGGCCCTTGAAGTAGTCCGTGTAGGCGAGGCCCTGGTTCGCGTGGTGCGCGAACGCGACGTTCGTCTGGCCGCTCGGCGCGAACGCCTCGTCGCCGCGCGCGACGAGCCGGTCGAGTTCGCGGCCGTTCGCGACCGTGAGCACCGCGACGTGCGCGGGGGCGGCGTCCGCCGCGGCGAGCGCGGCGGCCATCCAGCCGTGCTCGAGGTGGAACG
>JBGAOA010000055.1:0-12443 GCA_044222065.1 Candidatus Eiseniibacteriota bacterium
AACTGGGTCACGCGCCCGGCCGCGGCCGCCGCGCGCGCCGCCGACTCCGCCGCGTCCGTCGCCCCGAGCGTCTCGATGCCGTCTCCCGCGGTCGCCGCGCGCGCGAGCCGTGCGTACGCGGGCCGGCTCGCGAGCAGCGCGAGCTGGCGGCGCGCTTCGGCTTCGGTGACGCCGCGCTCGGCGAGCTGCGCGAGGTCGGCGGGGCTCAGGTTCACGTCGGGCACGGCGCACTCAGGACGGTGGAGGTCGGATCGCGAATCGCGCACGGTAGCCGCGGCGACGCGCGCGCTCAACCCTCGAGTGCGGCGGCTCCGCGGCCGCGCGATCAGCGCGCGAGAGCGGACACGCCGCGGCGGCGCAGGTAGTCCTCGAGGTCCGGCAGCCGCTCGTCGTTCGGATCGAGCCGGCGCACCGCCGCCGTCGCGCGCGCGGTCTCGGCCACGTCGTCGAGCCGGCTCGAGGCCGCAGCGAGGGCGGCCCACGCGGTCGTGAAGTCCGGGTTCAGCTCGACCGCGCGCCGGTAGAGCGCCTGCGCCTTCGCGTCGTCGCCCCGCATCGTCTCGGCCATGCCCCACTGCAGGAAGTAGCGCGGATTCGGGGCGCTCGCGACGGCCGCTTCGCCCGCCCGCGCCGCGTCGTCGTAGCGCGCGTCAGTGAACGCCCGCGTCGAGAGGAAGTCCCAGGTCGCCGAGCGGGCGACGCCGCCGCGCTCGGGCGGACCCTGCACCCACGCCTCGATGCGCCGCAGCGACGCGGGGGCGTTCGCCTGCAGGCCGACGGCGAGCAGCGCCGGCGTGGCGGCCCACATCGCGGCCGCGAACCCGAGCGGCGCGGGCGCGCGCTCGTGCGCCGCGGCGAGCGGCGCCGCGGCCGCGAGCGCGAGCGCCAACGCGGCGGGCGCGAACACGTCCCAGTCGCGGAACTCGCCCTGGAGCGGATGGACGAACGCGAACACGGCGAGCGCCGGGATCGCGAGTGCCGCGAGCACGGCGCACTCGCGCCGCGCGAGCGTCCGCCGCGCGACCCACGGCAGCACGAGCAGCGCGGCGGGCAGGAGCGGCGCGAGCGCCGCGGCGAGGTTCGCGAGTTCGAGCGCGCGTCCGCCGCCGAACGCGGCGGAGAGGACGCCGAGCCGTTCGGCCTCGGCGGGCAGCACGTGACGGCGGTCGAGCACCGCGACCTGGCGCGCGACGACCGGCGCGAGCCACGCCCACGCCGCGAGCGGCACCGCGAACCCGGCGAGGTCGAGCGCGCGCACGCCGCGCGACTTCGCGTGCACGGCGAGCCACACGGCCCACGCGGCGAGGACCGCGCCGATCGTGAACGCGCCCGAGCGGTGCGCCGCGGTCGCGAGCGCGGCCGCGACGCCGAGCGCGAGCAGCCCGCGCCCCGTGCGCGCGACCTCGACGCCGAACGCGCCCACGGCGAGCGTCGCGAGCGTGAGTTCGGTGAGCCCCTTCGCGTAGCCGGTCGTCAGCCCGAGCGCGCCGCCGAAGAACGCGCACGCGAACGCCGCGACGGCGGCGGCGCCGCGCGCGCCGAGCGCGCCCGCGAAGGCGCGCGCGAGCAGCGCGAGCGCGCCGGCCTCGAGCGCGCCGAGGAGCCGCGCCACCGTGTTCGAGTCTCCGCCGAAGCGCGCGATCGCGGCGCGCGGCAGCGTGAAGTGCAGCCACACGTCGAACGGCATCGCCTGCGGGAAGAGCCGCGACGGATCCTTGCCGAGCGACGTCGTTCCCTGCCGCAGCACGAAGTCGCCGGTGAAGCGCGTGCGATCGGGGAGCAGCCACGCGAGCAGCACCGCGCCCGCGAACAGCGCGGCGCCGGCGGCGAGCGCGCGCGCGGGACGCCCGCGCGTCCGGAGCGGCGTCCGCGGGCGGACGCGACGCGACGAGCCCCGCGACGAGCAGCCCGAGCGCGATCGCCCACGGCAGCCACGCGAGCGGACCGACGAAGCGCTCGAACGTCCAACCCCAGAGCGTCATGCCGGCGCCGGCGTTCGCCGCGACGCGCGCGATGAGCAGCATCCCGAGCGCGGCCGCGAGCGCGTACGCCGCGGGTTCGAGCGGGGTGCGCGCGGAGTCTCGGCGCGCGGCGGCGGAAGGACGGGAGGATCGGGGCATGCGGGAGGGGCGCGAGCCTAGCACGCGCCCCCGCCGCGCACGCCGCCGCGGGCTACTTCGCCGGCTGGAACTGGAGCGAGACGGAGTTGATGCAGTAGCGGAGCCCCGTCGGCTCCGGTCCGTCGTCGAACACGTGGCCCAGGTGGCCGCCGCAGCGCGCGCACTCGACCTCGGTGCGCACCATTCCGAGCGAGCCGTCCTGGCGCAGCGTGACGTGCGAGGCCGCGATCGGCGCCCAGTAGCTCGGCCAGCCCGTGCCCGAGTCGAACTTCTCGTCCGAGCGGAACAGCGTCAGGCCGCAGCCCGCGCACACGTAGACGCCGTGCGCGTGCTGGTTCCAGTACGCGCCGGTGAACGCCCGCTCGGTGCCCTCCTGGCGCAGCACGCGGAACTGCTCGGGGGTGAGGCGCTGCTTCCACTCGGCTTCGCTGCGGACGAGCTTCACGACGCGATCCTCCGTCGGCCGGGGTGAGGTGCGGGTGGCGCCGTGCGCGAGCCCGGAGGCGAGCGCGACGGCCACGAGAGCGAGTGCGGCCCGGCGTGCGGCGTTCATTCGGCGAAGTCCTTTCGTGAGGGGGCCGGCGCACCGGCCGTTCGAGGCGGCGCTCCGATGCTCGGGCGCGCGCACCTCTACAACGCCACGGACGTGCGTTCGGATGTGGAACCTCGGTCAAGGATCCGCCCGCGCGGGCACTCCGCGGGCGGCGGCCCCGGACGGGCCTCGCACTCGGGCCGTTGCGAATCGCCCGGCCCGGGGGCGGGCCGGGGCCTGAAGCCGCTCAATGGCGCGGGATTTTGCGCGCCTCCGGCTGGAACGCCCGTTGCAGCCGGGTCCGGCAGGCCCACCCGATCGCTCGGAGGTTTCCATGAGGGGATCCCTGTCTGTGCTCGCGCTCGCGGCACTGTGCGCCGTCCCGGCGCACGCCGCGCCCGCCTCGCCGTTTTCGCCGCTCACGACGCCGCCCGCCGTGGCGGACGTTCCCGACTACTCGCCGTCCGCGCCCGCGTCCGCGCCCGGCGCGTTCAGCGTGCTCGTCGAGTTCGACGCCGAGGCCGGCACGTGGCGGCTCCAGCCGTTCCGCGCGCTCGAGTTCCAGGCTCCGGCCGAGGAGTCGCTCGACCGCTCCTTCGACGGGCTGCACGAAGAGCCGCTCGAAGGCGGCGGCTGGCGCATGGACCTCGGCGGCCGCTTCATGGACCACCTCGTCGTGCGGATCGACGCGTGCGGCCGGGTGCGGCTCTCGTGCGTGGACGAACTCGCGTCCGCCCGCGCGATCGTGAACGCGGGTCCCGAGGCGTGCGGGGAAGGACCGGTGGAACGATGAGCCCGCGCACGCTCCGCTCGCTCGCGCTCGCGGCACTCGTCGGCGCGGCGCTCGCCGCCGCCCCCGCGCGCGCGGCGATCATCACGATCGTCAACGCCGACACCGCCGGCGAGGGCTTCAACGACCCCACGGCGGTCGCGCCGGTCGGCGGGAACGCCGGCACGACGCTCGGCCAGCAGCGGCTCAACGTGTTCCAGGCGGCCGCGAGCGTCTGGGCCGGACTGCTGACGAGCAACGTCACGATCCAGGTGCAGGCGACGTTCGACCCGCTCACGTGCAGTGCGACGAGCGGCGTGCTCGGCAGCGCGGGCACGCAGCAGATCTTCCGCGATTTCTCGGGCGCCGAGTGGACGGGAACCTGGTACCCGGGCGCGCTCGCGAACCGGCGCGCGGGTTCGGACCTGTCGCCGTCGAGCGCCGACATCAGCGCGCGCTTCAACCGCGACGTGGACAACGCGACCTGCCTCGGGGCGGCGAGCTGGTACTACGGCCTCGACGGCGCGGCGGGCACGAACGTGGACCTGTTCCCGGTCGTGCTGCACGAACTCGGGCACGGGCTCGGATTCGCGACGTTCATGTCCACGTCCACCGGCGCGCTCGCGAGCGGCTTCCCCGACACCTACAACCGCTTCCTGCGCGACATGAACACGAACGCGCTGTGGCCGAGCCTCACGAACGGACAGCGGCAGACGGCCGCGATCTCGCCGCTCAACGAGGTCTGGGACGGGCCGGCCGTGAGCACTCGTGCGTGGACGAAGCTGCGGATGCGCCCCGAGCTGACGGTCTCGGCGCCGGCGGGGATCGCCGGCACGTACGCCGCGGGCGTCGCGACTTTCGGTCCCGCTCCCGGCTCCCCGAACGTGACGGCGCCGGTCGTGCTCGTGAACGACGGCTCCGGCACGACGAGCGACGGCTGCACGGCGTTCGTCAACGGCGCCGCGATCTCGGGCAAGATCGCGTTCCTCGACCGCGGCACGTGCAACTTCAACCAGAAGGCGCTGAACGCGCAGGCCGCGGGCGCGGTCGGCGTGATCCTCGCCGACAACGTCGCGGCCTCGACGCCGCCCCAGATGAGCGGCACGGCGCCCACGCTGACGATCCCGATCGTGAGCGTGACGCAGGCGCTCGGGAACACGATCCGCGCGCAGCTCGGCGGCGGCGTCACGGCGACGATCCGGGCGAATCCGTTCCGGCTCGTCGGCGCGCACGACAACGGCAAGGTGCTCGTGTACACGCCGAACCCGCTCGTCTCGGGCTCGTCGGTCTCGCACTTCGACGTCACCGCCGTGCCGAACCTGCTCATGGAGCCGGCGCTGAACAGCGATCTCCTGCACGGCGACGTCGACCTGACGCTCGACGCGTTCCAGGACATCGGCTGGTTCATCCCGCGCGCGATCACGACGACGCCGCTCTCGAGCGGTTCGATCGCGCTCGCGAGCGCGCCGAATCCGTTCGCCGACCGCACGTCGCTGCGGTTCTCGCTCGCGCAGGGCGGCTTCACCGACGTGTCGCTCTACGACGTCGAGGGCCGGCTCGTCGCGCGGCTCGCGCACCAGTGGATGCCGGCGGGCGCGTACGAGCTGCCGTGGGACGGCACGGGGCGCGGCGGCGCCCGCGCGCCCGCGGGCGTGTACCTCGCGCGCGTGAAGACGGGCGAGGAGAGCCGCTCGCACCGCATCGTGCTCGTGGACTGACCCGCTCGACCCGACGCACGGCGCGCCCGGTCCGCCGGGCGCGCCGCCACGTTTCGCTGGGATCAGCGGGCGCCGAGGCGCCGCCGCGGCGAGCGGCTCCGCGAGCGCGGCCCACTCCGCGTACATCGCCGCCGAAGGGTGCAGACCGTCCGCCGCGAGCAGCGCCGGCGATTCGGCGGCGCGGCGCGAGACGCCCGTCACGTCGAGCCAGCGCGCGCCGGCCGCGGCCGCGGACTCGCGGGCCGCGGCGTTGAACGCGTCGATCGCGTGCGCGATCGCGCCACGGTCGCGTCCGGCCGCGAACGGCGTCACCCCCCAGTCCGGGATCGAGACCGCGAGCACGCGCGCCGCGTCGCCGCCCGCGTACGCGATCGCGCGCCCGAGCAGCGCGCGCTGCCCGGCGCGGAAGCTCTCGAGCGGCAGGCCGCGGTACTGGTCGTTCACCCCGGCGAGCAGCGACACGAGTTCGAACGTTCCCGCGGGCGGATCGGCCTCGATCGCCGCCGCGAGTTCGCCGGTCGTCCAGCCGGTGCGCGCGACGATCGCCGGCGGATCGAGCGCGAGGCCGCGTGCGCGCAGGAGCGCCGCGAGCTGCACGGGCCAGCGCGCCTCGGGCGCCACGCCTTCGCCGATCGTGTAGGAGTCGCCGAGCGCGAGGTAGCGCATCGTCCGTCCGCTCCGGGGTGTCCGCGACGCGCACCGCCGCGCCGCGAGCCGCGCACGCTAGCCGAGCCCCGGGGCGGCGTCACGGCCGCGCGCGAAGGACGGCGCGCGTCGCCCGATCGTCCGCGCCCGTCGGCCGGCGCGCGCCGCCGTTCGCCCCGCCGCGCCGACCCGCGCTAGATTGCGCGGCCGGTGCGCCGGCTCCGGCCACCCGTTCGCGACTTCCCTCCGAAGGAGTTCCCCGACGATGCGCTCCCGATCCGCACGCCGCGCGACGGTGCTCGCCCTCGCGCTGCTCGCCCTCGCTCGTCCCTCGCTCGCCGCGACGAAGCCCGCCGCGGCCTCGAAGGCCTCGGACGCGCGCTTCAAGTCCGAGACGTTCTCGGGGCTCGCGCTCCGCAACCTCGGCCCCGCGCTCACGTCCGGCCGCATCACCGACTTCGCGCTGCACCCGTCCGATCCGCACACGTGGTACGTCGTCGCCGCGAGCGGCGGCGTGTGGAAGACGCGCAACGAAGGCACGACGTGGACGCCCATCTTCGACTCGCAGGGCTCGTACTCGATCGGCTGCATCGCGATCGATCCGAAACGCCCGTTCACCGTGTGGGTCGGCACGGGCGAGAAGAACAGCCAGCGCAGCGTGGGCTACGGCGACGGCGTCTACAAGAGCACGGACGGCGGCAAGACGTGGAAGAAGTCGGGACTCGAGAACTCCGAGCACGTCGGCGAGATCCTGATCCACCCGAACGATCCGAACACGGTGTTCGTCGCGGCGCAGGGCCCGCTGTGGACGCCCGGCGGCGACCGCGGCCTGTACAAGACGAAGGACGGCGGCGCGACGTGGCGCCGGGTGCTCGAGGTGGACGAGTGGACCGGCGTGAGCGACCTCGCGATGGACCCGCGCGATCCGGACGTGCTGTACGCGACGTCGTACCAGCGCGCGCGCCGCGTCTGGACGCTGATCGACGGCGGTCCGGGTTCGGCGATCTGGAAGAGCGTCGACGGCGGCGAGCACTGGACGAAGATCGTCTCGGGGCTCCCGAAGGCGCAGCTCGGCCGCATCGGCATCGCCGTGTCGCCCGCCAATCCGGACGTCGTGTACGCGATCGTCGAAGCGCAGAACCGCGAGGGCGGGACGTACCGCTCGGTGGACGGCGGCGCGAACTGGGAGAAGCGCTCCGACTACGTGTCGTCGAGCCCGCAGTACTACCAGCAGCTCGTCGCCGATCCGAAGGACCCGGACCGCCTCTACTCGCTCGACACGTTCCTGCAGGTGAGCGAGGACGGCGGCAAGACGTTCCGGCGCGCGGGCGAGAAGTCGAAGCACGTGGACAACCACGTGATGTGGATCGATCCCGCGAACACGGATCACCTGATCGTCGGCTGCGACGGCGGCCTGTACGAGAGCTTCGATCGCGCGCAGACCTGGCGCTACACGGCGAACCTGCCGATCACGCAGTTCTACAAGATCTGCGTGGACGACGACGAGCCGTTCTACAACGTGTACGGCGGCACGCAGGACAACAACACGCAGGGCGGGCCGTCGCGCACGCGCAACTCGAGCGGCATCGTGAACAGCGACTGGTTCGTGACGCTCGGCGGCGACGGCTTCCAGCCGCGCGTGGATCCGACCGACCCGAACGTCGTCTACTCCCAGTTCCAGCACGGCGAACTCGTGCGCTTCGACCGCCGCACCGGCGAGCGCGTGGACATCCAGCCGCAGCCGGAGCCCGGCGAGGACGGTTCGCGGTGGAACTGGGATTCGCCGCTCATCGTGAGCCCGCACTCGCACACGCGGCTCTACTTCGCGTCGCAGCGGCTCTACCGCAGCGACGACCGCGGCGACTCGTGGCGGCCGGTGAGCGGCGACCTCACGCGCCGTCTGGACCGCAACCGCATGGAGATGATGGGGCGCGTGTGGAGCGTGGACGCCGTCGCGAAGAACGCCTCGACGTCGTTCTACGGCAACTGCGTCGCGCTCAGCGAATCGCCGAAGCGCGAGGGCCTGCTGTACGTCGGCGCGGACGACGGCCGCGTGAGCGTGAGCGAGGACGGCGGCGCGCACTGGCGCGCGATCGACCGCTTCCCGGGCGTGCCGGACCTCTCGTACGTGTCGCGGCTCGAGGCGTCGGTGAACGACGAGAACGTCGTGTACGCCGCGTTCGACAACCACAAGTCGGGCGACTTCGCGCCCTACGTGCTGCGCAGCGCGGATCGCGGGCGCACGTGGACGTCCATCGCCGGCGACCTGCCGAAGCGCGGCACGGTGTACGCGCTCGCGGAGGATCCGGAGAATCCGAAGCTGCTGTTCGCGGGCACCGAGTTCGGCGTGTTCTTCACGGTCGACGGCGGAGCCCACTGGGCGCAGCTCAAGGGCGGCATGCCGACGATCTGCGTGCGCGACCTCGCGCTCCAGGCCCGTGAGCACGATCTCGTGGTCGGGACGTTCGGCCGCGGCTTCTACGTGCTCGACGACTATTCGCCGCTGCGCGTGGCGGACGAGTCGTTCCTCGCGCGGCCGCACGCGCTGCTCCCGG
This sequence comes from Candidatus Eiseniibacteriota bacterium, assembly GCA_044222065.1. Taxonomy (GTDB): domain Bacteria; phylum Eisenbacteria; class RBG-16-71-46; order RBG-16-71-46; family RBG-16-71-46; genus JBGAOA01. The sequence goes on from JBGAOA010000055.1 coordinate 8,340, forward strand.
TGCGGCCCGCGCTCTGGTACCAGCCGGCTTCGCCGCTCGGCGACGGCGCGAAGGCGCAGCAGGGCGAAGCGTTCTACAACGCGGACAATCCGCCCTTCGGCGCGACGTTCACGTACTACCTGCGCGAGGGCCTCACGACGCGCAAGGAGCGGCGGCAGAAGTCCGAGAAGGAGACGTTCGAGAAGGGCGGGAACGTTTATTACCCCGGCTGGGACACGCTGCGGGCCGAGGCGCGCGAGGTCGCGCCGGCGATCGTGCTCACGGTCACGGACGAGGACGGCGAAGTCGTGCGCCGCGTCACCGGGCCCGTGGGCGAGGGCTTCCATCGCGTGACGTGGGATCTGCGCTGGCCGACGCCGACGCCTGCGTCGCTCGCGCCCGCCACGCGTCCCGACTTCGGCGACGACGACTCGGGCCCGCTCGTCGTGCCCGGCCGCTACCGCGTGCAGCTCGCGCAGCGCGTGGACGGCGTCGAGACGGCGCTCGGCGATCCGGTCGGCTTCGACGTCGTTCCGCTCGAGGCCCCGCACGCCGGCGTGAACGCGCCGGCGGTGCTCGCGTTCCAGCGCAAGACGGCGCGGCTGCAGCGCGCCGTGCTGGGCGCGACGCGGCTCACGGCCGACGCGCGCAACCGCGTCGCGCTGCTGCTCGTCGCGATCGAGTCGGCGCCGGGCGAGACCGGCCCGATGCGGACCGAGGCGCGCCGCATCGACGCCGCGCTGCGCGACATCTCCGAGAAGCTCGACGGCGACCCCGTGATCCGCGGCCGCAACGAGCCGACGCCGCCGTCGCTGTCCGAGCGCGTCGCGCGCGTGGTCGGCGGTCACTGGTTCACGACGCAGGGGCCGACGCGCTCGCACGAGCGCGCGATCGAGATCGCGAGCGCCGACTTCGCGAACCTGCTGCCGGCGCTGCGGGCGCTCGTCGGCGACGACCTCGTGCGGCTCGAGCGTCGCGCCGAGGAGGCCGGCGTGCCGTGGACTCCGGGCCGCGTCCCGGACTGGCGCCCCGAGTAGAGGCGCCGAACGCCGCGGCCCCGGGAGCATGTCTCCCGGGGCCGCATGCGTTCGCGGTCAGGCCGCGCGGCGCAGGAGCGCGCGCAGCTCGGGCTCGACGCGCGCGAGCTCGGCTCGCAGTTCCGCGTGCGCCGCGAACGCCTCGTCGAGGCGCGTGCTGCGCGCGATCATCTCGAGCTTCCGCGCGCAGTCGGCGGCGGGCATCGCGGCCATCGTCAGCAGCACGCCCTTGAACCCGTGCGCCGCGCGCGCGACGGCGGCGGCGTCCCGGTGCGCGAGCGCCTCCGCGATCGTCTGTTCCTGGCGCGGCTGTTCGGCGAGGAACGTCTCGACCAGGTCGTGCAGCATCGCCTCGTCGCCCTCGACGCTCGCGAGCAGCCGCGCGGCGTCCACGGCGCCGGAGCGGCGCGGTTCGTCCGCGGGCTTCGCGAGGCGCTTCTGCGGGAGGAGCCGCTCGAGCGTCGAGAACAGTTCCGCCGCGGTGAGCGGCTTGGACACGAACGCATCCATGCCGGCCGCGAAGCAGCGGTCGCGGTCGCTCGACAGGGCGAGCGCGGTCAGCGCGACGATCGGGACGTGCTGCGCTCCGCCGCGTTCGCGCTCGCGGATCGCGCGCGTCGCCTCGAGGCCGCCCATCGTCGGCATGTGCACGTCCATGAGGATCGCATCGAAGCGTTCACGCTCCCACGCGGACACGGCCTGAACGCCGTCCTCGACGACCACGACGTCGTGACCGCGCTTGCCGAGGAGCGCCACGGCGAGCTTCTGGTTGACGGGGTGGTCCTCGGCGAGCAGCACGCGCAGGGGCGCGAGCGTCGTCACGCAATTCGGGGGAAGCGAAGCGTCCATGTCGCCTGTCGCACGATCGTCCGCCGGAGCGGAAACGGAGGAGCGGATTCGAGGGAGGATGGTGAGTCGTGGCGGCGGCCGAGCCACCCGAGGATGTTCTCGGCGCACGCGGGATCGGGCTTGAGCGAATCGGGCGTTGTCGAATCCCGGCTCCTGCGCGTTTCGTGACGCGCGTTCACGCCGCGCGCTGCACTTCCGCGTCGCGTGCGCCGGCGAGCGCGAGTCGGTGCGCGACGGCGTCCGCGTACGCGCGCTCGAAATCGCGAGCGGCGCGCGCGGGAGGCGTGTCGCAACGGGCGCCGCGCGGCCGCTCGGCGAGCGCGCGCGCGTGCAGCGCACGCGGGTCCGAGCCCGGGACGTTCACCTGCTGGTGTCCGGGCAGCGGCTCGAGGCCGGTCGGCGGCAGCGACGAGAAGCACGACGTCGTGCCATCGTCGTATCGCGTCGAGAGCTCGAGCCACGCGCCGACGCCGGGGAATTCGATCCACGCCGCGCGCAGTCGCTCTTCGGGATGCACGAGCAACCGCAGTCGCACGCCGGGCAGCTCGCGCGCCTCGAACGCGCCGCAGTCGTGATAGCCCGCCTCGCGCAGCAGCGCGGCGCAGCGCTCGGCGTCGTCGCGGTCTCGGAACGCGCGCGCGACCGCGGGTCGCAGCGTGAGCCGGGCCGGGCGCCGGGGCAGGTCCGAGCCCCCGTCCGCGTGCGGCGAGGACGAGAGCGCGCGGCGCACGCACCAGCCCGCGAGCGCCACGATGGAGATCGCCGCGAGTGCGGCGTACGGCACCACGAGGAAGCCTCCGGTACGGATGCGATGCGAGCCCCACACCGTCATCGGCATCCGGAGGCTGCGACTGAAGCGCGCCGGCGGCGCGCGGGATTCAGGCGGCTTCGGCCTCGGGGGTGGCGTCGGCCTCGGCGTCGGAAGCCTCGTCTGCGGCCGTGCTCCCCGCGTCTCCCGCGTCCGCGCCCGCCTGCATCCAGTGCTTGACGCGCGCGCGCAGCTCGGTCGGCTCGTAGGGCACGAGCACGTAGTCGGAGGCGCCCGCCTCGATCGCGCGGCGGACGTCGGCGGCGCGGCGGCGCGCGCCGAGCACGATCACGCGCGAGCCGCTCCACTCCGGGTTCTCGCGCAGCGCTCGCGTGAATTCGGGGGCGTCGAGGTGGGGCGGCGCCCAGGCCACGAGGACGATCTCGCTCGCGCCGTCCTCGAGCGCGAGCGTGCCCGCGAGGTCGGCGGCTTCGTGCTCGCCTTCCCAGCCGAGCGGGCGCAGCGTGGCCCGAACCGCGCTGCGCACCATCGCGCTGGGCGCGACCACGTGCAGCTTCATCTCCCGCCTACGAGCTCTTGAGCTGCGGCGCGAGCGCCGTCGCGACGGTGTCGAGAGACTTCGGACTCTCGTAGACGCCGGACAGCATGTTGTCGAGGATCTCGCGCAGCCGTTCCGGCGGCAGCGGTCCGACGGGAACGGCACCGCTCGAGGCCGTTTCGATCACAGCCCGCGCGGCATCCGAGATCTCCACGCGGTCGCCACGCCCGTACTCGGGCTGCGGCGCGGGGGACGAGCTCTTGGACTCCGCGTCCTGCGGAGTCACGGAGGCGGATTCTCCCGAACGCGGGAGAGGTGCTGGGGTGATCTGTCGCGGATCGATCTTCATGGCGCCTCACTTCGGCCTTCACCACGCTCCGGCACCGTGCCGGTCGCGGCATCCCCTGCCACCTCGGTGGAGGGTGATGGGGCTCGCGGAAGAGTCTCGGCGCGATCCGGGAAAGCTTTAGGGGGCGGCGTTGCGAAACGCCCGGATCAGAATCCCGGGGTCGCGGGGGCCGGGCGCTCGGACAGCCCGAGCGCGAGTTCCCGGTTGAGCCGCACGAGCGGCTCGAGGCCGTCCGGGACGGGGTTCAGCCGGAGGTCGAACGTCCGGCGGTCCACGAACAGGCTCAGGCTCAGGAGGTTCGAACGGACGTCGGCCGGCAGCGGGTTCTCGGGCGCGGCCAGTTCGGCCTGGAGGAACGTCCAGAGGCGCTGGTTGTAGTCGAGCGCCTTGAGCAGGCGTCCGTCGGCCAGGGCCGAGGCCCAGTCGTTGCGGCAGCTCTCGAGCTGGCGCGCGGCCTTGAGCAGCGCCTGCGCTTCGAGATCCCGGCTCGAGCTGCTGGAGCGCGCGCCGCCCTCGTAAGCCGTCCGCGGGCTACGAAACACGGCGGACCTGTTCGCTTCGATGGACGTGCACGCCGGGCTCC
>JBGAOA010000055.1:12504-28637 GCA_044222065.1 Candidatus Eiseniibacteriota bacterium
CGGGCCGCGCGCCAACCGGGATTAGAACAGGCGGAGAATCGCCTGCTGCGACTGCGACGACATGCTCAGCGACACGATGCCGAGCTGCTGGCGGGTCTGGAGCGCCAGCATGTTCGCGCCTTCCTCGTTCGGGTCGGCGACGGTCAGCTTGTCCGCGCCTTCCGTGAGCGTGTTGATCATGCCCTGCGTGAAGGCGTTGCGGGCGTTGATGACGCCGGTGCCCGAGCCGAGCGTCTTGGCGTTCGTGCGCAGCGTGTTCAGGGCCGCGTCGAGGTCCGCGACCGCGGCGTCGATGTTCGTGTCGGCCACCCACGCGGCGGCGGCGGCGGCGATCGTCAGGTCGCCGGCAGCGGTCGCATCGAAGCCGACGATGTCGAGCGTCGAGGTGCCGTTCTCGTTGAGGTCGACCGTGAGCGTGTCTCCCGCGAGCAGGTTCGTGCCCTTGTAGCCCGAGTCGCCGGCGAGGCCGTCGATCTGGGTGAGCAGGTCGTCGAACTGCCCCGCCAGCGTGGCGCGGTCGGCGGTGTTCGCGCTGCGGGCCGACGCCGTGAGGCCCTTCGCCTGCTCGATCAGGCTCGTGATGGCCTTGATGCCTTCGTCCGCGGCCTTCACGGTCTGGATCGCCTCGCTCATGCCGTCCTTGCGGGCGCCGAGGTCGGAGGCGCGGCTGCGATTGTTCTGCGCCGCGAAGAACGCCGACGCGTCGTCCACCGCGCTGTTCACGCGCAGACCGGTCGCGAGGCGCTGGCTCGTCCGGGCCATCAGGGTGTCGGTGACCTGCAGCTGGAGCAGATTCGTCCGCATCCCGCCGGCGAGGTTGATGTCGTTGATCGCCATGTTTCGAATCCCCCTTGTGGGTGAAGAAGAGAGAGAGAGGAACCGGGCGCGGGTCGTCGACTCCGCGGTCGGCAGGATTTGCCGACGTTGCTAGCTTCGGAGCGCGTCGAGCGAACTTGAGAGCCTCGGAGGCGCGTGGATCGCGGCTGGCACGCTTCGTGTGCGCGATCCGACCCACTCGACGCGCGTCGCACCCGGCGCGCCGCGAATGGACGGCGGCACGCGGACGCTCGAACACCTCACGCGCAGCGCGGAGGCGTCAGGTCAGGTAGCTCGCGAGGTTCAGCTGCGCGATGCGGCCGACGAGTTCGTACGTGCGCTCGAGCGCGGTCTGGGCGGTCATCGCTTCGATGATCGCCTCGGCCTGCGGCACGTCGCGCACCGCATCGCGCGCGTCGGACACCGTGTTCGCGCTGATCGTGAGCCGCGTGCCGATGTCGTCGATGTTCTTGATGCGCGCGCCGACCTCGGCCTGAAGCGAGAGCAGGTGCACGCGATCGCTCTCGACCGTGGCCGCGGCGGTGTTGATGTCGCTCGACGTGCCGTTCTGCAGCTGGAGCTGCAGCGCGTCGAGGTTCGCGAACGCGGCCGAGAACACCTGGTCGCCCGTGTGGTTCACCACGAGATTGTTCTGCGCGTCCACTTCCACGCGGCGCGTCGTCGTGTCGCCGACGTACGAGCCGTCGGCGAGGAACGGCGGCGTTCCCGAGCGTCCGCCGGCGAAGATGTACTCGCTGCCGACGCGCGTGTTCGCGAGCGCCACGAGCTCCTCGCGGATCACGTCGATCTGCGCCATCGCCTGGTCTCGCGACGGATCGCCCGGCGCGGCGCTCGCCGCGCCCATCGCGAGTTTCTTCGCCTGGTCGAGCAGGTCGCGCGCGGCGGTCAGCGTGACGTCCTCGGCCGACAGCCGCGTCTGCGCGTACACGCCGTTCGAGCGGAACTGCGAGATCTCTCGAAGCTGCGATTCGAGCCGCATCACCTGCGCGGCGCCGACCGGATCGTCCGAGGTGCGCTCGATGCGATGACCGGTCGCCGCTCGCTGCTGGGCACGGCCGAGCGTCGTGGCGTTGGCGCGCAGCGAACGCAGCAGGTTCAGTCGGAACGAGGAGTCGGAAACGCGCATGTTCGGAACTCCGGGCTCGAGTCGGGGCCTTCTTCAGGGGCAAGTCTCGGAGCCACACCGTGCAACCTTGAGGCCCGGCCGGGGGTTCCGGAACGTCCGGCCAGGCGGGGGAAGGAGCGTCCGAGCCGCGCGGGTCCGGGGCTTCCGCGCCCTCGGAGAACTCGTCCGGGCCGCTGCGGAACTCGCTTCCGGTGCGCTCCAAACTGTCCCACTCGGTGGGACGAAGCGGCGCTCTCGTGTCCCGAACGACGGTCTCGACGCGACGGATTTTCCGCGGCCGAATCGGGTGATATCGGCACTTCGCGAGCGGAACTTCAGGAATTCATTGCCGCTCGTTCGGCCAGTGTTTCCGGGCCTCCGGAAGCTCTGTCCGCTCGATCGGACCGGATCGGAGCCACGGGCTTCGTGCGGACGGCGGCTGGCGCGGATTTCGAGGTTGGCACGATGCACGCACTGGGGGATTCCACGCAGGCATTGGAGGCGGCTCGGCCGCACGGCGCGTCGCGCCGTGGACGCTGGTGAACAAGGAGGTCGTTGTGTCGAACATACTCTGCATCGACGACGAACCGTCGGTGAGCGTGACCCTCGAAAACCTCTTGAAGAGCATGGGCCACCGGCCCGTGCTCGCGTCGAGTTTCGAGGAATGCGTTCGCGTGCTCGGGCAGGAGCCGTTCGACCTCATCATCTCGGACGAGACGTTTCCGGGCGGCACGGGCTCCGACGTTCTCGAGCACCTGCGCCAGAACGCGATCGACGTCCCGGTGATCGTGACGTCCCCCTATTCCAAGGTGGACCAGGCCGTGCAGATCATGCGGCAGGGGGCGGTGGACTACCTCACGAAGCCGCTGCGCTCGGAAGCGCTGCGGCTCGCGGTGCAGAACGCGATCGAGATCGACCGCATGCGCCGGCTCAACGAGAACTTCCGCCGCGAGATCAGCTCCCTGCGCGGCCAGCGCGTGATCCTCGGCGACAGCGGGGCGCTGCGCCGCGTGCTCGAGATGATCGAAACCGTCGGCCCGACGCGGGCGACCGTGCTGCTGCAGGGCGAGTCGGGCACGGGCAAGGAGCTGTTCGCGCGTGCGCTCCACGACCGCAGTTCGCGCCGCAACCAGCCGTTCGTGAGCGTGAATTGCGCGGCGCTGCCCGAGGGGCTCGTCGAAAGCGCGATGTTCGGCCACGAGCGCGGCGCCTTCACCGGCGCGACGGGCCGCTCGCGCGGCGCGTTCGAGCGCGCACACGGCGGCACGCTGCTGCTCGACGAGATCTCCGAGATGAAGCTCGAGCTGCAGGCGAAGCTGCTGCGCGCGATCCAGGAGCAGGAAATCGAGCGCGTCGGCGGCACGCAGCCGATCCGCGTGGACGTCCGCATCGTCGCGACGACGAACCGCGATCTGTGGCACGAGGTCGAGGCCGGGCGCTTCCGCCGCGACCTCTATTACCGCCTGAGCGTCGTGCCGATCCACACGCCTCCGCTGCGCGAGCGCAAGGAAGACATCGCGCAGCTCGTCGCCCACTTCGCGCAGCAGACCGCGCAGGAGATCGGCGCGCGCACGCCCGAAGTGCCGGCCGAGACGATGCAGGTGCTGACCGCGTACGACTGGCCCGGCAACATCCGCGAGCTCGCGAACGCGATCGAGCGCGCGGTCATCTTGTGCCGCGACGGCGTCATCACGCCGGACGCGTTCTCGTTTCGCGCCGTCACCTTCCCTGGGTCCGCCGCGGCTGCCACCGCGGCGGGCGGCGCGATGATTCCCGAGGGCGGCGAGGGGTTCCGCTCGGCGCCCGCCTCCGCGGTCGTGAGCTACGCGGCCTCCATGCCGAAGAACGGCGGCGGATGGCGCGAGGCCGTCGCGAGCGCGCTGCCGGCGGGCGTGGACGCCCCCGACCAGCAGTTCAACCTGCGGGTGCTCGAGCGCGTCACGATCCAGCGCGCGCTCGAAGCGACGCGCGGGCACCGCTCGCGCGCGGCACGGCTGCTCGGCATCAGCGAGCGCACGCTGAGGAACAAGCTCAAGACCTGATCACCACGTTGCACGGGGGCTCGTCGGCGCTCGCCGGAACACCGGCGGGCGCCGCCTCGTTTCGGGGCAGGAGCGTCCGCCACGGGCACCGGCACGTTGCGCGCGCGTGCGGCACGAAACTCCGCTCGCTGCGGAAGCGCCTTCCGCTCGCCGCAGTCGCCCGCGCGCGGCGCACGCGAGCGCGGCGCGCCGTCCGCGCGCGCTAACGCCGAGCGTGCGCGGACCTTGCGCGCGACGGGCCGCGCGCGAGACGCGCGTGGTACGCCCGTTGCCTTGGCGCTCCTCGTCATCCACCGAGGGGAGGATCGCCATGCTGAAGGGACTGTTCGGTCCGACGACGCTGTCCGCGCAATTGCGCGGCGGCCTCGAGGAGACGAGCGCGACGCACCGCGGCATCGCCGGGCGCGTCGCGGGGCTCCTCACGTCGAGTTCGCCGACGAGCTTCCAGAGCGAGCTCGAGGCGCAGGCGGCGGCGGCGAAGCGCGAGGCCGACCTCGAGCAGGAGATGACGTCGCTCGCGGACACCCAGCTGCGCTACGAGGCCGACGCGAAGCTCCTGCAGTCGGCGTACGCGCGGCTCCGAACGGCGATTCGCGGCCATGTCTGATCCGATCCGCTTCCCGATGCTCGCGCGCCCCGTGCGCCAGCTGCTCGGACCGCTCACGACGCCCGCGCGCGGGATGTCCACGCAGCAGACCTTCCTCGAGACGATCGCCGCGAACCTCGCGAACGCCGAGACCACGAGCACGCCCGAGGGCGGACCGTACCAGCGCCAGATCGCCGTCGCCGACGGCGCGAGCGGCGGCGTGCGCGTCGTCGCGGACGCCTCGATGGGACGCCAGGTCTACGACCCGGGCCACCCCGACGCCGACCCGAGCGGCTTCGTCACCTATCCGAACGTCGACACCTCGACCGAACTCGTGGACCTCATGATCGCGAAGCGCATGTTCGAGGCGAACGCCACCGTCTTCCACGCGGCGAAGGGCATGCTCCGCCGCGCGCTCGAGATCTAGGAGGCCGCGATGTCCGTCATCCGCCCGGCCGGCGCGACGCCCGCGCCCGCGGCGGCCGCCACGCTGTGGGACGCGCTCGAGCCCGAGGAGCGCGCGTTCTTCGAGCGCCTCGGCGCACTCGGTCCCCTGACCTACGGCCCGCGCTCGAACGACTCCGGCGCGCTCGCGCCCCCGACGGGGCGCCGCATCGACGTGAGGGCGTGACGTGGCCGCGCCGATCCGCACCGACCTCGTCTCCGCGCTGCGCCTCGAGCGCCCGGAGATCCCGGCGCCGTCGTCGTCGGGCGAGCCGTCGTTCGCCGACGTGTTCCAGAAGGTGCTCGGCGACACGGGACGCCTGCAGGACGACGCGCAGGACCTGATCGGACGCTTCCTGCGCGGCGAACCCGTCGAACTGCACCAGGTGATGGCCGCGAGCGAAGAGGCCTCGATCTCGCTCGAGCTGCTCGTCGAGATCCGCAACAAGCTCACCGACGCCTACAAGACGCTGATGAACCTCCAGTGACGGGAGTCCCGCTCCGCTCATGACCGTCTCCGCCACGAACTCGATCCTGCCGGCCGGCCGGCTGAACCTGCGCTGGCTGGTCGCCGGCGCGGTGCTCGTCGCGCTCATCGCCGCGATCGGCTGGTGGGCATCGCAGCCCACGTACGTCACGCTGTACCGCGACCTCGACCTGCGCGAGTCGGGGCAGATCGCCGACCAGCTCGCGAAGGGCCGCATCGCCTACCGGCTCGAGAACGGCGGCACCGAAGTGCTCGTTCCGGCCGCGAACGTGGCCGCGGCGCGCGTCGCGCTCGCGAAGGAAGGCCTGCCGTCGTCGGGGCGCCCCGGGCTCGAGCTGTTCGACAAGCCGTCGTGGGGCATGACCGACTTCGCCCAGCGCGTGACGTTCCAGCGCGCGCTCGAAGGCGAACTCGCGCGCACGATCGGCGCGATCCAGGGCGTCGAGCGCGCGCAGGTTCACCTCGTGCTCGGCAGCTCGAGCGGACTGCGCCGGCTCGACCGGCCCGCGGGCGCCTCGGTCGTGCTGACGCTCAAGAACGGCGTCACGCTGAGCCCCGAGAGCGTGCAGGGCATCGTGTACATCGTCAGCAACAGCGTCGAGCAGCTCTCCGCCGACAACGTCGCGGTGATGGACGACGCGGGGCGCGTGCTGTCGGTTCCGAGCGCGACCGCGGGCGCGACCGGCTCCGCGAGCCGCCACCTCGACGTGCAGCACGGCATGGAGCAGGCGCTGTCCGACAAGATCGTCCTGCTGCTCGAGACGATCGTCGGCACGGGACGCGTGCGCGCCGAGGTGTCGGCGGTGATGAGCTTCGACCAGGTGGACCGCACGGTCGAGTCGTACAACCCGGACGGCGCGGTGCTGCAGAACGAGCAGCGCAGCGAGGCCGACGCCTCGCCGTCGGCCGGCACGGGCGCGCAAACGGTCGTGAACAACCTGTACCAGAACTCGCGCAGCGTCGAACGCAAGGTCGGCGGTGGCGCCGAGCTGCAGAAGCTCACGGTCGCGGTGCTCGTGGACCAGGACGCGATGGGGAAGGCGCGCAACGCCGCCGGCGCGCCGATCCAGACCGCGGAGCTCGAGCGCATGGTGCGCGACGCCGTCGGCGCCGACTCCACGCGCGGCGACCGCGTGACGCTGCTCGCGGTGCCGTTCGAAGCCGCGTCGCTGCCCGAGGCGGGCGCGGGCGGCGATTCGAAGAAGGCGGGCCCGGACGTCATCGTGCTCGCCGAACGCGTGAGCCGCCCGATCGCGGGGCTCGTCGCGGTGATCGCGCTGCTGCTCGTCGGCCTGCGCGTGCTCAAGCCCGCGAGCGGCGCGCCGTCGGCCGGCGTTCCCGCGCCCGGCGGGGAGGCCGCGGGCGGAGCGCCGGCGGGCGCGCCCGCGCAGCTCGCCGCGAACGGCGATTCGCAGGAGGCCGCGGCGCAGGTCCTGCGCGCGTGGCTCGCGACCAAGTGAGCGCGCCCGCTCCGGTCTCGAAGCTCGCCGTCGAATCGCTCACCGGGTCGCAGAAGTGCGCGATCGTGTGCGTCTCGCTCGGCCCCGATGTCGCCTCGAAGCTGCTGCGCCAGCTGTCGAGCGACCAGGTCGAGCGCGTCACGCAGGAGATCGCCGCGCTGCCGCCCGTTCCGCCCGAGGTCGTCGCGCACGTCCTGCGCGAGTTCCAGCAGTCCGCGACGTCGCCGCCCGCGACGGCGCAGGGCGGCATGGTCTACGCGCGCGAGGTGCTCGAGCACGCGTTCGGCGCCGTGCGCGCTCGCGCGCTCGTGGACCGCATCGAGGAGCGCGGCGCGCCGCCGCAGCTCAGGCGCCTGAAGCAGGCGGCGCCCGACCTGCTCGCCGGCCTCCTGCGCGACGAACACCCGCAGGCCGCGGCGCTCGTGCTCGCGCACCTCGACGCGCCGCAGGCGATCGCCGTGCTCGGCACGCTCGAAGTGAAACGCGCCGCCGAGGTGCTCTACCGCATGGCGAAGCTCGATCCGGTCGCGCCCGAGACGCTCGCGCAGCTCGAGGGCGCGCTCAGCGGCCGCACCGACCTCACGTTCGTGCCGAACAGCGCGCCGAGCGGCGGACCCGCATCGGTCGCGCGGCTGCTGAACCTCGCCGGCGGCGGCGACCGCGGCAAGGAAGTGCTCGAAGCGCTCGGACAGCGCGACGGCGACCTCGCCGAGAAGGTGAAGGCGCTGATGTTCGTCTTCGAGGACCTGCTGCTCATCGACGGCCGCGGCGTGCAGCGGCTGCTGCGCGACGTCGAGTCGCGCGAGCTCGCGCTCGCGCTCAAGGCGGCGAGCGACGAACTCAAGGCGCACATCCGCGCGAACATGTCGGAGCGCGCGGGCCAGGCGCTCGAGGAAGAGATCGAGATGCTCGGCCCCGTGCGCGTGAAGGACGTCGAGGCGGCCCAGACGCACATCATCGAATCGGTGCGCGCGCTGGAAGAGAGCGGCGAGATCCTCGTCCGCGGACGCGGGGGCAGCGACGATGTCATCGCCTGAGCGCTTCACGCCCTGGCGGCCGCCGGTCGCCGACGCGCCGCGCGTCGTCGCGGCCGCCGACGAGACGGCGGCGGACCGCTGGCGTCCGGCGCCGCTCTCGGGGCCGCGCGCCGCGGCGGGCGGGGGCGACGACTCGTCGCGCGCGTTCGAGGCCGGGCGCGCCGCGGGCGAAGCGGCCGCGACCGCGCGCCTCGAGAGCGCCGTGCGCGCGATGCGGCGCGCCGCCAGCGCGCGCGAGGAAGACCGCGACGACTTCGAGGCCGCCCGCACGCTGAACCTCGAGGCGCTCGCGCTCGCGATCGCGCGCCACCGCGTGGACCGCGCGTACGAGGCCGACCCCGGGCTCGTCGCGACGCTCGTCGAGCGCGCGATGCGGCTGCTCCCGGACGGGCCGCCGTCCGTGCGCCTGAACCCCTCGGACCTCGAGCGCGTGCGCGCGACGCTCGCGGGCGGAGACGAGTCGCACGCGCCGGCGCGGCTCGTCGCCGACGCCGAGATCGCGCCCGGGAACTTCGTGATCGAGTCGCCGCAGCGGCTCGTGGACGGACGCACGGACGTCGCCCTGCGGCGGCTCTACGAGAGGTTCGAACATGCCTGAGTCCCGCTTCGCGCAGCGCTTCGAACGCGCGTGCCTCACGGTCGCGGAGGCGCCGCGCTTCGACGTGCACGGCCGCGTGACGCGCGTCATCGGCCAGGTCGTCGAGGCGAGTTCGCTGCCGGTCGCCGTCGGCGACCTGTGCCGGCTCGCGCCCGACGACCACCACGGCGTGCTCGCGCAGGTCGTGGGCTTCCACGAGCGCGGCGTGCTGCTCATGCCGCTCGGCGCGACGGAAGGCGTGCACCCGGGCGCGAGCGTGATCCCGCTCGGACACACGTTCGAGGCCGAGGTCGGCGAGTCGCTCGTCGGCCGCGTGCTCGACGGACTGGGCCGCCCGATCGACGACCTTGGGCCGCTCGGCGACCTGCCGCGCCGCCCGCTGCTCGCAGCACCCCCGAATCCGCTCGACCGCCGGCCGATCCGCGAGCCGCTCGCGACCGGCGTGCGCGCGATCGACGGCCTGCTCACGCTCGGGCTCGGACAGCGCATCGGCATCATGGCGGGCAGCGGCGTCGGCAAGAGCGTGCTGCTCGGCATGATCGCGCGTTCGTCCAGCGCCGACGTCAACGTGATCGCGCTGCTCGGCGAGCGCGGGCGCGAGCTGCGCGAGTTCATCGAGCGCGACCTCGGGCCGGAAGGCCTCGCGCGCTCGGTCGTCGTCACCGCGACGAGCGATCAGGCGGCGCTCGTGCGCGCGACCGGGGCGCTCGTGGCGACCACGATCGCCGAGTACTTCCGCGACACGGGCCGCGACGTGCTCCTGATGATGGACTCGGTCACGCGCGTCGCGATGGCGCAGCGCGAGATCGGGCTCGCGGTCGGCGAGCCGCCGACGACGAAGGGCTATCCGCCGTCCGTCTTCGCCTCGCTGCCCCGGCTGCTCGAACGCGCCGGCTCGGCGGCGCGCGGCAGCATCACGGGGCTCTACACCGTGCTCGTCGAGGGCGACGACTTCAACGAGCCGATCGCCGACGCGGCGCGCTCGATCCTCGACGGACACATCGTGCTCTCGCGGCGGCTCGCGAACGTGCGCCACTTCCCGGCGGTCGACGTGCTCGAGAGCGTGAGCCGCGTGCGCGACGCCGTGGTGTCGCGCGAACAGCTGCGGGCGGCGAACGCGTTCCTGAAGCTCGAAGCCGCGTGGCGGCAGAACGAGGACCTGATCTCGGTCGGCGCCTACAAGCCCGGCGCGGATCCCGCCGTGGACGCGGCGCTCGCGCTGCGCACCGAGACGCAGGGCTTCCTGCGCCAGGCGGCGGGCGAGTCCGAGTCGTACGACGGCACGCTCGTGCGGCTCACGGAAATCGTGCGGCGCGCCGGCTCCAAGCTGGGTGAGGACGCCGCGTGAAGCGCTTCGTGTTCAGGCTCGACCGGCTGCTCGACCTGCGGCGCCAGCGCGAACGCGCGCGGGCCCGCGCGCTCGGCGACGCGCTCGAGGCGGAACGCCGCGAACGCGAAGCGGTCGAGCGCGCCGAGCAGAAGCTCGAACGCGCGAGCGATCGCGCGAACGAAGCCCAGGGCGAGGTCGCTCCGGCGGGCGAATGGACGCACCGCCACCTCGCGAACCGCGCGCTCCAGCGCGCGGTCGAAGACGCCGAGGCGAGCCACCGCGCCGCGGAGTCCGCCGCGGGCGAGGAACGGGAACGCTACGGAGAAGCGCGCCGCGACCGGCGCGCGCTGGAGCGCCTGCGCGAGGAGCGGCTCGAGCACCACCGCGTCGAGGACTCGCGCGACGAACAGAAGCAGATCGACGAGATCGCGGGGCAACGTCACGCCCGCACGGAGGAGGAGCGATGAACAAGCTGATCCTGTTCGGCGCGATCGCGTTCGTGGTCGGCGCCGGGGCCGGCACCGGACTCGGGGTCCAGAACGCCGCGAAGAAGGCGAAGGCCGTCGCCGAAGCCGCCGCGGCGGATTCGCTGGCCGCGAAGGCCGCGGCCGACTCGCTCGCGAAGCTCGCGCACGAGGGGCCCGGCGCCGCGGAGCCCGCGGTGCACGGTGCGCCGTCGCACAATGGAGGCCACGCCGCGGCGCCCGTCCAGGCCGAGCCCGCGGCCGTGACGACGCACGCTCCGGAACTGCACGCCGCGCCGCCCGCCCCCGCGCCCGCGCGCGCCCGGACGGACGAGCCGGCCGACTACGCGCAGGTCTCGCGCATCCTCGTGAACATGAAGCCGAAGGACGCCGCGGTGATCCTCGGCCACCTGAGCGACGACCACGTCGAGGGCATCCTGCGAAGCGTCGGCGTGCGCCAGGCCGCGGCGCTGCTCACGGCGCTGCCGCCCGAGCGCGCGGCCGTGATGAGCCGCCGCCTCATCGAGCGCGCGCCGGGAGGTGAGCGATGAACGCCGCGATCCCGTCGCTGCTTCCGATCCCCGCGATCGCCGAGCCCGCGGCGCCGCCCGATCCGAACGCGTCCGCCACGGGCGACGGCGAGGGCGCGAGCTTCGCGATGGCGCTCGCGGCGGCGGCGCTCGCGCCGCTCGCCGTGCCGTCTCCCGTCGTCGCACCGGCGCCCGCGGCCGAAGCGCCCGCGCCGCTCGAGGACTCGGGCGAGGCGGCGACGCCGCCGGCCGAGCCCGGGATCGAGGGAACCACGGGAACGCCGCCGCGGCCGGGAGAGGTGACTCGGCTCGGCGCGCCGCACGCGCCGTGCGGCGAGACGTGGATCGTTCCGCCGCGGATGCCGGGCCGACTCGCGACGCCGGTGCCGACGGCGCCGCCGCCCGCGGATGTGCCCGCGCACGGCGCCGCCGCGCCGCTCGGGCGCTCGCTCGAGGCGTCCCCGCACGCGGACCCGGGATCGCCCGCGCGCGAGGCCGGGCGCGCGATCGCGCCGCCGCCCGCGCTCGAAGGCGCGGCCCGCGGCGAGACGCCGCCGCCCGCGAACGACCTCGAACCCTCCGATGGCGCTCCCACCGAGTCCGCCGACGGCGTTCCGGTCGATGCGCCCGAGGGCGCGATCCGTCCGTCCGCGACCGCCTCGCGGCTCTCGGCGTGGTTCGCCTCGCCCGAGTCGAGCGCGTTCGCGGCCGCATCGCCCGCGCTGCTCTCCGCGCTCGTGAACGCGCCCGCGATCGCGGACGAAGCGATCGGGGCCGCCGGGCCGGAGGCGTTCGCGACGCCGGCGTCCGCGCCCGCGTCGCGGCCCGCGACGGCGTACGCGCGCGTCGCGAACGCGGCCGCTCCGCCGCAGGCGGGCGCCGTCGTCGCGCGGGCGCTCGCGCCGGGCGCGCTCGCGCGGCCGAACGCATCGAGCGAAGCCGCGGCGCGCGCGGGCGAGTCGGGCGCCGTGCCGTCCGATGCGGACGTCCCCGCGGTCCCGGTGCCGGTGCGCGAGGCGCACGAACTCGCGGGACTGCGCGTGCTGTCGCTGCGCGGCGACTGGGAGCGCGCGGCCACGGCGCCCGCGGCGCGCGCGGTCGCGGACGCCCCGGTCGTGCCCGCGTCGTCGCCCGCGCCCGCTCCCGCGGCCGCGGTCTCGGCGGCTCCGGCCGATCCCCGCGGTGCGCGAACGAACTTGGCCGACGTGCCCGAGCGCGCCGCGGATGCGTCCCGCGCGGCGTCGTCGCCGCAGCCCGCCGTGGAGGCCGCGGCGACCGGCGTCGCCCGGAACGCGCGTGCGGCCGCGCCGCCGCGCGCGTCCGCGCCGCGGCCGCCGAGGGCGCCGAGGCGGGCACTTCGCGTTCCGCGCCGGCCGTCGCCGCGCGCGGACCGACCCGCGCCGCCGCTCGCGGAGCCGCAGGCGGGCGCGCGCCTCGATCGCGAGGCTGCCGGCGACATCGCTGCGCCGCGCGCGCCGCTCGCCGCGCCGGCCGAACCGCGCGAGGGCGCCTCGCCGCTCGCTCGCGTCGTCGTGCCGTTCTCGGACGAGTCGGGCGCGGGCCGGCTGCGGCTCACCGTGCGCGGCGACCAGCTCACCGCCCGCATCGAGGCCTCGGACCCCGCGAGCGCCCGGCGTCTCGAACAGGGGCTCGGCGAACTCGCGCGCGAACTCGGAGCGCGCGGCTTCGGCGATGCGCGCGTCACCGTGCACGCGCCGCGCGCGGCCGAGCCGGCCGCGGCGTCGCGCGAGGGCTCGAACGAGCCGCGCTCCGAGGAGCGGCGGCAGGAACACACCACGCAGGACGGCGCGCCGCGCGAGCGGCGTCGTCGCGCGCCCGGCGACGGGCGGGAAAGGTAGGCGACCGTGATCGACCCCGTTTCGAGCCCGTCGCTGTTCGCGGGCGCCGGCAGCAACGCTTCGAGCGGCACGAAGGAGCTCGGCCGCGACCAGTTCCTGCAGCTGCTCGTCGCGCAGCTCAAGCACCAGGACCCGATGTCGCCGCTCGAGGCTTCCGAATTCGCGGCGCAGCTCGCGCAGTTCTCGTCGGTCGAGCAGCTGACGCAGCTCAACGACGGGCTCGCCGCGCTCCAGGCCTCGGACCACCTGCAGATGCTCATGAGCGAGGCCTCGTTCACCGCCGGCCTCGTCGGCAAGACGGTCGTCACCGAGGGCGCGATCGTCGAGGTCACGTCCGAAGCGAAGCCGGTCGTGCACGTCAACGTCGGCGGCCGCGGCGGCAACGGCACGCTGATCCTGCGCGACGCGAAGGGCACCGAGGTCGCGCGCCGCGAGCTCGGCTGGATCGAGCCCGGCACGCAGGACCTCACGCTGCCCGGCGGCCTGCCCGAGGGCTCGTGGACCTACGAGCTGAACGTGAAGGACAACGCCGGCGGCGACGTGACGGTGCACCGCTTCACGATGGGGAAGGTGGAGACCGTGAGCTTCTCGAACGGCAACGTGCTCATGCGCGTGGCGGGCAAGGACATCGTGCTCGACTCGCTCGTGGAGATCCTGTCGAAGTGACCCCCCGGGTGCTCGCGCCCGCCGCCCAGGAAGGAGACCGCAGCCGGTCGTGACCGGCGGAATGCCCGCGGCTCCGGTTTCGTCGACCGGAACGCGCCCGCCGCGACGCAGTGAAGGAAGAGAGAGAGCAGAAGAGCAACCGAGCGAAGCGAAGCGAAGTGAACCGGGAAACCCAGGAGGGATCGGTCCCATGATGAGAGCGCTCTTCGCCGGCGTGTCCGGCCTGCGCAATCACCAGACGCGGATGGACGTGATCGGCAACAACATCGCGAACGTCAACACCGTGGGCTTCAAGGCCTCGCGCGTCACGTTCAAGGAAGCGTTCGTGCAGCTGCTGCAGGGCGCATCGCGTCCGCCCGGAAACCTCGGCGGCATCAACCCGGTGCAGATCGGCACCGGCATGAACATCGGCTCGATCGACCAGCTGTTCACGCAGGGCGGTCTCGAGACGACGGGCCAGCCGCTCGACATGGCGATTCAGGGCGACGGCTTCTTCATCCTGAACGCCGGCAACGGCAACGTGTACACGCGCGCCGGGAACTTCCAGCTCGACGCGGACGGCCGGCTCATCTCGCCGAGCTCGGGCTTCGTCGTTCAGGGCATCGTCGCGGACGCGCTCGGCAACTTCTCGTCGGCGTCCTCGATCGGCGACATCCAGCTGCGGCTCGGCGACAAGGCGCCCCCGCAGGCGACGAGCAACATCACGCTGACGGGCAACCTCGATTCGCGCGCCGCGGTCGGCGCGCAGCACACGATGGGCATCACGGTGTACGACAGCGCCGGCACGCCGATCCAGCTGCAGCTCACGTTCACGAACACGGGCCCCGGCGCGTGGTCGTGGGCGGCGACGAGCCCGACGGCGGCGATCACGCCGGCCGGGACCGGCACCGTCACGTTCAACGCGAACGGCACGCTCGCGACGTTCACGTACCCGGGCGGCGGCGCGAACTTCACGGTCACGCCGGCCGGCGGGCAGGCCTTCAACGTCACGATCGATCCCGGCACGATCAACGGACTCGACGGCCTCGCCGGGTTCGCGAATCCGTCGAACGCCGTCGTGAACAGCCAGGACGGCTACCCGGCCGGCGATCTCGAGAACATCAGCGTGGACACGCGCGGCATCATCACCGGCTTCTTCACGAACGGCGTGAGCCGCAACCTCGCGCAGATCGCGCTCGCCTCGTTCAACAACCCGTCGGGCCTGCTGCGCACCGGCGACAACGTCTTCCGCCAGTCCCCGAACTCGGGCCAGGCCGTCACGGGCTTCGTCGGCGGCACGAGCCGCTCGACGATGACGCCGGGCGCGCTCGAAGGCTCGAACGTGGACATCTCGCAGGAGTTCACGGAGATGATCATCGCGCAGCGCGGCTTCCAGGCGAATGCGCGCGTGATCACGACCGCGGACGACATGCTGAACGAACTCGTCAACCTGCGCCGCTAGTCGCGGCGCATCCGGCCGCGGGCGCGAGCCCGCGGCCGGCGGTCGAAACGGCCGCCCCACGGGAAGACCCTTCCGGTCGCACGTGCGGGCGGTCGTTCGTTTCCGGAAGAACCTGCGCGCGCGCGGGCGCGCTCACCGCCGCCCGATCGGCGCACATCTCGCGCGTTCGCCGCGCCTTGCGCGCGGCGCGGCGCGCGGCCGCGCGGCACGGGCCTCCGTGGCACGCGCGTTGCCCTCCCCGGATCGACGCATCGTCCCGTTCGATCTCCGGAGGACTCCGATGAGCAACGATAAGCACGCGGCCGAAGGCGCCGGCGCCGCCGCCGCGAAGCCGACGCCCCCGATGGTCCTGGGCGGCGTCGCGGTGGGCGCGCTCGCGGCCGGGCTCGCGCTCGGCCTGTTCGTCCTCGGCCCGATGTTCGGTCCCAAGACCGCGTCCGCCGCGAAGGAGCCGGCGGAATCCGGCGAGCACGGCAAGAAGGACGAGAAGGGCGGCCACGGCAAGGAGAAGGTGCCGGTGTTCCGGCTCGAGAACGTGATCGTCAATCCCTCGGGCACCCAGGGCACGCGCTTCCTCATGACGACCGTCGCGATGGAAGTGGACGACTCGAAGCTCGGCGACGCGCTGCGCGCGCACGAGCTCGAGATCCGCGACGCGGTCGTCACGACGCTCGAGTCGCGCACGCTCGAGGAACTGACCCGCGACGGGGCGCGCGACTCGCTGAAGGCCGCGATCCTCGAGCAGGTCAACCACGTGATGGGCGAGGAGGTGGACGTCCGCATCTACCTCCCTCAGTTCGTGATCCAGTGAGCGCGTTCGTTCCGGAATCGCTGCGCCAGTCGGACATCGACGCGCTCGTCGGGCTCGCCCCCGAGGTCACGGGGCGCCCGGCGCTCGCGCCGTACGACTTCACCGAGCCGCCGCGACTCGGAGTCACGCTCGAGAAGTCGCTGCGCGCGACGCTCGAGACCGTGGCCGCGCGCTGGCACGACCTGATGACGTCGCGCCTGCGCACGCCGATCGACGTGACGCTCGGCCGCATCGAGCGCGCGAGCGGGCGCGACGTCGCGCTCGCGCTCGGCGAGCCCTCGGCGGTGTGGACGTTCCCGACCGGCGCCCGCGCCGACGGCCGCGCGTGGCTCGCGTTCGACGCCGCGTTCGCGCTCGTCGTCGTGGACCGACTGCTCGGCGGGCCCGGGCCCGAAGCGCCGCGCGCGCTCACGCCGCTCGAGCAACGGCTCGTCGG
>JBGAOA010000130.1:0-3271 GCA_044222065.1 Candidatus Eiseniibacteriota bacterium
CCGATCGGGTGGGCGTTGTAGGTCGTGCCGGTGGACCAGTTCTGCGTCACGATCAGGATCGCTCCGGGCCTGCCGTTCGTGAGCGGATGATCGATGTAGCTCACCGCGCCCGAGATGTTCGCCGCGGTCGCCTGGTGGATGAACACCGGCGTCATCGAATTCAGGCCCGCACCCGGCACGGCGAGTCCGCCGCCCGAGATCTCGATCGCGGTGCCCTGGCTCGTCGTGCTGATGCCGCTGCCGATGGCGAGCAGCCCGGCGCCGTCCTCGGTCGTCGACTGCGCCCACACGCCGTGGCCCGAACTCGTCACGCCGGCCACGGCGTTCCACGTCGCGCTCTCGCACACCAGTCCCGCGAAGCCCGAGCTGGTCGTCGCGAGGTACCCGCCGATCTGGGTCGACGTGCCGACGACGCCACCGCTGAAGACCGTCGCTCCGCCGATCGTCGTCGTGAACTTGCTTCCGAGCTTCCCGGAGGCGTTCAACGCGCCGTTCGTGCCGAGCACGGCCGCGCCGTCCGCGTGCAGCGCCTGCGCGGCGAACGCCGCCGCCGGGCCGTTGTTGCCGGCGAAGAGCGCCGAGACCACGTTCGCGGAGTTCGTCGTCTGGAACAGGCCCGCGGCGCCGGTTCCGGAATTTGTGATGCCGAGCAGCGTCGAGCTGCTCGCGAGCGATTGCGTTACGGGCAGCGCGAGTGCGCTCGCGTGCGGCGTCGCCGTCAGCTCCTGGCGCGGCGACAGCGTCGTGTAGGCGCCGACGCTCGAGCCCGGACGAACGCGGATCTCGAGCCAGCGCGCCGCGCCGCTGAAGACGTCGCCGAAGTCGAGGCGCGTCGTCACGAGGCCGTGCGTGACGACGAGATCGGAGAACGTGACGGTGACGCCGACCTGCACGCCGCCGACGCTCGCCGAGTACAGGCGGAACTCGAGGTCGAACGTGCCCGTGAGCGGGCTGCCCGCATCCGTGAGCTGTCCCTGGTACGTGAACGCCTTGCCGACCTGCGCCGAGCAGGGCAGAGCGGCGAGCGCGAGCAGCAGCAGCGCGCCGGACAGGATCTGCATGCGCTTCATCGTGAATCTCGCTTTCCCGGGGGCGGCGCCGACGCCGCACCCGCGTGACCGGCCGAGCGTCGTGCGACGCGCGTCGCGCGCGTGCGCGCTCGAGACCGAAGCCGTGCGTGTGACGGTGCGCCGCTAGCGGAGCACGAGAATCCTGCGATGCGCCTCGTAGGGTCCCGCGGCGAATCGCACGAAGTAGACGCCGGGCGCGGCGCGCGCGCCGCGCGCGTCGGTGCCGTTCCAGGCGCGCTCGTGACGCCCGGCGGGAAGACGGCCGTGCGCGAGCGACTGCACGATGCGCCCCGCGACGTCGTAGACGTCCAGTGCGACGTCGGACGCCACGGGCAATTCGAACGACAGCACCGTGCGCTGCACGAGCGGATTCGGCGTCGGTAGGCCGCACACGAATGCGATGGGATCGCTCTCGCTCACGCCTACGGTGACGTAGCCGCCGAGCCAGTAGCCGCCGCCGAGCGACACGCCCGGTCCCGTCAGTATCCCGGGATCGGGCTGGCCGATCGTGCCGTTCAACAGGAAGACGCCGCCGGAAGCGGCGCCGCCGCCGCCATCCACGGTGTACCAGGTCATCGCGTACTGGGCCGATGCAGTCGCGGCGAAGCTCGCCGACGCGATTGCCGCGAGAGCGAGGGTCGTCAACGCTCGCGTCGCGCCGCGTCGCCAGCGGCAGCGGCCCGTTCGATCGGAGGAGTTCATTCCTCACCTCCACGTGGGGTTCGGGACGCGCGAGGCGGGTCGGAACACGCCGCGACTTCGCCGTCGCCGGCGACCGACCGGGGAGGCTTCGAACGTCGAAGTCTCGACCCGCGGGATCGGTGAGGAGAGGAGGAGTGGGCGAACGCACGCCCCTCACCGCAACGCGCTCGCGGCCGGGCGGATTCGCCCGCAACGAATGCTCGGGCGCATCGGGCCTCGCGCGCACGCGACTGTACTCCCGCCGGCGCGCGCGCGCACGATCGCGCGTTCGGAAGCTCCCTGCGTGGCGCACGACGAACGTCGTCGCAAGCACGATCGGGCTCGACGGACGCGAAGGAGGGCGAGGCGCGGCGCCTCCCGCAAGAAGGCGCGTGGCCCCGGCGACGCGTGCGCTCCCGGCCGCGAGCCGCGCCGACTGGCTTGGAGTCCGGGACCGTTCGGGCCTAGGCTTGCCGCGCTCTCACACGCGCCCCGGACCCTGCCGGACGGCGCCTCCGCTTCCGCGGAGCGCGACCTCGCCCGGCGGTCGCGGGATTTCGGAGGCCACCATGCAACGCCCCCTCGCCGCCCTCTGCCTCTTCGCGCTCTGTGCGCTCGTGCCCGCGCCGCGCGCGGCTGCCTACACGACCAACGACATGATCGGCACGTGGACCACGCACGCTCTCGGCTCGGGGCCGCTCGCGCCGTGGTGGGAGCGGGCCGTCGCTCAAGCCGGAGCGGGCGGCGCGCTCACCGTTTATTCCGTCTCGAACGCGGGCGAGCGGGACACGATGCAGGGCACGCTCGAACTCAGCCCGACCGGGATCCTCACGCTCATCGGCGACACCGAGTTCCGCGGCGCGCTCGATCTCGGAAAGACCGCCTTCGCGTCCACCGAAGCGTGGATGGACTTCGGCGAACAGATCACCGTGCTCCGGCTCGGCGTGAAGCGCGTCGGCGGCTACGTGCCTTCGGACCTCGCGGGCAACTGGGAGATCAACTCGATCGCCTCCGGTCCGGGCGAGCCGTGGTGGATGCGCGGCCGCATCGCGATCGCACCGGACGGCAGCTTCGCCGGCAGCCTGACCGACAGCGAGGGCTCGACCGATCCCGCGAGCGGCACGTTCGTGCTCCTGCCCGATGGCAGCCTGACGATCAGCGTGGCGAGTCTCGCGCTCGGCACGCTCGACGCGGGACACACGGTGTTCGCGATGACGAACACGTGGTCGGGCTTTGCCGCAGGCACGAGCGAGCTGACCGTGGGACTGAAGATGGCTCCGACCTACACGCAGGCGCAGCTCGCGGGGACGTGGGAGATGCACACGCTCGCGACCGGGCCCGGCGCGCCGTGGTACAGCCGCGGACAGCTCACCGTGGCGTCGAACGGCGCGTATTCGGGCACGATCACCGAGAACTCGGGCGGGAGCTTCCCGGTGAGCGGCACGTTCACGCTGGCGTCGAACGGCGTGATCTCGCGCAGCGGCTCGACCGTCGCACGCGGCGCGCTCGACGCGGGACGC
>JBGAOA010000056.1:0-27501 GCA_044222065.1 Candidatus Eiseniibacteriota bacterium
GGCGATCACCGGCCAGAGTCGCGCCGTGCGGCGCGGGAACGGCAGCACGGTCCGCCGTTCGGCGTCGGCGCGAGCGTTCCAGTCGGCGAGCGAACGCGCGTGCGCGCCGGCGGCGGCGCGCAGCCGCCCTTCGCACTCGCGGCAGTCGCGCGCGTGTTCGACCGCGCGATCGCGTTCCCCCGCGGGCACGAGCCCGAGCACGAGGTCCGCGCAGCGGTCGTCGTCGAGGTGCGGCGTCACGAACGGGTCCTCACGGTTCGGCACGATCGTCCTCCGGGGCTTCCGACACGCCCGACGCGCGCTCGAGCCCGCACCACACGTCCGCGAAGGCTCCGGGACGGTACTCCGCGTCGGCGTGTCCCTTCGCCCGCATGCACTCGCGCAGCCCCGTCCGCGCCCGCTGGACGATGACGTCCACGTGCGCCGCCGTCACGCCGAGGCGCGCGGCGATCTCGCGGCTCGGCCGCTCGAGGAAGACGCGCAGGTACCACGCCTGCCGGGCGCGGGGCGCGAGCGCCTCCAGGCACACGCCGAGCGCGGCGGCGAATTCGCGCGCCGCGAGCCTCTCGTCCGGCCTCACGGGTTCCCCGGACCGTTCCGCGATCGTGACCGCCCACGCTTCGTCGTCCTCCGGCGCGGGGCACTCGCGTCCGCGGCGCCGGGCGAGGTCGACGAGACCGTGGCGCGCGACGCGCGCCACGTATCCCGTCACCTCGTGGTCCGCGCGGCCCGCGACGTCCCACGTTCCTTCTTCGGCCCGGGTGAGCAGTTCTAACGCCTTCTGGGACGCCAGGTCCTCGAGGTCCTCGCGCGAGCCCCCGCCGACGCGTCCGCTCTGGGCCCGCAGCGCCGCGAACAGGGCCGCGTGGAGAATCGGCCACAGTGCCGCGCGGGCCGTGGCGCGCCCGCCCGCCGGGGCGGCGCGCAGCGCGGCCAGTGCGCGGCAGAGTTCGGAGGGCCAGCGGAGCGGTGGGGAGGGAACGACCGGCATCGCGGGAAGCGTACCCGCGGCCGCGTCCGAGGGACAGGACATCGTGGGGCGGGAGCGGCGCGGGCCGGGGAAGGCGCCCGCGCCGCCGGGGCTCCTCGCTAGCGAGAGCACTCCGTCACGCGCCATTCGGGGAAGAAGGGCGCGGCGGGACGCGGGGCGCCGGAGCGCGGGCCGGCCGGCTCGACCTGCAGGTCCCGCTCCTCGGGGTCGCCCGCGATCGGACGGCCGCGCGAGTCGGTGACGACGATCTCGACGCGGCGGTTGCGCGCGTGCGCGTAACGGCTGCGATCGCGCGTGAGCAGCTCCGATTCGCCGCGCGCGAGGCGCTGGACGCGCGAGCCCGCGACGCCCTGCGCGTCGAGGTACGACGCCACCGCACACAGGCGGCACTCCGCGAGGCCCTGGTTGTAGGCGTCGGTGCCGCGCGAGTCGGTGTGGCCCACGAGCTGGATCTTCAGGTTCGGGTAGCGCCGCATCAGGCTCACGAGCTTGTCGAGCAGGACCTGCGCTTCGGCCGTGAGGTCGCAGTCGTCGAACTTGAAATGCACGTTGCCCGGGCCGAGTTCGCCCGGCGCCGGCAGGTCCTCGGGCGCCTCGGGCGCGACCGGAGTGACCGGCGCCACCGGCGGGATCGGCGGCACGGCGGGCTTCCGCGCGCACGCGGCTTCCTTCTCGGCGGCGTCGCGCGCGAGACGTTCCGCTTCGAGCGCGTGCGGTCCGGCCTCGCACTCGCCCTGGTCGGTCTCTTCGTTGCCCGCGTACGCGAGTTCGGTCTCGAGACGCGCGATCTCCTCCGCGGCGCACTCGAAGCCCGGGTCGCGCTTCAGCGACTCGAGGCGGTTCCACAGGTCCTCGCGCACGCGCGGTGCGCCGGGCATGGGGCGCGCGGACGGCACGGTCTCGCGCGTCGCCTTCGGCGCGCCGGACTCGAGCGCGAGCACCTGCGCGCGACCGCTGTCGAACGCCGCCGCGGCGAAGCCCGAATCGTCGTCGTCGGTGTACTCGATGCGCGCGATGTCGAGCCAGCGGCGCGCGGCCGTGACGCGCCACGGGTCGTCGGCGCGCGTGGCCAGCGCATCGAGGCGGCGCTGCCAGGCGTCGAGGTTCGCGAGGTCGGTGGCGATCGCCTCGTCCGTCACGCGGCGCGCGAGCGGCGTGAGCGGCGCCGCGGTCGCGGGCGCGTTCGCGCGCGCGGCCGACTCGAGCGCCTCGCGCACCGGGAGCGGACGCGGCGCTGCTCCGGCCGTGCGCTTCGCCCCGAACAGCGTCTCGTCGAACTTGAAGCCGAGGCGCGCGTACGGACCGCGGTCGGTGCAGTCGCCGAGCGCCAGGTCCTCGTCGCGGAAGCCGAACACGTTGTAGCCGACGCCGAGGCGCAGGTTCTTGAGCAGGATCGCGCCGAGTTCGCCGCCGAGCCCGGTCTGGGCGACGTCGAAGTGGTCGGAGTAGAGGCCGCGCGCCGTGACGCCGGCGTCGAAGCGGCTCGACAGGTCCACGATCGCGCGCGCGGCGAACAACTGCGCGTCGGTGCGCGTGATCGCGTCCGACCCGCGGTCCTCGCGCCACTTCGCCGCGGCCTTGCCGCCGAACGTCCAGGCGCGCGCCGGGTGCCAGTTGAGGTCGGTCGAGAGCACGTGCGCGCTGCGCTTCGTTTCGGGCGACAGCACTTCGTCGCGATCGTAGGCGTGCTCGTAGCGCGCGAGCGCGTCCCAGCGGTTGCGGTCGGTCTGGCGCCACGCGAGGCCGAGGTGCGAGCGGGCCTGGACGCGCTGCTGGTCGTCCTCGAGGAACACCTGCGACCGGCCGAGCAGCGTCCAGTCGCGATCGAGCTTGCGCGCGAGACCGCCGCCGAGCAGCCACTGCTCGTTGCCCTCGGACTCGCGGAACTCGACGCGCGCCGTGAGCTTCGTGCGCGGATCGCGCGTGGCCTCGAAGCCGGTCGTGACGGCGGTCACGGCGGGCGACAGGCCGCCCATCGTGAACACGTGCTCGAGCGACCCGTCCACGCGCACGCCGCGCGCCGGCTGCCAGCGGTTGCGCAGACCCATCGCGGCCTGCGTCTCGCGGCCCGCGAACGCGTCGCGCGAGCGGTATTCCGTGAAGACGTGACCGTCGCGCAGTTCGTCGCTCGCGATGCCGACGAGCGTGGTCTTGCGCTCCTGGGCGCCGTTGAGCGCGAACGGCCCGTCGAACGCGTCGATGTCCTCGTGCCGCACGTAGAGGCGCGTGCGCGGCGCGACGTGGGCATCGGCGCCGAGCGTCCACGACGTGACGTCGGCGTCGTCGAGGCTGCGCTCGAGTTCGCCGAAGACGCTCGCCGGGCGCGGGAGTGGCAGGTCGCGCGCGAGTCGCCCGCGCAGCGACGTGAAGTCGTTCGGAGTCGTGCCGGCGCTCGCGGTCGTCGCGGGGGTCGTCGTCTCCTCGGCGTGACGCACGGCGAGTTCGCCGTTCCAGCCCGCGAAACGGCGCGCGACGCCGCCTTCGAGGCCGTCGCGGCGGCCGCCGCTCGTGCGGTCCTCGGTGCGCAGGGCGCGCGCGAACAGCGCGGCCGGGCCGAACGCGACGCGCGCGTCGGCGCCGAACTCGTCGCGGCCCGGCAGGAAGCCCGACGACGCGTTCTGGAAGCCGCCGTCCACGCGCTGGCCGTACACGCGGCCGAACACGCCGCCGCGCTCGAGGCGCGCGTCGGCGCGCCACGCGTTCGAACGGTTCGTCCCGCCGAAGCTCGCGCTGCCCGAATCCGCGTACGCCCCCTCGGCGCCGAGCGTCACGCCCGCGAGCGGCTTGAGCGTCGCGTGCGCGCTGCCGAGCGAGAACGGCGTGAGCGGATCGTCGTCGCGTGCGACCCCGACGCCGAACTGCGCGCGCGGATCGGGCGCGAACGCGAGTTCGCCGCCGTAGACCGCGTGCGACTCGAGCGTGGACTCGACTTCGTAGATCACGCGGATCGAGACCGGGTTCAGGTCGGAGTCGAGGCTCGGCACCGGCTGGCGGAACACGATCTGGCCGGTGAACGGATCGAGCGTGTAGTCGGCGAAGCGCGTCTTCGTTTCGCGCCGCAGGATCCGCGACGGCTGGTTGCGGTCGCGCGTCAGGATCTCGACGACCTCGGTGCCCGAGAGTCCGTTCGCCTGCGAGAGCGCGTAGGGGCCCGAGACGCCGCGGCCGGGGAACTCGTCCACGCGCTGGCGATCGCGCGCGTCGGTGACCCAGCCCGTGAGCCCGAGGCCGCGCGCCTCGCCGTGCGCGAGGCCGCCGTTCAGCGTGCGCGTGAACGCGCCGAGCTGGCGCGCTTCGGTTCCGGGCGTGACGAAGTCGCCGTAGAGCGCGTACGACCGGCCGCGGTCGAGGCGCGCGTACAGCCGGCTCGTGGACTGTGCGTCGTACTCGTGCACGGACGCGTCGCCGAACACGTCGTAGCCCTCGAGCGGGCTCATGTCGCGGAAGCGGCGGCGATCCGGATCGCGCTCGGAGTCGTAGCGCAGCGTGAGCAGCGCGTCGCGGCCGACCGGGCCCTTCGCGAACAGCGCGCCGCGGCCGCCGACCGTCGTCTTGCCGTCGTCCGAGGCGTCGGAGCCGTCGCGCAGCGGGTCCTCGAACGCGTCGCGCTCGCCGCACCAGAGTTCCGCGTCGTCGAGCGAGCGGCCGTCGTAGCGGCCTTCGAGCACGCCCGCGAGGAACCAGGAGCGCAGGCTCGGTACGAAGCGCACGGGCAGCGTGCGCTCGCGCTCGCCGAGCGTGGCGCGGATGCGGCCCGCGGCCGGCACGTGCGGCGCGCGCAGTCCGATCGTCTGCTCGCCGCCCGAGGCCGTGAACTGCGTCCCCGGCGTCACCGGATCCTCGTCCGGCACGGTCCACGTGCCGATCGTGGTCTCGAGCGTGACGACGCGGCTCGCGGCGTCGCCGGGCACGCGCAGCGCGACGGGCAGCACGGATTCGCCGTCCGCGACGACCGGCGTCTCGGACGGCGCGAGGCCGAAGCCGCCCTCGTCGGGCGCCGCGGGGGCGGCGGCCGTGACCGGCGACACGCCCTCGACGAACGGGCCCGAGACCTCGCCCGCGCGCCGGCGGTCCTTCACCGCGGCGAGCAGCCCGGCGTCGCAGCCGAACGGCGAGAAGTCGGCGCGGTGCAGTTCGCCGCGCCTCAGGTCCACGAAGCGGCTCTCGCCGTCGAGCGCGTGACGGTTCTCGATCGGACGCAGCACGGCGCCCGGAGGCAGCGTCGTGGGATCCACGCGCAGCACGTGCAGGCGCGGACGGACGCGTTCGAAGGAGTACTTGCCCTCGGCATCCGTCACCGCGGAGCTGCCGTCTTCGAGGAACAGGCGCACGCCCGGAATGCCGAGCTCCTCCGCGTCCTGCACGCCGTTCGAATCGCAATCGCAATCGAGGAACACCTTGCCGGCGATCAGGCCCTCGTCGGCGAACGGTCCGCGCGTGACGCGCACCGCGGCCGTGGCCGTGTTCGACGTCCGTCCCGGGGTGACTGGCGTCGTCGTCGTGTCGCGCGGGGCCTCGGCGATCGCGATGTTGACGAGCGGACCGTTGCGCGAGACGCCGGCGCCGACCGTGGCGCGGTAGCGCAGCGTGCGCGCCGTGCGCGCCTCGATTCGGCCGATCGCGAACTCGAGCGTGCCGTCCGCCGTGCGGCCCGGATCGCCGATCGTGCGGCCATCCAGCGTCGCCGAGCCCGCGACGTAGCGCACGCCGGCAGGCAGCCGGTCGCGCACGACGACGTTGCGCACGGGCAGCGAGCCCTGGTTGTGCACCGTGATCGTGTAGTTCACGACGTCGCCGATCTCGACGGTCGTCGGGCTCGCCTGCTTCTCGATCACGAGCGGTCCCGTGAACGCGAACTCGGTCGGATCGGAATCGGTGTCGTTCGCAGGGTTGTCATCGCCCGGCGTGTGCACGGTGGCCGTGTTGACGACCGACGCGTCGGAACCCAGGAGCACGCGCACGCTCAGCGAGAACACGAGCGAGTCGCCGGGGGCGAGCGGCCCCGGGTGCGTCGCCGTGAGCGTCCGGCCGTTCCGGACGAACGACCAGCCCGCGCCGGTGGCGCTCTGGTATTGGAATTCGACCGGGATCACATCGGTCACGACGATGTCACCGGTCGTCGTGGTCTCGCCGACGTTCCGGATCGCGATGCGGTACGTCCCGAATCCGAGGAGCGGGAACGGCTCCGCGTGCGACTTGTCGATCGCGAGGTCGAGGATCGGAGCGCCCGAGACGGGCGTCGGATCCACGTCGCGGTCGTTCGTCGGATTGTCATCGCCCGGCGTGCGGACGGTCGCGGCGTTCGTGACGCTCGGCGCGGCCGCGGGCCCGATCGAGACGCTGATCGCGAACTTGAGGCTGTCGCCGACCGCGAGCGGACCCGGATGCGTCGCCGTCACGACCGCTCCGTTCGCACCGAGAGTCCACCCGGCGCCCGAGCCATTCACGAACGTCAGCCCGTTCGGCAGCGTGTCGAGCACGGTGATCGTGCCGGTCGTCGAGTTCGTGCCCACGTTGCGCACGACGATCGTGTACGCGCGCTGCTGGCCGACCGCGAACGACACGGTGTGGCGCTTGTCGATCGCGAGGTCGGGCGCGGCGCCGCGCGGCGCGACGGGCGTCGGATCCACGTCGCGGTCGTTCGTCGGGTTGTTGTCGCCGGGCGTGTTCACGGTCGCGGCGTTCACGACGCCGGGGACCGCGAGTTCGGACACGGTGCAGGTCACGGTGAAGCGCAGGCTGTCACCGACCGCGAGCGGGCCCGGGTGCGTCGCGATCACGACGAGTCCGCTCGGCGCGATCGTCCAGCCGTCGCCGCTGCTCGTGAGGTAGGCGAGCGTCGAGGGCAGCGTGTCGCGCACGGTGATCGCGCCGGTCGTCGGGGCCGTGCCGACGTTTCGCACGACGATCGTGTAGGTGCCGTTGCGGCCGACGACGAAGTCCTGGACGTGGCGCTTGTCGATCGCGAGATCCGGAGCCGAGCCCTGCGGCAGCACCGGCGTGGGATCGGTGTCGCGATCGTTGCGCGGATTGCCGTCGCCCGGCGTTTGGACCGTCGCCGCGTTCGTGACGGACGGCACGGCCTCGGGGCCGACCGCCACGACGAGCTTGAAGTCGAGCGAGGCGCTCACGGCGAGTGGACCGGGATGCGTGGCGGTGACGACGGCGCCGACCGAGCCGATCGTCCAACCGGTGCCCGATCCGCTCACGAACGTGAGTCCGGCCGGCAGCGTGTCGCGTACCGTGATCGCGCCGGTGGTCGCGGCCGTGCCGACGTTGGTGACGACGATCGTGTACGTGCCGTTCTGGCCGACGATGAAAGACCCTTCGTGCGACTTGTCGATCCCGAGGTCGGGGGCCGTCTGAGCCGGCGAGACCGGCGTCGGATCGGTATCGCGATCGTTGGTCGGGTTGTTGTCTCCCGGAGTGTTCACGGTCGCGGCGTTCGTGACGCCCGGGACCGCCGCGGCGGAGACTCCGACGGTGAGCGAGAACGACAGCGAGTCGCCGATCGCGAGCGGACCCGCGTGCGTGGCGGTGACCACCGCGCCGTTCGCGCCGATGGTCCAGCCCGCTCCCGTGCCGCTGACGAAGCTCAAGCCGGCCGGCAGCGTGTCGCGCACCGTGATCGCGCCGGTCGTCGCGGCCGTGCCGACGTTGGTGACGACGATCGTGTACGTCCCGTTCTGGCCGACCGTGAAGTTCTGCGTGTGTCGCTTGTCGATCGTGAGGTCGGGCGAAGTCTGCGCGGGGGACACCGGCGTCGGATCAGTATCGCGGTCGTTGCCCGGGTTGTTGTCGCCCGGCGTGCTCACGGTCGCGGCGTTCGTGACGCTCGGGATCGCCGCGGCACTCACGCCAACGGTGAGTGAGAACGACAGCGAGTCGCCGATCGCGAGCGGTCCGGCGTGCGTGGCGGTGACGAGCGCGCCGTTCGAGCCGATGGTCCAGCCGGTGCCCGACGCACTGACGAACGTGAGCCCGGAAGGCAGCGTGTCGCGCACCGTGATCGCGCTCGTGGTCGCCGCCGTGCCGACGTTGGTGACGACGATCGTGTACGTCCCGTTCTGGCCGACCGTGAAGTTCTGCGTGTGGCGCTTGTCGATCGTGAGATCGGGCGAAGTCTGAGCCGGCGAGACCGGCGTCGGATCGGTGTCGCGATCGTTGGTCGGGTTGTTGTCGCCCGGAGTGTTGACGGTCGCGGCGTTCGTGACGCTCGGGATGGCGGCCGCACTCACGCCCACGATGAGCGAGAACGAAAGCGAGTCGCCGATCGCGAGCGGTCCGGCGTGCGTCGCGGTGACGACCGCGCCGTTCGCGCCGATGGTCCAGCCGGCGCCCGCGCCGCTCACGAACGAGAGGCCCGCCGGCAGCGTGTCGCGCACCGTGATCGCGCCCGTGGTCGCCGCAGTGCCGACGTTGGCGACGACGATCGTGTACGTCCCGTTCTGGCCGACCGTGAAGTTCTGAGTGTGGCGCTTGTCGATCGTGAGGTCGGGGCCCGTGCAGCGCGGAATCGAATCGGTGTCGCGATTGTTCGCGGTGTTGCGCTCGCCGCCGCCGCTGACCGTGGCCGCGTTCAGGATGACGGCCGGCGCATCCGGTTCGACGCGGGCCGTGTAGCGGAACGTCAGCTCGCCACCCGGGGCGAGCGGGCCCGGATGCGTGGCGACGAGGACGCCATTCGAGAAGTCGAACGTCCAGCCCGCGCCCTCGGCGGAGCCGAAGGTGAGGCCGGCGGGCATTGTGTCGCGCACCGTGATCGTGCCGCTCGTCGGGACGATGCCGACGTTCGAGACGCGCACGCGGTACTCGATCACGTCGTCGGCGCAGTTGGGGTTCGTGTGATCGAGCGCGATCGCGAGGTCGGGGCGCGCGCACACGGGCAGCACGTCGCGGTCGTGGTTGTTCGACGTGTCGGCATCGGCGCCGTAGACGATGGACACGTTCGTCACGAGCTGCGGGTACCACGTGCTGTCGGCGAACGCCGAATACTCGAAGGCGGCCGAGTCACCGGGGGCGAGCGCCGTGCCGTAGCGCGCCGCGACGAGCCGGCGGCGAATGGTCTCGAACGTCCAGCCCGCACCCGACGGCAGCCCGAGGACCGACGGGGGCAGGTCCGAGAGGTTCACGAGCACCGGCGGAGGCGCGGTGCGGTCGCCCACATTCGTGACGACGACGCGGAAGCGGGCAGTGTCGCCGACGCACGGCTCGTTCAGGTGGCGGATCCGGACCGCGAGGTCCGGCCCCGCGCAGAAGGACTGCGTGTCGGTCGCGCGGTCGTTCGCCGGGTTCGCGTCGCCGGGGTTCGTCAGCGCCGCCGGCACGGTCGCCGCGGGGTAGGCCGCGGGCAGCACGACGACCCGGAACGCGTACTCGAGCGCGCCGCCCGCGGCGAGCGGGCCGGCATGCGTCGCGCGCAGCACGCCGTTCGCGAACTCGAACGTCCAACCGTCGCCCGTCGCGTCCACGAACGCGAGTCCCGCAGGCAGCGTGTCGAGCACGGTGATCGTGCCGGCGCTCGCGGCCGAGCCCACGTTCGTGACCCGCACGACGTAGCGCGCGGTGTCCCCGACGCAAGTCGGCCCGTCGTGGCGGATCTGGATCCCGAGGTCGGGCGCGCCGCTCACGACGGGGACGCGGTCGGTGTCGCGGTTGTTCTTTGGATTCCGGTCGCCGCCCCCCGACACGGTCGCCGAGTTCTCGACCTCGGGCGCCGCGGCGGCGCCGACCGAGACCGTCAGCGTGAACGCGATCGAGTCGCCGGGGGCGAGGGGGCCCGGGTGCGTCGCGGTGACGATCGGTCCCGCGGCCGCGATGCTCCAGCCGGCGCCGGCGCCCGAGACGAATCCGAGCCCCGCCGGCAGCGTGTCGCGCACGGTGATCGCCCCGCTCGAGGGGAAGCTGCCTTCGTTCCGCACGACGATCGTGAACGTTCCGTTCCGGCCGATCGCGAAGTCTTCCGTGTGGCGTTTGTCGATCGTGAGGTCGGTCGAGCTGCAAACGGGCAGCTTGTCGGTGTCGCGATTGTTGTTCGGCGACTGGTCGCCGCCGCCACTCACCGTGCCGGTCGTGAGGATGTCCGGGTACGCCTCGGGACCGACGAGCAGGTGAAGCGCGAAGAACAGATCGTCGCCGGGCGCGAGCGGGCCCGGGTGCGTGGCGCGCACCACGTTTCCCTGAACCTCGATCGTCCAGCCGAACGGCTCGGCGCGCTCGAAGCTGAGGCCGGCCGGCAGGGTGTCCACGACCGTGATCGAACCGGAGGTCGGGACCGGACCGAGGTTCGTGACGTTGAACCAGTACTTGGCCGTGTCTCCGACGCACGGCTCGTTCTCGTGGACGAGGTCGATGGTCAGGTCGGGCGACCGGCCGCCGTCGTCGAAGCAGACCGTGTCGGTGGCGCGGTTGTTGGGGAGGTTGCGGTCGCCGCCTCCCGAGACGGTGGCGGTGTTGGTCAGACAGGGGCCGCACTTGCCGACGTCGGCGAGGACCGTCAGGGTCAGGACGGACTTGTCACCGGGAGCGAACGGCACCTCCCGTGTGGCCGTGACGACCGGACCGTCCGCCTTGAACGTCCAGTCCTTGCCCTCCGCCGAGATGAACGTGAGGCCGGCGGGCAGTGTGTCTCGAACCGTGACGGTGCCGGACGTCGACTGATTGCCGGCGTTCCGAACGACGAGCTCGTACTGGGAGGGAGAAGCGAGCGTGAACGGATCGAGGTGACGCTTCGAAATCGCGAGGTCCGGCTTGTCGTGGAGGACCTCGTCGGTCGCACCGCTCGCCGATGCACTCGACCGCCCGGTCTCCCGGATGGCAGACGACGCGGCAGCACTCGAGCCGGCGAGCCAGAGGCTCCCGGCGAGTGACAGCACGAACGCGATGGCAAGGGCGAGAAACGAGACGCGCGAACGCGCCTGCGCGAAGCAGTGCGAGATGGGGGACAGAGAGAAACAATCCTCATCGCCGGATGGAAGAGATTCCTGAAGGAATCACCTCAACATCAGGCGGGCGTGGACCTTGGCCGTGGCTGCCCGGTCCCTGGTCAGCCGAATCGAGGACTGCTACTCCGCTTCGCTGAGAAAGACTGTAGCCGTTTTCTCTCGCGAGGAGCAAGTTGCTCGTTCTCCGACTCGGAGCTTCCCATCGGGGCGGGGAGCGGCGGTCTTCGAGTCGGCCCCTCGAGACGTTCGTTCGCGGATCGGAGGGCGCTCCCGGCTCGGCACCGGTCCGGGGCAAATGGCTCCGGACAACCGCCTCGAATCACTCGGAGCTTGAGGGGCCGTGAGCCCGGACGTAGCCTCGGGTCAGCCGACGAGCCACCGATCGCGCTCGCTCCCGCGTAAGAGGAGGCGAGGCTCATGAGGTTCGAACTGTCTCGCGCGGAAGCGGACCTGCTCCGCGACGTGCTCGAGGCGGCGGCCCGGGAGCGCCAGCACCAGATCCACCACGCGGACTCCCGGCCGTTCCGGCAGCGACTCGAGGCCGAGGCGGCGATCATCGAGGCGATCCGCTTCAAACTCGAACGCGAGATCACGGTGGCCTGATCCGGACGCGACGGGCTGACACCGGAGGCGGCGGCTGACAATTGCGGCGCCCCGACCCGAGGGGATCGAGCGGAGTCGCGCGTCGAGTCCGGCACCCGGCCTGACCGGCACCGAGGACGCAACTGCACGCCGGGACGGCGGATCGTCCCGGCGGGAGAGAGGTCGAGACGGGGAAGTCGCGCGCGCTCGATCCGACCCCGAGTCGCTGGCACGAGGGATGCCCTTCCCGCGGGATTCTCCGACGTCTTCGGACCGCGAAGCGAGGCGACCGCCCGTTCCGGACACGGCTCGGCGACCTCGCTCATCGCCACCGCTCGCACGCCCGTCCGCGCCCGAGTTCCCCGCGCGACCGGCCGTCGCGTGACCGTTTCGACCCCGCGGTGGGCGGCGCCCGGTTCCCAGGGCGATCCGGACTGCCGCGCGGGCCGGGTCCGACTCTCGTCCAGCGAGAGCGAAGCGAGGAGAACCGAAGCATGTCTCGATACAGGATTGCGTGGCTTCCGGGCGATGGCATCGGCGTCGAGGTGATGGACGCCGCCCGGCTGGTGCTCGATCGCGTCGGCTTCGACGCCGAATACGTCCACGGCGACATCGGGTGGGAGTTCTGGTGCCGGGAAGGGGACGCGTTCCCGAAGCGCACCGTGGACCTGCTCTGCGGCGTGAACGCCGCGATGTTCGGCGCGATCACCTCCAAGCCGGTGAAGGAGGCGGAACGCGAGCTCGCGCCCTCACTCCAGGGCAAGGGGCTCGTCTACCGCTCGCCGATCGTCCGCATGCGCCAGCTGTTCGACCTCTACGTGTGTCTGCGTCCGTGCCGGGCGTTCGAGAACAACCCGATCAACTACAAGGCCGGCATCGACCTCGTCGTGTTCCGCGAGAACACCGAGGACCTGTACGCCGGCGTCGAGTTCAACCCCGCGCCGGCGAAGCTGCGCGCGACGCTCGGCGAGCTGGCGCCGCCGTTCAAGGCGTTCGCGAACGTGCCCGACGACGAACTGGCCGTCTCCTGCAAGATCAACACGAAGCGCGGTTCGGAGCGGATCGTCCGCGCCGCGTTCGAGTTCGCGCGCGCGAACGGCCGCCGGAAGGTCACGGTCGTGCACAAGGCGAACGTCGTGCGTGCGACCGACGGACTGTTCCTCGACGCGGCGCGGCGGATCGGGAAGGAGTACCCCGAGATCGCGATGGACGACGCGAACATCGACGCGATCACGATGTGGCTGCTCAAGAACCCGCACAGTTACGACGTGCTCGTCGCCCCGAACCTGTACGGCGACATCATCAGCGACCTGTGCGCGCAGATGGTCGGCGGCCTCGGCTTCGGCTGCTCGGGGAACATCGGCGAGAAGCTCGCCGTGTTCGAGCCGACGCACGGCTCGGCGCCGAAGTACGCGGGGCAGCGCAAGGTGAACCCGATCGCGACGATCCTCGCGGCGAAGATGATGCTCGAGTGGCTCGGCGAGAAGGACCGGGCCGCGGCGATCGAGCGCGCGGTCGCGGACGTGATCCGCGAGGGCCGCGTGCGCACCTACGACATGGGCGGCAGCGCCACGACGACCGAAATGGCCGAGGCGATCGCCGCGAAGCTCGGCGCGAACGTGCCGGTCGCGCACTGAGGGGAGGAACGACGTGAAGACTTCGACGGTGCTGAGGAAGGCGATCTTCGAGCGCCGCGCGGTCGTCGTCGTGGGATGCCACGACGCGTTCAGCGCGCGCGTGATCGAGCAGGCCGGCTTCGAGGCGATCCAGATCTCGGGATTCGGCCTCGCGGCCTCGCTGCTCGGCAAGCCCGACGTCGGGCTCGTGCAGATGAAGGACGTCCTCGACATGACGTGGAACATCGTCCAGTCCGTGCGCATCCCCGTGATGGCCGACGTGGACACGGGCGGCGGGAACGCCGTGAACGCCGGGTGGATCACCGAGCGGCTGATCGCGATGGGCGTCGCCGGCATGAACATCGAGGACCAGGTGTTCCCGAAGCGCTGCGGCCACATGGAGGGCAAGGAGGTCATCCCCGCCGAGGAGATGGCGGGCAAGGTGCGCGCGTGCGCCGAAGCGCGCGAGCGGCTGGACCCCGAGTTCATCGTCAACGCCCGCACGGACGCGTGCGCGCCGCACGGGCTCGACGAGGCGATCCGGCGCTGCAACCTGTACCTCGAGGCCGGCGCCGACCTCGCGTTCATCGACGGCATCCGCACGCGCGCCGACATCCAGCGCGCCGTGAAGGAAGTGAGGGGGCCGCTGTCGGTGAACCTCATGGACGCCGTGTCGGGCGTGAAGACCGAGCTCGTTCCGATTCCGGAGCTCGCGAAGATGGGCGTCGGGCGCGTCTCGATCCCGGTCGCCTCGATCATGGTCGCGCACCGCGCGCTCAAGGACTTCTTCGACGCCCTGAAGGCGTCCCCGACGGGCACGCTCGCCGGCCAGACGAAGTGGATCACGTCGTTCCCGGAGTTCACCGAGGCGGTCGGACTCGGCGAGTACAAGGCGCTCGAGAACCGCTACCTGCCGAAGGAGCGCATCGAGCAGAAGTACCACGCCCCGCTGAAGGTCGAAGTGTGAGCCGCGTCGCGAGGGGAGGGGAGTCGTCATGGGCATGACGTACGTTCAGAAGCTGCTCGCGCGCGCCTGCGGACAGTCGCCGGTGCGCGTCGGGGACGTGCTCGAGCCGCCGGTGGATCTCGCGATGTCGCACGAGAACGCGGCGCTCGTCCTGAATCAGTTCGCCGAGATCTTCGCGGGCACGGGGCGCGAGCCGAAGGTGTGGGATCCGGACCGGATCGCGATCGTCTTCGACCATCGCGTTCCGGCCGAGTGCGCGAAGACGGCGACGAACCAGAAGAAGGTGCGCGAGTTCGTCGCGAAGCAGGGCATCCGCAAGTTCCACGACGTCCGCGGCGACGTCGGCGGCATCTGCCACCAGGTGCTGCCCGAGTACGGCTACGTGCGTCCGGGGCAGGTCGTCGTCGGTACGGACAGCCACACGACGACGCACGGGGCGCTCGGCGCGTTCGCGTTCGGCATCGGCGCGACCGAGATGGCTTCGGTGTGGACGCTCGGCAAGGCGCTCAACATCGAGGTGCCGGAGACGATCCGCGTGAACCTGAACGGCGCGCTGCCGTCGTGCGTGTTCCCGAAGGACGTCATCCTGCACGTCATCGGCCTGCTCACGGCCGAGGGCGCGAACTACCGCGTGCTCGAATTCCACGGCGAGGGCATCCGTTCGATGTCCACGTCGGGGCGGCTCGTGCTCTGCAACATGGCGGTCGAAGCCGGCGCCACCGCCGGCGTCGTCCCGCCCGACGCCGAAACCGCGCGCTACCTGCACGAGGTCGCGGGCGTGCGCGGCGACTTCGAGTTCTTCGGGCCCGATCCGGACGCCGCCTACGTGCGCACGCTCGACGTGGACGCCGCCGCGCTCGAGCCGCAGGTCGCCTGCCCGCACACGGTGGACAACGTGCGTTCGGTGCGCGACGTGGTGGGGCGCCCGGTGCAGCAGATCGTGGTCGGGTCGTGCACGAACGGCCGCTACGACGACCTCGCGGTCGCGGCGCGCATCCTCAAGGGCAAGCGCGTCGCCGACGGCACGCGGCTCCTCGTGTTCCCCGCGTCGTGGAAGGTCTATTCGCAGGCACTGCGTCTCGGCGTGCTGCAGGACCTCGTGGACGCCGGCGCCGTCGTGTGCAACCCCGGGTGCGGGCCGTGTCTCGGCGTGCATCAGGGCGCGCTCGCGGACGGCGAGACGGCGCTCGCGACCACGAACCGGAACTTCAAGGGCCGGATGGGCAATCCGAAGGCGGACGTCTACCTGTGTTCGCCGGCCGTCGCGGCGGCGAGCGCGCTCGCGGGTGCGATCGCCGATCCGAGGGGGGTGTGACGATGCTGCGCGGAAAAGTGGTGCAGGTGCTCGGCGACGACGTGTCCACGGACATCATCTATCCGGGGCGCTACATGGCCACGGTGCTGCCGACCGAAACGCCGCAGTACGCGTTCGCGGATCACACCGAACTGAATCACGCGCTCGTCGCCGGCGAGGTGCCGGGCGGGAGCGTGATCGTCGCGGGCGGGAACTTCGGCTGCGGTTCGTCGCGCGAGCAGGCGGCTTCGTGCCTCAAGGGGCACGGGCTCACGATCGTGGCGAAGGGCTTCGCCCGGATCTTCCTTCAGAACGCGATCAACCTGGGGCTGTCGCTCGTGATCTGCCCGTCGCTCGAAGCGAATCTCGACGACGTGCTCGAAGTCGAGGGCGGCGTGCTGCACAACCGCACGACGAACCGTTCGTTCCCGATCGTCGCCCTGCCGAAGGCGAGGCAGGCGATCCTCGATGCGGGTGGTCTCATCGCCTACACGCGGAGGCGGCTCGTCGAGCAGTCGGCCGTCTGACGGGGCGGCGCGAGCGAGCGAGGTTGGGCCGGCGTGGGCGTCCCGGGCGCCCGCGCCGGAACATTTTGCGTCCACCGGCGGCTCGAGCAGCGCGAATTTCGGGTGGCGTGTATCACGAGGCCTAACGGCAACACCTGAGAGAGTGCCGCCGACCCTCTTCCACGGCTCGGGGGGGCGCGGTGATCGTCCGGTTCGGCGGGGCGTCGCGAGCGAGCTGGTCGTACGGGAGCGCCACAGGCAGGAGGGAGCAGGTCGATGCGATCCGGCATCCGCCGTCAGCCGAGATGGATTCCACTCGTGGTCATCGCGGGGCTGTGCCTGGCCGTGCCCGCCGGCGCCGCGACCCTCACCGGGACGGTCCGCAACGAGGCCGCCGCCGGCCTCGGGAACGTGGACCTCGACTTCGTCGACCAGTGCTCCGGGGACAACATCTTCCTCTCGGGCGACAAGACCGCCGCGGACGGGACGTTCGCGATCGTGGTGCCGGCAGGCACCTACGACGTCCGCTTCACGCCGCCGGCCGGCAGCACGGTCGCGGCCTGGGAAATCCAGAACGTCGTCGTGTCGGCCAACGCGAGCCTCGGTGTGATCACGCTCCATCCCGGGCGGCTCGTTTCGGGAACGGTGCTCACGCCGTCGCTCGGACCGGCGGCCGGCGTCGACCTCAAGTTCGTCGACCGAGCCACAGATCGCCGCGTCTACCTGACGAAGGATCTGACGAACGCGTCCGGACAGTATTCCGTGCGCGTGCCGCCCGGTGCGTACGACATCGATTTCCGTCCCGCTTCGACGACCGCGTTCGGCGACCGGGTGCGGCTCGACCTGGTCGTGGGCGCGAGCGATGTCTCGGGGCTCAGCGACGTGCTGCTCGGCGGCTTCGTCGTGAGCGGCAGCGCTCGCGACAAGAACAACAACAAGCTCAAGAACGTGGACGTCGACGTATTCGACCTGTGCACCGGCGTGCGCATTCCCACGGCGCACGACAACACCGACGTGAACGGCAACTACGCCGTCGTCGTCCCGGCCGGGACCTACCTGTTCGAGTTCAATCCTCCGGCGTGCAAGTCGCTCGAAACGACGCGGCAGTCCGGCGTCGCGATCTCCAACAACAAGAACCTCGGCACCGAGACGATGAAGGCGGCCTTCGCGGTCAGCGGCGTGGTGCACGACCACGCCGGCGCCGTGCAGCCCGGAGTGAAGCTCAAGTTCTACGACGCGACCACGCCGGGCAGCCCGCGACAGGGCACGAGCGGCGACCGTACGGACGCCTCGGGCGCGTTCTCGGTCCTCCTGCCGACGGGCACCTACCACATCGACTTCGAACCGCCGGTCAGCAGCACCGATCAGGTGATGCACCTGTCCTCGGTCGTCGTCGGCGGAGCCACGAACCTCGGGACGCTCACGCTCGCGCAGGGCGTCCAGGTGAGCGGGCACGTCACCGGTCCGGGCGCGCTTCCGGTGCTCAACGTCAACATCAATGCCGTCGACGCCGTGACGCGCGCCCCGGTGCTGCTCGCGCACGACGACACCGACAGCCTCGGCAATTTCACGGTCGTGGTGGCGCCCGGCACGTACGACTTCCAGTACGATCCGCCCGCCTGCTCGGGCCTCGCACCCGCGTCGCAGGCCGGCCTGAGCATCGCCGCGCCAACGGCGCTGCCCACCGTGAATCTCGTGACGGGCGTTCACATCCTCGGCACCGTGCTCGACGCCGGATCGCTTCCGGTCGCGAACGTGGATCTCGACGTCTTCCCGGCCGGCTCGTCGACCAAGCTGTACACGCCGCGGGATCAGACGGCGCTCGACGGGACGTTCGACGTGTTGATCGCGCCCGGCACCTACGACATCAAGTTCGTCCCGTCGTCACTCGCGCCCCACCTGCGCCCCGCGCTTCGGACGAACCAGCCGATCCCGGTCAACACCACGCTGCCGAACGTCGTGCTCGCGGACGGACTGCTCGTGAGCGGTTTCGTGAAGGCGGTCGGGACGCTCGCGCCGATCCCGAACGTGTCGGTGGACTTCTTTCCGCCGGGCGGGGGTGCGGCGATGCTCGTCTCGCACCACACGACCTCGGCGCTCGGCGACTACGCCGTCGCCGTGGAGGCCGGCACCTGGGACATCCTCTACACGCCGCCCGTGGGGTCGGGCTTCCCGTCGGCCTGGCGGCGGGGCGTGACGGTGAGCGCCGACCTCGCCTTGAGCGACCAGCTGCTCGATCCTTCGCTCATGGCCGTGGATCCCGCGATCGCCTCGTCGTACGTCCAGCTCTCGGCCCCCGTTCCGAACCCCGCCCGCCACGACGTGCGGTTCACGGTGTCCACCGCGGACGGTGAGGCCGAACTGACGGTGTGGGACCTTGCCGGCCGCCGCGTCGCCACGCCGTGGAAGGGGCGTGCGAACTCGTCCGTGACGATCCACTGGAACGGAACGACCGAACGAGGCGAGCCCGTGCCCGCCGGCCTCTACTTCGTCCGACTCGAGGGCGCAGCGGGCACGAGGAAGGTCCGCTCCGTTCTGTTCCTCCACTGACGTCCATCCCATCACTCCGAGGTGAGTCGCACGATGCGTAGATCCGGATCGAATTCGTCCCCGCGCGTGGCCT
This sequence comes from Candidatus Eiseniibacteriota bacterium, assembly GCA_044222065.1. GTDB lineage: Bacteria > Eisenbacteria > RBG-16-71-46 > RBG-16-71-46 > RBG-16-71-46 > JBGAOA01. The sequence goes on from JBGAOA010000056.1 coordinate 18,524, forward strand.
GCACCTGCCTGCTCGCGCTCCTGCTGGCCCTCCCGGCGCTCGCGAGCGCGCAGCCGAAGGCATCCTCCACCGCGCCGCCGCGGTCGGCGCCGCTCCCGCTCACGTTCGTGCTCGGGCTCGAGTGGTTCGACGACGACAACATCCTGCAGCTCACGCCGAGCGACCTCGCGCGGTTCGCGAGCAATCCGGCGCCTCCGCGATTCCTCATCGAGTCGACGGACGACAACGTGCTCGCGCTGCACGGCGACGCCTACGCGCACTTCGAGCTCGCGCCCCGGCGCGACACGCGATTCGGGGCGTCGTTCGACGCGAGCGACTATCAGCGCAACGACGTCAAGGACTGGCACGAGTTCGGACTGTCCTTCGCGCAGGAGCTGACGGCCTCGCGCCGCAACCTGACCGCGCTCAGCGCGTGGTGGAGCCGGGTGCCCGATTTCTACCTGCTCCAGATCACCGACGCCGACGATTCGTTCGCGGCGGGCACGCGCATCCGGCGCTCGCTGAGCTACGAGCAGTCCACGGCGGGCGTCCGCGTGGATCAGGAGCTGATGCGCGGACGCGCGAAGCTCGCGCTCGGCTACGAGCGCGTGACGCGCGACTACAACGAATCCTTCAACGAGCGCGACAACCACAACGACCAGTGGAAGCTCACCGGCGAAGTCCGGCCCTTCCCGAACTGGGGCGCGAGCGCGCGGATCACGTACCTCGTGGGCAGGCTGCGGGCCGAGGGCGACCTGCCGTCGAGCCCGATCGTGGACGCGGACGTGTCCTACGACCACCAGGGGATCGGCGCCGCCGTGTCGCTGCCCTGGGGGCGCGGGCGGACCCGCGGGCGACTCGAAGCGAGCCTGATGCCCGAGGTCCGGGACTTCCAGACGTCCGACAAGTTCGACGTGCGGCGCTTCGGCCGCGAAAACCACCGGCTCGAGACCGTCGTGCGGGTGATCCAGCGCGTGTGGGGACCCTTCGAGGCGATCGCGACGTACGACAAGCTGAGCAGCGACGCGTCGTTCGACTCGGGCCTCGTGTTCCCCGAGGACCAGACGGATTTCGACCAGACGCGCCTGGGTCTGATGCTGCGCGGGCGCTGGGACCTGCGCGATTCGCGATCGACGGCGCGGGACGCCCGCCCGTGACGTTCGTCACGAACGCGTCGCCCGGACCGGAGCTGTCGCGAAGGTCGCTGGCCACTCCCGAGCCGCTCGTGCGCGCGTTCGCGCGCCGCGTGCAGCAGGAGGGTGCGCTCGATCTCACGCAGGGCGACTACAAGAACTCCGATTTCGCGCCGCATCCGGAAGTCGTCCGCGCCGCGCAGCGCATCACGCGCAACAGCGTGCACAGCTACGGAGCGGCCGTGGGGCGCATGGACGTGCGTGCCGAGGTGGCGGTGTTCTTCAATCGGGACGGCCAGCGCGATTACCCCGAGTCCGAGATCGAATTCCTGCCGGACGAAGTCGTCTTCACGCCGGGGACGCGCGCCGGTCTCGCGATGGTGCTGGAGGTGCTCGGTGCCGACGGCAGCGGAGTCGTCGTGCCGCGGCCGTCGTGGGAGTACGACTGGTTCGTCCAGCGCGCGGGGAAGCGGCTCGTCGAATTGCCGACGAAGGCTCCCGCGTTCCTTCCGGATCCCGCGGAACTGGCGTCGCTGCTCGACGGCGGCGGCATCTCGAGCGTCATCCTCAACAATCCGCACAATCCGACCGGGCGCGTCTACCCGCGCGCCCTCGTCGAGGAACTCGTTCGAGTCTGCGTCGAGCATCGCGTGTTCGTGTTCTACGACTGCGTGTACCAGCGCCTCGACTACGTGGACGCGTTCGTCCATCCCGCGTTCGCGAACCCGGAATGGCGCGACTGGGTCGTCACGTTTTCCGGCCTCTCCAAGATGGACATGTTCGGCGCCTCGACCGGCGCCCGCGCCTGCTGGCTCGTGATGAGCGACCGGATTCGAGCGGGCGGCGTGCGCGCGCGCGAGGTCATCGCCAACCTCTCGGCGTGGCTCGTGGCGAATCCGTCCACGCTCGCCCAGGACTGGGCGCTCGCCGCACTCCAGTCGCCGCTCGCCGGACTCCGCCGCCCGTCGCCCTACATGCGCGAGCGCCGCGACTTCATGGCCCGGGCGGCCGACTCGCTCGCGAGCCTCGGCGTGGAGCGGACCGGATTCGAGGGCACGTTCTACGCGCCGCTCGCGTTCCCGGGCCTCGTCGGCGCGACGTTCGACCGCGCGCGCAACGGCGTGCACGAACGGGCGGTCGTGCGCGGCAGCGAGGACGCCTTCGAGTTCCTGCTCACGGCCGGCGTCGGCGGCATTCCGTTCACGGCGTTCGGCGGTTCGCACGGACGCCGGTACGGCACCTGGCAACGGCTGTCGTACGGTTCGAAGGACGTGAAGGAACTCGCCGTCTTCATGGCCCGCGTCCGCGAGCGCATGGAACGTCAGGGACGCGCCGGGGCCAGCGCGCCGCTCGCGATCGCGGAGGGCGCGGATCCGGTGTGGGCATCGGTCTGCACGCGCGAGGGCTACTCCGCGCTCGACGACCTCGATCGCGAGGCGTTCTCGAACGCGCGGCTCGAGTGGCGCGCGCGGGTGCCGTCCGAGTCGCTGCGCCTCACGGGCACGAAGCATCCCGATTCGACCGCGCATCGGGTCGAGCAGCTGCGGCGCGCGGAACTCGCCGCGGGCGAAGGACCGGACGGCGCCCGGCGGACGCTGGATCACCTCGAGTGGAATCCGCTCATCGAGGCGCGGCAGGAGTTCGAAGAGAACCTCGCGGACCTGCTCGGCAGCTGCAACGAGGTCCTGCTCGATTTCGAGGGCCGCAACATCAGCCCCGAATGGCTCGCGCTGCCCGAGAAGGTCGTGATGGCCCTGCTGCGGCGCGGCGTCGTGCCCGGCGACGAGCGCCGGCTGCTGTTCCGGGTGCCGAACCCGTGGCTCGAGCCGGACGAGGAGAAGATCGAGAAGCTGCTCGCGATGGTCGCGCGCACGAACGTGCTGTTCCTGCTCGCCGCCGAGAAGCTCGGGATCGCGCCGCTGCGGAACGCGATCCACGAACTCGCGGTGCCGCAGATCAACTCGCGCACCGACGTCGGAGCGCTGCACAAGATCGGCACGCTCTACCTGCAGGCGCTGCGCGGGCTGTTCGACGGCGAGCGCGCCGACCGCTTCCTGTCCCGGCGCGTCACGGCGGCGCGGCGGGGGGCGTTCGTCGCGAAGGTCGCCCGCGTGCGGCTCGTTCCGCTGGTCGAGAACGTCGGAGCGCTCTCGCACCTGCCCGAACTGCTCGAGGCGTTCTACGTCGCGCTCGAGCACCACCGCGGTCTCGCGGATGCGCCCTCCACCGAGGGCTTCGTCGTCGACTTCGACGGTGGAGAATCCGAGGTGCGCGTGTTCGTCGCGATGTCCGACACCGCCGAACAGAGCGGGAAGATCGCGACGGATGCCGCATTCACGCTCGCGGTCGCGAGCCGTGCGGACAGCGAACGCAGGCTCGCCGAGCGCGCGGGCGCGATCGGAGCGCCGGCCCCGGCCGTGACGTTCCTCGTGGGCGCGGGGCGCGCGGGTTTCCGCGGAGGCCTCGATCCCGCCCACGACGGCGTGATCGCGCAATTCAGCCGCGCGGGCGGCGTGACGCTGCAGGGCGTTCGCGCGGACGCCCCGCACGAAGCCGAGGAGATCGCGCGCCGCTTCCGCGCCGCCGTGGCGGACGGACCGCCCGCGCTGTCGCTGCCGGCGCCGGATCGCGAGGGGCTCGCGGGGCTGCTCGAGCGGGGAACGCGCGAGCACACGCGGACGCTGCTCCGCATCGCGCCGCTGATCGCGCCGTTCGGCGGACTCGTGCCGCAGACGCGCGTGCGCGTCCGGGCCGCGGGCTCCTCGAGCTACGGGCGCTCCATTCCCGAGTACCCGGCCGAGTGGAACGAGGGCGGAGGATTGCCCGACAACCGCGACCTGAGGGACGCGTGGCCCGAGGGCGTGACGCTGCCGCGCGCGATCGTCTACAACCTCGGATGCACGACGCTCGGCCTGCCCGCGGTCACGTCGGATCTCGCCGCCCTCGACAAGCGCGGCGCCGTCCTGCTCGATCGCGTCGCGCCCGGGTACCGCGAGATCCTCGCCTCCGAACTGCCGTTCTTCGTGAAGGAGGCGGCGGCGCTCGTGTTCGGGCGGCCGTTCGCGGAAGCGACGGAACAGCTCGTGCGACGCGCCGCCGCGGCGCTGTGGGTGGACGTGAAGCCGCGCGAGGACCTCGTCCTCCCGACGTGCCTGTTCGCCATGATGTACCTGCGCTACCTCGCCGAGGACTCCGACAGCTGGGACGAAACGAAGGAGCACGAGAGCCTGGCGACGCGCGAGAGCGAGCTGATCCGAGAGACGTCCAGCGGCGCGTTCCTCGCGCTGTGCGCCGAAAAGCCCGGCCACCGCTGGGGCGTGCTGCAGTCGCTGCTCGAGGCGGAGGACGCGACGCGGCTCCTGCTCGCGCGCGAGCTGACGATCGAGGAGAAGCGCGAGTTCGTCGATCTGGCGATCGACGGCTGGCTGCGCACGGTTTCGGAGGAGTCGGCGCGTGCGCTGCGCCGGGAGTGGTCGCACCTTCGCGAGCTCGACAAGGCCGTGCTCACGCATCGGGCGATCCGACAGATGATCGAGAACGAAGAACGGCGCGGCAGTCGCGGGGCATGACCCGCACCGCGAGCGCCTCGAGTCCGCCGAGCCCAGGTCGCTCCCGGCACACCGGGGGCGCGAACGAGAGAGAGGAGAACCGTCATGCCGATCGGTCCGAATGAGAAGATCAAGTGGTCGTTCGTCACCCACATCGTTCCCGTGGAATCGATCGTGTCGTGGGAGAGGCGTTCCGACGCTCCCCGCATCGGTGACGTCGCGCTCCACCGCGTGATCACGCTCGGCAAACACACGCGCATGGACAACCGCGATCGCCGCACGCACTACCTGCTCCCGGGGGATCTCGTGGCGACCGCGTACGGCAACCGGTACGCGACGGATCAGTACGAAGGCTTCGTGCCGCCAGCGAGCGACCTGTATCACATGCTCTCGATCGGCGGAGTGTGCGGCATGGTCGCGACGCGGAACGCCTCGATGCCGGACCCCACGGTGCTCGAGTTCATCGGCTACGCGATCGACGCGAAGGGGCGCATCGTCAACCTGCGCTCGCATCGCCTCCGCCCCGTCGGCGCCAAGGGGAAGCCCCGGAAGTTCAAGACGATCCTCTCGATCGGCGCCTCGATGAACTCGGGCAAGACGACCTCGGCGTGCATGAGCATTCGCGGGCTTTCGAAGGCCGGATACCGCGTCGCCGCCGCGAAGCTGACGGGAACCGGTGCGATCAAGGACCTGCAGTTCATGCGCGACGCCGGGGCCGAGGAGGTCCTCGACTTCACCGACTACGGCTGCCCGTCCACGTCGCGCACGTCGTTGCGCAAGCTGCTGCGACTCGTTCGCACGATCGAGTCGCACCTCGGAAAGCTCGAGCCCGACTACGTCGTCTACGAAGTCGCCGACGGCATCTTCCAGCGCGAGACGGCGATGCTGCTCGCGAATCCCGACTTCCACTCGCGGATCGACTTCACGCTGTTCTCCGCACCCGATGCGCTCGCGGCCGAGAGCGGCCAGCGCGCACTCCGGCGGCTCGGCTACGACCTCGTCGCCATCTCGGGGATCGTGTCGGCGAGCGAACTCGGCAAGCAGGAGGTCTTCAAGGCCACGACGCTGCCGTGCCTGTCGAGTACGGAGCTGTCCGAGGGCGGAATCCTCAAGCTCGTCGGCGCCGAAGCGCGGTCCGAGCAGCGCCGGGCGGGATAGGGGCGGACATGCGCGGCGTCCACGAACTTCGAACGCTCAGGCCCTACATCCGGCCGCACGTCGTGCTCATCGGCGTCGCGGTGATCGTGTCGCTGGTGCTCGCGGTCGTGGACGTCCCGCTGCCGTTCTTCATCCGCCACATCATCGACGACGTCGTCCGGACCCGTCCGAAGCGCTACCTGTTCGGATTCAACCTGGGCGGCATCGACCCGGTGAAGCTGCTGAACCTGATCTTCGCCCTGCTCGTGGCGAACGCCGCGCTCAAGGGGCTGCTCGTCTACCTGCAGCGCGTGCTCACCGAGCGCGTCGGCCAGCAGGTCGTGTACGAGATGCGCCGCGACCTCTACAGCCACCTGCAGGGCCTCAACCTGATCTACTTCCGCGATTCGTCGACCGGACAGGTCATGCTGCGCTTCATTGGCGACATCCAGGCCGTGCTCGATCTGGTCACCGACGGGATCATGCGCGTCCTGATGGACGCCACGACGATCCTCGTCGTGCTCGTGTGCCTGTTCGTGACGAACCTCCACATGACGTGGGTCGCGCTCGCCTTCGTTCCGCTCTACGTCTGGCCGTTCGTGCGATGGAACTCGCGCATCCGGGAAGCGAGCCACGACACCCGGAACGCCCGCTCGCACCTGTCGGGGAACCTGCAGGAGAAGCTCGCGGGGATCGGCATCGTGAAGGCGTTCGGGCAGGAGGAGCGCGAGCAGCGTCACTTCGAGGGCCTGTCGTCGGAGGTGCGCGATCACGCGGTCCAGCGCGCCGTGTGGTCCGGGAAGCTCAACGGCGCCGCGCAAGCCTCGATCGCGCTGTGCGCGGCGTTCGTGCTCTATCAGGGCGCGCTCTACACGATGAAGCCCGGCATGACTCGCGGACAGCTCATGGCGTTCTACGTGCTCGTGTCGCTGCTGTTCGCCCCGCTGCGCCGGATCGCGCGGGTGAGCGAGACGGTCCAGAACGCCATCGTTTCGCTCGAGCGCATCAACGAGTTCCTGCGCTCGACGGGGAAGCACCAGGAGCGTCCCGGATCCCGCGCACTGCAGGTGAATCGCGCGGAGGTCGAGTTCGAGAACGTGACGTTCTGCTATCCCGAGGGGCATCCGGTGCTCGAGAACCTGTCGTTCCGGATTCCCGGCGGACAGGTCGTGGCGCTCGTGGGCCACAACGGCGCGGGCAAGTCGACGCTCGTGAGCCTGCTGCCGCGCTTCTTCGAAGTGGACGGGGGCCGCGTGCTCGTGGACGGCCAGGACCTGCGCGACGTGAGCCTGACGTCGCTGCGCGACCGGATCGGCATCGTGTCGCAGGACACGATGCTGTTCTCGGGCTCGATCCGCGAGAACATCGCCTACGGCCGGCCCGACGCGAGCGAGGAGCAGATCCTCGAGGCGGCGCGGGTGGCGAACGCCCTGGACTTCATCCTCGAGCACAAGAAGGGGCTCGACCGGAAGGTCGGCGAGCGGGGCGGGAAGCTCTCGGGCGGGCAGCGCCAGCGCATCGCCATCGCGCGCGCCGTCCTTCGCGACCCGGCGATCCTGATCCTCGACGAGGCGACTTCGAACGTCGACTCGGAATCCGAAGCCCTGATCCGCGACGCGCTCAACCGCCTGATGGAGGGGCGGACGACGTTCGTCGTCGCGCACCGCATCTCGACCGTGCAGCGCGCGGACCAGATCCTCGTGCTCGAAGCGGGACGGATCGTCGAGAGCGGCACGCACGCGGAACTGATGCGCAGGGACGGCCACTACAGCCGCCTCTGCTCCGAGCAGCTGATCGCGGACACCGCGGTCCCGCCGCAGGCCGCCGCGAGCTGAGGCCCGGATCCGAGTGACCCGGCCGCGTCTCACGTCCTCCAGCGCCCCGCTTGCGGCCGTCCCGATCGCGCGGGTAATCTAGCCGCCCTTCAATCGCCGTCGATGTGCCTCCGGACCTCGCTTCGGAGCTGCGATGGCCACGTTCGCGCGGTGCCGGGCGTCGTCCGGCGCCGACAAGCGCTCGCTGCCGGTGTCCATCGCGATGCCGGGGCGAGTGCCCCGCGGCGGCACGGTGGCGCCATAGCCAAGTGGTAAGGCGAGGGTCTGCAAAACCCTTATTCCCCGGTTCGAATCCGGGTGCCGCCTCCAACCTCGCTCCCCTTCTCCACCGAAGCCCGGACCGCCGCATGCCGTTCGACCGGGCAGTGGTGTGCGGGCGAGCACTCGGTGGCGCGGGGCCTGCGCGCGCATGCCTTGCTACGAGAGGACGCGGTCGACCCCACGGGGGCTCGCGTTCCGCACGGCCCGGGTGAACCGGCCCGGTCGCCGATCGTCAGGTTCTCCACTTTTCAGGCGACATTCCGGACGCGACTTTGTACGATTAACGGACAAAGTGAGCCCGCATTCGCCGGGCGAGAGGAGAGCATGAGGACCTGGACGAGCATCGGCGCCCGCGTGTGCGGCGCCTCGATCGCGGCCGTGCTGCTGCTGGCGGGGCCGGTACACGCGCAGTGCCTGCTGGCCAACCCGAGTTTCGAGATCGCCGGATCGTCCGGAAGCGTGTTCGCGGGCTGGAACCAGTTCGGCGTCGTCGGCTCGTCGTCGACGGCGGTGCACGGCGTACTCGCGGCGCGCGTGTCGGGGCCGAACACCGGCAACTGGGACGTCTCGGGTTACTGGCAGGCGCAGAGCACGTCGCCCGGCGATCGCTGGCGCGCGCGCGGCACCGTGCGCACGCCGTCGGCCACGCGTCTCGCGGGACAGTCGCGAGCGATCGTCAACATCGAGTGGCGCGACGGGGGCGGCGTGCTGATCAGTTACGAATCGCACGATGTCGCGACGGCCGCGAGCCCGGCCGACTCCAACGTCGCGTTCGACGTCAGCACCGCGACCGCGCCTCCGAACACCGTGAGCGCACGGCTGCTGCTCGGCGTGCTGCAGGGGCCGGGTGATCCGCAGCGCGACGCGATCTACGATGCGATCACGTTCGAGAAGCAGACCACACCGAGCCTCGACTCGCTCCAGTGGGGCGACTTCGGCACGGGCCGCACGCTGTTCTTCGCCGGTCGTACCTGGCGCGTGAAGGGCACCGGCGTGTACGGCCCGGGACCGAACTCGTTCTCCGCGTCGCCGAGCATGATCTGGGTCGACGACAACGGCTGGCTGCACCTGACGATCACCCACTC
>JBGAOA010000057.1:0-27333 GCA_044222065.1 Candidatus Eiseniibacteriota bacterium
AGCGCCGGGCCCCGCGTGCGTTTCGCGGCGTGACGAACGTCAGCTCGTCGCGCCCACCTTCGCGCTCGAGAGCCGCTTCTCCAGCTGCTCGAGCTCGTTCTTGAGCGCCGGCGGCAGCTTCGCGCCGAACTTCTCGTAGTGCTTCTGGATGAGCGGCAGCTCCTTCGCCCAGCCCTCGACGTCCACGCGCAGCAGCTCGCCGAGCGCCGACTCCGAGACGGACAGCCCGCTCAGGTCGAGCGCGCCCTTCGCCGGCAGCCGGCCGATCGGCGTCTCGAGCGCCTGGGCGGTTCCGGTCACGCGCTCGAAGATCCACTTCAGCACGCGGCTGTTCTCGCCGTAGCCCGGCCACAGGAACTTGCCGTCGGGCCCCTTGCGGAACCAGTTCACGTAGAACACGCGCGGCAGCTTCGAGGCGTCGTGCGTCGCGCCGATCTTGAGCCAGTGCGCGAAGTAGTCGCCCATGTGGTAGCCGCAGAACGGCAGCATCGCGAACGGATCGTGACGCAGCGTTCCGACCGCGCCCGCGGCCGCGGCGGTCGTCTCGCTGCTCATGATCGAGCCGAGGAACGTGCCGTGCGTCCAGTTCAGCGCCTCGTTGACGAGCGGCACGACCGTCGCGCGGCGGCCGCCGAACAGGATCGCGGAGATCGGCACGCCGGCCGGGTTCTCCCACTCGGACGAGATCACCGGGCACTGCTTCGCCGGCGTCGTGAAGCGCGCGTTCGCGTGCGACGCCTTGCGGCCGCTCTGCGCCGTCCACGGGCGGCGCAGCCAGTCCGTGAGCTGGGCCGGCGGGTCCGACATCTCCTCCCACCACACGTCGCCGTCGGTCGTCAAGCCGCAGTTCGTGAAGATCGAGTTCGCCTTCGCCGTGATCATGGCGTTGGGATTCGACTTCATGCTCGTGCCGGGCGCGACGCCGAAGAAGCCCGCCTCGGGATTGATCGCCCACAGCCGGCCGTCCGCGCCGAACTTCATCCACGCGATGTCGTCGCCGACGGTCTCGATCTTCCAGCCCGGGATCGTCGGATTCATCATCGCGAGGTTCGTCTTGCCGCACGCGGACGGGAACGCGGCGGCGACGTAGATCTTCTTCCCCTCGGGATTCGTCAGCCCGAGGATCAGCATGTGCTCGGCGAGCCAGCCCTCGTCGCGCGCCTGCACCGACGCGATGCGCAGCGCGTGGCACTTCTTGCCGAGGAGCGCGTTGCCGCCGTAACCCGAGCCGTACGACCAGATCTCGCGCGTCTCGGGGAAATGGCAGATGTACTTCGTCTTCGCGTTGCACGGCCACGGCGAGTCGGGGGCGTTGTCCGCGAGCGGAGCGCCGACCGAGTGCAGTCCGCGAACGAACTCGCCGTTCGTGCCGAGCACGTCCAGCACCTTCGTGCCGACGCGCGCCATGATGTGCATGTTCGCGACGACGTAGGGCGAGTCGGTGATCTCGATGCCGATCTTCGCGATCGGCGAGCCGATCGGGCCCATGCTGTAGGGAATGACGTACATCGTCCGACCCTTCATGGCGCCGGTGAACAGCCCGGTGAGGATCTGCTTCGTCTCGGCCGGGTCCTTCCAGTTGTTCGTGGGGCCGGCGTCGTCCTGCTTGTTCGAGCAGATGAACGTGAACTCCTCGACGCGTGCGACGTCGGCGGGATCGGAGCGCACGAACACGCTGTTCGGCCGCTTCGCCGGATCGAGCCGGATCGCCGTGCCCGCGTGCACCATCAGGCGCAGCATCTCCTGGTATTCGCCTTCCGAGCCGTCGCACCAGACGACCCGTTCCGGCTGGCACATCGTCGCCACTTCCTGGACCCAGGCGTTCAGCTTTTCGTGTTTGCTCATGGCTCAGGCCTTGTTCGTTCGAGTTCGTCACGGAGCGGCGGGATTCGCCGTCCGCTGCGGGCGTAAAGCGGGTGTCGTCAACGGCGGCGAGTCTATCCGATCGGCCCGGAGCCGCAACCCGGCGGCGACCCGGCGGGAAATACGGAGGCCGAGAGAAGCGAAGCGACGCCGGCCCCTCGCACGTTCCGGCACGCCCGCCCACCCCGCCCCACCACCCAGCGCGGATCACCCCATCACACTTCTAGAATAGGCTCTTCACCCGCGCGAATTCGTCCTCGATATCCACGACCAGCGATGCCAGGTCCAGTTCCGTGAACTGCAGCCGGTCCACCGCCGCGACCTCGGCCAGCGTGCGGGGATCTCCGCGCCCGCACACGCGGTCCGCGATCGCGTCGGCCGCCTGGATCCGCAGCAGCAGCGGATCGCACGGCTCGGGCAGTGCTTCGTGATGGCGGTGCGCGGCCTCGCAGATCGGATCCGGGATGTGCCAGTTCTTGAGCACGCAGTAGCCGATGTCGGTGTGCAGGAGTTCCATGAGCTCGACGAGCACCGCGTCGGAGACCTCGGTCCCGGGCGAGGTGCGCTCGAACTCCTCGGCCGCGCGGATCACGAGCAACGCGCCGACGTCGTGGAGCAGTCCCGCGACGTACGACTCGATGCGATCGCCGCCCTTGACGAGTGCGATCTGGCGCGCCGCGATGGCACTCGTGAGCGCGGTGTCCCAGAGGTCCATGAGCAGGCCCTCGCGCGCCGGATGCTCAGTGCGGTAGTGGGCGCGGGTCGCGAGCGTCGTCACGATCGCGCTCACCTGCTTCAAGCCCAGCCGGGCGATCGCGACCTGCACGTCACCCACCGCGCGCAGTCCGCCGAATGCCGCCGAGTTCGCGACCCGGAGCACGCTCGCCGCGACGGCCGTGTCGCTGCGGATCAGCTCGGCGACGCGCGCGGAGTCCACGGCGTCCTCGTCGCGCAGCAGCTCGAGCAGCTGCAGCGCGGCGTCCGGGAGCGGCGGCAGCGAGAGAGTGCCTTCGGCGACGCGCTCGCAGATGCGGGCGGCGAAGCCGTCGTCGGTCGCGCGCGGAAGCGTGGTCACGCGCGGCTCCGTTCGGTCGCGAGCTCCATCAGCTCGGCGGGGCGGCGCGCGCCGGGATCGCGCGGTGCGTTGAACGCCACCTCGGCCAGCGTCGTGACGCCGGCGACCGCGCGCAGGAACCCGGACTCCTGAAGCGTCGTGAACGAGCGGATGCCGCGCGCGATCTGGCGCAGCGTGCGCGACGGCGAGCGGTTGAGGATCGCGTCGCGCAGGTCGTCGTTCGGCAGCAGCATCTCGTAGATCGCGACGCGCCCGCGGTAGCCCGTGCCGCCGCAGCGCACGCAGCCCTTGCCGCGCACGAACGGCAATCCGGTGAGCTCGTGCGCGTCGAGGCCGAGGTAGCGCAGGTCGTCGCGGCCCGGCTCCGCGGCCTCCTTGCAGTGCTCGCACACGCGCCGCAACAGGCGCTGCGCGACGAGCGCGCTGATCGTGGACGACACGAGGAACGGCTCGATCTTCATGTCGATGAGCCGCACCGCGGCGCCGACCGAGTCCTCGGTGTGCATGGTCGAGAGCACCTGGTGGCCCGTGAGCGCCGCCTCGACGGCGAGCCCTGCGGTCACGTCGTCGCGGATCTCGCCGACGACGATCACGTCGGGGTCCTGCCGCACGATCGCGCGCAGCGAGTCGGCGAACGTCGGCCCCGTCTTCTGGTTCACCGAGCACTGCGTGACGCCCTCGATGAGGTACTCGACCGGCTCCTCGGCCGTGATCGTCTTCACGGTCGGCTCGTTCAGGTAGTCCACGAACGAGTAGAGCGTCGTCGTCTTGCCGCAGCCGGTCGGGCCCGTGACGAGCACGAGTCCGGACGAAGCGCGCAGCGCGTGATCGCGCAACGCCGCGAGCACCGGCGCCTCGAAACCGAGTTCCTCCATCGAGACGAGCCCGCGGCGCCAGTCGAGCAGGCGCATCACGATGGACTCGCCGTACATGCCGGAGTAGGTCGAGACGCGCACGTCCACCTCGCGTCCCGCGATGCGCGCTCCGATGCGCCCGTCCTGGTGCAGCCGGCGCTCGGCGATGTTCGCGCCCGCGAGCAGCTTGAGCCGCGACAGAACCTGCGGCGCGAATTCGAGCGGCAGGTCCGTGAGCGTGTGGAGCGCGCCGTCCACGCGGATGCGCACACGCACGCGCTTCTCCATCGGCTCGATGTGAAGGTCGCTCGCGCGCGCCTGCAGCGCGCGCACGAGCAGGCTGTTCACGATCGAGACCGCGCTCTTCACCTCTTCGGGCGCGTGCTCGTGGGCGTGGTCCTTGTATTCGACGAGCGGCGCGCGGCCGTCGCCGTCGCGGGGCCGCTCGAACTGGTGCAGCACCTCGATGATGCTGCTCGCGGTCGCGCAGCAGGGCTTCACCGGAACGCCGAAGCTGCGTTCGAGCTCGCCGAGCACGTCGGCGTCGAGCGGATCGGCGAGGATCGCGGTCAGCGCGCCGTCGTGGATCTTGAGCGGCAGCGCGCGGTGCCGCAGGAGGTACTTCACCGAGACACGCAGCAGCAGCCCCGGGTCCACGAGGCTCGCGTCCGGCTCGACGAACGGCAGGTCGTGGCGCGTGCCGAGCGCGCGCAGGTACTGCTCCTCGGTCACGAGTCCGGACTCGACGAGCAGCTCGCGCTCGGTCGCCAATGCGTCCTCGGCGCGCGCGAGCCGGTACGACTCGGCGCGCACGTCGTCGAGCGCGCCGTCCTCCGCGAGGATCGCGGCGATCGAGAGCGACGAGCGGTACTTCCGCCGCACGCGCTCGAACTCGACGCGCGCGATCTGCCCGGTCTCGACGAGCACGTCGGTCGCGTGACGCTCGTGCTTGAGCATGCGCGTGACGCGACGGGCGCGCTCGAGCTGCGCCTCGGTGACGAGGCCCTCGGCGACGAGCAGCGATTCGAACGGTGAGACGTTGGCGTGCGAGGTCATGGCGTTCCAGACCGTTCCCTGGCCGGAAGTCGGGCGCCGGCGTCGAGCCGGACGCGGTTCGGCCCCGCCAAGCATCGGAGGGTCGCGCACGTCCTTGAGGAACGCGGCTGCCGGCGCGCCGCCCCGCGGGGCGGGCGGCCCGTTCGGAGACGGCGCTCAAGATCGCGATCGCTCGCCCGAAACTGCGTTCTGCATGAGCCTCTTCCCGCCGCCATCGGGTCCGGCTTCACGGACGAACGGCGGGCTTCGCCCCGAGGGCGAAGCCTCGGCCCTCCGCGACCTGTTCCGCGCCTGGCTCGCGAGCGGACGGCTCGAACTGCCGCACCTGCCCGAGACCGTGTTCCAGGTGCTCGAGGCGAGCCGAGACGAAACGAGCGGCGTGCAGGAACTCGCCGACCTCGTGCACGACGACCCGAGCCTGTCGGCGCACGTGCTGCGCGCCGCGAACTCGGCGGCGTACGGCGGATCGGAGCCGATCGAGTCCATCCACCAGGCGATCGCCCGGCTCGGGCTCAAGACCGTGGCGCACATCGCGACGCTCGTCGTCGTGCGCGGCCGGGTGTTCCGCTTCGGGCGCCACGAGGCCGAGATCCGCGCGCTCTGGCCGCTTTCGGTCTCGAGCGCCGGCTGGGCGCGCGCGATCGCGTCCCTGCGCGGCGCGGACGTCGAGGCCGCGTTCCTGTGCGGCCTGCTCCACGAATCGGGACGCGCCGTGCTGCTGCAGGCGCTCACCGACCTCGAGCAGGAGCTGCGCTGGACGTTCGAGGACGCCGAGGCGGCTGCGGTCGCCGACTCGCTCCACCCCGAGGTCGGCGCGGCCGTCGTACGCCAGTCGAAGCTTCCCGAGTGGATGATCGAGGCGATCGCATGGCACCACGCGCCCGATGCCGCGCCGCGCTTCCGCGCCGAGGCCCGGCTGCTCGCGCTCGCGGAGGCGCTCGCCGTGCGCTCGCTCGAGCACCAGCCCCCGCCCACCGTCGCACAGCTTCTCGAGCTTCCCGGTGCGCGCGGACTCGAGTTCCTCGACAGCGAATTCGAGGAGCTGCTCGCCTACGACCCGCAGGTGCGCACGCTCGTGCGGGCGGCCGCGTGAACGGTCCGGCGTTCGACGTCGTCGTCATCGGCGCCGGCCCGGCGGGCCAGAAGGCCGCGATCCAGTCGGCGAAGGCCGGCAAGCGCGCGCTCGTGATCGAACGCGGTCCGCGCGTCGGCGGCGAGTGCGTCGAACGCGGCACGATCCCGAGCAAGACGCTGCGCGAAGCCGCCGTCTACCTGAGCGGACTGCGCACGCGCACGCAGGGCGTGCTCGACGGCGTCGTCTCGCCCGAGCTCAAGCTCGAGGCGCTGATGCGGCGGCACAAGACCGTGACGGAGGCGCACCAGGAGTTCATCGCGCACCAGCTCGCGCGCAACGGCGTCGACGTGTGGTACGGGCACGCGCGCTTCGCCGCGCCGCACTCGATCGCGGTGTGGAACGACAAGGTCGGCCTGCGGATCGCGGAGGCCGAGCACGTGATCGTCGCCTCGGGGTCGCGTCCGCGCGTGCCCGAGAACGTGCCCGTGGACCACCGGCACGTGCTCGACAGCGACTCCGTGCTCGACCTGCAGTACCTGCCGCACTCGCTCACGGTGCTCGGCGGCGGCGTGATCGCGTGCGAGTTCGCCTCGGTGTTCGCGGCGCTCGGCGTGAAGGTGACGCTCGTGGACCGCGCCGACCGGCCGCTCGGCTTCCTCGATCCCGAACTGACGTCGGTGTTCCTCGCCGAGTTCGAGCGCCACGGCGGCCGCTTCATCGGCGGCGCACGCTTCGAGCGCGTCGAGATCACGGCCGACGGCCAGGTCGAGACCGTGCTGCCCGGCGGCACCTCGATCCGCTCGGAGCGCCTGCTGTGCGCGCTCGGCCGCCTCGCGCGCGTCGACGACCTCGGGCTCGAGGCGGTCGGCGTCGCCCTGACCCCGCAGGGCCAGGTCGCGGTGGACGCCGAGTTCCGCACGAGCGTCCCGCACGTGTTCGCCGTCGGCGACGTCATCGGCCCGCCGTCGCTCGCGGCCACCGCCATGGAGCAGGGACGGCGCGCGGCGCGCCACGCGCTCGGGCTGCCGACGCCGCCGAACGAGAGCCCGACGCCCGTGGGCATCTACACGATTCCCGAGATCGCGAGCGTGGGACTCAGCGAGGATGCCGCGCGCGAACGCGGACGCGAGGTCGTGGTCGGACGAGCGGACTTCCGCGAGATCGCGCGCGGCCACATCAACGGCGAGGCGCGCGGCATCCTGAAGCTCGTCTGCGACGCCGCGGACGGCCGCGTGCTCGGCGCCCAGATCGTCGGCGAGGGCGCGACCGAGCTCGTGCACGTGGCCCAGGTCGCGATCGTCGGCGGGCTCACGGTCGACGTGTTCGTCGAGAACGTCTTCAACTTCCCGACGCTCGCCGAGGCGTTCCGCGTCGCGGGCCTCGCGATCGCGGGGCGCCGCGAGGCCGACACCCTGAAGCGGGCGGCCTAAGCCTCCGAGCGGCGGCCCGGGGCCTCCGGAAGGCACCGGGCGGCAAGAAGTTCCGGTTCGCGCGCGGCCCGGGCGTTCCCGCGGCGCCGCCCTCAAGAGCCCCCCCCGGAACCCGATACTTCGCCCCGGCAGCTCGACTCCCGTTCGCGATTCTGGCCCCGGGACCTTCCCTTCGCATGTTCGCCATCATCGGCATCGTGGTCGTCGTCGGCTCGGTCGTGGGCGGCTTCATGATGGCCGGCGGCCAGCTCGCGGCGTTGTTCCAGATCTCCGAAATCGTCGTGATCGCGGGCACGGCGCTCGGCACCGTCATCATCTCGACGGCGCCCCCGGTGCTCGGCGCGACCGGCGCGAAGCTCGGCCAGATGCTCGGCGGCTCGCCGTTCACGAAGGCGCTCTACCTCGACGCGCTCAAGCTGCTGTTCGAGCTCTACCAGACCGCGCGGCGCGACGGCCTCGTCGCGATCGAAGCGCACATCGAGTCGCCCGAGAAGAGCGCGATCTTCAAGAAGTACCCGAACGTTCTCAAGCAGCACCACGGCATCGTGTACCTGTGCGACTCGCTGCGGCTCGTGCTCGTCGGCAGCGTGCCGCCCCACGACCTCGAGGCGCTGCTCGACGGCGAGATCGACCTGCACCACACGCAGGAGAACCGCTCGGTGTCCGTGCTGCAGAAGGTCGCCGACGGCCTGCCCGGCATCGGCATCGTGGCCGCGGTGCTCGGCATCGTCATCACGATGGGCGCGATCGCGGGCCCGGTCGAGGAGATCGGCCACCACGTCGCCGCCGCGCTCACCGGCACGTTCTTCGGCGTGCTGCTCGCGTACGGCTTCGTCGGACCGCTGGCCGGCAACATGGAGAACCTGAACGCGGCCGAGTCCGAGTTCCACCAGTTCCTCAAGGCGAGCGTCGTGGCGTTCGCGAAGGGCTTCCCGCCGCTCGTCACGGTCGAGTTCGCGCGCCGCGCGATCTTCGCCGAGAACCGGCCGTCGTTTCCCGAGATGGAAACGGCCGTGAAGTCGGTGAAGGGCAAGTAGGCGGAGCGCCGCGATGAACCGCGAACGCGAAGTCCCGGTCCGCATCGTCGTCCGCAAGAAGGGCCACGGCGGCGGCCACCACGGCGGCGCCTGGAAGGTCGCGTTCGCCGACTTCATGACCGCCATGTTCGCGCTGTTCCTGGTGCTGTGGCTCGTGAACCAGAGCTCGGACGTGAAGTCGGCGATCGCCGGCTACTTCTCGGATCCGCTCGGACGCGCCGACGAGTTCGGCAGCTCGATCATGCCGGGTGAGGGCGCGCAGGCGGCGACCGTGCGGCCGATGTCGCCCGCGGACATCGTCGAGTTCCGCCGCGACCGCATCCAGCAGTTCGCCGAGAAGCTCGAGAAGCGACTGCAGGAAGTTCCGGAGTTCGCGAACCTGCGCGCGTTCGTCGAGATCTCGATCACGGACGAGGGGCTCGCGATCCAGCTGCTCGAAGATTCGACGGGCGTGTTCTTCGAGAGCGGCAGCCCCGCGCCGAGCGCGAACGGGCGCCGCTTCATCGAGCGGCTCGGCCAGGAGCTCGGCAAACTGCCGAACTCGGTGCGCGTCGAGGGGCACACCGATGCGCGGCCGTACGCGAACGACCACGGCTACTCGAACTGGGAGCTGAGCGCCGACCGCGCGAACAGCGCGCGCAAGATCATGACGACGCAGGGACTCAAGCCCGAGCAGGTCGTCGAGGTGCGCGCGCACGCCGACCGCTCGCTGCGCACGCCGAACGATCCGTACGCGCCCGGCAACCGGCGCATCAGCATCACGGTCCTGTTCCCCGACATCACGAGCGTCCCGAGCGGCGCGCCCGTGTTCACGTCGCCCGACTCCGCCGCGCGCGCGGATTCGATCGCGCTCGCGCGAGGCGGCGCGTGAGCCGCGCCCCGCTGCTGTTCGTCGGCCTGCGCCGCGAGGACGCGGCGGCGGTGCGCGCGGCGCTGCCCCCGGGGCCCGCGCCCGAAATCGTGGAATGGCGGGCCGTGCCGGGCGACGACATGATCGGCCGCGTCGGACGCCCGAGCCTCGTGTTCGTCGGGCTCGAGCAGCTCGACGCCTTCGGCCTCGCGCTCGACCGCCACAAGCACCTGCGCGAGAGCTTCTTCGTGCGCGTGCTGCCGCCGTCTCCCGAACCCGGCGACGACGCGCCCGTGCCGCGCGTGCACCTCACGCTGCGCTCGCCGCTCGATCCGGCCGTGCTCGCCGTCGTGTGGAGCGCGGGCCGCCGCATGCTCGAGTTCCGCGCGCGCATGGACGCGATGCGCACCGATCTCATCTCGGCGCGCGAGGCGCTCGCCGCCGCCGACGACTACGTGCAGCGCACGCTCGACCGGGCGCTCGAGCACGCCTCTTCGGGCGCGGCCGAGCGCTCGCGCGAATGCGTGGCGTTGTGCCGCCGGATCGCGGAGCGCTTCGAGATCCCGGCCGACCTGCTGCCGGACCTCGACCGCGCGGCGCGCCACCACGCGCTCGGCCGCGCGCTCTCGCCCGATCGCGCGCACAAGCCCGCGCGCGGCGAGACCGAGACGTACCTGCACGCGGCCGCGGCACGCGACATCCTCACCGTGTGGCCGGGCCTGCGCGGCGCGGCCTCGCTGATCGAGAGCATGTGCGAGAACTGGGACGGCACCGGCCAGCCGGGCCACGCTCAGGCGGGCCAGATCCCGCTGCGCTCGCGCATCCTGCGCATCGTGACGGACCTCGAGATCGCGCGCGCCGCACGCCCGGGCGTCTCGATCGGCATGCTCGTCGAGGAGCTCGCGGCGCACGCGGGCACGCTCTACGACCCGATGGTCATCGCGCACCTGCAGCAGATCGTGTCGAGCAACCAGATCCCCGAGTCGCGCCTCGTGCGGCTCGCGGTGAGCGACCTCGAGGAGGGCATGGTGCTCGCCGAGGACCTGTTCACCGACGCCGGCGTGAAGCTGCTCGCGCGCGGCACGACGCTCTCGGCTTCGGCGCTCGAGGTGATCTCGCGCCGCAGCCAGATCGAGCCGATGCGCATGGTCGCCGTCCGCCGCAAGATGACCGACGGCGGCGGCGACCGGAAGACGGCGTAGGGCGCGGACCGCAGCCTTCGCCCCACGGCCGATCGCGTCCTCGCCTCACCGGGCGGTCCGCTCCCCCGCCCCCGTCAACGAACGAGAAACGGCCGCCCGGGAGAGCCCGGACGGCCGCGCCTTCGAACTGCGACTAGCGGTAGAGCGACTTGATCCGTCCCACAGGAACGTCGGCGTGATCTCGGCGAACGTGACGGGATCGAACTCGTGCACCTGCGTCGTCACGCCGTCGGCCACGAAGATGTGGCCGTTCGAAGGGCTGATGTCGATCCCGTGCGGGCGATTCCAGCCGGTCCCGGCGAAGGAACCCAGGTACGTGTGCACGGGCGTCGAGTCGAAGCGGTGAACCATGTTGCTGCCCATGTTCGACACGATGATCTGGCCGCCCGGCAGGAACGCGACGTCGTTGCAGCGGTCGCCGGCGACCGGCATGGACCACGCCGTGACGATCGCGGCCGTCACGGGATCGAGTTCGTACACCATGCTCGTGCCGTACGAACACACGTACAGGTTCCCGTTCGGGCCGTAACGCATGTCCGACGGAAACGTCTGGAACGGGAACGTCGCGAACGTCCCGATCAGCGCGCCGGTGACGCCGTCGAACTCGAGGATCTTGTCGTTGCCCGTGTCGGTCGCGAGCACGTTTCCGCTCGGCCGGTAGAGCGCCGACCACATCCAGCCCCCGCCCGGGTTATAGGTCTTGATGAAGGCGCCGCTCGTCGCGTCGAACTCATTGACGCCGCCGCCGAAGTGACCGACGAGGACGCGGTTGTTCGTCTCGCCGAAGTGAATGCTCAGCTGGCCGGCTGCGGGTGAGACCGAGGTGCAGTGCACGCCGAGGAAGGCGCCCGAGCCTCCATCGTAGGCGCGCACGACGTCCGACGCGTCGCTCGTCACGTACAGGTCGCCGATGCCGCCGGCGGCGAGCACGGGCGAGGCGGAGAGGACCACGGCGAGGGCGAGGGCGGAACGAAGCAACGGCAGGCGCAGGGCGTCGCGGGGGGACATGGGCGGCTCCGGGCAAGGGTGCGAGAAGCGAAGGACCGAGGGCGACGAGCGCACGAGGCTACCGGCGGCCCGCTCCACGCTCCAGCGAAAACGTCCTTCCGGAGCGCGAATCGCACCCGGAACTTCCGCACGGGAGGCGACGCGGTCGCCGGCAACGCGTGAGTCGCTCGCGCGATCGTTCCTCGAAACGCGGTTCGTGAGCGAATGCGTCCGGCCGCGAGGGCTCGAACGAGGAGTCGCGGCGGCGGCGGTCGCTCGCGCTACAGGATCCGCAGGATCGCGTCCGACATCTCCTGCGCGGCCTGGATCAGGCGCGCGGCGGCACCGTAGGCCTCCTGCTGCGCGATCAGCGACAGCATCTCCTCGTCGGTCGCGACACCGCTCACGCTGAGCCGCTGGGTCTCGGCGTGGTCCACGAGCGCCTGCAGCGACTCGACGTCGAGCGTGGCGTCGCGCGTGTCGGCGCCGACGCCGCTCGCGAACACGGCGTAGAAGTCGCCGAGCGTGCGGTTGCCGAGCGAGCCGACCGAGACGTTGCGCAGCTGCGCGAGCTGGAGCGCGAGCGTCGCATCGCCCGGCGCGTTCGTGAGGCCGGCCGCGATCGCGTCCGTGGACGCCTTCACCGCCGCCGACAGGTCGATCGAGCCGGCCGTGACGCCGGCGGGATCGAAGAACGCGATGCCGGTCGCGCCGGTGAGCGTGAAGCCCGAACCGTGCAGGCCGTTCACCGAGTTCACGAGCCCCGAGACGAACTGGTCGAGCTTCGCGCGCACGGCGGGCAGGTCGGTCGTGAGGAAGTTCGTCTCGGACTGGAGCCGTCCCTCGCCGAAGTCGAGCACGCGGCCGTCCGAGGTCGTGACGTTGAATCCGGTCGCGGCCGGCGCGACCTGGAGCGTCTGCGCGGTCGCCGCGTCCACGAGCGTCGTGTTCGCGGCGATCACCGTGACCGTGCCGTTCGACTGCGGCAGGACTTTCAGCGTCGCGAACTCCGAGAGCTGGTCGAGCAGCAGATCGCGCTGGTCGAGCAGGTCGGGGGCGCGCTCGCCGCCGGCCGCGATGATCTGCGTGTTGAGCGACGCGACGCGCGACAGCAGGCCGTTCACGTCGTTCACGTCGGACTGGAGCCGCTCGAGCGCTCCCGTGCCGGACTGCGCGATGCGGCCGTCGAGCGAGCGGATCGCGCCCGCGAGACGGTCGCCCGCCTGGCGCACGAGTTCGCGCGCGGCGGCGCCGGACGGATCGTGCGTCAGGTCCGAGAACGACTGGAAGAAGCCGTCGAGCGCGGCGGCGATGCCGGTGTCCGACGGCTCGCCGATCGCGCCCTCGATCTCCTGCAGCAGCGACAGACGCGTCGAGGAGCCGCCGAGTCCGGCGTTGTCCCGCCGGTACGACGCGTCGTAGAACGTGTCGCGCAGCCGCACGATCGTGTCGAACGTGACGCCGCGTCCGACCGCGCCGAGCGGCAGGCGCAGCGGATCGGCGGCGGTCAGCTCGAGGCGCTGGCGCGAGTAGCCGGGCGTGTTCGCGTTCGCGATGTTGTGCGCGGTGACTTCCATCGCGCGGCGCTGCGCGAGCAGCGCGGTGCGGGCGATGCTCAGGAGCGAAGTGAGCGACACGTCAGATCCTCCGGTCCAGGAACGCGCCCGAGGGCGCGCCGTCGCGGCGTGCGCCGGAGCCGTCGTACGACGGCGTCCGCGGCGCCTCGCCGCCGAACAACTCCTGCAGGAACGCTTCGCCGGCCTCCGTGACGCGCCTCACGACCGCGCGGTTGATGCGCGACTCGCGGGCGACCGCGCGCGCGGCGCGCGTGATCCTCACGCGCGCCGTCTCGAACGGGGACGCGGCGCCGGGGCCGAGGCGCGCGGCGAGCGTCGAGAGCGGCTCGTTCGCGTCCCCGCCGACGGCTCGCGTCATGTCCTCGCGCTGCGCGCGCACGCGCCGCAGCGACTCGAGCGTCGGCTCGAGCGTGCCCGCGAGCGTCTCGAGCCGCGCCGCATCGGAGGCGGCGACGGCGGCGCGCTGTTCGACGAGCGCCGCGGCGACGGCCTCGAGCAGACGGGCCTCTTCCCCCAGCACTTCGAGGAGCGGGGTCGTCCCGGGCGGCGGCATCGGCGTGGTGTCGGCGTTCGGCATGGGTTTCACCATTCCTCGAGTTTCGGCGTGGATTCCGGATTCTGTAGGCGGCGCGACAGCTGCCGGTAGATGGCGTCTCCGAGCCCGCGGACCGAGTGTTCGGCCGCGAGGTTCGCGACCCGGTCGTCGAGCAGCGACTGGAACATCCGCTCGCCCTCGCCCGCGTCCACGAAGCCGCCCTGGGGCACGCTCTCGCGCATCGCGCGGAAGAGCTGCGCGAGGAACACGCCCTCGAGCTGCTGCGAGGCGCGACGCAGTTCGGCGCGCGGATCGCGAGGCGCGGCGGCGCCCGGCGGCGCGGCGGGGGCCGCGGTCGGAACGGGCTTCATCGGATCACCACCTCGGCGGCGAGCGCGCCGCTCGCGCGCAGCGCGTCGAACACGGCGCCGATCTCGGCGGCGGTCGCGCCCGCGGCGCGCAGCCCCGCGGCCACGTCCTCGACGCTCGCCTCGGCCGGCGCGCGCACGCGTCCCCTGCGCCCGGTGTCCGAAGCGGCCGTCGCGGCCCCGATCGTGAGCGTGAGTCCGTGGTGCGAGACGACCGCGGCGCCGAGCCGCACGTCGCCGCCCGCGACGACCGTGCCGGCGCGCGCGTCGATCACGACGCGCGAGCGCGTCGGAAACGTCACGAGCACGGTGTCCGCGGCGGCGAGGAACGACGCGAGGTCGCTCGCGCGCGCCGAGTCGGGACGCAGCGCGATCGCGCCCGCGTCCTCGAGCCGCGCCGTGCCCGCGCCGAAGGCGAGGTCGAGCGCGTCGGCGACGAGCCGCGCCGTGACGAGGTCCGGCTCGCGCAGGAAGAGACGCGCGCTCGGAGCGGGCCGCGGCGCGTCGGCCTCGACGATGCCGCCGGCGATCACGCGCGCCGAGTTCGTGCGCGCGATGCCGCCGATCGGGCGCGGGCCGCCGTCCGGCAGCTGCACCGCGCCCTGCGCGGTCGCGAGCGGCGCTTCGTCGGGCGCGCTCACGAGCGGCGTCATCCACAGCTGCCCGCCCTGGAGCGAGATCGCGTCGCCGAGTGCG
This sequence comes from Candidatus Eiseniibacteriota bacterium, assembly GCA_044222065.1. Lineage (GTDB taxonomy): Bacteria > Eisenbacteria > RBG-16-71-46 > RBG-16-71-46 > RBG-16-71-46 > JBGAOA01. Next base: position 14,606 of record JBGAOA010000057.1, read on the forward strand.
GCGACGTCCACGTCGAAGCGTCCGCCGGGCCGCAGGTACGGAGACACCTCGGCCGTGACGAGCACGGCCGCGGCGTTGCGCGGACGCAGTCGGTCCTCGGGCACCTCGATCGAGAAGCGGCGGAGCAGGTTCACGATCGAGCGCACGGTCGGCGAGCCCTCGCGCCCCACGCCGAACGAGCGGTCGCCGGTGCCGGGGAGCCCGACGACGATGCCGTAGCCGACGATGCGGCGCGGCACGTCGCCTTCGCGGCGCGTGAGGTCGCGCACGCGCGCGTTCGCGGGGGACGCGCCGCCGGGCGCGAGCGCGAGCGCGCCCGCGGCGGCGTGTGCCGCGACGGCGAGGAGCGCGGCGAGCGCGAACGCGCGCCGCGCCGTGCGGGCGCGCGCGGAGCGTCGCGCGCTCACGGCCACACCATCCCGAGCAGCTTCCCGATGAACCCCGAGCGCGGCGAGATCTTCTTGCCCTTGTAGAGGATCACGGCGTCGGCGATGCGGCTCGACTCGACGAGGTTGGAACCGCGCGTCGCCCGGCCGCACGAGCCCGGTGAGCGTGACCTGCTGCTCGCGTCCGTCCACGTTCACCTTGCGCGTCCCCTCGACGCGCGCGAGTCCGTTCGGACCGAATCCCACGACGCGCACGGTGATGACCGCGGTCAGGCCACCGGAGCGTCCGGCCTCCCCCACGTCGCGCGTGTCGTTCTGGAGCCCGCTGTGGATGTTGTACGCCTGGGCGTCGCCGGCGAGCGAGGTCGAGAGGTCCGCTCGCATGCCGCGGTTGCCGGTCGCGACGTGCGTGACGCGCTCGTTCGCCGACGCCTGCTCGTCCACGACGACCGTGAGCAGGTCGCCGACCCGGAGCGGCGTGCGGTCCGACAGCCAGTCCGTGCGCCGGATCGCGGACGCGCTCGCGAGCGAGCGCAGCGAATCGGCGGCGGCGAGCGCCGCGCTGTCCGCGGGCGCCTGCGCGCGTGCGGCGGGCGGCACGACGACCACGAGCAGCGAGAGCGCGGCCGGCGCGACGCGGGCGGCGAGGTGATTCACCCGCGCGCTCACGGCCGCGCCCCGCTCTCGAGCGTCGCGGCGCCGCGCTCGCGCGCGATGCCGGTCCGCTCGCCGTCGCGGCCCGAAAGACGCACGCGCACGCGCTCGCCCGCGTTCGCCGCGCCGAGCGCCGTGCCCTCGAGCGCCGCGCACGCGCCGCGCCGCCATTCGAGCGCGACGGGATCGCCGTTCGCGATCAGCGCCGGGCGTTCGAGCGCGACCGCATCGAGCCGCGCCCCGGCCGCGACCGGGCGGCGGGTGCGCGCTCCGACGACGTCGGGCGCGCGGTCGGCCGCCGACGGCGGGCCCACACGACGCGCGTGCCCCACGCGACGTCGGGCTCGGCGATCGACGTGCCGGCCGGCAGCGCGCGCGCCGCGACCGGCATGCGCACCTCGACGCCGGCGCGCACGCGCGCCGCCGTCGTCCCGGACGCCGCGCGCGATCCGATCGCGACGAACCAGCCGCCGTCGCCCATGCCGGCGAGTTCGATCGCGTCGTTCGCGAACGGTTCGAGCGCGTGGCCCCACTGGAGCCGGATGCGCTCCGGGGCGACGCCCCAGCGCGCCTGGAGCAGCGCGCGGACGCGCGCGCCGGCGGCTTCGAGGCTCGCGGCGACCGGCGTCGCCGCCGCGTTCGCGGGCGCGACCGCGACGCTCGCGGCCCCGAGCAGGCACAGGTCAGCGAATGAGGTCATGGGTCGCGCTCATCATGTCTTCGCTCGCGCGGATCGCCTTCGCGTTGATCTCGTAGGCGCGCTGCGCTGCGATCATGTCCGTCATCTCCTGCACGATTTCGACGTTGCTCGCTTCGAGAGTCCCCGCGAGCACGCGGCCGAAGCCGTCGTCCTGCGCGTAGCCCGAGATCGCCGGGCCCGAGGCGACGGTCTCGAGGAACTGGTTCTCGCCGATCGCCTCGAGTCCGCTCGGATTGACGAAGCGCGCGAGCTCGAGACGGCCCACGTCCACGGGCGTCGAGCTGCCGGCGAGCGTCAGCGTCACGGTGCCGTTCGGCGACACGGTGACCCCGGTCGCGTCCTGCGGCACGTTGATCGCCGGCACGACCTTGTAGCCGCTCGACGTGACGAGGTCGCCGTTCTCGTCGAGCGTGAAGCTGCCGTCGCGCGTGTACGCGATCGTGCCGTCGTGGCGCTCGATCCGGAACAGGCCTTCGCCGTCGATCGCGAGATCGAGCGGGCGCTGCGTGTTCTCGGGCGTTCCCTGCGCGTGCAGCCGCAGCACGCCGGCGACGCGCACGCCCTTGCCGATCTGGATCGGCCCGAGCGTCTCGGCGCCGCGCGGCCCGTTCGATCCGGCGTCGCGCACGGTCTCGTACAGCACGTCCTCGAAGCTCACGCGGCTGCGCTTGAAGCCCGTGGTGTTCACGTTCGCGAGGTTGTTCGCGATCACTTCGACCATGCGCTGCTGCGCGAGCATCCCGCTCGCCGAGGTCCGCATGCTGCTGTTCATGGTTCCTCCCTGTCGGACGGCCGCGTGCGCGGACGCCGGGCCTCGCGAGCCGCGCCTAGTCGACGCGTCCCACCTGGTTCGTCAGCGTGCCGAGCGCGGAATCCATCGCGCGCAGGGCGTCCATGTTCGCGCCGTAGCTCCGCTGGACGTTGACGAGGTCCACGAGCGACGTGATCGCGTCGGCGTTCGACTCCTCGATCGTGCGCTGGCGCACGCTCATCGCCCCGACCGGCGCGGCTTCGAGCGGCGTCGTCGCGATGAAGCGGCCGTAGCCCTCGCGCCGCAGCGTCTCGCGGTCCGGCGCGGCGACGAGGCGCAGGTGCCCGATCGTCGCGCCGTCCTCGATCACCTCGCCGTCGGTGCGAATCTCGACGTCGCGTCCGGCGACGAAGATCGGCCCCTGCTCGCCGAGCACGGGCGACCCGTGCGCGTCGGTGAGGCGCCCCACGGCATCGAGCCGCAGCGATCCGCCGCGGGTGAGCCGTTCGCCGCGCTCGGTCTCGACGACGAGGAAGCCCGGACCGTCGAGCGCGACGTCGAGCGTCCGACCGGTCGAGCGGAGCGTCCCGGGCTCGAGGTCGGTCGCCTGCACGGGCACGGCGACGTCGGCGCCCGGGAGCCTTCGCGCCGTGAGGCGGTCGGCCTTGAAGGCGTCCGTGTTCGTGTTCGCGACGTTGTTCGCCGTCACTTCCTGCAGGCGCTCGTAGAAGGCGAGCGAGCGGGCGGTGTTCAGAATGCCGTGGATCGGCACGCGTCCTCCTTCGCTCCCGCGGACACCGCCGCGGGGTGAGGTCTCGCAGGGCAACGGCCGTGCCGCGCACGGCGCATCGTCCGTTCGCGACGCCGCAGCGACTTGCGGCCTCCGCGCGCGCCCGTGAGGCCCGCGTTCACGCGGACGTTCCTTCCGCCCGGCAGGTCGTGCCGGTCATCGGCGCGCCTCGCGCGCCTCGGCCGCGCGCGGGCGCAGCAGCAGCCGCACGCCGTCGCGCGGGAGCCCCGTGCGCGCCGCGATCACGGCCGCAGGCACTCCGCGGCTCGCGAGCCGCAGCACGCGCGGCTCGAGCCCGAAGCCGCCGAACGCTCGCCGCAGCGCGAACGCCGCGGCGAGCGCGAACGCGAGCGCGAGCGCCAGCAGGCCGAGGCCGCCGCTCGCGATCGCCCACGCCGGCAGCGGACGGGCCGAGAGCGGGCGCGCCGCGGGACGGGCGACGGCCGCGCGCGTCGGAATGCGCAGCGCGGACGCGAGCGCGAGCGCGAGCGGCGGCCGCCCGTACGACGTCGCGGCGGCCGCGTGCGGCGCGGGACCGGGCACGGCCCGGTCGCGATCGCGGGTCGCGAGCGAGGCCGCGATCAGCGCGAGGCAGGTGAGCACGACGGCGCTCCATCCGGTGGTACGGCGCATCTCAGGCCGCCTCCTCTCGGGTCATCCACTCGCGCATGCGGCGCACCGCCCGCGTGTGGAGCTGCGACACGCGCGACTCGGTGACGTGCAGCACCTCGCCGATCTCGCGCAGCGTCAGTTTCTCGAAGTACAGCAGCGACAGGACGAGCTTCTCGCGCTCGGGCAGCGCCCGCAGCGCGGCGCGCAAACCCTCGAGCGTCTCGCGCTCCTGGATCGCGGCGTCGGGGCCGCCGAGGCGCGGATCGGCGATGCGTTCGTGCAGCGGCACCTCCTCGTGCCCCTCTTCGCGCGGATCGTCGAGCGCGACCATCGTCCGCGTCTCGACCTCGCCCGCCCAGCGCCAGAACGTCTCAAGGTCGAGTCCGAGGTGCTCGGCGATCTCCTGCGCCTCGGGCGCGCGGCCGAGCTTCTGCTCGAGCTTGCGGCGCGCGTCGGCGATCGCGCGGCGGCGCTCCATGAGCGTGCGCGGCGTCCACTCCTGGCGGCGGATCTCGTCGCGCATCGCGCCGCGGATGCGCGGCATCGCGTACGTGCTGAACGCGAGTCCGCGCTCGGGCTCGAAGCCCTCGAGCGCCTGAACGAGCCCGAGCGTGCCCGCGCCGACCAGGTCCTCGAGTTCGACCGCGCGCGCACCGGAGCGCCACAGCTCCTGGGCGGCGTGGTGCACGAGCCCGAGGTAGCCGTCGAGCAGCTGCGCGCGCGCCCGCGAATCGTTCTGCTTCTTCCACGCGTCCCACAGCGCCTTCGACGGGCCGCTCACGACGCACGCTCCTTCTCGCCCGCGTCCTCGCGGGCGAAGAGCGCCCGGACGAGCGGCTCGAAGTCGCGGCCCGGAAGCGCGAGCAATCCGCCCGGACGCCGCACGGCGCGGCCCACGGCCGGGTCGTCGGGCAGCGTGGCGAGGTGGCGGAACGTGCGGCCGAGGAAGCGCTCCGCCGCCTGTTCGAGCCGTCCGAAGGCCGACTCGCCCTCGGCCGCGCCGCTCGCGCGGTTCACGATCACGTCCACGCCGAGCGAGGGGCAGCGCTGGAGCGCGACCTTCGCGAGCGCGTACGCGTCCGCGAGCGCCGTCGGCTCGGGCGTCACGACGAGCAGCAGCCGCGACGGGTGCATCGTCACCGCGCGCACGACGCCGTCCACGCCGCCGTCGGCGTCGAGCACGGTGTGCGCGTAGCGCCCGAACACGCGCGACACGCGGTAGTGCACTTCGGCGCGCTCGACGGGCCCGAGCGCCGCGAGCCGCGGGCTTCCCGAAGCGGACGGCAGCAGCCACAGGTCGCCGGCGACGCGCGCGGCGAGCCGTTCGAGGTCGCCGCCCTTCAGCAGCGTGCGCTCGAGCAGCGCCGGCGCGCGCACGCCGAGCAGCACGTGCAGGTGGCCGCGGTGCTGCGTGCCGTCACACAGCAGCGTGCGTTCGCCGCGCGCGGCGAGTGACGCGGCGAGCCGCACGGCGATCGTGGACTTGCCGACGCCGCCCTTGCCGCTGCCGACGACGAGCACTTCGCCGCCGTCGCGGGGTTCGACGTCGTGGAGGGCGCCGAGCGGCGCCGCGAACGCGGGACTGCGGACGATCATGCGAAGACCTCCTCTCGGGCGCGCGCGGGCGCCTGCATGCGCGCGATCACGCGCAGCCACGCGGCCTCGAGGTCGTCGGGCACCTCCTGCCCGGTCGTGACCCACCGCATCGGGAGCGCGGACTCGACCGCGAGGTCGAACACGCTCGTGTCGTCGGGGCACTCGTCGAGCTTCGTCGCGACGAGGTGCGTGGGATTCAGCACGCGGTGCTCGGCGAGCGCGCGGCGCACGCGCCGCGGCTCGAGGCCGGCGGGAATCGCGAGGTGCGTCTCGGCGGGCGCGAGTTCGCGCAGCAGCGCGGCGATCTCGACGAGGTCGCCGCGGCGCGACGGCCCCCGTCCGGGCGTGTCCACGAGCACGATCTCGCAGCGCGCGAGCTTCCTCAGCGCGATCGCGATGCCGGCCGCGTCGGAGGCGACCGCGATCGGCAGGCGCGACAGCCGCGCGTAGTGGCGCGCCTGCTCGATCGCGCCGACGCGGTACGTGTCGAGGCACAGGAACCCGACCGCGAGTCCGCCGAACACGTCCTCGCGGTTCGCGAGCTTCGCGAGCGTCGTCGTCTTGCCCGAGCCCGTCGGGCCGACGACCGCGAGCGACGCGGGCACGCCGGCGCGGCGAGCGGCGAGCGACGACAGCTGCGGGGTCATCGCGGTGCGGAAGGCCGGCGGCGGCCACGCGCCCGGGGCGCGCAGCGCGTTCGCCGCGATCGCGTCGGACGCCGCGACGAGCGTCCAGCCGGGACGATCGTTGCGGCGCGCGAGCGACACGATGCGCGCGCCCTCGCCGAAGCGTTCGTTCGCGCGGGCGAGCAGTTCGGGAATCGCGGTTCCCGTGAAGGTCTCATGCGGCATGGGCGAGCTCCCAGGTCTGGAGGTTCTGGATCGCGGTGTGCGGCGGAAGTTCGGCGAGCGACACGACGGGCAGGCGCGGCATGACGGGTTCGACGAGGCGGCGCACGCCGAGCCGCAGGCCCGGCGGCGTGACGAGCGGCGGCGGCTGGCCGTCGCGGCGCTCGCGGTGGAGGATCGAGGCGAGCGCGTGCAGCGCGTTCGTGATCTCGTCGGGCTCCATCGTGCGCGCGCCGTCGCGGCGCGGGTGGAAGAGCTGCATGAGCGCGAGTTCGAGCCGCGGCCCGATCGTGATCGCGCGGATCGGCTGCTCGCGCGCGCCGAGCACTTCGGCGATCACGGGCGCGAGCGCGCGGCGCACGTGCTCCGCGAGCGCCTCCGGGTCCTTCGTCTGCTCGGAGGCGTCGGACAGCGCCTCGAGAATCGTCGCGAGGTCGCGCACCGGGATGCCCTCCTTGAGCAGACGCTGCAGCACGCGCTGCACGGCGCCGAGCTGGAGCTTGCCCGGAACGACGTCCTCGACGAGCGCCGGGTGCGTGTCCTTGAGCCCGTCGAGCAGCGCGCGCACGTCCTGGCGGCCGAGCAGCTCGGCCGCGTGCTCGCGGATCGTCTCGGCGAGGTGCGTCGCGAGCACGGTCACGGCCTCGACGACCGTCCAGCCCGCGGACTCGGCGGCGAGCCGCTGATCCGGCGCGATCCACACGGCCGGGATGCCGAACGTCGGGTCGGTCGTCGGCGTGCCGGCGATCGGGCTCGCGCCGCCCGCCGTGTCGAGCGCGAGCAGCATGCGCGGGAACACCTCGTCGCCGGCGACGCGCACGCCGCGCAGCTTGATCACGTACTCGTTCGCGCCGAGCTGGATGTTGTCGCGGATCCGCACCGACGGCACGATGAGCCCGAGGTCGAACGCGATCTGCTTGCGCAGCACCGACACGCGCGTCAGCAGGTCGCCGCCCTGCGTCTCGTCCACGAGCGGCACGAGCGCGTAGCCGATCTCGAGCTCGAGCGGCTCGACCTGCAGGATCTCCTTGAGCTGCGGCGCGCCGCTCGGACGCTCCTCCGCGGTCGCGGCGCCGGCGTCCTCGCCCGCCTCCGTCCCGGCCGCCGGCCGGCGCGCGATGACGAAGCCGATCGCGCCGGCCGCGAGCGCGAGCGCGAGGAACGGCAGCGTCGGCAGCCCGGGGATGAGCCCGAGGCCGGCGAGCATGCCGCCCGCGGTCCACCACGCCTGCGGCGCGCGCGTCATCTGCAGCAGGATCGAAGGCGCCATGCCCGAGCCCGACTGCCCGTACGTGACGAGCATGCCCGCCGCCGTGCTGACGACGAGCGCCGGGATCTGCGTCACGAGGCCGTCGCCGACCGTGAGCGACGAGTAGGTCGTGAGCGCGTCCTGGGCCGAGAGCCCGCGCTGGGTCATGCCGATCACGAACCCGCCGACGAGGTTCACGACCGTGATGACGAGGCCCGCGACGGCGTCGCCGCGCACGAACTTCGCCGCGCCGTCCATCGAGCCGTAGAAGTCGGCGTAGCGCGCGATCTCCTCGCGCCGGCGCCGCGCCTCGTGCTCGTCGATGAGCCCCGCGCCGAGGTCGGCGTCGATGCTCATCTGGCGGCCGGGCATCGCGTCGAGCGTGAAGCGCGCCGCGACCTCGGCGATGCGGCCCGCGCCCTTCGTGATGACCATGAAGTTGATCACGACGAGGATCAGGAAGATCACGAGGCCGACGACGACGTTGCCGCCGATCACGAAATCGCCGAACGCCGCGATCACCTGTCCGGCGTGGCCGGTCGACAGGATGAGGCGCGTGCTCGACACGTTGAGGCCGAGCCGGAACAGCGTCAGCAGCAGCAGCAGGCTCGGGAAGATGCTGAACTCGACGGGGTCGCGCGTGGACAGTGTCACGAGCAGCACGACGATCGAGAGCGCGATGGACAGCGACAGGAACGCGTCCAGCAGGAACGGCGGCAGCGGCATGATGAGCAGCGCGACGACGGCGACGACGCCGATCGCGAGCGCGGTCTCGGCGTTCGGCGCGAGCGCCGGGAACGGGCCGAGCCGCGGCGCCGCGGCCGCGCGCGCCGCGCGCGGCGCGCGCCGCGACCCGCGCCGGCCGCCGCGCGGCCGTCGCCCGCGGGCCGCACCGCGCCCGCGCCCGCCGTGCCCGGAACGAGCGTCACGCGTCACGTCCTTGCGCGCCGCCGAGCGGCAGCGTGAAGCGGCCGCGGCGGCGGTACACGAAGGCGAGGATCTCGGCGATCGCGCCGAACAGCGCCGGCGGGATCATCTTGCCGACCTTCGCGGTCGCGATGAGCGCGCGGGCGACGGCGACGTTCTCGACGACCGGCACGCCGTGCTTCGCCGCGATCGCCTTGATGCGTTCGGCGAGCTTGCGGCGCCCCATCGCGACGACGAGCGGCGCCGGCGCGGACTCGAGGTCGTAGCGCAGCGCGACCGCGATGTGGACGGGGTTCACGACGACGACGTCGGCGCGCGGCACCTGCTGCAGCATGCGCTGGCGGGCGCGCGCCCGCGCGATCGCCTGCTGGCGCGCCTTCACCTGCGGATCGCCTTCCGTCTCACGCAGGTCCTGGCGCACTTCCGCGCGCGACATGCGGAGGTTCTTGCGCAGCTGCATCCACTGCCACACCCAGTCGGCGGCGCTCAGCACGAGGAACGCGAGCCCGCCCCACAGCATCACGCGCATCGAGGTCGTGCGGAGCACGCGCGCCGTGTCGGAGGGGCCGAGCGAGACGAGCGACGTCAGCTCGGGCCAGCTGCGCGCGATCGCGAGCCACGCGACGACGCCGATCGCGGCGAGCTTGCCGAGCGACTTGAGCAGCCCGACGAGCGCGTCGGGGCCGACGATGCGGCGGAACCCGGAGACGGGCGAGAGGCGCGAGAGGTCGGGCGTGATCGGCTTCCACGACACGGCGCCGCGCGTCTGGACGAGTCCGGTCGCGGGCACCGCGACGAGCACGCACGCGAACACGGCCGCGAGCGCGAACATCAGCTGCACGGTCGTGTGGCGAACGAGCGCGATCGCCCCGGCCGACGTGAGTTCGCCGCCCGAGATCGTTCCGGCCGCCACCCCCAGCGTCGCGCGGCAGAAGCGCGCGAGGCTCGCGCCGCCCGCTCCGGCGAGCGTCACGGTGCCGGCGAGCACGAGCACGGCCGCGAGCAGCTCCGCGCTGCGCGCGACCTTGCCCTCGCGCCGCGCCTCTTCGCGCCGCCGTTGGGTGGGTTCTTCGGTGCGGTCCTGCCCGCCGTCGCGTTCGTCGGCCACGTCAGCGGCCCTCCGGCGCGGGCGCGAGCGCTTCGATCACCTGCGCCGTGCGCTCCGGCGCGGCCGCGATCGCCTGGTCGAGGGACGAGGCGATGAGCGGCAGCGTGAACCCGATCGCGACGAGCCCGATGCCGATCGTCACGGGGAACGCGGTCATGAGCGCGTTGAGCTGCGGCACCGCGCGGCCGAGCAGCGCCATCGCGAGCTGCACGAGCAGCAGCGTGACGAGCACGGGCGCCGCGATCTGCAGCCCGCACGCGAACAGCGAGCCCGCGAGCGGCACGATCACCTCGGCGCCGCGCGCGAGGTCCACCGGCGCGCCGGCGGGCAGGCGCTCGAAGCTCGTCGCGAGCGCGCGCAGCAGCGCGAGGTGCCCGTTCGCGCTCACGAACGCCGCGACGCCGAAGAAGCCGAGGATCTGGCCGAACGGCGATCCCTGCAGCTCGGGCATTGGCGCGATCGCCGCGCCGATCGAGAGCCCGGTCTGGAGCGCGAGCACCTCGCCCGCGAGCGTGACGCCCTGCACGATCACGGAGGCGGCGAGCCCGAGCGCGAGCCCGATCGCGAATTCGCCCGCGAGCGGCAGCACGGCGTCGAGCCCCTCGGCCGGCAGCGGCGCCGCGGGGAGCGCCGCGGCGAGCAGCGCGGCGAACAGCAGCGTCATCGCCATGCGCAGCGTCCTCGGCACCGCTGCCAGGGACCACAGCGGCGCGACGGCGAACAGCCCGCCGACGCGCGCGCTCGCGAGCACGAGCGTGGGCCAGCGCTCCGGCGCGAACAGGTCGCGGACGAGGTCGGGCATCACGAGGCCAGCGACGGCAGGCTGCGCAGCGTCGCCACGAGGTACTGGACGAGCTGTGACAGGAGCCACGGGAGCACGAGCACGAACACGATCGCGAGGCCGACGACCTTCGGCACGAACGTCAGCGTCTGCTCCTGGATCTGCGTGACGGCCTGCAGGATGCCGACGAGCACGCCGATCACGAGCGCCGCGACGAGCAGCGGCGCGGCGCACACGAGCGCCGTCTGGATCGCGGTGCGGACGTAGTCGAGCGCGAGCGCGGAGGACACGGGCGGCCTACCGGAAGCTGCGGACGAGGCTCTCGACCACGAGCGACCAGCCGTCCGCGAGCACGAAGAGGAGCAGCTTGAACGGCATCGAGACCATGGCCGGCGGCAGCATGAACATGCCGAGGCTCATGAGCACCGAGCCGACGATGACGTCGATGACGACGAACGGCAGGAACACGGCGAAGCCCATCTGGAACGACGTGCGCAGCTCGCTCGTGACGAACGCCGAGATGATCGTGAGCGTCGGCAGCTCCTCGGCGCTCTTCGCCGTGTCGGCCCCGCTCATCTCGGCGAACATCGCGAGGTCCTGCTCGCGCGTGTTCGTGAGCATGAATTCGCGGAAGGGCTGCACGCCGGTCTCGTACGCCTGCGCCTGCGTGATGCGGCCCTGCGTGTACGGCTGGATCGCGTCGCGGTTCACGGTCTGGATCACCGGGTTCATCACGATGGCGGTGAGCAGCACGGCGATCGCGGTCAGCAGCTGCCCGGGCGGTGCGTTCGGCGTGCCGATCGCCGAGCGCAGGAAGTGCAGCACGATGAGGATGCGCGTGAAGCTCGTCATGAGCAGCACCATCGCGGGCAGCAGCGTGAGGAAGCCGAGGAACACGACGAGGCCGACGGCGCCCGAGAGGTGCAGCTGCTCGGCGCCCTGCCCCATCTGGATCTCGACCGTTGGCGGCACGGGCGCCGCGATGCGCAGCGGACTCGCGGGCGCGGGCGGCGCGAGCATCGGCGGCCGCGGCGCGGGCGCGATCGAGCTCGCGACCGCGGGCGCGCGGCGAACGGTCACGGGCGGGTTCGCGGCGCCGGCGTTCGCGGACGGCGCCTGCGCGTGCGCGGACCCGGCCGCGAGCGCGAGCGTCGCCGCGAGCGCGAGCGCAGGCAGCCACGCGCGCAGCGCCGCGGGCAGCGACGCGCGCCAGCCGCGGCGGACGGCGCCGACGGCGGGCCGGCGGGCGCGTTCTTGAGCGCGCGCTCGCGCTCGTCGTCGTCGAGCTCGCCGAGCAGCGCGAGCCCCGCGTCGGCCATGCCGACGACGAGCACGCGCGCGCCGAGCTGGACGAGCGCGACGCGATGGCGCGGTCCGAGGTCCACGCGCTGCAGCACGCGCAGCCGGGGCCCGAGGCCGGCCGGGGCCGCGAGCTGGAGCCGCCGCAGCACGACGACGGCGAGGCCGAGCAGTCCGAGCGTCGCGGCGAGCGCGCCCGCGAACTGGAGTCCGTGGCCGAGCGTCACGCCTCGCCCTCCGACGGGGCCGCGGGCACGAGCTTCGTGATGCGCACGCCGAGCCGGTCGCCGACGACGACGACCTCGCCGAGCGCGAACCGCCGCTCGCCGACGAGCACGTCCACCGGCTCGCCGACGCCGCGGTCGAGCGTGAGCACGGCGCCCGGCGCGAGCTGAAGCAGGTCGTCCACCGTGCGCTGCGTGCGGCCGATCTCGATCGCCACGGGCAGCGTCACGTCGAGCAGCGCCTCGAGCGAAGCGGGTGCGGCCGCGGTGTCCGGCGCGTTCGCGGATTCCAACGGGGTCATGCGTCCTCCTGGTGGCCCGCACGCGCGGCGCGCGGGGGAACGAGTGAACGGACGATGCGCAGGGCGAGCCGGCCGTTCGACTCGCCGATCGCGGCGAGGTAACGGGGCCGGCCGTTGACGAGCAGTTCCACGGCGTCCTCGGGTCCGGCGGGCAGCGGCAGCAGCGAGCCGGGCGCGAGCCCGACGAGCGTGCGCGCGGCGAGTCGCAACGCCGGCCAGCGCACGGCGAGCTCGACGCGCGCGCGCCGCAGCGTCGCGGCGGTGTGAGCGCGAGTCGGCGACGGGCGCGGCGCCTCGAGCGCAGCGTCGCCGCGCGACTCGACGACCTCGACCGGCAGAACGAGCGTCGCGACGCCCGGCACGTCGAGGCCCGAGAACGCGAACTCGACGGCGTAACGCTGCGTGCCGGACGCGAGGCCGGGCACGAGCGCGGGATCCGAGGCGAATTCGAGCGCGCCGGGCGCGACCGGCGCCGCGGGCGACAGCGCCGCGCGCACAGGC
>JBGAOA010000058.1:0-3483 GCA_044222065.1 Candidatus Eiseniibacteriota bacterium
CGCCGGCCCGCCGCACACGCTGATCGAGGCGTTCGCGATCGCCGAGCGCCTGACGGGCATTCCGGCGCCGACGAACCATCCGTCGCCCGGCGTGCTGCGCGCCGCGGCCGCGATCGTCGGCGTGATCGAACGCTTCGTGCCCGTGCCCGATGCGTATTCGAGCGAGGGGCTGCGCGTGATCGCGGGCACCACGTACCTCGGCGACAACGCCAGGGCGAGGCGCGAACTCGGCTGGTCGCCGCGGCCGCTCGCGGAAGGGCTCGCCGAGACGCTCGCGCACGAGATGCGCCTGCTCGGCCTCGCGGCCCCCGCGCGCTGACCCGCGGCGCCCGCGCCGACGCTCACGCGTGTGCCGCGGCGTCCTCCAGCGAACGCACGATCGCCTCGAAGCGGGGCGAGCCGCGGAGCGGATCGAGGTTGCTGTCGTTGCGCAGCCACGCGACGAAGTTCATGCCCGCCCGCACCGCGCGCTGCAGGTGCAGGATCGCGTCGTCGCCGCGGCCCGCGAGCGCGTGGATGCACGCGAGGTTGTAGAGCAGCATCGCGTCGCCCGGGTCGAGCGCGAACGCCCGCTGCGCCCACTCGAGCGCGCGGTCGCGGTCGCCGATCGAGACGAGTCCGTTCGCTCCCATGTAGAGCGCACGCACGTCGTCGGGCTGGAGCGCGAGCCGGTTCTCGGCCGCGCGGATGCCCGCGCGCCGCGCCGCGTCGGCGCGCTCGCGCTGCCCGAGGTCGTCGCAGATCTGCGCCATGAGCAGCGGCGCCTGGTAGTCCTCGGGGCGCAGTCGGCATGCCCGCTCGTAGAGGTGCAGCGCCTTCTCGAGCTGGCGCTGCATGAACGCGTCGCGGGCGTAGAAGTAGTGGGCTTCGAAGGAGCGCGCGTCGAGTTCGATCGCGGTTTCGAACTCGCGTTCGGCGGCGGCGTGGTCGTGCGTGAGCGACAGCGCGAGCCCGAGCGCGACGTGCGCCTCGGCGAGCTCGGGCGCGAGCGCGACGGCGCGGCGCGCGGACGCGATCGCCTCGTCGCGCGTCGCCTCCTGCCCGAACACGTGCATGAACAGGTACGTCCCGCAGTCGGCGAGTCCCGCGTGCGCGAGCGCGTAGCCCGGGTCGAGTTCGATCGCGCGCGCGAACAGCGCGCGCGCGGCCTCGACGCCGCGCCGGTCGTAGCGCGCGTAGTGCCTGCGTCCGCGCAGGTACTGCTCGTACGCCTCGACGTTCGCCGTCCCCGGGCGGTGCGGCGCGAGCGAACACTCGACCTCGAGCGCGCGCGCGACGTCGCCCGCGATCTCCTCCTGGACCGCGAACACGTCCTGCACCTGCCGGTCGTAGCGCTGCGTCCAGCGGCAGAAGCCGGCTTCGACGTCGGTGAGTTCGGTCGTGACGCGCAGCCGGTCGCCCGACTTCCGCACGCTGCCCTCGAGCAGGTGGCGCACCGCGAGCCGGCGGCCGAGCTCGCGGCTTCCGAGCGGCACGCCTCGGAACTGGAACGACGACGCGCGCGAGGCGACGCGCAGGTTCGTCACGCGCGAGAGCGCGTGCAGGATCTCTTCGGCGAGGCCGTCGCAGAAGTACTCCTGGTCGTGATCGGCGCTCAGGTCCGCGAACGGCAGCACGGCGATCGAAGGGGCCTCCGGCGCCGCGCTCGCGCCGCCGCCGGCGTGCGCCGCGCGCAGCAGCGCGACGAGATCGCCGGCGCTCTGGAGCCGCAGTTCGCGGTCCTTCTCGAGGCAGCGCGCGACGAGTTCGTCGAGGCGCGCGGGAAGCTCGGGGCGCAGCCGGCTCGGCGGCACCGCGGTGTCGGCGAGGATCGCGGCCGCGATCGCGGGCAGCGTCTCGCCTTCGAAGGGCCGCCGTCCGGTCGCCATCTGGTAGAGCACGACGCCGAACGCGAAGACGTCGGCCCGCGCATCGGGCAGGACGCCGCGCAGCTGCTCGGGGGACTGGTAGTGCAGCGTGCCGGCGAACGCGTCGTCGGCCGTGGGCGCGCGCGCGGCCCACTCGTCGTCGATCGCAGGGGCCGTGAACGAGCGCGCGAGGCCGAAGTCGAGGATCTTCACGCGGCCTTCGGTCGTGATCATCACGTTCGCCGGCTTGAGGTCGCGGTGGAGCACCCCCGACGCGTGCGCCGCCGCGAGCGCCTCCGCGATCGAGGTCGCGATCGCGAACAGGCGGTCGAGCGCGAGCCCGCCGGCCGGGATCACCTCGCGCAGCGTCCGTCCCGCCACGAACTCCATCGTGAGGAAGTGCACGCCGTCGGCCTCTTCGGCCGAGAACAGCGTCACGATGTTCGGATGCTGGAGCGACGCGACGACATGCGCCTCGCGCTCGAGGCGCGCGAGCGCATCCGGATCGTTCGCGAGGTCGGAGGGAAGGAGCTTGATCGCCACGGCGCGGCCGAGCCGCGAGTCGTGGGCCTTCCACACGACGCCCATGCCGCCGGCCCCGAGCCGCTGGTCCAGCCGGTAGCGGCCGAGCTTCGAGCCCGATTCGATCATCGCCGTGCCTCTCGGGGGAGCGAGGCCCCTTCGCGACCGGCCGGAGTCTACTCCCCGGCCGGCGGACGCGCCCCGCGACGCCTGCGGAGGGGGGCCCACGGCAAGACGCGATCCGGGCGTATACTCGGGTCGCCATGAGGAGCGGAGTCTCCACTTCGACCGCGCCGATTCGCACCCGCGCGCGCGAGCCTCGCCGACCACATTGGAGCGTCGCGGGCCTGGTGATCGCATGGCTCGCGATCCCGCGCCCGTGCGATGCCGTCACCGTGGACTGGCAGCGCGTGCCGGCCGACGGCTCGACGCCCACCGGCTGGCGATTCGGGTCGGCTGCGGTGTGGTGGCGCGATGAAGCCCGTTCGCTTTCCTACGGCGGCGCCTGGTACGAACACCTTCCGGGCGCGGGTTATCACGACATCCTCCTGCCGGAAGTGCTGTCGAGCGACTTCTCGCTGGCGAACGTGTTCCTGTCGGAGCGCGTGATCGAGGACGGTCCCGATTCACCCACCGGTGTGAACGAATCCGCGATGGCGCTCGATGCGACGACCGGGCGGCTGTTCATCTTCGGCGGAATTCGCCCGACGTTCTTCGGAGCCGGTCAGCCGCCGGAGTATTCTGGCGCGCTCAGCGTCGCAGGGCTGTGGGACGCGCCGCCGGCGTGGAGCACGCTGCTGCCCGCGGGAAGCGGCCCCGTCGCGCGCCGCGGCGCCACGTTGCTCGTCGACGCGCCACGCGGGCGACTGCTCCTCTTCGGCGGTCGCGACGCCGCCGGCTCGGATCTTGGCGACCTGTGGTCGTGTCCCCTCGACGGCACGCCGGGCTGGACGCAACTCGATCCGAGCGGGGCCCCGCCCGGGCCGCGCGTGCGCGCGATGATGTGGCTGGATCCGCACCGCGACCGCATTCTTCTCGCCGGGGGCGAGCACGCCGGGACTCCGCTCGGTGACGCGTGGGTACTCGCGGTCGCACCGTCCCTCGTCTGGTCGGG
>JBGAOA010000058.1:3502-26915 GCA_044222065.1 Candidatus Eiseniibacteriota bacterium
GGCGTGCCGGTGTCCGGCACGCCCCCCGCCGGGATCGCTCATGCGTGGACCCGCGATGAGGCGCGTGATCAGCTCGTGGTCTTCTCGGCCGGCGCGGTGGAAAGCGTGTCCGTGCTCGACCGGATCGCTTCGGACGTCCTCGAGTGGAGGCATGCCGCGCCGAGCGGAGCGTCGCCGCCGGCGCTCGAACCGACGACCGTGCCCGCGCTCGATCCGGCGCTCGCGCCCGTGACCGCGGCGGTCTTCGATCCGGTGCGGCGTCGCGCGGTCCTGTTGTTTGGAGAAGCGGTGCCGTACGACGACGGCGGCGTCGTGCGCTATCGCGGCGTCCACTGGGCGGCGATCGTCCGTGACGATCCCATCGCGGAGGCGCCTGCCGGATCCGTCTCGCTGCGGCTCGCGCCGCCCTCGCCGAACCCGACGCGCGCGAACTTGCACGCCGCGCTGACGCTTCCCGACGACCAGCCGGGCGAGCTGAACGTTCTCGACGTATCGGGACGACGCGTGTTTGGGCGGCGCGTCGAGGGCGCTGGGGCGCACGAATTGGTGGTCTCCGTGTCGGCCCTGCCTCCGGGCGTCTATTTGCTTCAGGTCCGCCATCCGGCGGGAACGCGCACGACCCGTTTCCTGCGAATTCCCTGAGCCTCGCGCTCCGACGTCGAACCCGCGTTCCCGGCCTCGCCTCGACGCGGAACGCGACGGGCCCGCGCGGCGTGCATCCGCCGCGCGGGTCCCTTGTCCCGGTTCAGCCGTCGAGCGTCGGGCGCTGGGACGGCCGGGTGGCGGACCGCTGCCGCTCCCGCCACGCCGCGAGCAAAGCCCGCGTCTCGGCGTCGGGCCGCGCGGCGAGCTTGCGGTATTCGGAGCAGTCGCTCGTGCGCGTCAACAACCGGTGGTCCACGAGTTCGCGCCTCAGCGTCACGTGGTCACCGAACGTGTTGGCCTCGCGCAGCACCGCGTTCACTTCCTTTTCGGAGTAGACGCGGCGCGCGTCGAAGCGCGTCCACAGGATCCACATCGCGAAGCGCTGCACCGCGAACTTCCGCGGCCACCGCACGAGGCGTCCGCGCGTGTCGAACTGCCGCAGCGCGCGGCGCGCCGTCGGCGAGAGCGGTGCGAGCGGTTCGCGATCCTCGGCGGCGAGCGGAGCGGCGGGGGCGCGGAGCGACGCGCGCAACGCCTGCACGTTGCGGTGGCCCGCGGCGCGCGCGATCAGGTTGAGCATCTCGACGTGGGTCGGGGGCGACGACGACTCGCGTTCGGCGAGCGCGCGGCTCAGCGCGCGCGCGAACGCCGACAGGTCGTCGGTGGCGAACGGAACGGTTTCTCGGGTCATGGCGCTACCTCGTGTGCGAATCGCACGCTCGCGACCTGAAGGATCAGGCTGCCGGGGGTCGCCGACTTGCCGGCCGGGCGCGCGCCGCAAACGCGGGAGCGTCTCCGTGACCGATGAGAGGGGCAGGTTTAGCTCGCGGACTCGTGGCCCGCGCGGCGACGCCTGGGTGAACTGCCGACCCGGGCGGGAACATAGCGGATTCACGCGGCGAAACCGAGCGCGCGCGAACGTCGCGCCGGCCCCCGCGGGCGCTCGCTCATCGCTTGCCGCCTCCGAGCCGACCCGCTAGTTTTCCCCGTCCTTTCTCGCACTCCCTCTGGACGACTCCCGAGGCCGCTCCGAGCCCGCAACGGGCTTCGATGGACCGGAGACCCCATGAACCTTCACGAGTATCAGGGCAAGGAACTGTTCGCCCGTTTCGGGCTGCCCGTCCTGCCGGGACAGGTAGCCGCCACCCCCGACGAGGCGCGCGACATCGCGGCTTCGATCGGCGGGCTCGTCGTCATCAAGGCACAGGTGCAGGTCGGCGGCCGCGGCAAGGCCGGCGGCGTGAAGCTCGCGCACGACCCGGACGAGGCCTTCGAGAAGGCGCGCGACATCCTCGCGCTCACGATCAAGGGTCTGCCCGTGCACCGCGTGCTCGTCGCGCAGGCCGCGGACATCGCGAAGGAGTACTACCTCTCGATCGTGATGGACCGCGAGAAAAAGGCGCCGCTCGTCATGTTCTCGACCGAGGGCGGCGTGGACATCGAGGAGGTGGCGCGCACGGCGCCGGAGAAGATCCTCCGCATGCACATCCCGCTCGAAGGGCTGCGTCCCTACGTCGCGCGCAACTTCATGCGCAAGGGCTTCGCGGACTTCAAGCAGGCCGCGCAGGCTGCGGACATCCTGATGAAGCTCTACCGCGTGTTCACCGACGGCGACTGCTCGCTCGCCGAGATCAACCCGCTCGCGGTCACGCCCGAGGGCAAGGTGCTCGCGCTCGACGCGAAGGTGATCCTCGACGACAACGCGGACTTCCGGCATCGCGAGTGGGAGACGTGGCGCAATCCCGAGGAGGAGACGGCCGGCCAGCGGCTCGCGCGCGAGAAGGGCCTGTCGTACGTGAAGCTCGACGGCGACATCGGCTGCATCGTGAACGGCGCCGGGCTCGCGATGGCGACCATGGACCTCATCAAGCACTACGGCGGCGAGCCCGCGAACTTCCTCGACATTGGCGGCTCGTCGAACCCGGAGAAGGTCACCGCGGCGCTGCAGATCATCACGGGCGACGGCCACGTGCGCGCGATCCTGTTCAACATCTTCGGCGGAATCACGCGCTGCGACGACGTCGCGAACGGCATCGTCACGTCGCTCAAGGCCTCGCCTCTGCCGTGCCCGCTCGTGATCCGACTCACCGGCACGAACGAGGAGAAGGCGCGCCAGATCCTGTCGGACTTCGGGCTCGGCGCCACGACCAGCATGGACGAAGCGGTGCAGATGGTGATCGCGCGCGCGCAGGAGGTGACGGCGTGAGCATCCTGATCGACAAGAACACGCGCCTCATCGTGCAGGGCATCACGGGACGCGACGGCGCGTTCCACACCGAGCAGATGATCCGCTACGGCACGAAGGTCGTCGCGGGCGTGACGCCCGGCAAGGCGGGCGAGTCCGTGCACGGCGTCCCGGTGTTCGACAGCGTCGCCGACGCGGTCGAGGCGACGAAGGCGAACGCGACCGTCATCTACGTGCCCGCGGCGTTCGCCGCAGACGCGATCCACGAGGCGGCCGACGCCGGCGTGGCGCTGATCGTGTGCATCACCGAGGGCCTGCCGGTGCGCGACACGCTCGGCGCGTTCCACAAGGTGCTGTCGATGCGCGGGGCGAACAACCCGCTCGGTCGGCCGCGGCTCGTCGGACCGAACTGCCCCGGCCTCATCACGCCGGGGCAGGCGAAGGTCGGCATCCTGCCCGGGCACATCGTGACGCCCGGTCCGATCGGCGTCGTCAGCAAGAGCGGAACGCTCACGTACGAAGTCGTGAAGCAGCTCACCGACCAGGGCCTCGGCCAGACGACCTGTCTCGGCATCGGCGGCGATCCCGTCATCGGGACGGACTTCATCGACGCGCTGTCGCTGTTCGAAGCCGATCCGAAGACCGAAGGCATCGTGCTGATGGGCGAGATCGGCGGGAACGCCGAGGAGCAGGCGGCGCAGTTCATCAAGCGCCACGTGACGAAGCCCGTCGTTGCGTTCATCGCCGGGCAGACCGCGCCCCCCGGAAAGCGCATGGGGCACGCGGGCGCGATCATCTCGGGCGGCACCGGGACCGCGGCCGAGAAGATGGCGGCCTTCCAGGCGGTCGGCGTTCCGGTCGCGCGCATCCCGTCCGAGATCCCCGGGCTCATCTCCGAACTGCTCCAGCGCCGCCGTTCGCGCAAGAAGGCGAAGGCCTCGAAGCCTGCGAAGGCCCGCGGTGGAGCGAAGGCGAAGCCGAAGCGCGCGGCGAAGCCCGCCGGGAAGAAGCCCGCCAGGCGCAAGGCTCCCGCCGGCAAGAAGCGCGCGAAGCCGCGCGGCCGGCGCTGACGTCGAATTCGAACCGATCACGAGCACTCATGGTCCGGCGCGAGCGCCGGTGAAGGAGGAAGTCCGTTGGCCATCGAACGCACGTTGTTCATCGTGAAGCCGGACGCGACCGCGCGGAACCTGACCGGCAAGATCCTCGCGCACGTGGAAGGCAAGGGATTCAAGCTCGTCGAGGCGCGCTACACGCGACTCACGCGGGAGCAGTGCCAGGAGTTCTACGCCGAGCACGTCGGCAAGGGCTTCTTCGCCGAGCTCGTGGACTTCATGACGTCCGGTCCGGTGATGCTCACCTGCCTCGAGCGCGAGGGCGCGGTCGCGACGCTGCGCGAGGTGATCGGCGCGACCGATCCGGCGCAGGCGGCCGAGGGCACGGTCCGGAAGCTCTATGCCGAGAGCAAGGGCCGCAATTCGGTCCACGCCTCGGACAGCGTCCCGAGCGCCGAGCGCGAAGTGAAGCTGTTCTTCGGCGTCGCCGCGCTGTCGCACTGACGTTCGTGTTCCCGACGGGTCCGGGATCCCCGGGCCCGTCGTTCGTTTCGGACCCGCAAGCCGCCGTGAGCAGACGAGTTGCCTGAATGTTGGCGGGCCGGCGGCAAGGCTGGACGCTCCGAATCGCGCTGTGTTAGCGTGCCGCGCGTTCGGGCCCGGTTTGAGGGGCTCATTTTGTATATGTCCTCGTTCCTGATCGATCTCGCGACCCTCCAGTCCGGCCACAACCGGCTGGAATTGCAAGAGGATGCAGCGGGGATCGATCTCCCCGCGGCCGACTGGGTCGGCCGTGTGAGCGGGGAGCTCGACGTCGAGAAGACCGGCGAGCAGATCACGATCCGCGGGAAACTCCGGGCCGTCGCACAGCTCGAATGCGTGCGGTGTCTCAAGGAGTTCGAACAGCCGATCGTGGCCGCGCTTGAGGTCTATGCGGACCGCTCCGGGAGCGGGCGTCACTCGGCGGACGAGTCCGATCTGGAACGAGACGACTACATGAAGTTTCACGATGGGCGGCGCCTCGACGTGAGGGATGAAGCGCGCGAGAGCCTGCTGCTCGAATTACCGATGGCGCCACGCTGTCGCGATCATTGTCGGGGACTCTGTCCGCGCTGCGGAGCGGATCTCAACGACGGGGACTGCGGCTGCGAGAAGACGATCGACGCGTAGTCGGCGCCGGGGACGGAGGATTCACGATGGCGGTTCCGAAGAGGCGGCACTCGCACACGCGCGGCAAGAAGCGGCGCACGAACTGGAAGGCGAAGCGGACGGGCATCAATACGTGCTCGCACTGCAGCAGCCCGAAGCAGCCGCATCGCATCTGCCCGAACTGCGGGTTCTACGACGGCGAGGAGATCGTCACGCCTCGCGAGGATTAGTCCTCTCGCGAACCTGCCGATGGGCACCGTTCCGCGCATCGGGATCGACGCCATGGGGGGCGATCACGGCCCCTCCGTCGTCGCCGAGGGTCTCGCGTTGGCGCGCCGTGAAATGTCCGGCCGCTTCCGCGCCTGTCTCGTCGGCGACGAGGCCGACATCCGCCGCGAGCTGAAGCGTCACCATCTGTCGGACGCGGATGCCGACGTCGTGCACGCCCCCGAGCGCGTGGACATGGCCGACAAGGCCGCCCGCTCGGCCCGCCGCGGCGACAAGACGTCGCTCGGCATCCTGACGCGACTGCACAAGGAAGGTCAGGTGGACGCGATCTTCAGCGCCGGGAACACGGGCGCCGTCGTCGCGACCGCGCTGCTCGGACTCGGGCGGCTCGAAGGCGTGTCGCGTCCTGCGCTCGCGGCGTTCTTCCCGAACGGGAAGCCCGGTTCGGGCACGGTCGTGCTCGACGTCGGCGCGAACGCCGAAGTGAAGCCGCAGTACCTGGTCCAGTTCGCGCACATGGGCGCCTGCTACGCGCGTTACCTGCTGGGACGCGAGAACCCGCGCGTCGGACTGCTCTCGATCGGCGAGGAAGAGGGCAAGGGGGACGCGCTCGTGCTCGAGGCGTACCCGCTGCTCAAATCGGCTTCGCACCTGAACTTCATCGGGAACGTCGAAGGACGGGACATCCTGAAGGACACGTGCGACGTGATCGTCACCGACGGCTTCACCGGCAACGTCGCCCTGAAGACGGCGGAGAGCGCCGCCAACCTGCTCATGGGCGAGGTGCGACGAGCGGTGAAGAGCGATCCGCTCGCGATGCTCGGCGCGCTGTTCATGCGTCCCGCGCTGTCGCGAGTGCGCCGCTCGATCGATTGGGAGGAGTACGGCGCCGCGCCACTCCTCGGCGTGAACGGCGTGTGCTTCATCGGTCACGGTTCGAGCCGCGGGCGCGCGTTCCGAAGCGCGATCCGCACGCTGACGGCGTTCGTGGAGCAGCGCGTCAACGAGCACATTCGCGAGGAGATCCAGTCCGACCATGTCGCGGCCTGAGGCGATACGCGGAGTGACGATCACCGGAACGGGACGCTACGTGCCCGAGCGGGTGCTGACGAACAGCGACCTCGCGAAGCTCGTCGACACTTCGGACGAGTGGATCGTCGATCGCACCGGCATCCGCGAACGGCGCATCGCGGCCCCCGAACAGGGATCATCCGACCTCGCGTTCATCGCCGCGCGCCGCGCGCTCGAGATGGCGAAGGTCGCGGCCGCGGACCTCGACCACATCATCCTCGCGACCACGACGCCGGACCGCATCCTGCCGTCGTGCGCGTGCACGCTGCAGAAGAAGCTCGGCGCCACGCGCGCCGCGGCGTACGACATGTTCGCGGCCTGCACCGGCTTCGTGTTCGGGATCGGAATGGGGCGTGCGCTCATCGCCGCTGGCGCCGCCGAGCGCGTGCTCGTGGTCGGCGTCGAGACGCTCTCGCGCATCGTGGACTACACCGATCGCAACACGTGCGTGTTGTTCGGCGACGGCGCCGGCGCGGCCGTCCTCGAGACGTCCACGAGCGGGGAGGGCCTGCTCGCGGTGGACATGCACTCGGACGGCGAACTCGGCGAAGTGCTCGAAGTGCCGTCCGGCATCTCGGTGAACCCCGCGTCCGAGCACACGGTTCGCGCGCGCGAGCACTTCATCCGCATGCAGGGCAAGAAGCTGTTCCCGTTCGCCGTCCGCTCGATGGAGGACAGCGTGCGCAAGTGTCTCGACGCCTCGGGGCTCGCGCCGGACGACCTCACGCTGCTCATTCCGCACCAGGCGAACGTGCGCATCATCGACGGCGTGCGCGAACGACTCGGCGTTCCCGCCGACCGCGTGTACGTGAACATCGAGCGCTACGGGAACACGTCTTCGGCCTCGATCCCAATCGCGCTCGACGAGGTCGTGCGGGCGGGACGCGTGAAGCCCGGCGACCGCGTTGCGTTCGCGGCGTTCGGCGGCGGGGCGACGTGGGGTGGCTCGCTGATGCGCTGGACGATTCCCGTCGAGCGCGCGACCGATCCCGCGCTCGAGGGCGCGGACGCGGTCGGAGCGCAGCGATGAAGCTCGCATTCCTGTTCCCGGGACAGGGCGCCCAGAGCGTCGGCATGGGGCGTGCGCTCGCGGACGCGCATCCCGAGGCGCGCGATGCGTTCACGACCGCCGACCGGGTGCTCGGCTTCGCGCTCAGCGAGACGTGCTGGAACGGGCCGGCCGAGGAGCTGAAGAAGAGCGTCATCACCCAGCCGGCGCTGCTGACGCACTCGGTCGCGGCGTGGCGGCTCGTCGAGAAGGCCGGCATCGCGCCGTCGTGGGTCGCCGGACACAGCCTCGGCGAGTACTCGGCGTGCGTGGCGGCGGGAGCGCTGTCGTTCGAGGACGCGCTCCGGCTCGTGCATCGCCGCGGCGAACTGATGTACCGCGCCGGGCTCGAACGCCCGGGCACGATGGCGGCGATCCTCGGACTCGACACCGCGGCCGTGGAATCGGCGTGCGAGGAAGCGGCGGACGCCGGCGTCGTCCGGGCCGCGAACCTGAACGCGCCGGGACAGGTCGTGATCTCGGGCGAGGTGGCCGCCGTCGAGCGGGCCTGCGAGATCGCGAAGACGAAAGGCGCGAAGCGCGCGATCCGGCTCGAAGTCAGCGGAGCGTTCCACTCGCCGCTCATGGCGCCGGCCGCGAGCGGCCTCGCCGAGGCGCTGCGCGCGACCGAGATTCGCGACGCGCGCTGCCCGATCGTCTGCAACGTGGACGCGCGGCCGGTGTCGTCGGCCGCCGAGATCCGTGACGCGCTCGAGCGCCAGTTGCTCGGTTCGGTGCGCTGGGAGCCGTCGGTTCGCGCGCTGCTCGCCGCGGGCGCCGAGGGATTCGTCGAACTCGGCACGGGCAAAGTGCTGCGCGGTCTGCTGCGGACGATTCACAAGGACGCGGCGTCGTGGAACGTCGAGGATCCGGAGAGCCTCCAGCTGACGCTGCAGGCGCTCGGGGCCGCGGCGGGCGCCGGAGGAGGCGTGGCGTGAACGAAACCCAGGCGGTGGAATCGGCGGGACTCGACCGCGATCTCGCGGGCCAGGTCGCCTTCGTGACCGGCGGCGCGACCGGGATCGGGCTCGCGATCGCCCGGACGCTCGCGGCGCGCGGGGCGAGCGTGGCGATCTTCAATCGCAACGTCGATCGCGCCGCTGCGGCGGTCGCCGCGATGCGCGCGGAGGGGCGCACGGCCTCGGCCTACGCCGCGGACATCGCGAACACGGAATCCGTGGAGGCGGCGTTCGAGGCAGCGCTCAAGGAACTGGGCCGGGTGGACGTGCTCGTCAACAACGCGGGGCTCACGCGCGATGGCCTCTTCATGCGCATGACGGACGCGCAGTGGGAGGAAGTGCTCAATACGAACCTCGCCGGGGCATTCCGATGCTGCCGCGCCGTCGCGCGCACGATGATGAAGGCCCGATACGGCCGCATCGTGAACGTCTCGTCCGTCGTCGGGCTCATGGGCAATGCCGGCCAGGTGAATTACTCGGCCTCGAAGGCCGGGCTCCTCGGGCTCACGATGTCGCTCGCGCGCGAGCTCGCGGGGCGCAACATCACGGTCAACGCCGTCTGCCCCGGCTTCATCGAAACCGAAATGACCGCGTCGCTGCCGGACTCGGCGCGACAGGATCTGCTCCATCGCATTCCGCTCGCGCGGCTCGGGCGTCCCGAGGAGGTCGCGGACGTCGTCGCGTTCCTCGCGTCGCCGCGCGCCGCCTACGTCACCGGACAGGCCTGGACGGTAGACGGCGGCATGGTGATGTAGTCCAATGCAGGAATACCCCAACCCCCACAGGAGGTGATTCGATGGCCACGTTCAGCGAAGAACGCGTGAAGGAGATCATCGCGAAGGAACTCGAAGTCGACGTCAAGGATCTCGGCGCCGACAAGAAGTTCATCGAGGATCTCGGCGCGGACTCGCTCGACATCGTCGAGCTGGTGATGGCGCTCGAGGAGGAGTTCGGACTCGACATTCCGGACGAGGATGCCGACAAGCTCAAGACCGTCGGCGACGCGATGAACTACCTCAAGCAGCACGCCGCCGCGCAGTCCTGACGAGTGCCCGCCCGAGCCCGGAACCGCAGGGCGGTGACGGGCGCGGGCCGGCGGTGAATCCCCAACGGAGCTGACCGCACATGTCGGATGCACGCCCTCGTGTGTTCGTGACCGGTGCCGGCGTGGTCTCGCCGCTCGGTAACGACATGGAGACATTCTGGACGCGTCTCGTCGCCGGAGAATCCGGCGCCGGTCCGATCACGCGTTTCGACACGACGGACCACGGGACGAAATTCGCCTGCGAAGTGAAGGACTTCTCGGTCGAGCACGTCGTCGATCGCAAGGAGGCGAAGCGCATGGATCGCTTCGTCCAATACGCGATGACGGCCGCCGACGAGGCGTTGCGCAGCGCCCGACTGGGCGCGGACGCCACCTTCGATCGCGAGCGCTGCGGCGTGATCATCGGTTCGGGCATCGGGGGCATGGAGACGTTCGAGACTCAGCACCGGGCGCTGGTCGAGAAAGGCCCGGGGCGGGTGAGTCCGTTCTTCATTCCCATGATGATCTCGAACATGGCGGCCGGCCATGTCTCGATCCGATTCGGGCTCAAGGGCCCGAACTTTTCTCCCGTCTCCGCGTGCGCCTCCGGGGCTCACGCGATCGGCGAGGCGCTTCGCCTGCTTCAAGCAGGCGATGCCGACGCCGTGCTCGCGGGCGGGTCCGAAGCCACCATCACGCCGATGGCGGTGGCCGGCTTCGGTAACATGCGAGCGCTCTCGACCCGGAACGACGATCCGCAGCGAGCCAGCCGTCCCTTCGACAAGGGCCGAGACGGCTTCGTCATCGGCGAAGGCGCCGGGCTGATCGTGCTCGAGACCGAAGAGCACGCCCGCCGCCGCAACGCGCCGATCCTCTGTGAGCTGCTGGGCTATGGTGCCTCGGGCGACGCCTATCACATGACGGCGCCCTGCGAGGACGGCGAAGGAGCGGCGCGCGCGATGGTGCGCGCCCTCCAGGACGCGCGTCTCGCTCCCGAGCGCATCGAGTACGTGAACGCGCACGGCACCTCGACGCCGGCGGGCGACCCCATCGAGGTCGCCGCGGTGAAGCGGGTGTTCGGCGATCACGCTCGCCGGTTGATGATGGGCTCCACGAAGTCCATGACCGGTCACCTGCTCGGCGCAGCCGGAGGCATCGAAGCCGTCGTCACGGCGCTCACGCTCGCTCGCGGGGTCGTTCCTCCCACGATCAACCTGGATGAACCGGATCCCACATGCGACCTCGACTTCGTTCCACACAAGGCGCGCCATCAGAAGGTGAGCGCGGCTCTCTCGAACTCGTTCGGGTTCGGAGGACACAACGTGACTCTGGTGATGGCGGCCGCACACTGAAGCGCCGCCGTCGCGGCGGACGGCGGCGCCGCGGAGGCGGCGGCCGTTCGGGCGACATCGGCGCTCGTCCCGGCTTCTGGAGCTGGCTACGCGCGCTGTTCGGCGGCGCGCGGCCGGTGGAGCGGCGTCCTGCCGCTCCGGCCCCGCGCACGAGCGGGCTGCCCGAGGAATCGCGCGTCCTCGACGACTTCTGCCACCACTACGGGCTGCAGTTTCGCGACCGCGGCCTGCTCCGGCTCGCGCTGACGCATCGGTCCTACCTCAGCGTCACGGGGCAGGGGCCTCGCGAGTCGAACGAGCGACTCGAGTTCCTGGGCGACTCGGTGCTCGGGCTCGTCACGAGCGAGTACCTGTACCGAAAGCACCCGAACGAACACGAGGGTCAGCTCACGAAGACCAAGTCGCTGCTGGTCTCGAAGGCGATCCTGTCGCGTCGGGCGCTCGCGATGGGGCTCGGCAAGTTCGTGCTCCTGAGCCACTCCGAAACCGAATCCGGCGGCCGTCAGCGACTGTCGATCCTCGCGGACGCGTTCGAGTCGGTGATCGGCGCGATCTACCTCGACCAGGGCTTCGAACCCGCGCGCGCGTGGATCGAGCGCTGGCTGCTCGTCGAGGCGAACTCGATCGTCTCCGACAAGCGGCACACGAACTACAAGAGCCACTTGCAGGAGTACGTCCAGAGCACCTTCCGCACGCATCCGTCGTACCGGATCCGCAGCGAGATCGGCCCGGACCACAGCAAGCACTTCGTCGTTGAAGTCGTCGTCGGCAAGCGAACGCTCGGCGAAGGCAAGGGCCACAACAAGAAGGAGGCGGAGCAGGCGGCGGCGCGCGACGCGCTCGAGCGCGTCGAGGGCCTGCGCGAGTCGCGTCGTCGTGAATCGCGGACGATGCTCGACGAGCCGGCGACCTCTCGGGAGTTGTCGAGCGAGGCCGCGGAGGATCTCCGGCCGAGGCGCTCCCGAAGGTCCGAGCCTGCGGAAGAGCGGCCGACGCGCGAGCGGCCGATTCGCGAGCGGCCGGTGCGCGAGCGGTCGGTGCGCGAGCGGCCGGTGCGCGACGAGGCGCCGCGCAGCGCGAGTCGCGCGTCAGCGGTTCCGCCCCTCCTCCCGACGGGGGAAGGGAAGTTCGAGCGGCTGGCGCGCGAGATGGCGAAGGCCGAGCACGAGCTCGAAGACACCGACGTCGTCGTGCCCGCGCTCGCTCACGTCGAGGACGACGAGGAAGTCGGGCGCCCGGACTACTCGCACGAAGACCTGCACGTTGATGTTTACGAGATGCGCGAGGACGAGTTCGATGCGGATGTCGAGCCGGCGCGCGAGCCCGAGTGGAACGTCGACGATCGGATCGTGCCGGAGACTGCGGCCGAACTCGAAGACGATTCACTCGATGATGGGTCCGATCGGGAGCCGTCATCCGGGCGCAACCAACCCAGCGCCCCCGAGGCGGCGGATCCGCCGCCTCGGGAGTCGGGAGCCGGGTTCGGGCGGCGGCCCGGGCGCTCGCGCCGCGGACGATAGCCACAGCCCGACACTCCGCAGCGAAAACGAGCAGAGGCGGCACCGATCGGTGCCGCCTCTGCTCGTCTTCAGCCCCAGATTGCCGCCGCCTGCCCGACCAGGCTGACCCCTCGGTGATTCCCCAGCGCTAGCCAGGTGGCCAGCGGCAATCTGCGGCCGAGCCACTAGGAATTGATTTCCGAATCGGGTCGCAGATTGACAGATCCCCCGAAGCTTGTGAAGCAAAAACGACATTATGGTGCAACGAGTTACGTGGTTATTCAGACGTGGCGCGAGGGCGTGGCCACGATCGAATTCCGTGGTCGCGAGACAAAGTGTCGCGGCGTCGGCGCAAGCTCAGAAAAGGGGCGGTCCGAGGCGCGAATCGAGGTGGGACGAACTGTCGCGAGTGCGCTCAGCGCGACTCGGAGGGGCGGGCGCGCCGCGCGGACATGCGATGGATCGTCCGGCGCGAGATACCGAGGATCTGAGCGGCTCGCGTCCGATTGCCGCCGGTGTGCTCGAGCACGCGGCGCACGTAGTCCGCGACGACGGACGCCAGCTTCGGGAATTCGTCCCGCGCCGACGACTCGGCGTCGGCGGTCCGACCGAGCGATTGCAGCGATTCGGATCCGATCACGTCGAGCGGGCTCATCATGACGGCGCGCGCGACGACGTTCTCGAGTTCGCGCACGTTGCCCGGCCAGTCGTATTCCGCGAGCCGCGCGAGAGCCGCGGGCGCGAATCGCGGCGAAACGTGACCGGACTCGCGCTCGAGCTTCTGGCGGAAGTGCTCCACGAGCGACGGAATGTCCTCCTTGCGCTCGCGCAGCGGCGGCAACGAAATCGTGATCACGTTGAGGCGATAGAAAAGGTCTTCGCGGAACTTGCCCGCGCGGATCATCTTCTCGAGGTCGCGATTCGTCGCCGCGATCAGACGCACGTCCACCTCGATCTCTTCGTTGCCGCCGACGGGCTTGATGCGATGCTCCTGAAGCGCGCGCAGCAGCTTCACCTGCAAGGCGGCCGGGAGTTCGCCGATCTCGTCGAGGAAAAGCGTGCCGAGATGCGCCTCTTCGAAGAGCCCGCGCCGCGTGCCCGTTGCACCCGTGAACGCGCCGCGTACGTGACCGAACAGCTCGCTCTCGAGCAGCCCCTCGGCGATCGCTGCAACGTTCACCGGAACGAAGCGATTCGCCGCGCGCGGGCTCTGCTCGTGCAGCGACTTCGCGACGAGTTCCTTGCCGGTGCCGCTCTCGCCGAGCAGCAGTACCGACGAGAAGCGTGGCGCGACGCGAGCGACCGTCTTGAACACCTCGAGCATCGCAGCGGAGGCGCCGACGATGTTCGGCAGCTCGACGACCTCTTCGGCCGCCCGCTCCGGCGCGCGGCGTGACAACGCGCGCTGCTCGACGGCGCGCGTCATCACGCGCTGCAGCGCCTCGAGCGTGAGGGGCTTCGAAATGTAGTCGAACGCTCCCGACTGGATCGCTTCCATCGCCGACGGGATGCTGGCGTAGCCGGTCACGAGCACCACGGGCACCGACGTGTCGCGTTCGCGCAACGAGCGCAACAGGGCGAGTCCGTCGATCGTGCCGAGCCGAACGTCCGTGAGCACGACGTCGAATGGCTCTTCGGCGAACCGCCGCAGCGCCTCTTCGGCGCCGGACGCCACAGCGGGCTCGTAGCCGAGATGGCGCGTCATGCGTTCCATGATCGCGGCCACTTTCGGCTCGTCGTCCACGACGAGGATCTTCGCGGTGTGCTGAACGGTGTCCATGGGGGCGGGTCTCAAGTCGAGGGAGGGATACCACCGTCGGGCCCGCGGTGCGAGCGCTACGGCTCGACGGACCGCGAATTTCGCGCCCGCTCCCGGGCTCTCCTGACGATTCGCGAACGTGAATCCGAGTTGCACCGTGCTAAGCTCGCGCGCCCATGCGACTCCGAATCGTGCTGTTCGCCGCGCTCGCGCTCTCGTCGGCCGGCGGATCCGTCGGCGCCGACGAACGCGCCTATCCGAGCGAGGAGGCGCTGGCCCGCTACGTCCAGGGCCGATTGCTCGAAGATCGTGGCGACGAGGATGCGGCGCTCGGCGAGTACTTCCGGGCGATCGCGATCGACCCCGGCGCGGTCGCGCCGATGCTCCGGATCAGCGAGATCGCCGCGCGCCGCGGGGAATTCCTTCGTTCGGTCGAGCTCGCCGAGCGAGCGATCGCCTCGGACTCCTCCTCGGCGCGGGCCTGGTGGCTGCTCGGCGCCTCCCAGTTCTCGCTCGGACGTCCGGCGATCGCGTTCGACGCCTGCCAGCGCGCGGTGGCGGCCGATTCGGAGCGAGTCGAATACTGGAGCACGCTCTCGCGCATCGCGGATTCGGTGCAACGCTTCGACGAGGTCGCGCGCGCGGCGAGCCACGTCGTGATGCTCGACCCCGACGACGGCGAGGCGTGGTTCCAACTCGCCTCGGCCGAGGCTCGTCTCGGCCGTTTCGGCGCCGCGCAGCGCTCGTTGAACTACGCGCGCGAGGCTGCACCGGGACGCCCGGGCGTGCACTTCCTGCAGGGCTGGATCTCGGAAGGGCTCGGCGACACGACCGGTGCGATCGCCGCGTACCGCTCGCACCTTCAGGCGTTCCGCGACGACGGCGCGATTCGCCGCCGAATCGTTCAGCTGCTCGCGGGCTCGGGTCGAGATGACGAAGCGCTCGCGGAAGCCCGCCGCATCAGCGAGGACGAACCCGACGATCCCGAGGCGTGGGAGGTCCGTGCGGTGCTCGAGTTCCAGAACCACCACGTCGAGCAAGGACAGGCCGCCGTGCGGCGGCTCGAATCGTTCGGGCCCGACGATGCGCGCAACCTGCGCCGCCGAGTCCGCATTCTCGCGGCCGCCGGGCGCAAGTCCGAGGCGGTCGCGCTGGCGCGGGACTGGAACTCGCGACGTGCGGGGCGCATCGACGGACTGATGGAGTTGTCCCGCGCGCTCGCCGCCACGGGGAACGACTCGGCCGCGGTCACCACCGCACTGTCGGCCGTCGCGCTGGCGCCCGATTCGATCGGCCCGCGGCTGCTGGTCGCGGGGCTTCACCAGGCCGCGGGGCGCTTCGACTCCGCGGCGCTCGCGTGGCGAGACGTTCTCACGCGGGCCCCGGACGACGTGGCGGCCCGCATCGAGCTCGCCTCGTGCCTCGTGCGAGCAAGTCGCGCGGTCGAGGCCGAAGTCGAGATTCGAGAGGCTTTGCGACGAGATCCGGACAACGCCACTGCGCTCAACTTCCTCGGCTACCAGCTCGCCGAGGAGAATCGCGGACTCGACGAAGCCGAGAGCCTCATCCGCCGGGCCGTCCAGCAGCAGCCCGAGAACGGGGCGTTCGTGGACTCCATGGGCTGGGTGCTCTACCGGCTCGGCCGCCTCGAACAGGCGAAGGCCGAACTCGAGCGGGCCGTCCGGTTGACGGGGGGGGACCCGCCCGTCCACGAGCACCTCGGGGACGTCTATCGCGATCTCCAGCAGCCGGATCTGGCCCGGATCCAGTACCGGAAGGCGCTTTCCAGCGACGCCCGGAACGAGCGGCTGAAGCGCAAGCTCGAGACGCTTCGGTAGATCCGCGGAACCGCCGCCCCCGCCGGGGGTAGCAACGTTCGGAGAGTCGACCTTTGGCCCCTGATCGCGATCCCTCCACACCACCGGTTCTCAGCCTGTCCGACGAGGACCTGATGGCCCGCGTGGGTGAGGACGACGATCGGGCGTTCTCGGAACTGGTGCATCGGTTCCAGGGTCGGGTCACCAATCTGATCAGCCGGGTCCTGAACGACCGGGAGTGTGCGGACGACCTCGCGCAGGAAGTGTTCGTACGCGTGTTCGTCCACCGGAGGAACTACCGCCGGGGCTCCAAGTTCTCGACGTGGCTCTTCACGATCGCAGCCAACCTCGCCAAGAACGAGATCCGACGGCGGGTGCGGCGGCGGAACTGGTTCAGTCTGGACGCGATGCAAGAGGTCCTGAAGGACAGCGCGCTGCCGCTGGCCGACCCGACCGAGAGCCGGGAGAGCCGGATGGAGCGCGAGCAGCTGCAGGAAGCGATGGGCCGCGCGATTTCGACGGTGCCCGAGAAGTACCGGCTCGCGCTGGTTCTGAGAGACGTCGAAGGCTTGCCCTACGAGGAGATCGCACAGGTGCTCGGCATTCCCGGCGGAACGGTGCGTTCCCGCATCAACCGCGCGCGGAGCATGCTCAAGCGCAAACTTCAACCGCTACTGCGACGGAGCGACGGATGAACTGCCGACACGCCCACCGACTCTTCGGGGCGTACTGGGACGACGAAATCACGCAGGCCGAGCGCGAGTGGCTCGAGGGTCACTTCACCGCGTGTTCGAGCTGCCGTGCGGAATACGAGTCATACGCTCGCGCGCTCGAAGCGCTCGCGACGATGCCGCGCGTCGAGCCGCAGCCCAACTTCGCCGAGCGCGTGCTGCAACGCGCGCGCCGCGCGAGCACGGCGCCCGACCGGCTCGATCCCGTCGCGGTACCGCGTCGCTGGGTCCCGCTGGCCGCGGCCGCCGGCGTGCTCGTCGTCGCCGCGGCGGCGACGGCGCCGTGGTTCCTCGCGCCGCGTGGGCCGGCACCGATTGCTTCGCGCACCACGCCGGCGCCGACGGCGCCCGCTCGCGTCACGGAGCCCACGCTCGAACCCGCGCCGTCGTCGAGCGTTGGCCAGCCCGTCGCCGCGGTCGTTCCGGAATCCTCGCCGGACAGCCTGTTCGATCACAGCGGTGACGTCGAATTCATCCTCGATCCCGTCGTCCTTCGCCGCGGCCGCGCGAGTGTGACTCGCGTGCCGGCGGGAGGATCGGGTGAGCACAGCGTCGTCTCGTTCTGACGCCCCGCGGCGTCGCGCACGGGCGCTCGCGCTCGCGCTCGTCGGCCTGATCGCGACGGCGGCGGTTGCGCGGGCGTTCGCCCTCGCGCTCCTCGGCCTGATCGCGACGGCGGCGGTCGTCGCGTCCCAGCCGCTGTCGGCGCTGTCGGTCAACGTGGACGAGGTGACGAGCGGCGCCAAGTCCTCGATCGTCACGATCGTCGCGAGCCGGCAGAAAGCCGCGTCGGCGCGCCGAAGCTCGAAGCCGGTCGCCCGGACCGTGACGCGCGTGGGCTCGGGCGTCGCGATCGAGCCCGCGCTGCTGCTGACGACGGCGAGCGTCGTCGAGGATGCCGAGCACATCCGCGTCCGCGCCGCGAACGGACTCGAGTCCGACGGCAAGGTCGTCGCGCTCGATCCCGTGTTCAACCTCGCACTCGTCCGGGTGGATCAGCTTCGACTTCCGCCGCTGCCGCTCGCGGAGCCGCGCATCATCCAGCCCGGCGACTGGGTCATCACCCTTGCGACTTCGTATCGCGCCCAGTCGGTCCAGTCCGTGGGCTACGTCTCGTACCGCTACAACGAGCCGCGCACGGCCCTGCTCCAGACGACGAACACGGTCTATCCGGGGAACAGTGGCGGCGCCGCGCTCAATACGCTCGGGCAGCTCATCGGCCTCATCCAGGGCGAGCTGAGCGCTCCCGATCCCTCGCTCGTCGCGCAGGGCGACGCGCGGCCGTCGGGCAACAGCTTCCTGCTGCCAATCGACGTCCTGCGGCGCATCCTGCCGCAGCTCCGGCAGCACGGCCGCGTTCCGCACGGTTACTTCGGCGCGACGATGAGCGAGGCCGCGGTCGAGAGCGAGTCGCAGCCGGGAAGCCGGGTTCCGATCGGCGCGCTCATCGAGAGCGTCGTTCCGGGAGGTCCCGCCGACCGCGCCGGACTCGCGGCGCGCGACCTCGTCGTCGGCTTCGACCTCGAGCGCGTCGAATACCCCGCGCAGCTCGCGCGCTGGGTCAGCATGAGCCGCCCCGGCACGGCGGTGCGCATCACGTTCGTGCGCGACGAGGAGCGGCGCGTGACGAACGTGCGCCTCACCGAGTCGCCGTACGCGGCTCCGCAGTGGGCGAACGTCGCGGCGTCCGCGCCCGGGAACGGGCGGATCGCCGAGATCGAGCGACAGATCCGGAAGCTCGACAAGGAGCTCCAGGAACTGAAGTCCCCGGACAGCGTGCGCCGCTGACGCCGGCTCCGCTCGCCGCTCCACGCGAGCGCGTGTAGAGTGCCGCGCCATGTCCGCTTCGCTCACGCTGCGATTCCGCCGCGCCTCCGCCGTATCGCGAATCGCCTTCGCGACGCGCGGCCTCGCGGGGCTCGGCGCCTTCGCGTGCGGCGTCGCGCCGGCGCGCGCGGCGCTGCTCGTCACCGACCGGCGCGTGGGCGCGCTCCACGGCGCCGCGGCGCGGCGATCGCTGGAGCGGGCGGGGTACGACGTCGCGACGCTCGTCCTGCCCGCGGGCGAGCGCACGAAGCGTCCGGCGGCGCTCGCCCGCGTGTGGAGCGCGTGCGCCGCGGCACGGCTCGGGCGGAGCGAGCCGGTCGTGGCGCTCGGCGGCGGCGTGATCGGAGACCTCGCGGGCTTCGCCGCCTCGACCTGGCAGCGCGGGACGCCGTGGATCGCCGTGCCGACGACGCTGCTCGCGCAGGTGGACGCGAGCGTCGGGGGCAAGACCGCCGTGGACCTCGCCGAGGGCAAGAACCTCGCGGGCTCGTTCCACCAGCCCGCCGGCGTCTACGTGGATTCCGCCGTGCTCGACACGCTTCCGCCCCGTCACTTCCGCGCCGGGCTCGCCGAGATCGCGAAGATCGCGTTCGCGTGCGACGCGGCCTTCTTCCGCGGCCTCGAGCGGTCGGCCGCGGCGCTCGCGCTCCGCGAGCGGCGCGCGGTGCGCGCGACGATCGAGCGCGCGATCCGGCTCAAGGCGCGGGTCGTGCTCGCGGACGAGACCGAGCGCGAGGGGGGGCCTCGCACCGCGCTCAACTTCGGGCACACGCTCGCGCACGCGCTCGAAGCGGCGCTCGACTACCGGGGGCTGCTCCACGGCGAGGCGGTCGCCATCGGCTGCCGCGTTGCGGCCGCGCTCTCGGTCGAAGCCGCGGGCCTCGCGCCGCGCGATCGCGCCCGGCTCGAGGCGCTCCTCGACCTCTTCGGCCTCCCGGATCGCATCCCCGGCCTGCGCGTCCCCGCGCTCGAAGCGGCGATGGCGCTCGACAAGAAGCGCGCGCGCGCCGGAGTGCGCTGGGTGTTGACGCCCCGAATCGGCTTTGCTAGCGTGCCGCGCCTGATTGAAAGCCGGCTCGTTCGAGCGGCTCTACGTGAAGCCGGGGCGCGCAGTTAGCGCGCCTCGCCCAGGAGAACGGTGCCCCGCTTTCTCGTCCTGCACGGCCCCAACCTGAATCTGTTGGGCACGCGCGAACCCGAGGTCTACGGTCGCGTCACGCTGGACGAAGTGAACCGCCGACTCGAGTCGCTCGCGGCCGAGTTGGGGTGCGAGGTCGAGTGCATGCAGAGCAACCACGAAGGCGTGCTCATCGATGCGCTCCACGGTGCCGGTTCCCGCGCCCACGGTGTCCTCCTGAATCCGGGCGGACTCACGCACACGAGCGTCGCCCTGCGGGACGCAGTGAGCGCGATTCGCGTCCCGGTCGTCGAGGTGCACCTTTCCAACATCCACGCGCGCGAGACGTTCCGCCGCGTGTCCACCGTGTCGGGCGCCGCGCTCGGAGTCGTCCAGGGCTTCGGCGCCGACAGCTACCTGCTCGGGCTTCGAGCCCTGGCCGGTCATTGCTCCCGTGGCCAAAGCGCGTAAATCCCGCAAATCCGCCGTTTCGACGGCCTCCAAAGGCGTCAAGTCACGCCCGGCTCCGACCGATAACGCCGGCGGTGCCCTGATGGGCGGACTTGGACTGTCGGACCTCCGGCAGCTGATCCGTCTCGTGCAGCGCACCGGCATCGGCGAGTTGGAGGTGACGGAAGGCGGTCGTTCCGTCCGCATCTCGGCTCACGCGGCGCACTCGGCCCCGGTGGCGTATGCCGCTCCGGTTCCGATGGCCGCACCGGTCGCCGAACCGAAGGCCGGCGCCTCGGGAGCGACGTCTCCCGCTGCGCCTCCGACAAACGAGAGGCTCGTTGCGATTACGTCTCCGATGGTGGGGACGTTCTACCGCGCTCCGGCACCGGACGCGGACCCGTACGTGGACAGGGGCGACGTGGTGGATGTGGGCCAGACGGTCTGCATCGTCGAAGCCATGAAGCTCATGAACACGATCGAGTCCGAGGTGAAGGGCCGCGTGGTGGAGATCCTGGTCGAGAACGCCCAGCCCGTGGAGTTCGGGCAGAAGCTGTTCCTCGTCGATCCGGCGTAATCGCTGCGGGCCCCGTTCGGGAGACGGGGATGAACATCCGCAGCGTGCTGGAGAAGATGATCGCGGCCCACGCGAGCGATCTGCACTTGAAGGCAGGGACGCCTCCCGTCGTGCGTGTGGACGGCGTGCTCTACACGCTCGACGAGCCGCCGCCGACCTCGGCCGAGCTGCGTGAGGTCGTGAACCAGCTCCTGAACGAGGAGCAGCGCCTCTACTTCTCGACCCACAGCGAGATCGATTTCGCGTTCGGCGTGTCGGGCCTCGCGCGCTTCCGCGCCAATATCTTCATGCAGCGCGGCACGCCGGCGCTCGCGTTGCGGCACGTCCCGGTCGAGGTGCCGTCCATCGAGGACCTGCACCTGCCGCCGGTCGTGCGCGAGCTCGCGTTCTCGCACCGCGGCATGATGCTCGTCACGGGCCGCACCGGCTCGGGCAAGTCCACGACGCTCGCCGCGATGATCGACTCGATCAACAAGACGACGACGCGCAACATCATCACGGTCGAGGACCCGATCGAGTTCCTCCACCGCGACCGCCTGTCGTTCATCCACCAGCGCGAAGTCGGCCTCGACACCGCGTCGTTCCACGACGGCCTGCGCTACGTGCTGCGCCAGGACCCCGACATCATCCTCGTCGGCGAAATCCGCAACGTCGAGACCATGATGACGGCGCTCATGGCCGCCGACACGGGCCACCTCGTCATGTCCACGCTGCACACGACCGACGTCGTCCAGACGCTGCAGCGCATCATCTCGTTCTACCCTCCGCACCAGCACGACGAAGTGCGGCTGTCGCTCGCCTCGAACCTGCAGGCCGTGATCTGCCAGCGCCTGATCCCGCGCAAGGACGGCGCGGGCCGCGTGCCGTCGGTCGAGATCATGGTGAGCACGCCGACGATCCGCGAGTACATCCTCGATGCCGAGAAGACGCCGCTGCTGCGCGGAATCATCGCCGAGGGCAACACGCAGTACGGCATGCAGACCTTCGACCAGTCGGTGCTGCAGCTGCTGCGCGAAGGCCTGATCAGCGAGGACGAGGCGCTCAAGAACTGCAACAACCCGAACGAGCTGCGCCTCAAGCTCAAGGGCATCTCCGCGACCTCCGACCGCACGTGGCAGTCCGTGGACGCCGCGACGGGAGAGGGCAAGGACCTCGGTGGCATGACCGGACTCGTGAGCGGCGGAAGTCCTGCGTCGCCGGCGAGCCGGCCGAACTGGATGTCGAACGAGTAGTCGTCCGGGAGCACGAGAGAGCCGGAACGCGGCGCCCGCGGGGGAGACCCCGCGGGCGTTCGCCGTTTCAGCGCGCGACGCCGCGCGCGGCTGACACGCCGCGGCGGACGTGGTATCCCTCAGCGCCCTTCGCGTGCGCACGTTGTGCCGCGCCGCGAACGACACGACGTCCCGCCGCGGACCCGGAGAGCCGTGCCGCCATGTTCCGTAAGGTGCTGATCGCCAACCGGGGCGAGATCGCGCTGCGCGTCATTCGCGCCTGCCGCGAGCTCCGGCTCCAGACCGTCGCCGTCTTCAGCGAAGCCGATCGCGACAGCCTGCACGTGCGGCTCGCCGACGAATCGGTGTGCATCGGGCCGCCTCCGCCCGCCCAGTCCTACAACTACATCGCGCGCCTGATCTCGGCCGCCGAAGTCACGGGCGCGGACGCGATCCACCCCGGCTACGGCTTCCTGTCCGAGAACGCGCATTTCGCCGAGGTGTGCGCCTCGTGCGGCTTCACGTTCATCGGCCCGAGCCCCGAGATGATCCGCAAGATGGGCGACAAAGCGGTCGCACGCGACACGATGCGCGCCGCCGGCCTGCCGCTCGTCCCGGGCAGCCCCGGCACGTTGTCGTCGGCCGACGAGGCGCTCGAACTCGCGAAGGGCATCGGCTACCCGGTGATCATCAAGGCGTCCGCCGGCGGCGGCGGCCGCGGCATGCGGGTCGCGTACGACGACAAGCAGCTGCGCGCCGGGTTCGGGATCGCGCAGGCCGAGGCCGGCGCGGCGTTCAACAACAACGCCGTGTACCTCGAGAAGTACATCGTCAAGCCGCGGCACATCGAGTTCCAGCTGTTCGGCGACTCGCACGGCAACCTCATCCACCTCGGCGAACGCGAGTGCTCGGTGCAGCGCAACCACCAGAAGCTGATCGAGGAGTCGCCGAGCCCGTTCCTCGACCGTGAGAAGCGGCTCGAGGTCGGCGCCGTCGCCGTGAAGGGCGCGGCCGCGATCGGCTACCTGGGCGCCGGCACGATGGAGTTCCTGTTCGACCAGGACGGCTCGTACTACTTCATGGAGATGAACACCCGCATCCAGGTCGAACATCCGGTGACCGAAGAGGTCACCGACATGGATCTCGTGAAGGAGCAGATCCGCGTGGCCGCGGGAGAGAAGCTGTCGCGCCGGCAGGACGAGGTCGAATGGAACGGGCACGCGATCGAGTGCCGGATCAACGCCGAGGATTTCGAGCACGGCTTCCGGCCGAGCCCGGGAAAGATCACGTACTGGTACAAGCCCGGCGGACCCGGCATCCGCGTGGACTCGCACGTCTACCAGGGTTATTCGGTGCCGCCGTACTACGACTCGATGATCGGCAAGCTCATCGCGTACGGGAAGGACCGTCCGGAGGCGCTCCGGCGCATGGAAATCGCGCTCGAAGAGATGATCGTCGAGGGCGTGAAGACCACGATTCCGTTCCACCTGCTCGCGCTCCGGCACTCGCGCTTCCAGGCCGGCGACCTCGACACGCGCTTCGTCGAGGCGATGCTCAAGGAACGCGAAGCGGCGGCCGCACCGGTGTCGTGAGGGCGCGCGCGCGCGGAGGGCCGCCGTGCGCGTCCGCGTCGCGCTGACGCCCGCGGCGGTGCGGCGCGAGCCCGCCGACTTCGTGCGCGCCGCCGACGCCGTCGTCGTGGACGTGCT
>JBGAOA010000059.1:0-26716 GCA_044222065.1 Candidatus Eiseniibacteriota bacterium
CCCCGGCGCTCGCCTCCGAGCGCCTCCGCTCCGGAGGTCCCGTTACCACGACCCGTTCCCTCGCACAGCGCGCCGGACTCCTCTACCTGCTGCTCGGCGTCTCCGCGCCGCTCGGCCTGATGGTCGTCCCCTCGAAGGTCATCGTGCGCGGCGACGCCGCCGCGACGGCGGAGCGGCTGCGCACGCTCGAGACCTGGCTGCGGGCGGGAATCGCCTCCGAGCTCTTCCACCAGGCGGTGTGCGTGTTCCTCGTGCTCGCGCTCTACCGGCTGTTCAAGCCCGTGAACGCGGGGCTCGCGCGCCAGCTCGTCGCGCTCGGCGCGTTCGTCTCGGTCCCGATCGTGTTCGTGAACGTGCTGAACGAACTCGCGGCGCTGATGCTGGCGAAGGGCGCTCCGTTCCTCGCCGCGGTCGAGCCCGCGCAGCGCGATGCGTTCGCCTACCTCTTCCTGCGCTTGCACGGACTCGGCATCGACGTCGCGTCGGTGTTCTGGGGACTGTGGCTCTTCCCGTTCGGGCTGCTCGCCCTCCGCTCCGGGTTCATCCCGCGCGTCTTCGGGTGGCTGCTCCTCGTGGCGGGCGCCGGATACGTGGCCGCGGCGATCGGAAACCTCGTCGCGCCGACTGCGGCGCCGATCCTCGGACCCGTGGCCGAGATCCTCGAGTTCGCGGAGGTCCCGATCATCTTCTGGCTCGCGATCTGGGGCGCCCGCGGTCCCTCGGCCGACGCGGCTTCCGAAGCCGGCGCGTAACCCTCGCGCGGGCGACCGGACAATATCCGGGCCCTTCGTCCGTCTGCACCGGGGATGGACGGCGCGGGAGCGAACACCATGGCACGCGGAGCGGACGACGGGATCGAGGGCATCGTGGAGCGGGAGAGTTCCCGGCTCCGTGGCTTCATCCGGCGCCGCGTGCCCGACTCGCTCGACGCCGAGGACATCCTTCAGGATGTGCTGTTCGAGCTCGCCGAGGCGAACCGCCTGCTGATGCCGATCGAGCACGTCACGTCGTGGCTCTTCCGCGTGGCGCGCAACCGCATCACGGACCTCTTCCGCAGGAAGCGGCCCGAGCGGCTCGGCGACGCGGCGGCGGTCCACGAGGACGGCGAATCGCTCGGCCTCGAGGACCTGCTGCCGTCGCAGGCGCCGGGACCCGAGAGCGACTTCGAACGCGGCGAGCTGCTCGATGCGCTCGAAGAGGCGATCGACGCGCTGCCCGAGGAGCAGAGGGCGGTGTTCGTCGCGCACGAGATCGAAGGGCGCAGCTTCCGGGAGCTGTCCGAGACCACCGGAGTGAACGTGAACACGTTGCTCTCGCGAAAACGCTACGCCGTGCTCCGATTGCGGGACGCGCTCGGCGAGCGGTACGGCGAAGGCACGAAAGGGAGGAGGACACGATGAGGACTCGACTGCTGTGGATCGCGCCGCTCGCGATCGCCGGAATGGCGGCGTTCGTGGCGCTCGGCGGCTACGCCGTGATGTGGCTGTGGAACTGGCTCCTGCCGCCGCTCTTCGGCTGGCACACGGTCACGTTCTGGCAAGCGCTCGCGCTGCTCGCGTTGTGCCGGATCCTGTTCGGCGGGCTCGGCGGACACGGCGGCCCCCGGAGCCGAATTCGCGAACGCGTGCGCGAACGCTTTGGGGAACGCTGGCACGCGGACCGGGGCTCCGCGCCCCGGGGGCCCGGCAACGCGCCGCCGGAGTCCGGCGCGCCGGCCTGAGCGGCCCACGGACGGCCGAAGGCCCCGCGCGGGCCTCGGCCGCGTCGTGTGATTCCGCGCCCGCCGTTCCGGTCTCACGACCGAGAACCGACTCGGGAGTGAATCCGGAGGACCTGTCATGAACGTGAACGGGCTGCGGCGGGTGTGGGCGAGTGCGATCGTGATCGGGATGTTCGTCGTGTTGCCCGCGCCTTCCGCGCGCGCGAGCCTGATCGCCTACTGGCCCTTCGACGGCTGCACGACCACCGACGCGAGCGGTCACGCCTACCACCTCAGCGGGAACGGCTCCCCGACGTGCGTCGCGGGGCGCTTCGGGACGGCCTGGCAGCTGAACGGACAGGATCAGTGGCTGGACGTGGCCAACGGGGCGCCCTTCACTCCGGGTTCGCAACCCTGGACGGTCGCCTTGTGGGTTCGATCCCAGGACACCGTTCGGCCCTCGAGCCTGCTCACCTGGTACCGCTGCGGCGCGAACCCGCTTTGCTCCGGTCCGGACGCCGCCGCCTACTTCCTCTCGATGCGCGACGGGCGTGGCAATTGGTGGATCCGCGACGACCTCGCGACGACGCTCGAGTGCACGGACACGCTCGAGACCATCGCCGACGGGAACTGGCACTTCCTCGCCGCCACGTTCAGCGCGGCGACCGACTCGAGCAAGCTCTACGTGGACGCGCGCCTCGTCGCGACGGCGACCGGAGCGCTCGGCACGCTCTTCGCCTCCGGGACTCCGCTCGACATCGGCCGGACGTTCCGCACGGGCTGGGGCGTGCCCGGCGAATACCTGAACGGCGCCGTGGACGAAGTACGCATCTACGACGAGGAACTGCCCGCGGCGCAGATCGCGGGGTTGTTCGTCGCCAATTCGACCGTGGACGTGGGGGACGGCTCGAGCCTGCCGTCTCGGGTCACGCTCCGCGCCTGGCCCAATCCCGCGCGCGGAGGACGCGTCACGGTGTCGTTCCGGCTCGCGTCGGACGAGCCCGCCGAACTCGCGCTCTACGACGTCGCGGGCCGGCTCGTGCTGCGTGAGCGACCCGCGACGCACCGGGCCGGCGATCACGATGTCGTGCTCGGAAGCGAGCGCCCGCTGCGGGCGGGGGTCTATCGTCTGCGGCTCACGCAGGGGGCGCACGCCTCTTCGCGCCCGCTCATCGTGCTCGACTAGCGCGGGCCCGGCGGCCTTCAGGGTGTGCGCTTTCGGGCGCTCGCCCGGTTGACCGTGCGGGAAAGCGCCGGTCGCGGCCCGGCGAACGCGGAGACTCCGCTTCGCGCCGGAGCGCGGCGCCCCGCGGAGCCTCGCATGTCGCCACGCGTCGCCGTCGCCGCACTGATCGCGCTCGCCGCCGCGGCCCCTTCGGGCGCGCAGACCTTCTCGGGCAACGCCACCGCGCTCGCCGAGGGCGCGACGACGCAGTACGTGACGCTCGGCGGCCTCGAGAGCACGACGGGACCGCTGTCGGCGAACGGCACGTGCTC
This sequence comes from Candidatus Eiseniibacteriota bacterium, assembly GCA_044222065.1. Classification (GTDB taxonomy): domain Bacteria; phylum Eisenbacteria; class RBG-16-71-46; order RBG-16-71-46; family RBG-16-71-46; genus JBGAOA01. Next base: position 3,197 of record JBGAOA010000059.1, read on the forward strand.
GAACGGCTCGGCGCAGTCGTGGCTGAGCGCGAGCAGCGGAGCCCTCGCGCTGCGCGCCGCCTGCGACGGATCGCCGTCGCCGAACTGCGTTCCGAACTCGTACGGGAACGGGAACTCCGCGTACTCGGGCAGCTTCGTCGTTCAGTCGGCCACGCTGCCGGCCGGCACCCTCGTGGACGTGTCGTTGTGCGTGAAGGCCGCGATCCGGCACGGCATTCGATTCGGCTGCGGCGGCAGCGTCTTCGAAGGCGTGACGAGCGTCGCATCGGCCGAGATCTCGATCGTGCAGGGCACGTCGCCCGCCCTCGTCGCGCGCGGCGGGTACAGCGAGCGCTGGAACTGCTTCGACGGGCACTCGGTCACCGAGACCGGATTGTTCGCCGCCGGCGCCGGCGAGACGACGCTGACGGCCGCTCAGGTTCCGGTCGGAAGCGTGATGACCGTGTCGGCATCGCTCACGTGCGCCACGAGCGAGCAGTCTTTCTTCGGCCAGGATGCGGGCCGCATCGAGATGGCGGTCGTGTTCGGCTACTCGGCGAGCGGCGATGTGCGCCTCGTGTCGCTCGGCAGCGGCACCGAGCTGAGCCCGCTCTCGAATTGCTCGCTCGCGAACCTCGATCACTGGCTGCCGCCGGCGACCGGGACCGTGTCGGTCGAATCCGCGATCGACGGGCCGCGAGCGGTGCTGCTGCCTCCGACGCCTCAGCCCGCGCGCGGCGCCACGCGGCTGGCGTTTTCGATCCCGCGCGACGGCCCGGTGGAGCTGACGGTGTGCGACGTCGGGGGCGCCTGCGTCGCGCGCGTCACGAGCGGCTGGCGCCGCGCCGGCCGGCACGAACTCACGTGGGAGCCGCGCGATCGTCGGGACCGGGCGCTCGCGCCCGGGCACTACTGGCTTCGGCTCGTGACGCCCGAGGGACGGACCACGCGGAGCCTGCTCGTCGTGCGCTGATCCGTGCCGCCGGCCGCGGCCCGACACGCGGTGACGCTCGCCGTTGGCCCTTCGCTTACGAGGACGCGATCGGATCGGGGAGCGGCGCGCCGGGAGTCCACGCCGAATCCGAGAGCCGATCGAGCAGCGCCGTGACGTCCTGCCGCTGCGCGTGCGTCGTGAGCAGCAGGAGATCGCCGGCCCGCGACCACGCGAGCGCGGCGCGCACGGCGTCGAGTTCCGAATCCCAGCGGCTGAGCGCACTCGCGTCGAGTCCGCAGCGGCGCAACTCCGCTTCGATGAGCGCCGGAACGACGCCCGGCTCGCGTCCCCGCAGGTAGGGCGTGAGTTCCTTCACGAAGACGTGATCGGGTCGCATCGCGCCCGCGGTCCGCGCGAACTCGCGGATCGCGTCGTCGTCGCGGTCGCCCGCCTGTCCTATCACGAGCGCGCGACGCTCGGCGGGCAGTCCGGCGGCGAGCGCCGCGAGCGCCGTCAGGCCGTGCGGATTGTGCGCGAAGTCCACGATCGCCGTGACGCCCCCGAGGCGCCAGACGTTCGCCCGTCCGGGGTTCGTCCGCGGCCCGCCGTCGAACGCGCGCAGCCCGGCTCGGATCGCGGCGTCGGACAGCCCGAGGGCGCACGCCACGCCGATCGCGGCGAGCGCGTTCGCGACGTTGTGCGTCGCGGCGCCGCCGAACGCGATCGGCACGTCCGCGACCGGGACGATCGCGCGGCGCGCGGCGCCGTCGTACACGCACAGCACGCCCTCCTCGCACAGGCACACGTGATCGTCGGGGCGCGGCCGGGCCGCGATCACCGGGTGGCGCGGATCGAGCGTGAACCACGTCACGCGCGCATCGAGGCGTTCCCCGCGCGCGAGCAGGCGCGGGTCGTCGGCGTTCAGCACGACGCGCCCCTCGGCGTCCACCGCCTTCGCCACGACGAGCTTCACGTCGGCGAGCGTCTCGAGATCGAAGACGCCGAATTCGCCGAGGTGATCGTTCGCGACGTTCGTGACGAGCGCCGCGCGCGTGCGCGGAATCGCGAGTCCGCGCCGCAGGATGCCCCCGCGCGCGACCTCGAGCAGCGCGATCTCGACGCGGCGGTCGCGCAGGGCCGTCCGAGCGCCGTTCGGTCCCGAGTAGTCGCCTTCGGCCACGACCTCGTCGCCGACCATCACGTGGTCCGTCGTCGTCGTGCCCGCGGTCTTCTCGGCCGCGCGCGCGATCGCCGCGAGCAGCCGGATCGTCGTCGTCTTGCCGTTCGTGCCGGTGACGAGGGCGGTCGGCACGTCGGCGACCGCGTCCCACGGGATGCGATCCATCACGTCCGCCGTCTCCTCGATTGGCCACGCACGCGAACCGCGGCCGAATCCGACCGAGACGCGCTTGTCGTCGACGAGCACCGTGACGCCGCGCTCGCGGGCGCTGCGGGCGAGCGGCGCGAACCACGGCTTCGTTTCGCGCGCGATCGATTCGTGCAGCGCGGCGAGCACTTCCGGCGGCACCGAACCCGAGCCTTCGACCTCGAGTCCGCGGCAGGCCGCGGCCCACGCCGCTTCGTTGACCTCGGTCGCGGCGTAGAGCACGTCCGGCGGCGCGGCGAACGCGAGGCTGAGCCCGCCGGCGTGAGCCCGCGACGCCACGTCGTCGGTGTCCCATCCGAGCGCCGCGAGCGCCGTCCGGAGCGCGGAGCGCCACGCGACGACGGCGCGGTCGCGCTCGTCGGGCGCGAGCTCGACGTCGAGAATCGCGCCCGGGCGGTCGAGCAGCAGACTCGGGCCCGTGAGCCGGCGCGAGTCCACGACGCGCGCGATCACGGCCACGGAACGCATCCGGAGCAGCGGGGAAGTGCATGCGTCGGGCCGCGCATCAGTCGGTCAGCTCCGGTTCGCGCGCGAGCCGCACGCCACGCTCGTCGCGGATCAGTCCGCTCTCCTCGAGGTCGGGTCGCGCGTCGGCCACGAGTGCCGAAGGCGCCGTGCCGTCGGCCGCGTGCGGGTGCGCGTCGGCGGGATCGAACGTCACGACCTGGTGCCAGGTCCGCGCGGGATCGTCCGCGAACAGCAGCAGCAGGTCTCCGGCGCGCGCCGCGCGCAGGGCGAGGTCCACGGCTGCGCGCTCCTCGGGAACGATTTCGATCTGCTGCGCGGGCACGCCTTCTTCGAGCAGCGCCGAACGCAGCATGCGCGGGACCTCGTCGTGCTTGCGGCCCCTCAGCACGTCGTCGCGCCGGCAGATGTAGTGGTCGAAGTGCCCCGCGGCCGTGCGGCCGATCTCGGCGATGTCCTCGTCGCGGCGGTCGCCCGGCGCCGCGAGCACGCAGACGCGCTTCCCCCGGACCTCGAGCCGGTCCGCGAGCTGGCACATGGACGCGACCGCCGCCGCGTTGTGCCCGTAGTCCATGATCACCTTGAAGGGATGACGGTCGTAGACGTTCGTCCGGCCCGGCGCCTGGTCGAACGTCGTGTCGAACGTCCGAAGCCCCTGGCGGATGTCCTCGACCTTCACGCCCATCGCGTACGCGATCGCGGCGGCGAACATGGCGTTCTGGACGTTGTGGACCGCGCGGCCCTCGAGCGTGGCCGGGATCGCGTGCGTCCAGACGACCGGCAGGTGCAGGCCGCGGTCGAACAGCGTGATCATGAGACCGTTCACGCCCTCTTCGAGCCCGCACGCGCGGCCGCCCGCCCGGATGTGCTCCTTCACGAGCGGGTACTGCGTCTGCTGCGTCACGTAGCAGAGGTGCTTCGCGTGCGTGTGGTCCGCCATGCGCAAGCAGCGCGGATCGTCGGCGTTCAGCACCGCCGTGTCCTGCGCGACCTCGACGACGACGCGCTTCACCTCGGCAAGCTGGTCGAGCGTCTCGACGCCCTTGAGCCCGAGGTGGTCGCTCTGGATGTTGAGCACGGCGCCGACCGTGTTCTTCCGGTAGGCGAGTCCGCGCCTCAGAATGCCGCCGCGCGCGGTCTCGAGCACCGCCACGTCCACGCTCGGATCGCGAAGCACCATGCGCGCCGCGATCGGTCCGGTCATGTCGCCGGGCACCGTGAGCTGGCCGTTGATGTACACGCCGTCGGTCGTCGTCAGGCCGACGGTGCGTCCGGCGAGCTTCAGCACGTGTGCGACCATGCGCGCCGTCGTGGTCTTGCCGTTCGTGCCCGTGATGCTCGCGATCGGGACGCGCGTCGGCGTACCGGGCGGGAACAGCATGTCCATCACGGGCCCGGCCACGTCCCGCGGCGTGCCCTCGCTCGGAGCGACGTGCATGCGGAAGCCGGGCGCGGCGTTCACTTCGCAGATCGCTCCTCCCGCGTCCTTGTAGGACTCGGTGATGTCCGGCGAGATGAAGTCCACGCCGCCGACGTCGAGGCCGATCGCCCGGATCGCGCGGATCGCCATCTCGACGTTGTCGGGGTGGACGATGTCCGTGACGTCGATCGCGGTGCCGCCGGTCGAGAGATTTCCCGTGAGCCGTAGCGGCACGACCGCATCGCGCTCCGGCACGGAGTCCGGCGTCAGCCCCTGGTCCGCGAGGCAGCGCTCCGCCTGAGCGTCCAGTTCGAGCCGCGTCAGAACCTTCTCGTGACCGATGCCGCGTCGCGGGTCCTGATTCGTCCGCTCGACGAGGTGGCGCACCGTGCTCGCGCCGTCGCCGATCACGCGCCCCGGCACGCGCTCGGCCGCGGCGATCAGCTGGCCGTTCACGACCAGCATGCGGTAGTCGCGACCGGTGACGAACGACTCCACGATCACCGCGCGGCTGTACTCACGCGCGGATTCGAACGCCGTCCGCACCTGCGAGGTGCTGCGCAAATCGAGCGACACGCCGCGGCCGTGATTGCCGTCGTAGGGCTTGACCACGACCGGGAAGCCGAGCTTCTGGCCGGCGATCGCCGCCTCCTCCTCGGTCCACACGAGCCGCTGCTGCGGCACCGGGAGTCCGAGCATCGTGAGGATGCGGTTCGTCTCTTCCTTGTCGGAAGCGATCTCGACCGCGATGTGGCGGGTCTCGCTCGTGATCGTCGCCTGGATGCGCCGCTGGTACCGCCCGTGGCCGAACTGGACGAGGCTCTGGTTGTTGAGCCGGATCACCGGAATGTCGCGCGCCTCGGCGGTGTGCACGAGCGCGGCCGTGCTCGGCCCGAGCGCGCGCCGCTGCGTGAAGCGAATGAACTCGTCGCGCGCCGATGCGAACTCGAAGCCCTCGGGGGGCGCGTTCTCGGGGCGAAGTTCGGCGGGAACGAGCGAGTGCAGCAGGTGCATCGCGAGGCGGCCCGCCTCGAGGCCGACCTCGGCTTCCTCGTACTCGTACACGACGTCGTAGACGCCGGGCGCGCCGGCCTCGCGGGTCTTGCCGAACGTGACCTTCGTGCCGGCTTCGCTCTGGAGTTCGATCGCCACGTGCTCCAGCACGTGGCCGAGCCACGTGCCGTCGTCTTCGGTGAGGCGCCGGACGAATCCGCCCGGCTCGCCGTAGGAGCACCCGTGCTCGCGCAGCCCGGGAAGTGCGCCGAGGAGCGCGTCGATGAAGCCGCCGCCGAGCTTGCGGCTCGGCCACGCCTCGAGCGGGCCGAGGTCGACCGTCAGCCGGATGACGGGGAAGTGGGCGTAAATGCTCGGTCCGAGGTAGACCGAGGAGTCGAGCAGCTTCATGGCGAGCCCCGTGTCGCTGCGCGATCCCTGCGCAAGCCCAGGTGAGGAATCGGAACGTGCGAGAGCCTAACAGGCCCGTTCGCGAGCGTCAGTTCCAAACTCCCAACCCGGACGGCGCGGCGGCGCCGGCGCCCGGGCGAGCTACTCGTCGCTCTCCGCGCGCACCGCGGTCGCGCGGCGCAGATGCAGGTTGTAGCGCGCGCCCTGCAGCAGCACGTGCAGCTTGATCCCGATGAGGCTCACGGGCTCACCCTGCTTGGCGTGGTCCATCGACGAGTACTCCATCTCGCCGGGATCCACGATCGTCACCGCACCGCTGCCCACGACCTCGAGCGTGTCGTCGGGTCCGATGAAGGCCGCCGTGTCCTCGTCGAGGCCGAGCCCGTGCGCGAACGGATTGTAGGCGAGCGCCGTGAGCAGTCGCCCCAGCCGGTCCCGCTGGCGGAAGTGCTGGTCCACGACGACGCGATTGGTCAGTCCGAGGCCCGGCGCGAGTGACACCATTCCCGCGCGCGGCGTCGAACCTTCCTCTCCGAACGCGATCATGTGCTCGGAGAGGAATGCGGCGCCGGCCGAAGTGCCCGCGACGTGGACCCCGTGCGCGTTCATGATCCGGAGCGCCTTCGCGACCGGCGTGCCGCCGAGCGTCGTGCCGAGTCGCAGCTGGCTGCCTCCCGTCAGGAACACGCCCGTGGCCTTCTCGAGCACGGACAGCTCCTCTCGATCCTCGCACTGCTTGCGCGACTCGAACGGGAGCACCCACACCTTGCCGGCGCGCAGATCGCGGAACAGCGCTTCGTAGCGCCGTCCCGTGTCGCGCAATTCCGACGCCGTCGGCAGCACGGCGATGCGCGCTTCGCGGCGACCGGCCAATTGGACGAAGCGCTTGAGAATCGCCTCGTCGCCGATCTTGTCCTCGGCGCCGCCGATCGGAATGATGAAACCGCGTTCTTGCCCCTCGGGCACGCGGGATGGGCTCACGGGAAAACCTCCTCGAAGCGGTTATCGGTCGGCTCGGCGAGCCGGTCGAGCCCTCCGTTCGAGCGCGCGCATCGCGGCGGGCCGAGGGAAGCTAGCAACCCATCCGGCGAGCCTCAAGGCGGCGCCGTGCGGCCGCCGCAACGTCGGGGCCTGCCGCGCGCGTCCCGGCACGCCACGCGTGCGCTAGAGTGCGCGCGTGACCGACTCACGGAACGCACCGACGATCCGTCCGGCGACGCCGGACGACCGCGACGCGCTCGGACGGATGGGCGCTGCGCTTCTGCACCAGCACCACGATTCCGATCCCGCCCGCTTCCTGCACGTCGAGAGCCCCGAGGCCGGCTACGGACGCTTCCTCGTCGCCCAGATCACCGACCCGCGCCGCGTCGTGCTCGTCGCCGAGGTCTCGGGCGACGTCGTCGGGTACGTCTTCGGCGAGATCGCCGACACCGACTGGATGCAGCTGCGCGGTCCGTGCGGCATCGTGCAGGACGTGTTCGTCGAGCCGCGTGCGCGCGGCCTCGGCGCGGGCCGCGCGCTCCTGGAAGCGGCGATCGCGTGGATGCACGCGCGCGGCCGCGACCAGGTCGTGCTCATGACGAAGACGCGCAACGAGGCGGCGCAGCGGCTCTTCGCCTCGCTCGGATTCCGCCCGACGATGGTCGAGATGACGCGGGACGGCGCCGATCCCGTCGGCCGGGGAACTCCGGCGTAGCGCGATCCGAGCGAGGCGTGCGCCGCCTACGGCGCGAGTCGAACCGTCCGCCGGACGCGCTGCTCCGTACCCGCGGCGAGGCGCACGAAGTAGATGCCCGACGGCAGCCGCTCGCCGCGGTCGCTCGTGCCGTTCCACTCGACGGCGTGCGCGCCCGCGGCGCGCGACTCGCCGTCGACCAGCGTCCGCACGCGCCGCCCGCTCACGTCCAGCACTTCGAGCCGCACTTCGGCGGCGTGCGGCAGCGCGAAGCGCACGAGGGTGTTCGAGCGAAAGGGGCTCGGGATGGGCGAAGCCAGCGCGAGTCCGTCCGCGATCGCGAGCGGCTCGACGTCCGAGTTGCCGCCCGTGACAGTGAGTCGCGCGAGGCTGCTGGGTTCGATCGTGGGGCCGTCGGTCACGATACAGTCGTACACGCCGGTGTCCGCGACCGCGACGTTCGCGATCACGAGATGGTTCGTCGTCGCGCCGCTGATTCGCCCGCCGTCCGAGAGATTCACGTAGTTGCGTCGCCATCGGTACGTGAGCGCCTGCAGCCCCGGTGCATCCAGCGGGGTCGTGCCGCTCGCGCCGACGCTGAACGACGCCGTCGCGCCCGGCGCCACCGTCTGGCTCTGGGGATGCTGGCCGATCAGCGGATCGGGCACCTCGTAGAAGGCCACCTGAATGCTCGCCGCGTTCGGACTGCCGTTCTCCGTTTCGTCCTTGTAGTAGTTCTCGTAGTAGAGGAAGTAGAGGCCGGGAGCGAGACGCCCAGACTGCGTCGGCCCCGGCAGCAGCGCGAGGAGTTGGAGGTCCTGAGCCAGGCCACTCGCCAGGAACGCCGTCATACGCCTCGATGCGAAGTTCCCCTCACCGACGACGGGGTAGGCGATGTAGTTCTGCGTGCGCGGAACGTAGAACCACACGAACACGAGCGCCCCACCGCCGTTCTTCGCGCCCGGTCCATCGGCCGAGCCGAAGCCGCTCGATTGAATGCCGAACACCGAATCGCCGAAGCTGGTCGAGAGGTACATGTTCGCGAACGCGTGCGAATCGGTCGTGTCGTTGTCGGCGCTGCTGAACGGCATCCCGGCCCACGAGGCTGGGCCGGGGGGAGCGGACGACTGCTGGTCCACGACGCTGCCCGCTTCGGACTTGGTCGTGACGCCCGCGAGGTTGCCGGACCATGGCGCGACCTCGACGCGGGCGCTTGCGAACTCGCCCACGGCGGCGATCGAGAGGAAGAGCACGGCGGCGCCGATTCCCAGCGCGATTCGAGCAGAGAGCGGCGAGGTCTGAGGACGAGCGAGCATTCGGGCACTCCCGGGTGGGCGGTTCGGGCGCGGAGGAGGACGGTCGGTTCACGGTGAATGCTCCCCGCGGCCCGAAGTCACGACGACCCGGGCGATTGGGTTCCGCCGGGGCGTTCCCACCCGGCGGGAGAAGCCGGGCGGATCGCAGGGATCCCCAGGTCCCGCCCCCGGGGCGGCGGGGCGCCCCCGACGGCCCCTCGCCCCGATTTCTGCGAAATCGGCCCGGAGTTCCGGAAAAACTACTTTGTTCGGCCTCCGAACATAGGGTAGCCTCGTGCACGCAGAGGCGGTCGGGGAGGTCCCGAAGCGCAGCCCCGAGCCTCGCGAACGGGCTTTCATCATTCACAGGAGGGCAGTTCGATGCTTCGTCGCTTTGCTACAGCCCTTGCGGTTCTCGCCTGCGCGGCGCTCGTTCAGCCCGCGCACGCCGTCGACGTGACGGTCAATCCCGCCACGATCAACCTCGGCTTCATGAACGTCAGCAACCTGCCGGCGCCGGACGGCGACGGCGCCTACCAGTTCGGAAGCCCGTGGGGCTTCGCCGACCTCAACGCCAGCTACTCGGGCAGCAACCTCACGCTGAGCCCCAACACGATCGGCGATCCGAACGAGTACTGGTATCGCTGCGTCGGCTCGGCGACCCCGCCGAACTGCGGCGGTCCGGGCGCGCCCGGCAACAAGATCATGGAGGCGAACGGCTACGCCGAGATCAACGACGGCTCGCTCGCCGGGCAGACCGTGAGCTTCAGCGGAATCGTGATGTCGAACTCGCTCACGTCGGCGCACGTCGCGTACGCCTTCGTGAAGGACTTCGCAGCCGACTACTCGTCGTTCAACGCGCAGGTGATCCCGGTGCCGGCATCGGGTTCGTTCGTCGTGTCGCTGAACACGGTGAACGATCCGTCTCGCCACGTGCAGTACGGCTTCCAGATGGTGGGCGTCAACGTGTGGGCGACGGACGTCGGGCCGTTCGGCTCGGTGACGATCGGTCCGTATCTGCCGACGCCGTCGAAGTCCGCGTCGTGGGGCCGGATCAAGACGCTCTATCGCTGACGCTGCACGACGCCGGGTTCGCCCGGCGAAACGACCGGGAGGTCATCTCCCGAGACTTGCGCGGCCGGGCCACCCCATCGCCCGGCCGCGATCGTTGGTGCGCGAGCGCCATCCCGACCCGGTGACCGCGATTCGATCCCGGACCGTGCGTCAGTCGCCCGCGTTCGCGACCTTCGCGAGCCGCCGGATCGAAGGCGCCGCGCGCACGACCGCGGCTCTCAGTCGATCGGCGTCGGTGGCGCCGTAGTTGACGACGAGTCCGCGCCACGGGCGGCGAGCGCGGTGATAGCGCGACAGCGCCGCCGCCGAGAGCCCGGCGCGCCGCGCCTCGCGCGCGATCGCGACGTCGTCCACGCCGCCGTCGAGGTGCGCGAGAACGTGCAATCCCGTCGCCGCCGGGCCGAGCCGCACGCGATCGCCCCAGTGGGTGGCGATCGCCTCGAGCAGTGCGTCGCGATGACGCGCGTAGCGCAGGCGACTCTGGCGCAGGTGCGCGGCGAGCCTGCCCGTCGCGAGGAACTCGGCCAGCACCGCCTGGAGGAGCGCCGGCGGCGGCCCGCTCGCGATGCGCCGCGCGGCGACGAACGGCCCGACCCACGCCTCGGGCAGCACGACGTACGCGAGACGCAGCCCGAGAAGAAGCACCTTGTTCCAGGTGCCGAGGTAGAGAACGCGCCCCTCGGGATCGAGCGACTGAAGCGCCGCGATCGGGCGGCCGTCGTAGCCGAACTCGCTGTCGTAGTCGTCCTCGAGGATCCACGCGTCGTTCCGTGACGCCCACCGGAGCAGTTCGAGCCGGCGTCCGAGCGCGAGCGGCACGCCGAGCGGGAACTGGTGCGAGGGCGTGACGTAGGCAAACATGCGCGCGCCCCGCGCGGCAGCGCACAGCGATCACGATGCCGTCGCGGTCCACCTTCACGGGCCGCAGTCTGCGCCGCGGCCGCGAAGGCCGCGTGGGCTCAAGTACCCCGGGTCCTCCACGACGACGCCGTCGCCGGGATCGAGCATCACGCGCGCGGCGAGGTCGAGCGCTTCCTGAGTGCTCGAGAGCACGAGCACCTGCTCGGCGCCGCAGTGGAGACCGCGCGAGAGCCCCGCGTGCGCGGCGATCTCGCGGCGCAGTTCGAGCGAGCCCTGCGCATCGCCGCTCACCATCCACGACTCGCCGCCACGCCGCGCGCGGCGCGCGAGCAGGCGCGTCCATTCACGAACGGGGAAGCGCGCGAGATCGGTTGCGCTCGTCCCGACCGCGCCGTCCTGTCGCAGCTCGCTCGTTCCGAGCGCGTGCAGGCGCTGGCCCCGCGCCGAGGGTCGCGCGCGTGTCGCGCGCAGCGCCGCCGGACCCGGCGAAGGCGCGCGCTCGGCGACGGACGCCGAGACGACCGTCCCGGCGCCGACGCGGCGCTCCAAGAAGCCCTCGGCGACGAGCTGGGCGAACGCGGTCTCGACCGTGTTGCGCGCGAGGCGCAGTTCTGCGGCGAGGGCGCGCGCGCTCGGCAGGCGTTCGCCCGGAGCGAGCCGGCCCGCGAGCACGTGCGCTCGCAGCTGGCGGTAGAGCCGGCGGTGGAGCGGACCCTCGTCCCCGGGCCGCGTGACCCAGCGCAGATCGCGGGCGAGCGCCTTCGGAACGGGAAGGGAGCGCTTCATGCGCCGGACGCTACTTCAGAATGGCCCCATCGAGCGAGCACGAATGGCGCTTGTCGTGGGCCGCGGACGGGCTACCGTCTCGGCGTTCCCGGACGAAGGTCCCGGCCCATCGAAGGAGACCCGCATGGACACGACGATCTCGAACGCATTGGTCGCGGTGCTTCAAGGCCCCGCGGCGCCGTCGCGCGCACGCCTCGAACCGCCGGCGCCGAGCGAGTACCACGAGTACTACGCGCGCTACATCTCGCTCACTCCGCCCGGGGATCTGTCCGCCGTGCTGCGGCGCCAGGCCGAGGAGGTCGTGCGGACGTTCGGGGGACTCACGGCGGAGCAGGGCCGGTTCGCCTACGCGCCGGGCAAGTGGAGCGTGGCGGAAGTGCTCGGCCACCTCGCCGACGCCGAGCGCATCTTCACGTTCCGGGCGACGCACGTCGCGCGCGGCGACGCGAATCCGCTTCCCGGCATGGAGCAGGACGAGTGGATGCGCGGCGCGGGCTTCGAAGGACGGGCGATCGCGGACCTGCTGCGCGAATGGCTCGCGGTGCGCGCCGGGACCATCGCCGTCGCAGAAGGCCTGCCGGCGGACGCGCCGACGCGTACCGGAACGGCGTCCGGCCGCACGTTCAGCGCTCGGGCGCTGCTCTACATCTCGCCGGGCCACACGGAGTATCACCTCGCGATCCACCGCGAGCGATACCTCGGCGCCACGGAATGGCCGCGATGATCGGACGACCGGCGGTCCCCGCCTCGATCACGCGACGCGACCTGCTGCGCGGCGGCGCCCTGCTCGCGACGGCGCCGTGGCTGTTGCGCGCCTCGGCGGCGTTCGCCACCGGCTCCGCCGCTGCCGCCGACAGCGCCGCGACGCGGCCCGCGGGCGTGCCCGAGGGGAGCCCGGGGGAGTTCGACTTCCTTCAGGGCGAATGGCGCATCGCCCATCGCTGGCGAAAGGACGCGGCCTCGAAGGAGTGGATCGCGTTCGACGGGCAGGCGACGTGCTGGAGCATCCTCGGCGGCATCGGCAGCGTCGAGGAGCTGCGCATCCCGGCACGCAACTTCAGCGGCATGGGGCTGCGGCTCCTCGACGTCGAGCGAAAGCTCTGGTCCGACTTCTGGGTGAACTCGAACAGCGGCGTGCTGGTCTCGCCGGGAACGTACGGGGGATTCCGCGGCGGTGTGGGTACGTTCGTCTCGGAGGACGCCGAGGGCGATCCGCCGACGATGGCGCGCGGCGTCTGGGATCGCATCACCGGAAGATCCCATCGCTGGTCGCAGGCGGTGTCGTTCGATCGTGGCGCGACGTGGGCCGAGACGTGGGTCATGGAGTGGAAGAAGGCGTGAGGCTTGCGCCCGTGGACGCGCACGACGCGTTCCGTATCGCGCGGGGGACCCCGTGTGCGAACCGCGATGGAATCTCGAAGCATCGCGCGCCGCGGCCGTGCTAGCTTCGGGACGGCGACGACACGCGCCGCCGCGAAATGGAGCCTTGGACAAGGACGACCCCCTCATGCGCGACCGCTACCTGCTTCCGCTCGCACTCTTCGCCGCGCTGTCGTTCGGCGCAACGCCGGTGACGGCCCTGACCCTCGACACGTTTTCTACCACGCTTCCGCCCAATCCCTGCCTGCCGGTGACGGGCCAGCCGGTCGTGTTCCTCGGCCCGTTCTGCGACGGCGCCGCCTGTCCGCCGGACGCGTTCGCGGCCTGCGTCGGGCCCTCCGCTTCGCAGTCGGGCGCCGCGGGCGTCTATGCGGGCACGCGACGGGACGTCATCGTGCACAACTGGCTCGACGAGCCCACGCGCGCCTTCGTGGATCCCGCGACCCACACGCTCCGCGCCGACTTCGGCGGCGTGTCGGAATCGCTGGTCGACGTCTTCTACGGCACGCCGTTCGACGCGACGCCCGCGGCGGACGCGCTCAACCTCGACCTCGTCGCGCTCGGCGGCAGCGAGTTCCGCTTTCTCGTGGACGGCGACTTTTCCGATGCGAATCCGATCGGGATCGAAGTGATCGTGCTGTCGGACGCCGCCGTCACCCCGCGTCCCTCGGCCACGGCGCGCATCACGCTCGACACGCCGGGCATCGTCAGCATTCCCTTCGTCGAATTCGTTCCGGATCTCGGCTTCACGTTCGCGGACGTGGACGACATCCAGATCACGCTCTCGAACTGCACGAACTTCGACAGCGGCTGCGGTGACCGCGAAGTTCCGCCGCTTCACCTCGCCATCGGCCCGATCGACATCGTGACCGCTCCGGTGGCGACCGTTCGCACCTCGTGGGGGAGGCTCAAGGCCTCGTACCGCTGAACGCCGGCGGCGACGCCCCTTCTACGACGCGGCTCCACTGGCTCACGAGGCCCGTCCGCCCCGAGGGCAACGGGCCTCGCCGAGCGAATCCGGCGCGCGAGGATTCGCCGAAACGGCGGCCGAGGGGGGGGGACTACTGCACACGTGGGAGCGCGGGAAACGTGTCGCTCGCGTGGACCGTCCCTGCCGAGCTCGAGTCGGCGCCCGCGCGGCTCACGCTCCACGACCTCGGAGGCCGAACCGTACGGACGTGGCCGCCTTCGGCCGGGCTCACCGCCGCTCGCCGCGTGAGCTGGGACGGACGCGACGACGCCGGCCGGCCGCTCGCGCCGGGGCTCCACGTCGCGCGGCTCGCGATCGGCGAGCGCGTGCTCGTTCGCCGGCTGATTCGAACGCGCTGAAGGGGAACTGCCGCTGCAGGCCTCGATCGTCGAGCGCGTGCTCGTCGGGGCGTGAGCGAACTCGCCGGCGAGGGCGTTCGCCGCGTCGCTGAGCGAGACGACCCGCGCCGGCGAGCAGCAGCTCTCGCACGCCGGACTCGTCCATCACGCACGAACGCGCCGGGGCGAACGTCGCACGCCCCGGCGCGCTCGTGGGGACGGCGCCGACGCCGATCGCGATGCCCGGCGATCGGCCGTCGGCCGCCCATCAGCGATAGAGCACTTTCAGCCTTCCCCAGCTCGTCGTGCGCGCCGGCACCGGGTCGCCGCCCACGGTCAGGCCGAGCACCGTGTCGATTTCGTCGTCGCCGTCGTGCTGGTACGCGCCGCGTCCGCCCGCGACCACGTTCACGTAGCGGAACGTCTGACTTCCCGGGAGCTTCCACACCGTCGTGAAGCCGTCGGCGATCCAGGTGCTGATCCACCCTTCGAGGTAGACCTTCACGAGCGACGCGTACACCCAATCGGTGTTGCCATCCGTGCCCTCGACCGTCGCGTTCGGATTGTTCGACAGGAAGACGGAGTACTCGATCGCCTCCTCGGGCAACGGCGTGTGGTCGATGATCGGGAAGACCGCGACCTGATTCGCCTGACCGCCGAGGTCCCACTTGTTCCCGGTGGCGAGATCGCCATCGCCATTGTCCTGCACCCACCACATGTCGAGGCAGCGACCGCGATCGGCGTAGTCGGCGAGCGTCGCCGCGCCGCACGAGTACGCATAGGAAGGCGGGTCGTAGCTGTATCCCGAGCAACCTTCCACGTTCCCCACGTACGTGCTCAGCAGTCCGTTCGGCGGCATGCTGCCGCACGCCGTACCCGGCAGCGTGAACGTCGCAGCGTATGCGGACGTGTGAGGGAAGACGGCGTCGTCGAGAATGGACGCGCTCACCAGGTCCTGCCGCGTCGCATATCCGAGCAGGGCGCGGAAGGTCTCGACCGTGGCGCCCTGCCAGGAACGCGGGTCGTTGGGATCGGTGATCGGAGCCGCGGGGACGGGACGGGGAGTCAGGAGCAGCAGCGTGACGACCGCGAACTTCGCGACGGCTTTCATGGGGACTCCGGCGTGGGGGTGGCACACGGGCAGCGCGAGCGAGGCACGCAGAATACGCGAGCGCGAATCGCCATCGAGCGCAGAATCGTGCCGTGGCCATTCGCGCGGCCGGTCGTCCGATGCGACTAAACACGCTTGCCTCGAGCAGTAGAGATCCCGGGGCCAGCACTACAACTCGGCGAAGAGCGGGACTAATATGGCGACGCAACAGCCCCGCGCGGCCGCGTGAAACCAGCAGGGCTTACGTCCCGAGCAGGTCTACCGCGTCGCCGCGTTTCGAGACCGGGCCTCGCTCCCCGAATCGTTTCGAGAGCGTTCGGTCGTTCGCTGGAGACCGTTCCCGTTCGGGCGCACTCGCGGAAGGAGCGGCCATGATTCGTGCCACCGGCACCGGTGCGGTGATCCTCGCGCTCACTGCGTCCCTCGCATTCGCACAGCTTCCCGCCGTTCACGATCTCGGACTGCTGCCCGGGGATACCTCGGTGTCGCCCGCGGTCAGCGAACAGGTGGAATTCTCCGTCGCGCGCGGCGGCGACCAGTACCTCGTGGTCTGGTCGGACTATCGCGGCGCTGCCGTCCGTACGGATGCCCAGCAGAGCGCGGTCGACGTATTCGGCATCCGACTCGATGCTCAGGGCGCCCCGATCGATGCGGCACCGTTCCTCGTCGCGGGGGGCATGGGAACACAGAACCGCCCGCTCGTCGCGTGGAACGGGACCGCGTGGCTCGTCGTCTACGTTTCACAGGATCCGGTCGCCGCGTACTACGACAACGTCATGCGAGCGGTGCGCGTTTCCGCTGCGGGGCAGATACTCGACGCGACGCCGATCAGTTTTCCGCCGACCGAGTTCTCCCCGAACACCGTCGGAATGCAGGTCAGCGGACAGAACGGCCAGTGGCTCGTCACCCGCTGCATCTACC
This sequence comes from Candidatus Eiseniibacteriota bacterium, assembly GCA_044222065.1. Taxonomy (GTDB): domain Bacteria; phylum Eisenbacteria; class RBG-16-71-46; order RBG-16-71-46; family RBG-16-71-46; genus JBGAOA01. Next base: position 19,197 of record JBGAOA010000059.1, read on the forward strand.
ACTCGGACGGGTACGGAACGTACCTCGCGGGGCAGCGCATCGACGGAAACGGAGCCCTGCTCGATCCCGACCCCGTCATGCTGATCGACTGGATCTACGGTGCAACCGTCTCGTTCGCGGTCAACGGCGAATACGTCGTCGGGGGACCCGATTGGACGAACTACACCGCGAGCGCGCGGCGAATCGCGCAGAACCTCCAGCCCATCGGGGCCTCCTACTCGGTGCCGAGCCTCTCGATGGCGAGCAGTGGCAGCGAACTCTACATGGTGTGGGTGAAGGACTACGTGAATCTCGTAGGATCCCGCATGACCCCGTCGGGGACGCTGCTCAATCCGGCCGGCACCATGATCCTGCCGAACTTCACGCAGCTCGGCGAGACCACGCTCGCTCACGACGGCACGCAATGGTGGCTCGAATACGGCGTCAACGACCAGCTCCACACCATTCGCATCAGCGCCGCCGGGGCCGTGATCGACGCGAACGGCGGGCCGCTGCTGCCCATCACGATCGGCGGTAACGTGATGACCGCCTACGGACCGCACCTCGCAGGCCGTCCCGGGGGCGGCGTCCAGTTCCTCTGGTACGACTACCGCATCGCGCTCGGGAACGACGGCAACGTGTTCACGCTGCCCGTGTCGGCCGCAAACGTCCCGGGATCCGAACGTCTGGTTTCCACCGGCACGCGCAGTCAGCGCGGCCCGGATTTCGCGCCGGGGCCAAACGGAACGTCCGCGATCGTGTTCGTGAGCGAAGCGGCGAACGATCGCCGCGTGCTCGTTCACTTCCTCGACGCCAGCGGCGCCGCCGTGAATGCCGAGCCGCTCCTGGTCGCGAGCGGGGCCTCGATCGGGAACGCCGGCATCGCCTGGAACGGCTCGCAGTATCTGGTCACGTGGGACGGCGGCACGACCGGCAATGCGCTGCTGCCGATCAAGGCCCGGCGAATGAACTCCGACGGCTCGTTCGTGGACGCCGCGCCGCTCGACGTGATGGCGGGGTTCGATCCCGATGTCGAGGCGCTCGGCAACAACTTCCTGATCGCCTGCGCGCGTGCGGTCAACTTCCAGACGATCACGGCCTACATGCGCATCGTGAACGGCGCGAACGGCGCCTTCCTCAATGCGGCCACGCCCGTCGGCGGCGGCTACGTGCGCGTGGGTCCACGCGTGAAGTCGAACGCCACGCAGTGGATAATCACGTACGACAGCAACTGGACCCACGACTCGAGCCAATCGGATGCCGTCTATCACATCGTGAACGCCGACGGCTCGATCGTCGCCGGCGTCAATCCGACCGGCAGCTTCGGTGGAAGCGGCACGCCAGACATCGCGTTCTCGGGGAGCAAGTACCTGTTCGTGTGGCGCAGCAACTCGCTCTCGAACGCGAACAACTACGTCTCCGGTCGAGTGATCAACGCCGACGGCAGCTTCGCGACGAGCCCGTTCGTCATCGCCGAGGCGCTCGGGCGCCAGCTGCGCCCCGTCGTGGGATGGGACGGCACGACGTTCGTCGTGGTGTGGGACGACCAGCGGAACCAACAGTCGTTCTTCGATGAGCGCACGGATCTCTATGCCGCGCGTGTCAGCACTGCAGGCGTCGTGCTCGACCCGAACGGATTCCCCGTGTGTGCCGGTCCGCAGGGAGACGCGGCGGCCGCGCTGATCACGTGGCCGGACGGCCGCGCGCTCGTCGCCTCCGCGCGATTCTCGGTCGCTCCACCGTGGGACTCTTATCGCATCGGTCTGCACGGGACCGGTCCCGAGGCCCTCGCCGCGTCCGGAGACGCACGGACCGTGACGATGTTCCGTGGGAGCGCGCCGAACCCCCTGCGGCAAAGCACGTCGATCGCCTACGTGCTCGCGCGCGAAGCCCCGGTGTCGCTGACCGTGCACGACGTTCAGGGACGGCTCGTTCGAACGCTGATCGCGGGCGAGTCGCGTTCCGCCGGTCCCCACGAGGTGGAGTGGGACGCGCGCGCGGAGTCCGGACGCCGTGTTTCGGCCGGAGTCTATTTCTGCGCGCTGAGTGCGGACACGAAGACGGAGGTGAAGCGCCTCGTCGTGCTGGATCCCGGTCCACGGTGGAGTGCGGCCGCAGACTCTCCGTGGCTCCCGACGACGTCACTTGCTTTCGCTCGATCCGCGGCTCCCCCGGCCGCACGCGGTCGGGCGTCGGCGACCCGCAGCTGCGGCGGCTTCGGCGCGGGGGCGTGAGCCTCGTTGCTCGCGACGGCGCTGGCGGCGAACGCCGCGTTCGCGACGAATGCGCTGCCGCTCGTCGCCCGGGCGGTTGCCGCGGAGGTATCGCGCGCTCACCCTGCCGGTGGATTCGTCTTCGACCGGGCCACACGAGGAGTCTCGCCATGCCGCGTCTCACCGCCGCTCTCGCCGCCGTCGCATTCGCCGGCGCGCTCGCGTCCGCCGCCGCCGCGATGGACATCACGCTGCCTCCGAACGGCGACAATCCGTTCGCTTCGGTCACGCAGGGCATCGGGCTCGTGCGCGCGACCGTGCAGTACAACAGCCCCGACGTTCACGGCCCCGACGGCGCCGATCGCAAGGGGCACATCTGGGGCGAACTCGTTCCGTACGGGCTCTCGGATCTCGGCTACAACGGCTGCAAGGAGTGTCCGTGGCGCGGTGGCGCGAACGAGAACACGGTCTTCACCGTCACGCACGACGTGAAGATCGAGGGGCAGGCGCTGCCCGCGGGCTCCTACGGCCTGCACTTCATCCCCGGCAAGGACGAGTGGACCGTGATCTTCTCCAGGGACTCGAAGGCCTGGGGGAGCTTCTGGTACGACCCGGCGAAGGACCAACTGCGCGTGAAGGTGAAGCCGGAGCCGTGCGAGTACCACGAGTGGCTGACGTACGAGTTCGTCGATCGCGGCGTCGACCACGCGACCGTCGCGCTCGAGTGGGAGAACCTGCGCGTGCCGATCCGGGTCACGGTGGACGACTGGGTCGGACTCTACGTGAACCAGATGCGCGACGAGTTCCGCAACGCCGCCTCGTTCCGCTGGCAGACCTACGCCGACGCCGCGCAGTTCTGCCTCGATCAGAAGAAGTACCTGGACCAGGGCCTCGCGTGGGCGGAGCTCGCGGTGACACGCGAGTTCGCAGGCGTGGCGAATTTCCGCACGCTCTCGGTTCTCGCGCAGCTGCAGATGGCGAACGGCCGCACGGCCGACGGCGAGAAGAGCTTCGAGCGCGCGCTCGCGGCGGGCGACGCGAGCCCCGTGCAGGTCCACCTGTACGCACGCCAGCTGCAGGCGGCGGGGAACGAGGCCGGCGCGAAGCGCATCTACCTCGCGAACGCGAAGCGCTTCCCGAACCAGTGGCCCGTCAACGTCGGGCTCGCACGGGTCGCGGCCGGGGACGGCGACAAGACGAAGGCGATCGCGTTCGCTCGCAAGGCGATCGCGCAGGCGCCGGACGAGTCGAACCGCAAGAACCTCGAGGCGCTCATCCAGCAGTGGCAGAAGTAGGAGCGGGCGACGGGGGCGGCGATCCGCCCCCGCCGCGCTAGCGTGCGACGGCGACGCGGACGACGGCGCCCCCGGATGCCGCCACGGCCCGCGCGAAGTACAGGCCCGCGGGCAGCGCCTGCGTGCCGCCGATCACGACCTCGCCCGGGGAAACGTCCAGGCGCTCGCGCGCGAGCCGCCGGCCCGAAACGTCGTAGAGCTCGAGGCGCACGTCCTCCGCACGCGCGAGCGCGAAGGTCACGCAAACGCCGCGCGCGGGATCGAAGCGCGCGCGAATCGCCGACCCGGTGATGGTCCCCGGCTTCACGTCCGCGGTCAGACCGCCCGGACCGAAACGGAAGGCGTAGTACTCCGGGTACGGAAGCCAGGCCACGACGACTCCGCCGGACTCGTCCGCCACGAGCCGCGCGAGATTGTGCGGACCTCCCTCGCCGAGGCTCACTCCCGGCGCGAGCGTCCTCGGCAGATTGGAGGTCGGCCAGCCGGGGGCGACGACGCCACCCGGGCCCATTCTCGTCACGAGCAGCGGCCCCGTGCACGACAAGTGCGGGCAGTCCCGGGGAACCATGCTCGCGACGAACAAACCGGCGCCGTCGGCCACGAGCGACACCGACATCTCGCCGCCGACGATCGGCGGAGCCGTCCACCCGGATGCAATCGTTCCATCGAGCAGCACGCGACTCGCGTGGAGCAGGAAGTCGGCCTCGTCTCGCCAGCCGACGTAAGCCGAACCCAGCCGATCGCCGGCCGCAGCCGGCCAGTTCTCGTCGACCGGGAAGTGCGCCGAGGGCCAGCCGGCACCGCTCGCGAGCACGCGCCCGCCCGCGGGCCAGGCGGGATCCTCGTCGAGGGTGGAGCGCAGATGGAACGCTCGCACGACCCCGTTTCTTCCGAGCGTGAACGCGAACGCGCCCCCGGCGCCGTCGAGCGCGAGGGCCACCGGAGCGTAGGGATAGAGCGTCCCAACCTCGCCCGCCGGCAACGAGAGCACCCGGCCGTTCGGCGCCTGCCCCGCAGTCTTGCGACCGCTGGTGTCGAGGTGCGTCACCGCGTACGAAGAAGGGAAGGTCAGCGTGTCGAGTCCAATGCGCGTGTACGAGATCCAGAACCCGCGATCGCCGTCCCGCAGCAGCCGCGGCTTCACGCTTCCCGTGGTGGATCCGCCGCCGCTCGTGATGAGGAGCCCCTGCGCCGGGAATCCGCTCGCACGCGAACCGTTCGCGTGGAATCGCTGCGTCACGATCTCCTTCGTCTCGCCGGACGCAGAGCGCTGCCACGCCAACAGCACACCGCCCCGGCCATCGTCGGCACCGACAAGACCGGACTGCCCCGTCGCGGTGTCGAGCGCGATGCCGGCCGCCGGCCAGCCCGGGGCCACCGCGCCGCCGGAGCCGATACGGCACACCCGCGACGTACCCGCGGGATCGTCCCAGTAGAGGTAGGCGCCACCCGCCCCGTCGGGAATCACACCGGCCGCCCCGGTCCAGTTCGACAGTGCGCACGCCCGCACGCCGGTCGCGGTCCAGCCGTCCGGCGGATCGCCCGCGGCGGTGAGTCGATGGATGCGAAACGCGATCGCGCCGAGCGTGTCCGCTTCGGGCCACGCGATGTAGGTGCCGCCCTCGCCATCGGAGCCGATGGTGGCGATCCCGCTCGAAGCCGGAGGCGCGGGACGCACGAGATGCACGCCGTTCGGGCCCCAGGTGGCGAGCGAGTCCTGCGCCGTCAGTGCCAGGAGCGGCGCGCAGGCGAGGACGAGTTCGAGGACGAGCCGGCGATTCGATTTCATGGCGCGGGCCTCCCGTAAGGTTCCGCTCGCAAGGCACGGCGGCGAACGGACGCAAAGGTACGTCCGAACCGGCGCGGAGTCCCGTCAGGAATGCGGCGGCCGGAATCGGACGTCGGGCGTCCCGAGGACGATGCCGGCGGGCGTGGCGACGCCGAACCCGGTCAGTGCAGCAGCGTGAGCTTGCGCGTCACCTGCTGCCCGCGACTCGCGAGTCGGTAGAAGTAGACGCCGGGCCGCTGCCTCCGGCCCGCCGCATCGCGCGCGTCCCACTCGACCTCGTGGACTCCCGCCTCGAGATCGCGGTTCACGAGCGTGCGCACGCGCCGTCCGCCGACGTCGAACACCGCCAGATCCGCGTGTCCGGGGTTCGCGAGCTCGAAGCGGAGCAGCGTCGTCGAGGCGACGGGGTTGGGGACGTTCGCGTGCAGCAGGAGCGCCGCGCGCGGAACCGAAGACTCGACCGCCGTCGTCGGCGGCGTCGTCGGCACGCCCGTGATGCGGATCTCGTCGAGGTTCCAGCCGCCGTACTGGAACGAGCCGTTGCTCTTGAGCGTCCAGCCGACGTGGACCGAACTCCGGCCGTCGGCGAGCGCCGAGATGTCGAGATCCTGAATCGTCCAGCCCGCGTCGTTCGTGTTCGAAGCTGACGAGCTTTCCCAGACGGTCTGCCCGTTGACCTGCACCTGCGCCCAGTCGAGCGTGTTTCCGTTCGAGCGCTGGACCGCGAGCTTGCGCGCGAACGACAGCCGCACGCCCGCGTAGAGCGAGCAGCTCACGGCGGGCGAGGTGAACCACGTGTCGCAGTTCACGTCGTAGCGACCGGCCACGCCGCCGACGCCCGAGAGGTCCGTGCCCGCGATCTTGCTGCCGGCGTAGGCGGCGGTCGGATCTTCGAAGAAGCCGCCCGGAGGGCCCACCTGCCAGTCGTCCTTCGTGCCGCCGTGCGTCCAGCCCGGCGCGCCGAATTCGAATCCCTCGGCGAGCAGCGTCTCGCGCGGCGCCACGACGAAGTGGTTCACGGTGGCCGGGGCGCCGAGCGGGTGGCGCGCCGTCCGACCGGCGCTGTCCCGTGCGCTCAGCCAGTAGGACACGGTGCCGATCGGCTGGACCGGAATGAACGCGTGCCAGCGGTTCGGCGTTGCCGTCGCCGTCAGCGGCGTGCTCGACCATTCCCCTCCGGCCGACCAGTGGAGCTGTAGCGAGTCGGCGACGAGCGCGGAGACCTGCGACACGTCCGCGACGACTTCGATCGGCGTCGCGGTGTTCTCGCTGCCCGCGATCGGCGTGTGCGTGATGTGAAGGCCTGGAGCGCCCGCGAGGTGCGCCACGGTCGCGAGTCCGGCCTTGACGACCTCGGCGCCGAACACCGTCTGGTTCCAGCGCACCGAATCGCACGTCTGGTGGTAGCACGGATAGTCGGGATACTCGTTCTCGATCGCGAGGAACGACGAGTAGCCCGCGTTCTGGAACGGCACGTGGTCCGAGCCCCAGCTTCCGAGCACGACGTTCGTCAGCAGCGTGGTGTACTGCGCGCACGCGTCCACCATCACGTTCATGACGGGCAGGTAGGGCGTCTCGCCTTCGACGTCGATCTTGTTCTGCAGGTTGTGCCACCCGATCATGTCGAAGATCACGGCCGTGGTGATCGTGTCGCCTCGCCCCGCCGCCGCGTTCGCGTAGTGCTGCGAGCCGTAGAGACCCTGCTCTTCGCCCGTGAACGCGATGAAGCGGATCGTCTTCTTGAACGGATACGCGCGCACGATGCGGGCGATCTCGAGCAGTCCCGCGACGCCGCTGGCGTTGTCGTTCGCGCCCGGAGCGAACGTGCTCGCCGTCGGCGACGTCGAGTCGAGGTGCGCGCCGAGCACGACGACCTGTCCCGGCGTCTCCGTTCCGGGCAGCGTCGCGACGACGTTGCGCGCCGAGGTCGAGCCGAACGTGTAGGGGTCGTACTGAACGTCGGTGTAGCCGAGGTCCACGAGGCGCTCGAACACCCATTGCTCCGCCTTGTCGCACTGCGACGTGGGGGAGGCGCGCGTGACGAACGTGACCGGCAGTCCGCCGACCGTGGTGGGACGACCGTTGCCCATGTCGTAGATCCAGTCCATGACGCGGGCGCCGGAGACCTGGTTGACCATGGTCGGGATCACCGGCAGGAACGTCGTCGCCAGCGTGACGTTCGGGGCCGCCTTCGACGACCCGATCGCGAGCGGCGTGTCGCCGAGCACCTTGTGCGCGTGCGCG
>JBGAOA010000002.1:0-147114 GCA_044222065.1 Candidatus Eiseniibacteriota bacterium
CGATCGTCGTCGTGGGCGCCGTCGCGGCGATCCTCGTCTTCGACCGCGCCGCCGGCGCCCGGACGGCGCTCACGATGCTCGCGACGCTCGCGCCCGTGAACCTGGTCGTCGAGACGACGAAGCGCCTCACGTTCCGGACCCGGCCCGACGGCGAGCGCAAGCGCTCGAACGCCTCGTTCCCGTCCAGCCACGCCGCGAACGCGTTCGCGATCGCGGTCGTACTGTCCCGGCGCTGGCGCCGGGTCGCACCGGCATTTCTTGCCGCCGCCGCGGTCGTGGCGTACTCGCGCGTGTACCTCAATCGCCACTACGTCTCGGACGTCGTCGTGGGCGCGCTCGTGGGCGTCGGCGGCGCGTTCCTCGGCGCGTGGATCGTCGCGCGATGGCGCGCGCGGCGCGAGGTGCCACAAAGTCCGTGAGCCGCGTGCGCCGCTCTGTTACTGTGGCGACGCAGTTGGAGAGGAGCGAGCGATGTCGACGACCGTACTCCAGACGGTTCCGGACACCTGGCTCTGCACTCCCGATCTCAAGGCGAAGAAGCGGGACAGCGCGCTGACGCAACTGGCCGACTGGGCGGTGCAGGCGGGTGTGGCGCGAGAAGCGGGGCTCCTGGCCTCGACCCTCGCGCGGCGCGAGCGTTTTGCCTCCAGCGCGATCGGCAAGGGCGTCGCGCTGCCGCACGCGCGCTCGGTGTGCGTCCGCGAAGCGCGCCTCGTCGTGGCGCGTGCGCCGCGCGGCATCGAGTGGGACGAAACCGCGGACGGCCCGGTGAATCTCGTCGTCGTGGCGCTCGCGCCGTCGGAATTCGGCGAGCTCGCGTTCTACGATCTGATCGCGCGCGGCGCCGCTCTCGTGCGACTCCAGCGCCACCGCCAGCGGCTGCTGGAGACGGGCGACGCCGTGGAGCGACTCGCGCTCGTGAAGGAGATCGAGGCGTGATCGGGAGCCCGGGCGTGATCGAACTCCACGAACTCGACCTCGTTGCCGACGAGGCGCAGCGGGACGACGTGCGCCAGCGGCGCCGCAAGCTCGGGCTCGGAGAACTCGACCTCGAGGCGATCGAGCGCCAGCGCGCGAAGGTCGTCGGCGCGCAAGAGCGCCGCTGGCTCGTGCCCTACGAGCGCGCGCGCCAGCGCTACGGCCGGGGCATGGCCACGGTTCGCGACCGCGTGTGCTCCGGCTGCTTCGTCACGCTGCCGCGCACGGCCGCGCCGGCCGACTCGCCCGGCCTCGGGCACTGCGAGTCCTGCGGGCGCCTCCTCTACTGGGGCTGAGCACGCGGGTCGTTTCCGGGCCGCGAATTGGGCTATTCTCGCGGCGGTTCGAACGACCGGGAACATCCCGACCGGCGGAGGAAGTGGTATGACGGTTTTCCGTGGACTCCGGATCGCCGCGAGTCTCCTGTGTCTCGCGAGCACCGGGTGCACGACCCTTCGGGAGCTGCCTCGGAACCAGATCGCGGCACGCCCCGAACGGCAGCACGTCCGCATCAAGACGCTCGACGGTCTCGAGTACGAGTTCGATTTCGTGCGCGTCGCCTCCGACACGCTCGTCGGCTACCGGCAGCGTGACGTGGAGGGCCGCTTCACCGAATACGCGACGCTCGAGTTCCCGCTCGACCGGCTCGACCGCGTCTCCGTGCGCGCGATCGAGTGGAAGCGGACCGGCTGGATCGTCGGCGGCATCCTCGCGGGTGTCGTGACGGCCGGGATCGCGACCAAGAACGACGGCAACGACACGCCGGGCACGAGCGGCGGCGGCCGCCCTTACAACCCGTAGCGCGGTGGCGGACGGGCGCGGCTCGGCCGGGCGTCAGCGGGTGATCGCGCGGACGAGAACGGCGCCGGCGAGCGCGCCGAGCGCGTCCGCCGCGAGGTCGGTCGGATCGAAGCGCGTCGAGCGGCCGTCGCGCCACTCCTTCGCGATGCCGAGCACCAGCGTTCCGGCCGCGCCGATCTCGGGTTCTCGCGTCGCGATGCCGGCCGACGTCGCGAGCGCAAAGCTCAGTCCCGCGTGCTGCAGTCGGTCGGGGGCGAGCAGGCCGACCTGCCAGGCGCGCGCGCGCGCATCCGGCAGCGGCGGCTCCGCCGCGCGCGCGGGCGCGGCCGCGGCCGCGAGCAGGAGGGCGCATGCGATCGTGGTTCGGCGCACGGCGGGAGCCTAGCACGACGGCCGACCTCGAGGCCGACGCGCGCGCGCGGCTCTCGCGGCGCGACTGGCCCGAGCCACTGCTCGCGGCGCTCGCGCGGCTGCGCGAGGGCGGGCACCAGGCGTGGCTCGTCGGCGGCGCCGTGCGCGACGCGCTGCTCGGTCGCGCGCCGTCCCGGCGTGGGACACGTCGCGACCGATCTGCGCCCCGAGGCGGTGCGCGAGCGTTCGCGCGCGTCGAGCCGATCGGCCTCGCTCACGGGACCGTGCTCGTGCTCGAGCCCGGCGTGGCGCTCGAAGTCACGACGTTCCGCCGCGAGGCGTACGCCGACGCGCGCCATCCGGACTCGGTCGAGTTCACGGACGATGCCCGCGCCGATCTCGCGCGGCGCGACCTGACGGTGAACGCGCTCGCGTTCGATCCCGCGAGCGGCGTGCTGCTCGATCCGCACGGTGGGCTCTCGGATCGCGCTGGCCGCCTGCGCGCCGGTCGGCGATCCGGCGGCGCGCTTCGCCGAGGACGCGCTGCGTCCGCTCGGGTCGCCCGCTTCGCCGCGACGCTCGAGATGGCGCCCGAGCCCGCGACGCGCGCGGCGCTCGCGATCCCGCTCGAGCGCGCGTCGCGCGTCGCGTGGGAGCGCGTGCGCGACGAGCTCGTGCGTACGATGGCGGCGCGCACGCCGTCCACCGCGTGGTGGCTGCTGCGCGAGGCCGGATTGCTCGCGCGCTGGCTCCCGGAGCTCGACGCCTGCTTCGCGGTGCCGCAGAACCGCCATCACGCCTACGACGTGTTCGTCCACAGCCTCGAGACCTGCGACGCGGCGCCGGCGGACAAGCCGCGGGTGCGGTGGGCCGCACTGCTGCACGACGTCGGCAAGCCCGGCACCGCCGTGCTCCGCAAGGGGGACTGGACCTTCTACGGGCACGAGAAGCTCGGCGCCGAACTCGCGGACCGCGCGCTCGAGAGGCTCCGCTTTCCGACGGCCGAGCGCGAGGCGGTCGTGCACCTCGTGCGCGAGCACATGTTCGACTACCGCGCGCACTGGTCCGAGGCCGCGATCCGCCGCTGGCTGCGGCGCGTCGGCGTCGAATCGGTCGCCGATCTGTTCGACCTGCGAATCGCCGACGCGCAGGGCAACGGACTCCGTCACGGCTGGCCCGGAGCGCTCGACGAGTTCCGCGACCGGATCGAGCGCGAACTCGCGCGGGCGAGCGCGCTCACGGTGCGCGATCTCGCGCTCGGCGGCGCGGACGTGATGCGCGTGCTCGGCGTGCCGGCCGGCCGCGAGGTCGGCGAGGCGCTCGACGCGATGCTCGAGCGGGTGCTCGAACACCCCGAACTCAACACGCCCGAGGCGCTCGAGCGCGAGCTGTGCGCGTGGGGTCGCGAACGCCGTCGTGATGCTTGACCTGACCTCGGCACCCCCGTATTCTGCGCCGCGCTCTATTGGAAGGAGAGGGGTTCACGCCGGTCCGGCGGCCCCCGCGAGCCCATGACCTCGATTGCGGTTGTCCAGAGGCCGGTGCGCCGCGAGCTCGAGCGGGTCATGACCCAGCTGCGTGCCGCGTTCCGGACTCCGATCCCCATCCTGAACGAGATCGGCGGCCACGTCCTGGCGACGCGCGGCAAGAAGCTGCGTCCCACGATGTTGCTGCTCGTCTCGCGCCTGCGCGGCCACGCCGACACGGACGCCGTGGTGTGCGCGACCGTGGTCGAACTCGTGCACGCGGCCGCGCTCATCCACGACGACTCCGTGGACCGCAGCGACCTGCGCCGCGGCCTGCCGACCGTGAACGGCCTGTGGACCGACGAGATGGCGATCATCATGGGCGACTACCTGTATGCCCAGGCGATGAAGCTGCTCGTGGATCACAAGCTGAACGGCGCGATGGGCGTCATGGCCCGCACGGTGACCGAGATGTCCTGCGGCGAGGCGCTCGAGTTCCAGTACGCGTACGACCTCGACGTGAAGGAGGAGCAGTACGAGGAACTGATCCGCAACAAGACCGGCTCGCTGTTCGGGGCGGCGACCGAGATCGGAGCGGGACTGAACGGCGGCGGCCGCGATCCGCGGCGCCGGGAGCGGTTCCGCCGCTTCGGCGAGCAGGTCGGCGTCGCGTTCCAGATCGTGGACGACCTGTTCGACTACCTGGCGGATCGCGAGGTGACGGGAAAGCCCGTCAGTTACGACCTCGCCGAGGGCAAGGTGACGCTGCCGCTCATCGCGGCGCTTCGCACCGCGACGGAGGCGGACCGCCGGTCCCTGCGTGCCCTCGCCGGTCGCCGCCGCTGGACGCCGCGGCAGTGGGAGAAGCTCGTCCAGCTGATCGAACGCGCGGGCGGGTTCCGCTACGCGCGCGAGCGGGCGGGAGCGCTCGCCGACGAGGCCGTCGCGCTGCTCCGCAACGAGGCGCCGGGCTCGGCGCGCCGCGGGCTCGAGCACGCGGTCGCCTACAGCATCCAGCGCGACCATTGAGCCTGCCGCCGTCCGATCCGAATGCGCGCGCGTCCCACGCGCGCCGCGATCCCGCCGCCTCGCGCGCCGCGGGGCCGCCGGCGCTCGACGTGCTGCGCATCGCCGCCCGCGCCGCCGTTTCGAAGAAGGCCTCGCACCCCGTGGCCCTCGACCTGCGCGACCTCGACGGCGTGTGCGACTACTTCCTGATCTGCTCCGCGAACAACGAGGTGCAGGTGAAGGCGATCTCGGAGGCGGTCGAGGAGAAGCTCCGCGAGGCCGGCGCGAAGCCCTGGCACGTCGAGGGACGCGAAGGCCGCCGGTGGGTGCTGCTCGACTACGTCGAGGTCGTCGTCCACGTCTTCCACGAGAAGACGCGCGAGTACTACATGCTCGACCGCCTGTGGGGCGACGCGAGGAGCGTGGCGCTTGATCTGGAGTGAGCTGACCCGCGGACTCGAGCAGGCGCTCGACGCCGCCGGAGTCTCCGCGGAGGCCGGACGCCGCGTCGAACTCGCGATCCCGCGCGATCCGTCGCACGGCGACTGGACGACGAACGTCGCGATGCTGTCGGCGAAGGCCGCGGGGCGGCCGCCGCGCCAGCTCGCCGAGGCGCTGGCCGCGGCGTTTCCGCCCTCGCCGCTCGTCGAGGCGCCCGAGGTCGCGGGCCCGGGGTTCCTCAACTTCCGCTACCGCGACGACGTGCTCGCGCGCCTGCCGGGCGAAATCGTGCGCGCCGGCGAGCGCTTCGGGACGCACGATCACGCGCACGGCACGCGCGTGCTCGTGGAGTACGTCAGCGCGAATCCGACGGGGCCGCTGAACGTCGTGAGCGCGCGGGCCGCGGCGGTCGGCGCCGCGCTCGTGCGGCTGCTCGCGGCGACGGGGCACGAAGCGGACGGCGAGTTCTACGTGAACGACGCGGGCAACCAGACCGATCTGCTCGGGGAATCGCTCGCCGCGCGCTTCGCGGAGCGCGTCGGCGTCGAGCGCGCGCTGCCCGAAGAGGGCTACCAGGGCGACTACGTGCGCGAACTCGCGGCGACGCTCGATCCCGCGGCCGCCCGTGCGGCGCTTGCCGCGCCGGACGGCCGCGCGTGGTTCCGCGATCGCGCGCTCGAATCGATGCTCGCGTGGCAGCAGCGCGACCTGTCGCGCTACGGTGCCGAGTTCCGGCAGTGGTTCCGCGAATCGCGGCTGCACGCGAGCGGGGAAGTGACGCAGGCGCTGGAGGCGCTCGAGCGGGCCGGCGGGCTGTACGAGAAGGACGGCGCGCGCTGGCTCGCGAGCGAGCGGCACGGCGACTCCGAAGACCGCGTGATCGTGAAGAGCAACGGCGTGCCGACCTATCTGCTGCCCGACATCGCGTATCACCGCGACAAGCGCGCGCGCGGCTACCGTCACGCGATCAACCTGTGGGGGCCCGACCACCACGGCTACATCGCCCGGCTGCGGGCGGCGATGCTCACGCTCGGACTCGAGCCGGATTTCCTCGAGGTCCTGATCGTCCAGCAGGTGAACCTGCTTTCGGGTGGGCAGCCCGTGAAGATGAGCAAGCGTGCGGGCGAGTTCATCACGCTCTCGGAACTCGTGGAAGACGTCGGCGCCGATTGCGCGAAGTTCTTCTTCCTGATGCGCTCGACGAACGCGCACCTCGACTTCGATCTCGACCTCGCGAAGCGGCAGAACGACGAGAACCCGGCGTTCTACGTGCAGTACGCGCACGCGCGCATCGCGTCCGTGCTGCGATTCGCCGCCGAGAAGGGCCATGCGCCCGCGCCGGCGGATGCCCCGGGCGCGCCGATCTCGGCACCGGAGGAGCGCGCGCTCGTCCGCAAGCTCGCGGCGTTCCCCGAGGTCGTGCGCGGCGCGGCGTTCGCGCGCGAGCCGCACCGCCTGCCGGTGTACCTGCTCGAGACCGCGGCCGAGTTCCACCGCTTCTACCACGCGTGCCGCGTCGTGGGCGACGATGCCGCCACGACGCGCGCGCGCCTGCGGCTGTGCGAGGCGGCCCGCCTCGTGGTCGCGAACGGGCTCGCGCTGCTCGGCGTCTCGGCTCCGGAGCGCATGGAGCGCCCGGCGGAGGCCGAGGCATGAGCGGGCGGAGCGAGATCCTGGTCGTCGGCTCCGTCGCGTACGACTCGATCCGCACGCCGTTCGGCGAGGTCGAGGACGCGCTCGGCGGATCGGCGTCGTACTTCTCGTGCTCGGCGAGCCACTTCGCGCCGGTCAAGCTCGTGGCTGTCGTGGGCGAGGACTTCCGCCCCGAGCATCGTGCGGCCTTCGAAGGCCGCGGCGTGGACCTGAGCGGGCTCGAGACCGCCGCCGGTCGCACGTTCCGCTGGCGCGGCGAGTACGCCGCCGAACTCGGCCACGCCCACACGCTCGAGACCCAGCTCAACGTGTTCGCGAGCTTCCAGCCGCGACTCGCGCCGCAGCACCGGAACGTGCCGTTCGTGTTCCTCGCCAACATCGATCCCGACCTGCAGCTGCACGTGCTGTCGCAGATGAAGAAGCCGCGGCTCGTGCTGTCGGACACGATGAACTACTGGATCGCGCGCAAGCCCGACCGCGTGCTCGACGTGCTGCGCGCCGTGGACGTCGCACTCCTGAACGAGGAGGAAGCGCGCGCGCTCGCGGGCGAGACGCAGCTCGTGCGCGCGGCCGACCGGCTGCTCGAGCAGGGCGCCCGCTCCGTGATCGTCAAGAAGGGCGAGCACGGCGCGCTCTACCGCTCGCACGACGAGCGCTTCATCACGCCGGCGTTTCCGGTCGAGTCGCTCCGGGATCCGACCGGCGCCGGCGACTCGTTCGCGGGCGGCTTCCTCGGCTGGCTCGCGCGCTGCGGCCGCATGGACGGCGATGCGATCCGGCAGGCGCTCGCGTGCGGCACTGCGATGGCCTCGATCGCGATCGAGGGATTCAGCCCGCAAAGGCTCATCGAGACCGACCTGGAAGAGATTTCCGCGCGGGTTACGACCCTCCACCGAATGGTGAGCTTCGCGCTGGAACCCTTGATCTAGTCGTTTGTTCCGGGGATCGTTCGGTGTGCTAACATTGCCGCCGTCGTGCGGTCCCGACTCAACCCCCGGAGGCGCGGTGGCACTCGATACGAGCCGACTGCCATGGAAAGAGCAGCTGGAGGCCGCGATCCGCAGCCTGCGTGACGTGAAGGCCGCCAGCGTGGTCGCGGACGGCGAGCACATTCGAGAAATCCACGTCGTGGCCGGTCCCGGCCGAGGCCCCAAGCACATCGTTCGCGACGTTCAGACCGTGGTCGTGGCGCGCTTCGGCCGCCCGTTCGACCACCGCGTGGTGTCCGTCGCGATCGCCGAGGACGAGCCTGCCTCGATTCCGGCCGCCGTTGCGCCCGTCGCGGCGCCGGCTCCCGCCGAACGCCCCGCCACGCCCCCGGCGGAGCCGAACGGCCTCGTGCGCGTGGCACGAATCCGGTTCGTCAGCGTCAATCTGTACGTGTCGGGTCCGCGAGCCCAGGCGCAGGTCGAGCTGCGTTGGAAGGGCATTTCGCGAATGGGCAGTGCGACCGGGACCGCGACCCGGGAGGGCGCCTCTCAGCTCGTCGCCGCGGCGACCGTATCCGCCTTGCAGGAATTCCTCGAGGACGGCTGGGGCCTCAGCGTCTCGGGCGTCCAGTTCGCGAGCGTCGGCCGCAAGGAAGTCGTGATCGTCGCATTGACGCTGCTCGCGCACCGCCAGGAAAAGTCACTGGTGGGAAGCTGCACGATCGAGCAGGATGCGCACCAGGCGGTCGTGCTCGCCACGCTCGCGGCGCTCAATCGCGTCGTCGGCGGACTTCCGACGCGCGAGCCGACCGAATACGTTTTGAGACCGACATCGACTCAGGAGGACAGCGAAGCGGTCTAGCCTCGAACAGCGGAGCGGACGCACCTTTCGGATCACTCGATCCGATGAGGAATTCATCCTCGAAGGAGGTGACGTTCGTGGACATCCTCGTGCTGTTGGGCAAGGCGGGCTGGTAATCTCCCGTAACGACGGAACCGGCGCCGAACGCCGGTAGACATCTCCGGACGAGATGTCGGTCTCACTCTTACTCACCTCACGCAGGCGAGCCCCCGGCCACTCGACAGGGACGTGAACCAGAGAACGGGCCACAAGCACACTTTCGCGTTCCGCCTGTACTACGGCGTTCTCGCGGCCAGCGCCGCGATGCTGCTGCTGTTCGGAACGCCCTGGGATTCGCCGCCTTCGCTCGCGCTGCTGCTCGGACTCGCGGCGCTCATGCTCGTCGCGGACCTGAACCCGGTGCGCCTCCCGAGCGGCGGGATCGCGACGGGCTCGGGCATCCTCGACCTTCCTGCGGTCGTGCTGTTCGGCCCCGCGTGGACCGCGTGGGTGAGCCTCCTCAGCACGGTGGTCACCGAGGGCTTCGTCGCGCGCCGGCCGACGGTTCGAGTCGTGCACAACCTCGGCTGCTACGCCGTCACGTACTTCGCGAGCGGCTGGGCGTTCCAGCGCGCGGGCGGGCGCTTCGGTGAACTGCGCTATCCCGACGACATCCCCGCGCTGCTCGCTTGCGGGCTGACGTACTTCCTCGCGAACTCCGTTCTCGTCTCGACCGTGATCGGGCTCACGCAGGGCCCGGACCCGTGGCGCGTGTTCCAGAGCAACTTCCTGCGCGGGCTCTTCCACCACCTGTCGTTCGTCGCGCTCGGCACGCTCGTCGCGGTCGTGTACTTCAGCACAGGACCGTGGGGCGTGATCCTCTTCGTGCTTCCGTACGTCGTCGCGCGCCACTCGTTCGCGCTCTTCATGGAGATCAAGTCCGACCTCAAGGACTTCGTGCGCGCGCTCACCGAAGTGCTCGAGGAAGTGGATCCCTACACGCGGCACCACTCCGTGCGCGTCGCGGAGTACTCGGTTCGGCTCGGTCGCGGCCTCAAGCTGCCGGAGCACCACATCGAAGAGATCGAGTACGCGGCGCTCGTCCACGACCTCGGCAAGATCGCGCCCCAGCACCAGCACATCCTCCAGAAGCCGGGCTCGCTGTCGCACGAGGAGCAGCGCACGCTTCGCGAGCATCCGGGGGCCGGGGCCGAGATCGTCGGCAAGGTGCGCGCGCTGCGGCGCGCGGCCGAGATCGTGCGCAGCCATCACGAGCGCCCCGACGGCAAGGGCTATCCGTACGGCCTGCGCTCCGAGGACGTGCCAGTCGGCGCGCGCATCCTGAACGTCGCCGACGCGTTCGACGCCATGACTTCGGACCGCCCGTACCGCCGCGCGTTGCCCGTGCCGGTCGCGATCGGCGAGCTGCAGCGAGGCGCCGGGACGCAGTTCGACCGCGCCGTCGTCGAGTGCCTCGTCGCGATGCACGGCGTCGGGCGGTTCCCGCTCATCCCGAGTCCGAGCAGCGAGGACCTGCTCCACCTCCGCCTCCAGATGAGGGCGTGATGCGCTACCGGGACGCGGGCGTCGACGTCGCGCGCGCCGATGCGCTCAAGGACGCGATCGGGCGCGCCGTGCGTTCGACGTGGCGCGATGACGTACGCCCGCTCGTCGGCGGATTCGCAGGCGTGATGCGCTTCCCGGGCGCGACGCCGCTGTTGGCGGCGACGATGGACGGCGTCGGCACGAAGCTCCACGTCGCGCTCGCCGCCGGGCGCGTCGGCGATGCGGCGGCCGACCTCGTCTACCACGGGGCGAACGACCTGCTCGTTCACGGCGCGCGGCCGCTCGCGTTCCTCGACTACGTCGCGCAGTCGCGCCTCGACCCGGCGGTCGTGCTCGCGGTCGTGGAGGGGCTCGCGCGCGCCTGCCGCGAGGTCGGCGCGGTGCTGCTCGGCGGCGAGACGGCCGAGATGCCCGACACGTACCTCGACGGCGTCGTGGACGTGGCGGGCTGCATGCTCGGCGTCGCGGCGCCCGGCGCGCTGCTCGATGGCGCGCGGGTCCGGCCGGGCGACGTCGTGCTCGGCCTCGCCTCGGACGGGCTGCACACGAACGGCTTCTCGCTCGCGCGCCGCGTGCTCGCCGCGAGCGGCCTCGCGCTCTCGGATGCGCTGCCGGGCGGCGGCGGCGTGGCGGTCGGAGACGCGCTGCTCGCGCGCCATCGCGCGTACGGCGCGGCGGTGTTCCCGGCGATCGAGCGCGGCGACCTGCACGCGCTCGCCCACGTGACCGGTGGCGGCATCGGGGGCAACCTCGTGCGCGTGCTGCCCGAGGGCGTGTGCGCGCGCGTGCGCGCCTCCGCGTGGGAGCGTCCGGCGCTGTTCCGCTGGCTCGTCCGCGCGGGCGACGTGCCCGAGGACGACGCGCGCGAAGCGCTCAACCTCGGGATCGGGCTCGTGGCGGTATGCGCGCCGTCCGTGGCGGACGCGCTCGCGCGCGAGTGGCGCGCCGCGGGCGAATCGGTGGCCGCGATCGGCGACGTCGTCGCTGGCGAGCGCGGCGTGGAGTGGATGACGTGAACGTCCCCCGGGTGGCGGTGGTGCGGAGGAGGAGCAGGGGATGGAACGAACGAAACACCGGGAGGTTCAGGCCCCCGAACTGATCGGCGAGTCGCCGGCGTGGATCGAGGTGCGCGGCCAGCTCGCGCGCGTCGCGGCGAGCGGACTGCCGGTGCTGTTGCTCGGCGAAACCGGCACGGGCAAGGAACTCGTCGCGAGAGCGATCCACGCGTTCTCGCCGCGGCGCACGCACGGCTTCGTCGCGCACAACTGCGGCGCGACGCCGGACACGCTGATCGAGAGCGAACTGTTCGGACACAGCCGCGGCGCCTTCACCGGTGCCGTCGCGGATCGCGAGGGGCTGTTCGAGGCCGCCGACGGCGGCACGATCTTCCTCGACGAGATCGGCGATGCGAGCCCGCTGCTGCAGATGAAGCTGCTGCGCGTGCTGCAGGAGGGCGAGGCGAGGCGCGTCGGCGACACGCGGCTCCGGCGCATCGACGTGCGCGTCGTGTCGGCGACCCACCGGCCGCTCGACGAGCACGTCACGGCCTCCGGTTTCCGCGCCGACCTCTACTACCGCCTGAACGCCGTCGTGCTGCGGCTGCCGCCGCTCCGCGAACGCAGGGCGCGACGCGCTGCTGCTCGCGCACGTTCCTCGCGCGCGCGCCGCCAGCGCAGGGCGACGCGCGCCGTCGCTCGACGACGGGCTCGCGGAGCACGTGCTGCGCTATCACTGGCCCGGCAACGTTCGCGAGCGCGCGAACGCGTGCGCCGTCGCGGTGCGCGGCGCGGGCGCGCGAGGCGTCGTGACGCTCGAACACTGGCCGCCGCCGAGCCTCGCGGGCGCCGCGGCCGAACGCGGGCTCCACGGCGAGACGCGCGCGCTCGAGGAGCGCCGGCTGACGGAGGCGCTGCGTCGTTCGCGCGGAAACAAGTCGGCCGCGGCGCGCGCGCTCGGACTCTCGCGGCAGGGATTGCTCAAGAAGCTCCGTCGCTACGGGCTCGAATGCGAAGACGACGCGGCCGCGAACCTTGACCCGGTCGGAACCGGTCCCTAGACTGCGCCGCCGATTCCACCACCACACGAAAGGGAGCGAGCGTGGCGCGTAAGGACCTGCGTATCGGCCTCGTGGGCGTCGGGGCGGCCGCCCAGATCAATCACATCCCCGCGCTCAAGCGCACCGAAGGCGTGGAACTCGTCGCGCTCGTGGACCGCGATCCCGAGAAGGCGGCGCGCGTCGCCCAGAAGTTCGGAGTGCCGAAGGTGCACGCGCGCGTGGACGACCTGCTCGCCGACGACGAGATCGACGCGGTGGACGTGCTGACGCCGAACTTCCTGCACGCTCCGGTGTCCATCGCGGCGCTCGAGGCGGGCAAGCACGTGCTGTGCGAGCGACCGCTCGCGCGCAGCGCCGAGGAAGCGGTCGCGATGCAGAAGGCCGCGAAGAAGGCCGACCGCCTCCTCATGTGCTGCGTGCAGCACCGCTTCCGCCCGGACGCGCAGCTGCTCCGGCGCTTCGTCGAGAAGGGCGACCTCGGCTCCGTGTTCTACGCGAAGGCCGGCTGGCTGCGGCTCAAGACCGAGTGGGACTCGGACGAGTGGCGCGCGCAGAAGCGCGCCTCGGGCGGCGGCGTCGTGATCGACCTCGGCTTCCAGATGCTCGACCTGTCGCTCTGGATCCTGGGCGGGAAGAAGGTGGAGTCGGTCACGGCGAGCGTCCATCGCGCGAAGAAGGGCGAAGTCGAGGACAGCGCGACCGCGTTCTTCCGGCTCGAGGACGGCTGCACGCTGACGCTCGAGCTGACGTGGGGCCTGCTCATGGAGAAGGACTTCGCGTACGTGAACCTGTTCGGCTCGGGCGGCGCGGCTCTGCTCAATCCGTTCCGCGTGCACAAGGGCATGCACGGTTCGCTCGTGAACGTGACGCCGACGCTCGAGACGCCGCGCAACATGTACAAGCAGTCCATCGAATCGCAGATCTCGCACTTCGCGGACGTGCTGCGCCGCGGCGCGAAGCCGATGGGGCTCGCGGACGAGATCGTGCCGGTGATGGAGCTGCTCGACGCGGTCTACCGCTCCGCCGAACAGGGCAAGGAAGTCCGCGTCGGCTGACGGGCCGGCGCGGCTTCGGGGCATCCGCGTGAGTCGGGGAGGGCCCGGAGCCGCGCGGCCCGTCGCGTCGTTCGGCGCCGGCCTCGCGCTCGCGGTCCCGTTCCTCGTTCCGGCGCTCGCGTTCGTCGCGTGGGCCGCGTACGTCCCGCTGCTGGACGCCCTCGAGGAGCGCGTGCGCACGGGCGGGGGACCGCGCGCCTGGTTCGGCGCGGGCTACCGCTTCGGCCTCGCGTTCTTCCTCGTCTCGGTGCACTGGATCGCGCGGCTCTCGGACGTCGCGATCTCGATCCCGTGGCTCAAGTACCCCGCGTGGCTCGCCGGCGCCGCGTACCTCGCGCTGTTCCCGGGGCTCGTGACGCTCGCCGCGGGCGCGCTGCGCGCGCGCGGCCGGGTGCCGCTCGCCGCGGGCTTCCCGCTCGCGCTCGTCGCGGTCGAATCCCTGCGCGGCGCCGGGGAGCTCGGCTTCCCGTGGTTCCAGCCCGGCTACTCGCAGGCCGCGTACGGCCCGGTGCTGCAGCTCGCCTCGCTCGGCGGCGTGACGCTGCTCACGGCCTGGGTCGCGTTCGTGAACGTGCTCGCGTGGCGCGCGCTCGCGGGCCGGCGGCGCGGGCTCGCGCGCGCGGGGCTGGGCCTGCTGGTCGCGTTCCCGTTCGCCTGGGGCACGTACGCCGTGCCGCGGGCGCCGCGCGCCGCGGGCGCGCCCGTCGCGCTCGTGCAGGGGAACATCGCGGGCGAGATCAAGTGGGCGGGCACGCACCAGCGCGAGATCCTCGCGACGTTCCTGCGGCTCTCGGGCGAGGCGCTCGCGGCGTCGCCGCGTCCGACGTTGCTCGTGTGGCCCGAGACCGCCACGGGCAGCTACCTGCGCCGCCAGCCCGACCAGGCGATCGAGGTCGAGCGCTTCGCGCGCGACTCGGGCGTGCCGGTGTTCACGGGATACGCCGACTACGAGTTCGATGCGAACGGCAAGCCGCGCACGTACAACGCGGCCGGACTGTTCGGCGCCGGCGTGCCCGAGCGTTACGCGAAGCGCCACCTCGTGCCGTTCGGCGAGCGCATGCCGTTCCAGCACTGGCTGCCGTTCCTCGGCAAGCTCGAGCTCGGGCAAGCGGAATGGACGCCCGGCGACCGGCCGGTGCTGTTCCCGAGCGCGGCGGGGCCGTTCGGCTGCCTCGTGTGCTTCGAGTCCATCTTCCCCGACCTCGCGCGGCGCGACGTGCTGCGCGGCGCGACGTGGATCGCGATCGTGACGAACGACGAGTGGTTCGGCGAGAGCGTCGCGATCCCGCAGCACGCGGCGATGGCGCGCGTGCGCGCGGTCGAGAACCGCGTCGCGATCGCGCGCTGCGCGAACACCGGGCTCACCGAGGTGATCGACCCGTGGGGCCGGGTCACGGCGAAGGCGGCGCCGTTCCGCGCCGAGGTGCTGCACGGCACGCTGGTTCCGCCCGGACCCCGCACGCCGTTCACGCGCTTCGGCGACTGGCCCGCGATCGCCGCCGTCGCCGCGCTCGCGTTGTTGCTGGTCCGCACCGTGCTGTTCGGCCGCGCCCGTTGACACTCTTCGGGCCCGGTTCGTAGAGTGCCGCCTCACCGGTTCGCCGCCCTCTCCTTCGCACGGGAGCCCGACGAAGTGCCCCAGCACGGGACGCATCGATGACCCGGCGTGTCGCCCTCCTCGGCGCCACCGGCCTCGTCGGACGCACCATGCTGCGGCTGCTCGAGCCGCGCGGCTGGTGCGATGACGCGCCGCGCCTGCTCGCGAGCGAAGGCGGCCGGACGCTCGAATTCCGCGGTCGCTCGCTGCCCGTCGAAGCGGTCTCGCCGCACGCGTTCGAGGGCGCGGACCTCGCGCTGTTCGCCGTCGCGAATCCGCTCGCGCTCGAGTGGGCGAAGGTCGCCGTCGCCTCGGGCGCGCTCGTCGTGGACAACAGCAGCGCGCACCGCTACGACCCCGACGTGCCGCTCGTCGTGCCCGAGGTGAACGGCGCGCTGCTCGACGCGCGTCCGCGGCTCGTCGCGAATCCGAACTGCTCGACCGCCGCGATCGTCGTCGCGCGCGCGCCGCCCGCGCGCGCGGCGCGGCTCGAGCGCGTCGTCGTCTCCACGTACCAGTCGGTGAGCGGCGCCGGCTCCGACGCGCTCGAGGACCTCGAGTCCGGCATCCGCGCCGGGCTCGAAGGCGATCCGCCTCAGCGCGCGGGCGGGCTCGCGCCGTTCGCGTACAACGTCGTGCCGCACATCGACCGCTTCGAGCCGAACGGCTACACGCGCGAAGAGATGAAGGTCGTGTGGGAGACGCGCAAGATTCTCGGCCTGCCCGAGCTTCCCCTCACGGCGACGGCCGTGCGCGTGCCGGTGCGCGTCGGACACTCCGCGGCGGTGAACGCGCAGTTCGACCGCGTGCTCGGGCCCGACGAAGCGCGGCGCCTGTGGCGCGCGTTTCCGGCGCTCGAGGTCGTGGACGATCCGGCCGCGCTCCGCTACCCGACGCCGCTCGCCGCGGCGGGCCGCGACCCGGTGCTCGTCGGCCGCGCGCGCGCCGACGTGTCGCACCCGCGCGCCCTCGAGTTCTTCGTGAGTTCGGACAACCTGCTCAAGGGGGCGGCGCTCAACGCCGTGCAGATCGCCGAGCGCCTGTGCCCGGAGGCGAGCCGCGCATGACCGGCGCCGGCGGTGCGCGCGCCCATCCGCCGATCGTGCTCGGCGCGCTCGCCGGCGGCATGGTCGCCGGCCGGGCCGAAACCGTGCTCGGCTGCCTCGCCGTCGCGACGGCCGGCGCGCTCGCGAGCGGTGCGCGGCCCGATGCGCGCGCGCTCGGGCGGCTGTTCGCGGTCGCGGCGTTCGCGTTCGCGCTCAACCTGTGGCTCGTGCGCGGCACGCCGTGGCCCGCGGCGTCGTTCGGCCCGCTGCACGCGACGCGCGAGGGCGCGGCGCTCGGCGCGATCATGGCCGGGCGGCTCGTCACGGCGGCGGCGGCGATCGCGGCACTCAGGCGCCTGTGGCCGGGCGAGCGCGCCGCGGAGGAGGTCACGCAGCTGCTGATGCCGTTGCGCCGGCTCGGCGTTCCGGTGCTCGAAGCGCGCGCCGTGTTCGCGCTCGCGCTGCGCTTCGCGCCGCTCGTCGCCGAGGAGACGCGCCGCATCGCGCGCCAGCAGGACCTGCGCGCGGGACGCCCCGCCGCTTTGCCCGGCGAGCGCGTCCAGCGGTGGCGCGCGCGGCTCGTGCCCGCGCTCGCCTCGGCGCTCGAGCGCGCGGAAGCGGTCGCGCTCGCGCTCGAGGCGCGCTTCGACCGCGTCCGGCCGCTGCCCGCGTCGGCGCCCGCGCCGTGGGCCTCGGTCGCGGCGGGATGGCTGCTCGCGGGGGGCGCGGCGTTGTGGCGAGCGCGTTGAAGACGTTCCGGCTCGTGATCGGCTACGACGGTACGGAGTTCCACGGCTGGCAGGTGCAACCGGGGGCGCGAACGGTGCAGGGAGAGATCGAACGCGTGTTGCAGGAACTGCTGCAGCTCGAGTCGCTCAGGATCCACGGCGCGGGCCGCACCGACGCCGGCGTGCACGCGCGCGGGCAGGTCGCGTCGTTCGAGTGCGAGACGGCGCTGCCGGCCGCGGCGATCGCGGCCGAGGCCCCCGCGGGGTACCAGGCGGGCCTTTCGGCGCGCGCGCGCTGCTACGCGTACCGCCTGCTCGAGCGCGACGACGTGCCGTGGCGGCGCTTCGCGTGGCGCCCGGCGCTGCGCTGGGACGCGGGCGGGCTCGCGCGCGCGACCGAGGCGCTCGAGGGCGAGCACGACTTCGCCGCGTTCGAATCCACGGGCTCTTCCGAGACGGTCACGCGCTGCGCGCTCCGGCGCGCGCGCTGGTCCGGCTGGGAGGGCGGGCTGCGCTTCGACGTCGAGGCGGACCACTTCCTCTATCACATGGTGCGGAACATCGTCGGCACCGCGCTGCAGCGCTCGTGCGATCCCGACCCCGCGGCCGCGATGCGCGACATCCTCGCGAGTGGCGACCGGCGGCGCGCGGGGCTCACCGCGCCCGCGTGCGGGCTGACGTTGGAACGGGTCGTCTATCCGGAGGACGCGTCGTGAGCATCAGGACCAAGATTTCGATCGGATTCGGCCTCGGGCTCGCGCTCGGCGTCGCGCTCGCGGGTCTCGCGTCGCGCTCGAACGCGGCGCGCGCCGCCTCGACCACGGCCTCGAAGTCGGTCTCGATCCCCGAATCGCGCCGCACGGCGATCGTCACCGCGGCACAGCGCGTGAGCCCCGCGGTCGTCACCGTGAGCGTCGTCCAGACCCGGGTCGTTCGCACCGATCCGTTCGGCGGAATGTTCCACGACGAGTTCTTCGACCGCTTCTTCCCGCCGAGCGAGTACCGCCAGCGCGTCTCGGGGCTCGGCTCGGGCGTCATCGTGGACGACGACGGCACCGTGCTGACGAACGAGCACGTCGTGCGCGACGCGGAGAAGATCACGGTGTCGCTCCCCGACGGCCGGCAGTTCCCGGCAAAGCTGCTCGGGGCGACCGCGACCTACGACCTCGCGGTGCTGAAGGTGGACGCTCCCGGCCTGCCGGCGGCGCCGCTCGGCGACAGCGATGCGCTCGTCGTGGGCGAGTGGGCGATCGCGATCGGAAATCCGTTCGGCTACCTGCTCAACGACTCGCAGCCGACCGTCACCGCCGGCGTCGTGAGCGCGACGCGCCGCGACATCAAGTCGGAGGCGACCGACAGCGGCATGTACAAGAACATGATCCAGACCGATGCGGCCATCAATCCGGGCAACAGCGGCGGCCCGCTCGTGAACGGCGACGGCGAGGTGATCGGGGTCAACACGTTCATCTTCACGCGCGGCGGCGGTTCGATCGGACTCGGCTTCGCGATCCCGATCAACCTCGCGCGCCGCGTGCTCGACGAGATCCGGCGCTACGGGCGCGTGCGCGTCGCCTACCCCGGCATGCAGGTGCAGCAGGTGGACGAGGCCCTCGCCGCGCGCCTCGGCTGGAAGGAGGCGGGCGGGCTCGTCGTGACGCGCGTGGACGCGAACGGACCCGCGGGCCGCGCGGGCCTCAAGGTCGAGGACCGGATCCGCTCGGTGAACGGGCAGAAGATCGTGACGCTCGAGGACGCCCAGCGCGGCATCTACGGCGCCGGCGTCGGAGACGACGTCACGCTCGGTGTCGAGCGCGACGGGCGCACGCTGACGCTGCGCTTCACGCTCGCCGAAGCGCCGGGGGGCCCGCGACCGTGATCCCGCGCTACGCCCGGGCGGAGATGAGCGCGGTCTGGAGCGACGCGCGCCGGCTCCAGCTGTGGCTCGACGTCGAACTCGCGGCGAGCGAGGCGCGCGAGCGCCGCGGCGAGGTGCCGGCCGGCACGTGCGCGCGCATCCGCGAACACGCGCGCATCGACGTCGAGCGCATGGATGCGATCGAGGCCGAGGTGCGGCACGACGTGATCGCGTTCCTCTCGATGGTCGCCGAGAGCGTCGGCGACGACGCGCGACACCTGCACGCCGGCATGACGTCCTCGGACCTCGTGGACACCGCGCTCGCGCTCCAGATCGGACAGGCGCTCGCCGTGCTGAGGCCCGCCGTGCGCCGCCTGCGCGCGGCGACGTGGACGCTCGCGCAGCGCCACCGGCGGACGCCGATGATCGGGCGCACGCACGGCATGCACGCGGAGCCGATCACGTTCGGGCTCAAGCTGCTCGTGTGGGCCGAGGAGCTGCGGCGCGGCGACGCGCGGCTCGCCGCGACCGGGGCCGATTGCGCGGTCGGAAAGTATTCCGGCGCGGTCGGGACGCTCGTCCACCTCGACCGCGACCTCGAGGAGTCGGCGCTCGCGGCGCTCGGACTCCGGCCCGAGCCGGTCGCGAACCAGGTCGTGCAGCGCGACCGGCACGCCGCGCTGCTGTGCGCGATCGCCGTGCTCGGCGGCACGCTCGACAAGATGGCGACCGAGATCCGCCACCTGCAGCGCAGCGAGGTGCGCGAGGCGGCGGAACCGTTCTCGATCGGGCAGAAGGGATCGTCCGCGATGCCGCACAAGCGCAACCCGGTGCGCGCCGAGCGCGTCTCGGGGCTCGCGCGGCTGCTGCGCGGCTACGCGGTCGCCGGGCTCGAGAACCAGCCGCTCTGGCACGAGCGCGACATCTCGCATTCGTCGGCCGAGCGCGTGATCCTGCCGGACGCGTTCCTCGCCGCGGACTTCATGGTCGCGGAGCTGACGGCGATCCTCGAGCACCTGCACGTGGACGCCGCGCAAATGCGCCGCAACCTCGAGTCCGGCGGCGGGCTCGCGTATTCGCAGCGCGTGCTGCTGCGGCTCACCGAGGCGGGGCTGTCGCGCGACGAGGCCTACCGCATCGTGCAGGAGCACGCGCTCGCGGCGCTCGACGGAAGGCGGCCGTTCCGCGACGGACTCGCCGCGGACCCGCGCGTGAGCGCGCGCCTCGACGCCGCCTCACTCGCCGCGTGCTTCGACGAGCAGGAGTACCTGAAGAGCGTGGACGCGCTGTTCGCGCGTGCCGCGGGGCCGGACGCGTGAGCACCACCCTCTCGGCGCCGCCCGCCTGGACGAAGGCGGAAGCGAAGCACCCCGAGCGCGTCGCCGCGCGGTTACTCGAGCGCGGCGTGAAGCTCGAGGCCGAGGAGGTGACGCTGCTGCAGAACCTGCTCGAGCGGCCGCCGACGTTTCCCGAGGCCGTGCTGTTCGGGATCCTGTGGAGCGAGCACTGCTCGTACAAGTCCACGCGGCACCTGCTCAAGCGGCTGCCGACGCGCGCGCCGCAGGTCGTGCTCGGCCCGGGCGAGGACGCGGGCGTGGTCGCGCTGCCCGCGCCGTGCGCGGACCTGGCGCTCGTGCTCGGACACGAGAGCCACAACCACCCGAGCCAGGTGCTGCCGGTCGAGGGCGCGGCCACGGGCGTCGGCGGCATCGTGCGCGACATCGGCTGCATGGGCGCGGAGGTCGTCGGAGTGCTCGACGCGCTGCGCTTCGGGGAGCCCGCGGGCGGGGTCGCGGCGCGCGACATCGTGCGCGGCGTCGTGCGCGGCATCGCGGAGTACGGGAACGCGCTCGGCGTCCCGAACCTCGGCGGTGACGTCGCGTTCGATCCGGGCTTCGACCAGAACTGCCTCGTGAACGTGATGTCGCTCGGCCTGGCACCCGCGGACGGAATCCTGCGGAGCCGCGTGCCCGAGGGCCCGGGGCCGTGGGTGTTCGTGCTCGTCGGGAAGCCGACCGACGAGAGCGGCTTCGGCGGCGCCGCGTTCGCGTCGGGCGAGCTCGGCGAGGACGAGGATTCGCGCGGCGCCGTGCAGCTGCCCGATCCGTTCCTCAAGCGCGTGCTTCACGTCGCGAACGCCGAGGCGTTCCGGAGGATCCGCGAGCGCGGCCTGCCCGCGGGCTTCAAGGACCTCGGCGCGGGCGGCGTCGCGTGCGCGACGAGCGAGCTCGCGGCCGCGGGCGGCCGTGGCGCGCACATCACGCTCGACCGGCTCCACCGCGTCGCGCGCGAACTGCCTGCCGAGGTGCTGCTGTGCGCCGAAACGCAGGAACGCTTCTGCTGGGTCGTTGCCGAGAGCTTCGCCGACGAGTTGTGCTCGATCTACAACGAGACCTTCGCGCTCGGCGAGGTGTCGCCCGGAGCCGGCGCGCGCGTCATTGGACGCGCGCTCGAACAGCCGCTCTACCGCGTGACGTGGAACGAGGAGCTGCTCGTGGACTGCGCGGTGGACGCGATCACGACCGGCCGCGTCGCGAAGCGGCCCTCCGAGCGGCGGCCGCCGAGCGCGCCGTTCGCGGCGCGCCGGCTCGAGGCCCCCGAGCCGCGGGCGGCGCTGCTGCGGCTGCTCGGCGGCTTCGCGCTGTGTTCGCGCGAGTACCTGTTCCGCCACTACGACTCCGAGGTGCAGGGCCGCACCTGCCAGCGCCCGGGCGAGGGCGACGCCGCGGTGATCCGCGCGCACCCCGAGCGCGCGCTCGGGATCGCGACCGCGGTCGCGGGAAATCCGTGGTGGTGCGCGGCGGATCCCGACCTCGGCGCGCGGCACGCCGTGGCGGAGGCGGCGCGCAATTGCGCGGTCGCGGGCGCGCGTCCGTGGGCGCTCACGGACTGCCTCAACTTCGGCCATCCCGAGGAGCCGCGCGTGATGGGCGACCTGGAATCCGTACTCGAGGGATTGTCGGTCGCGGCCGAAGCGCTCGGCGGACTCGCGCACCGGGGCGCCCCTCTGCCGTTCGTGAGCGGGAACGTGAGCCTGTACAACCAGGTCGGCAGCGCCGCGATCCCGCCGAGCCCGATCGTGATGTGCGCGGGGGTGATCGCCGACGTGTCGTGCGCGATCGGCCTCGGTGCGCGGCGCGCGGGGGACTTCCTCGTCTTCGTCGGCGAACCGCGCTCGGACCTGACCGGCTCGGCGTACGTTCGCGAAGTGCTCGGGCGGGACGCCGGCGCGCCGCCGCCGCTCGATCTATCGAGCGAAGCCCGGCTCCAGGAACTCGCGGTGCTCGCGGCCGAGGGCCGATGGGTGCGCGCCGCGCACGACGTCTCGGACGGCGGGCTCGTCGTCGCGCTCGCCGAGATGCTGCTCGCCTCGCCGCCCGACCGCGGGCTCGGCTTCGAGGTGGACTTCTCGGCGCTCGAGGCCGACACCGCGTGCGCGCTGTTCTGCGAGCGGCCCGGGATCGTCTTCGAAGTGAGCCCCGAGCGCGCGGCGCGCCTGTTCCAGTCCGCGCGCGAACGCTCGTTGCTCGCCTGGCCGATCGGCACCGTGGCCGACCACGGGAACTTCCACGCGCGCCTTCCCGACGAGGACGAGGTGACGTGGTCGGTCGAAGAGCTGCGCGCGGCCGCGGCCGCGCCGCTCGCGCGGCTCTGGAACGAGGAACTCGAATGAGCGCGCGCGTCGCCGTCGTGCAGTTCCCGGGCGTCAACTGCGAAGCCGAGAGCGTGCGCGCGCTCGAACGCGCGGGGCTCGAGGCCGAGGTGTTCCGCTGGACGCGGACGCCGGGCGACCTCGCGCGCTTCGACGCCTACGTGCTCCCGGGGGGCTTCTCGTACCAGGACCGCGTGCGGGCCGGCGCGATCGCCGCGAAGGCGCCGCTGCTCGACGTCCTCGCGGGCGAGGCCGCGCACGGCAAACCCGTGCTCGGCATCTGCAACGGGGCGCAGGTGCTCGTCGAGGCGGGGCTCGTTCCGGGCGAGCACGGCATCGAGGTCGCGCTCGCGCGCAACCGCTCGCCCGAGCGTGGCGGCTACTTCGCGCGCTGGGTGCACCTCAAGGTCGAGGCGTCGCCGTGCGTGTTCACGCGCGCGCTCAAGCCGGGCACCGTGCTGCCGCTGCCGATCGCCCACGGCGAGGGGCGCTTCACGTCGCGCGACGCGGGCGCCGTGCAGGCGCTGGCGCGGCGCGGACTCGCGCCGCTGCGCTACGCGAGCGCGCGCGGCACGATCGCCCGCGGCTGGCCGGACAATCCGAACGGCGCCGACGCGTCGGTCGCCGCGCTCTGCAACCCGGGCGGGAACGTGCTCGCGATGATGCCGCACCCCGAGCGGGCGCTGGACCTCGTGGCGCTCGCGCGCGGCATCGGCGGCGAGTGGGGGGAGCGGCGCGAGCGCGCGCTCGAGCACGAGGGCGCCGCCGCGCTCGCGGCGGCCGGACCGGGGCTCGCGTTCTTCTCCGGGCTCGCCCGGCACTTCGCGGAGGCGTGATGGCGCGGACCCACGGCAGGAAGTCGACGGTGCAGGCGTGGATCGTGCTGAATGCCGACGATCCCGAATCGGCGTCGGCGTTCGCGATCGCCCGCGCGCAGCTCGAAGGCGGAGCGGCGCTCGAGGGGCTGCGGCGCGTGCGGGTGTTCGAGCTGTCGGGGCCGCTGCCGTCGCTTCGCGACGTCGAGGCGCTGCTGCACCGCTCGACGCAGTTCTACAATCCGCACAAGGAGCGCTGCTTCGTCCGCACGAGCGGCGGCGATCCCGCGCCGCTCGTCGAGGACGAGCGCGCGGCAATCGTGTGGGAGCGGGGCGGCGACCGGCGCGCGGCGGCCGAACGCTGGTGGCTGCACGAAACCGGGAAGAAGATCGAGGTCCGAGAGGGCGCGGCGTGGCTCGCACGCTTCGCGCCCGAGGCTTCGCAGTCGGCCGCACTCGAGGCGCTCGTGCAGGTGCGCGATCGCCGTCACGGGTTGCTCTGCAACCCGCATTCGCAGGACTACCGGGTCGCCGGGGACGAGATCCCGCTGCCGTGGTGGACGGGAGTGGCGGCCGACGAGGAGGGACGCCCGTGAGAGGCTGGAGTCCGGACAAGGCGTGGAACGAGGAGTGCGGCGTATTCGCGGCGATCGGTGTTCCGAACGCCGCCGAGGTCGTGGCGCTCGGACTGCACGCGCTGCAGCACCGCGGCCAGGAGGCGGCCGGGATCGTGTCCACCGACGATACGGGACAGTTCCACGTCCACAAAGGGCTGGGGCTCGTGTCCGAGATCTTCGGCGGCGGCGCGGTCTCGCGGCTCCCCGGGGAACTCGCGATCGGACACAACCGCTACTCCACGACGGGCAGCGTCACGCGCGAGAACACGCAGCCGCTCACCGTCGTCTATCGCGGCGGCCCGCTCGCGCTCGCCCACAACGGGAACCTCGTGAACGCCGCCGAGGTGCGGCGCACGCTCGAGGGCTCGGGATCGATCTTCCAGACGACGCTCGACACCGAGATCGTGCTGCACCTCATGGCGATCTCGGGCCTCGACGATCCCGAGGCGGCGCTCGTGCGCGCGGCCGGGCAGGTGCGCGGCGCGTACTCGCTCGTCGTGCTCGCGCGCGACGCGGTGTTCGCGCTGCGCGATCCGCTCGGCTTCCGGCCGCTGTGCATCGGGCGGCTCGGCGACGGCTACGTGGTCGCGAGCGAGTCGTGCGCGCTCGACCTCGTCGCCGCCGAATACCTGCGCGACGTCGAGGCCGGGGAACTCGTGCGGATCGATCCGCAGGGCATGCGGTCGCGGCGCCTCGCGGAGCCGCAGCGTCCGTTGCGGCAGTGCGTGTTCGAGCACATCTACTTCTCGCGTCCCGACAGCCGCGTGTTCGGCGTCACGGTGGACCGCGTGCGCCGGAAGATCGGCCACCGGCTCGCGGCCGAACACCCGGTCGAGGCGGACTTCGTCATCTCGGTGCCGGACTCGAGCAACTCGATCGCGCTCGGGTACAGCGAGGCGACCGGCATCCCGTTCGAGCTCGGGCTGATCCGCAACCACTACGTCGGGCGAACGTTCATCCAGCCCCAGCAGTCGGGGCGCGACTCGAGCGTGCGGGTCAAGTTCAACCCGGTGCGCGAGGTGCTCGCGGGCAAGCGCATCGTGCTCGTGGACGATTCGATCGTGCGCGGCACGACGTCGCGAAAGCTCGTGCGCATGCTGCGCCGCAACGGCGCGGCCGAGGTGCACTTCCGCGTCGGTTCGCCGCCCGTCACGCACCCGTGCTTCTACGGCATCGACACGCCGAGCCGCCGCGAGTTGATCGGCGCGGTCAAGACGCCCGAAGAGATCCGCGAGTTCCTCGGCGCCGATTCGATCGGCTACGTATCGCTGCCGGGGCTGCTCGAGTGCGAGCGCGACGGCGACGCGTTCTGCCACGCCTGCTTCAGCGGCGAGTACGCGGTGCCCGTGGACCCGAACTCCGGGAAGCTCGTGCTCGAACAGCTGCACCGGATCGAGGCGACCCCGGTGACGCGCTGAGCGCGCGATTCTTGACACGCTTCTTTCGCGCTCCCTAGATTGCCGCGTTTCCACGTTCCCGCGCGTGCGGGAGCGGGCACCGGCCCCGGAGCGCCCATGGCCCTCGACGAGTTCATCGAACAGCGGCGGCAGAAGCTCGCCCAGTGGCGCGCGATCGGCGTCGAGCCCTACGCCTACCGCTACGACGCGACGCACCGGGCCGCGGACTGCCTCGCGCTCGGCGACGCCGTCACGGAGGAGCCGGGGGCGCGGGTGCGGGTCGCCGGGCGCGTGATGAGCCTGCGCGGCCACGGGAAGGCCGGGTTCGCGCACGTGCTCGACGATTCGGGCCGGCTCCAGGCGTACTTCCGCAAGGATCAGCTCGGCGACGCGTTCGCGCGTTACGAGCTGCTCGACGTCGGCGACTGGATCGGGATCGAGGGCCCGCTGTTCCGCACCCGCACGGGCGAGATCACGGTGCGCGTGGACGCGGTCGAGCTGCTCGCGAAGGCGCTCCGGCCGATGCCCGAGAAGTGGCACGGCCTCAAGGACCCGCAGACGCGCTTCCGCCAGCGCTACGCCGACCTGTTCATGAATCCGCACGTGCGCGAGACGTTCCGCCAGCGGAGCCGCATGATCGCCGGCCTGCGCGAGACGCTCGTCGCGCACCGCTTCCTCGAGGTCGAGACCCCGGTGCTGCAGCCGCTCTACGGCGGCGCGTTCGCCCGCCCGTTCGTGACGCGGCACCACTCGCTCGACATGGAGCTGTACCTGCGCATCTCGGACGAGCTCTACCTGAAGCGGCTCATCGTCGGCGGACTCGACCGCGTGTTCGAGTTCTCGCGCAACTTCCGCAACGAGGGCATGGACCGCTCGCACAATCCCGAGTTCACGATCCTCGAGTTCTACCAGGCGTTCGCCGACGTGTTCGACATGATGGACCTCACGCAGGAGATGGTGTCGAACGCGGTGCGCGGCGCGCGCGGCACGCTCGCGCCCGAGTACCAGGGCGAGGTGCTCGACTTCACGCCGCCGTGGCCGCGCGTCTCGATGCTCGAGTCCGTCAGCGCGAAGGTGGGGGAGAGCGTGCACGCGCTCGATGCCGCGCAGCTCGCGCGCCTCACGAAGGCGCGCGGCATCGCGACGCGCCCCGGCACGGGCGCCGGCGGGCTGCTCGACGCGCTGTTCAGCGAACTCGTGCAGCCCGAGCTGCGCCGGCCGACGTTCGTCGTGGACTTCCCGGTCGAGACCTCGCCGCTCGCGCGCGTGAGCCGCGAGAACCCGAAGGTCGTCGAGCGTTTCGAACTGTTCGTGGCCGGCATGGAGATCGCGAACGCGTTCTCGGAGCAGAACGACGCCGACGCCCAGCGCCGTGCGTTCGAAGCGCAGATGACGCTGCGCGCCGGCGGCGACGAGGAAGCGCAGGTCATGGACCACGACTACGTGCGGGCGCTCGAGTACGGCATGCCCCCGACGGGCGGCGTCGGCATCGGCATCGACCGCCTCGCGATGCTCGTCACCGATTCGCGGTCCATCCGCGACGTGCTGCTGTTCCCGCAGCTCAGGCCGGAGGAAGGGCGCGACGAGCCCGGTGCGGACGACGAAGACGCTCCGAACGGGCCGGACGCTCCCGCGCGTTGAAACTCTCTTTCTGGATCGCCTCCCGCTACCTGCGCACCCGCCGCCACAGCGGCTTCATCACGCTGCTGACCGGCATCTCGATCGGGGGCGTGGCGGTCGGCGTGACCGCGCTGCTCACGGTGCTCGCCGTGATGAACGGCTTCGAGAACGAGGTGCAGTCGCGCATCGCGGGCACGGACGCCCACGTCGTGCTGCTGGGTGAGAACGCGGGCGCCGTGCTCGAGTACGAGCGGCTCGCGTCCGAAGTCCGGAAGGACGCCGGGGTCGCGGGCGTCGCGCCGTTCACGTACGCGAAGACGATGGTCTTTCGCGAAGGCCTCACGGAAGGCATGGTCGTGAAGGGCGTGGACCTCGCCGCCGAGCGCGAGGTCACGACGATCGGTCGCAACATCGCGCCGCCGCTCGATTCGATTCCGCGCATCACGGCGGACGGGATCCCCGGCATCGTCCTCGGCGCGGAACTCGCGCGCCATCTCGACGCCCAGGTCGGCGACACCGTGCTGCTCGCCTCGCTCACGGGCGCGCGCCAGAGCGCGCTCGGCTGGACGCCGAAGCTTCGGGCGTTCCGCGTCGTCGGGCTCTTCACGTCGGGGCTCTACACGTACGACTCGAGCTTCGGCTTCATCGCGATCCCGGCGGCGCAGGAGTTCTTCGGCCTCGGCGCCGGCGTGACCGGGCTCGAGGTGCGCCTCCGCGACATGTTCGAGGCGCCGCAGGCGTCCGCACGCCTCATGCGCGCGCTCGGCGATCCGCGCCTCTCGGCGAACAACTGGATCGAGCTGAACCGGAACCTGTTCACGTGGATGAAGCTCGAGAAGGCCGTGATGTTCGTGATCCTCGCGCTGATCGTGCTCGTCGCGGCGTTCAACATCGTGAGCACGCTGTTCATGGTCGTGCTCGAGAAGCAGCGAGACATCGGCGTGCTGAAGACGCTCGGCGCCGATTCGGGAGTCGTGCTGCGCGTCTTCCTGCTCGAGGGCCTGCTGATCGGCGGACTCGGCACCGCGCTCGGCGCGGCGCTCGGCGGGCTGCTGATCGCGGTGCTGCAGCGCTACCCGTTCGTGCGGCTGCCCGGGGACGTGTACTTCATCGAGCGGCTGCCGGTGCGCCCCGAGGCGGGCGATTTCGTCGCCGTCATATTGGCCGCTCTCGGCCTGTGTTTGGCCGCCGCGGTGTATCCGGCCTGGCGCGCCTCGCGGCTCGATCCGGTCGAGAGCATCCGGCGCCAGGGATGACGGCCGGGTTGAAGGAGCCCTCGTAACGCATGGCGAATGGGTCGGTTCACTCCGCGGACGTGATCCTCGAGGCGAGCGGTCTATCGAAGGCCTATCCGTCGCCGAAGGGCCGACTCGACGTGCTCACGTCGGTCGATCTCGAGGTCAGACGTGGCACAATTCTCGCAGTCGTCGGTGCCTCCGGCGCGGGCAAGAGCACGCTGCTGAACATTCTCGGAACACTGGATCGCCCGGACGGCGGAACTTTGTCCATTCGCGGACGGCAGGTCGGGCATCTGAGCGCGCGCGAACTCGCCGCGTTCCGCGCCCGCCACCTGGGCTTCGTCTTCCAGTTCCATCATCTGCTGCCCGAGTTCAGCGCCGAGGAGAACGTGATGATGCCCCTCTTGATCGGTGGTGCGGCGGCGGACGCGGCGCGCACCCGCGCGCGCGCGGCGCTGCGCGACGTCGGGCTCGAGGAGCGCTGGGAGCACCGTCCCGCGGAGCTGTCGGGGGGCGAGGCGCAGCGCGTCGCGGTCGCGCGCGCGCTCGTCGCGGAGCCGGAACTCGTGCTCGCGGACGAGCCTTCGGGAAATCTCGACGGCGCCTCGGCCGACGGGCTGCACGCGCTCGTCGAGCGTCTCGCGCGCGAGCGCGGCCAGGCGTTTGTCGTCGTGACGCACAATGATAGGCTCGCCGCGCGAGCCGATCGTGTGCTCGTGCTGGAGGGCGGGCGGCTGCGCCCGCGTTCGTGACGATGCCGATGCTCTGCCAGATCTGCGGCAAGAACCCGGGGACGGTGCACATCACCGAGATCCAGGACAACCGCATGACCGAGATCCACCTGTGCGAACACTGCGCGCAAGAGAAGGGCGTGCCGTCGGTCTCGCAGAAGCCGAAGTTCGAACTCGGCGACCTCGTCGCGGGCATGGTGGACGACGTCACGCGCAGCGAGTCCGAGCGCGTCGGACAGGTGCAGTGCCCGCGCTGCGGCATGCACTACTCGGCGTTCAAGGAGACGGGCCGGCTCGGGTGCGCCGAGTGCTACACCGCGTTCCAGTTCCAGCTCCGACCGCTCCTGCGGCGGCTGCACGGCGACACGCGCCACAAGGGCAAGGTGCCGATCCGCGATGGCGAGGGCGCCGCGCGATCGCGCCAGCTCCAGCGCTTGCACGACGAGATGCAGCGCGCGGTCGAGCGCGAGGAGTTCGAGCGCGCCGCCGGACTGCGCGACGAGATCAAGAAGCTCGAGGCCGAAGTCGCGGCCGCGCGCACGAGCGAGGGGCGGACGTGAGCGGCGCGCCTTCGTCGTTCGACGACCTGCTGTCGCGTCCGAGCCCGTGGCTCGGCGGCGACGGGCCGCACTCGGACCTCGTGCTCTCCACGCGCGTGCGGCTCGCCCGCAACCTGCGCGGCGTGCCGTTCACGCACCGCGCGCGCGAGGAGCAGCTGCTCGGCGTGCTTTCGGGCGTGTCCTCGGCGGCGTTGCGCTCGCCGCGCTTCCGCGACGCGCTCGTGCTGCGCATGAGCGATCTCTCGCCGGTCGAACGCCAGGTGCTCGTCGAGCGCCACCTCGTCTCGCACGAACTGTCGGACGCGACGCGGCCGCGCGGGCTCGTCGTCGCGACCGACGCGCGGCTGTCGATCATGATCAACGAGGAGGACCACCTGCGACTGCAGGCGCTCGCGCCGGGCTTCCAGATGGCCGAGGTCTGGGCGCTCGCTGACGAGGCGGACGACGATCTCACGACCATGCTCGACTTCGCGTTCACGGACGAAATCGGCTTCCTGACGTCGTGCCCGACGAACGCCGGAACCGGACTGCGCGCCTCGGTGCTGATGCACCTGCCGGCGCTCGTGCTCATCGACGAGATGAAGCGCGTCATCAAGAGCATCGACCAGGTCGGGCTGAGCTGCCGCGGGCTCTACGGGGAACACAGCAAGGTGATGGGCAACCTGTTCCAGATCTCAAACCAGACGACGCTCGGGACGAGCGAGCGCGATTCGATCGAATCGGTCGAGCGCGTCGCGCGCCACATCATCGAGAGCGAGGAGCAGGCGCGCGACCGGCTGCTGCGCGACGCGCGGCTCCAGATCGAGGACAAGGTCTGGCAGGCGTACGGGCTGCTGCGCTACTGCCGGCTGATCGAGACCGAGAAGCTCATCGAGCTGTGCTCGGCGGTCCGGTTCGGCATCGCGCTCGGGTTCTCGGGGCTGCCGCCGCTGAGCGTCGTGGACGAGGTCATCATCCTCGCGCAGCCTGCGCACCTGCAGCGCCTCGCGGGGGAGCCGCTCGGGGCGGAGGAACGCAACGTGACGCGCGCGCGGCTCGTGCGCGAGAAGCTGGCCGCGGCCGAGCGGTCGTCGGAGATCGGATAGTGTCGAGTGAACGCGGGGCCGGAAGGCCCTGAACCGGACGCGTGAGCCGGACGCCCGGCCGTAACCGGGCGGACGGAACACGCGAACAACCGGCGGGTGGTGCCGAGCCCGCGTGATCAGGAAGGGACGCCATGCACGACAAATTCACCGAACGGGTCCGCAAAGTCATCTACCTCGCCCGCGAGGAAGCGGCGCGCCTCCAGCACGACTACATCGGCACCGAGCACCTGCTGCTCGGCGTCATTCGAGAGGGCGAAGGCATCGCCGCGACGGTGCTGAACAACCTCGGCCTGGACCTCGACCGCATCCGCCAGGAAGTCGAGAACATGGTGAGTGCCTCCGGCGGCACGATGACGATCGGCGAGATCCCGTTCACGCCGCGCGCGAAGCGCGTGCTCGAGCTCGCGGTCGAAGAGGCGCGCTCGCTCGGCCACAACTACGTCGGCACCGAGCACCTGCTGCTCGGACTGATCCGCGAGGGCGAGGGGGTCGCCGCGAAGGTGCTGCTCGAGCTGGGCGTGGACCGCAAGCGCGTGCGCGAGGAGACGCTCAAGCTGCTCGGCGGCACGCCGTCCTCGAGCAGCTCGAGCGGCGAGCGCGAGGAGCGCCCCGAGACGCCGGCCCTGAATCAGTTCGGACGCGACCTCACGCAGCTCGCGCGCGACGGCAAGCTCGACCCGGTCATCGGGCGCGAGAAGGAGATCGAGCGCGTCATCCAGGTGCTGTCGCGCCGCAAGAAGAACAACCCCGTGCTGATCGGCGAGCCCGGCGTCGGCAAGACCGCGATCGCGGAAGGCCTCGCGCAGCGCATCGTCACGGGCCAGGTGCCCGAGAGTCTCAAGAACAAGCGCATCGTGACGCTCGATCTCGCGGCCGTCGTCGCGGGCACGAAGTACCGCGGCCAGTTCGAGGAGCGGCTCAAGACCGTGATGAACGAAATCCGGGAGTCCAAGGACACCGTGATCTTCATCGACGAGCTGCACACGATCGTCGGCGCCGGCGGCGCCGAGGGCGCGATCGACGCCTCGAACATGCTCAAGCCGGCGCTCGCGCGCGGCGAGCTGCAGTGCATCGGCGCGACGACGCTGGACGAGTACCGCAAGTACATCGAGAAGGACGGGGCGCTCGAGCGCCGCTTCCAGCCCGTGATGGTGGACCAGCCGAGCATCTCGGACACGATCCAGATCCTCATGGGACTGCGCGACAAGTACGAGGCGCACCACGGGGTGAAGATCACCGACTCCGCCGTCGAGCAGGCGGTGAAGCTCTCGGACCGCTACATGACCGACCGCTTCTTCCCGGACAAGGCGATCGACGTGATCGACGAGGCGTGTGCGCGCGCACGCCTGTCGGTGAGCACCGTGCCGTCCGAGATCCACGAACTCGAAAAGAAGCTCGAGGAAGTCGTGAAGGAGAAGGAGGCGGCGATCCGCGGGCAGGAGTACGAGAAGGCGGCGCGACTGCGCGACCGCGAGAAGGAGCTGCGCGCACGCCGCAACGAACTCAAGAAGTCGTGGAGCGAGTCCACGCGCGGCAAGGACGTGCAGGTGGACGACGACCTGATCGCCGCCGTGCTCTCGACCATGACGGGGATCCCCGTCGTGAAGCTGGCGGAGGAGGAGACCCAGAAGCTGCTGCGCATGGAGGACGGACTGCGCGGCCGCGTGGTGGGGCAGGACGAGGCCGTCGCCGCCGTCTCTCGCGCCGTGCGCCGCAACCGGGTCGGCCTTCGCGACCCCAAACGTCCGATCGGCTCGTTCATCTTCCTCGGGCCCACGGGCGTCGGAAAGACCGAGCTGGCGCGCGCGCTGGCCGAGTTCCTGTTCGACGACGAGGACGCCCTGATCCGCATCGACATGTCCGAGTACATGGAGAAGTTCTCGGTTTCGCGACTCGTGGGAGCGCCCCCGGGGTATGTGGGGTACGAGGAGGGCGGGCAGCTCACCGAGAAGGTCCGTCGCAAGCCCTATTCGGTCGTGCTCCTCGACGAGATTGAAAAAGCGCACCCGGATGTGTTCAATGTGCTGCTTCAGGTGCTGGACGACGGCGTCCTCACCGACAGTTCGCGCCGCCGCGTGGACTTCAAGAACACCGTCATCATCATGACGTCCAATTTGGGCGGACGTCAGATCGTGAGCGGCGGACGCAACCTGGGATTCAAACAGGCGGACGGCTCCGCCCAGCAATTCCAGGCCATCAAGAGCACGGTTCAGGACGAACTCAAGCGGGCGTTCAATCCCGAGTTCCTGAACCGGATCGACGACGTCATCGTGTTCCACGCGCTCACGCGCGACAACATGCGCGACATCGTCGGAATCCTGCTCGGACAGGTCAAGGAGCGACTGAGTGCCCAAGAAATCACCCTCGACATCTCTGCCGAGGCCGTGGAACTGCTCATCGAGCGCGGATTCGATCCGTCGCTCGGAGCGCGACCGCTCAAGCGGGCGATCCAGCGGCTGCTGGAAGATCCGCTTTCCGAGTTCATCCTTCGAGGCCAGCTCAAGGGCGGGGGCGCGATCCACGTCTCCCGTGACAACGAAGGCCTGCACTTCGAACCGGCCGCTGCCGGCAGCGCCGCCCCGGCCGCCGAGGCTCCGGAGGCTCCCGCGACTCGCGGCTAGCGCCGCGTTCCTCGCCCTGCTGTCGTTCACGACGCCGGCGGCGGCCCAGCCGCCGGCGTCCGCGTCTTCGGACACGCTGCGCGTCCCGACGATCGAGGTGCCCTCGATCGTGCGCGTGGGCCGCGTCTCGGTGCGCGGCAATTCCTACACGGACAGCGCGCGAGTCCTGCGCACGTTCGAGATCCCGTCGGGAAGCGAGTACACCGACGAGGCGGTGCGCCGCGGCATCCGGAAGCTCTACGCGCTGGGCTTGTTCGACGACATCCACGTCGAACAGGTGGACCGCGGGGACGGCGTTCGCGACCTCGTCGTGCACGTGAAGGAGCGCCCGCGCATCGCGAAGATCGAGTTCGCGGGCAACCAGAAGCGCGAGACGAGCGAGCTCGAGAAGAAACTGTTCCTGCGCGCGGGCGAGACGTACAGCGCGACGTCGGTCTCGAGCCAGGTCGACTCGCTGCTCCAGTACTACCGTGACGAAGGCTTCGCGCAGGCGCAGATCGAGGCCGTGCGCGACACGACCGACGGCGGCATCGCGATCCGCTTCCAGGTCGCCGAGGGCCAGAAGGTCCGCATCGAGCGCGTCGAGTTCACGGGCGCGACGGCGTTCCCCGACGCGAAGCTGCGCAAGAAGATGAAGACGAAGGCGCACGGCTTCCTCGGCGGCGGCGAGATCAAGAGCGAGAACGAGACCGAGGACCGCGAGAAGCTCGAGATGTGGTACCGGAGCCGCGGCTACCGCGACATGCGTTACGTCGGGCAGACGCTCAAGCCCGGTTCGCGGCCCGACCGGCTCGTGCTGTCCGTCGAGGTGGATGAGGGCCCGCGCTACCGGCTCGGCGACGTGCGGTGGGAGGGCAACAAGATCGTGTCCTCCGCCGACCTGCAGAAGATGTGGCCGAAGGCGAAAAACGACCTCTACGACCTGTCGCGGATCGAGAAGGCGCAGGGACTCGCGTACGCCGAGTACGCCGAGCGCGGCTACCTCTACCTGTCGGTCGAGCCGCGCGAGACGGTGCGCGATTCCGTCGTGGACCTGACCTACGCCATCACCGAAGGGCAGCCCTCGCACGTCCGCTTCATCGAGATCAAGGGCAACAAGGGCACGCGCGAGAAGGTGATCCGGCGCGAGATCGCGATCCACGAAGGCGACCTGTTCCGTCGTTCGGCGCTGATGCGCTCGCGCGACGACATCATGCGGCTCGGCATCTTCGAAGAAGCGATGCCCGACTTCACGCCGGCCGACAGCACCGACGTGGACCTCGTGTTCAAGATCAAGGAGAAGCAGGTCGGCACCGCATCGGCGGGCGCGGGGTACACGGAGCAGGCGGGACTCACGGGCTTCCTCGATCTCGGGCACAACAACGTGCTCGGGAACGGGCAGGCGCTGCAGCTCCATCTCGAGCGCGGCTCGAAGCGCGAGGACTACTCGCTGAGCTTCACGGAGCCGTGGTTCCGCGACACGCCGACGCTGCTCGGCTTCTCGCTGTTCAACAGCCAGCGCGATCTCGACCTGTACGAAGAGAAGCGCGTCGGCGCCTCCGGACGCATCGGACGGCCGCTGCCCTGGCCCGACTACTCGCGCGGTTCGATCTCGTACCGCATCGAGGACGTGACGATCACGTCGCTCGGGGCGACGCTCAGCGCGGCGGATTCCGCCGTGCTCGCCGGCGTGCGCGTCGGCGACGCGGTCCGGACGAGCAGCCTCGAGATCAACTTCCTGCGCAACTCGACGGACAATCCGTTCTATCCGACGAAGGGCACGCGCCTCACCTGGAACACCGAACTCGCGGGCGGTCCGTTCGGCGGCTCGGTCAACTTCCACAAGCACCGCGTCGAGGGCCGCATCTACCTGCCGTCGGTGCGCAAGAGCCTCACGACGATGATCCGCGCGCGCTTCGGAATGGTGGGGGAGTACGCCGACCAGAACCGCTCCGTGCCGCCCTACGAGCGCTTCCGGCTCGGCGGCGGCACGACCGTGGATCCGCTGCGCGGCTACGACGACTACCAGGTGGTCCCGAGCAAGTACATCCGCGACGTCGTCGTCGGCTACGACACGACCTCGACCGGCCCCGACAGCGGCAAAGTGACGCCGCTCACGGTGAAGGTGCGCTACCCGGGCGGACGGTTCCTCTCGCTGCTCACGATCGAGCAGCAGTTTCCGATTGTTCATCCGCTCCACGGTGTGCTTTTCTTCGACGCTGGTAACACGTGGGACCGGTGGGGCGAGATCCGGCCCTTCGATCTGCGCAAGAGCGTCGGCGCCGGCCTGCGCATGGAGATTCCGCTGCTCGGCAACATCGGCTTCGATTACGGCTACGGCTTCGATCGAGACGACGGACCCAAAGCGATGGGGCACTTCCTCATCGGAAACGTGAGTTTCTAGCCATGTTCCCCTCGACGCATCGCCGGGCACGCTTCGCCCCGCTCGCCGTGCTCGCGCTCGCGCTCGCGGTCGCTCCGGCGAGCGCGCTGGATGCGAAGCTCGGCTACGTGGACTCCGCGCGCATCTTCCAGGAGTTCAAGCTCGCGCAGGAGGCGCAGCAGCAGTTCGACCGCCAGGTGCAGAGCTGGCGCGCCGAGTCCGGCGAGAAGGAGAAGCTCGTCACGCAGTTGCGCACCGAGATGCGCGACCAGGGCCCCATGCTGTCCGCCGCGCGGCGCCAGGAGAAGGAAGAGGCGCTGCAGCGCGCGATCAGCGATTACGAGCGGTTCGTCCAGGACATCTGGGGACCGCAGGGGCGCGCGGTTCAGGAGAACGAGCGCGCGACCGCCGAAGTCGTTTCGCAGATCCGCGGCGCGGTCGAGAAGGTCGCGAGCGACAAGGGGCTCGACCTCGTGCTCGACGCCGCCGGCGGCTACCTCGTGTACGCGAGCAAGACGCTCGACCTCACGGACGACGTCCTCACCGAACTCGTCAATCGCACGCAGTCCTCCACGCCGCACTAGGACGGCGCCGGCGGCGCGGCGCGATCGGTTCCGCGGCGCCGGAGGCAGGCAGGGAAGGCGGTGACGTCATGATCAGGACTCTCGGCGAGCTGGCCGCCGAACTCGGCGGCGTCGTGGTGGGCGATCCCGACGTTCGCATCAAGGGAGTCGCGGGAATCCGCGAGGCGCTGCCCGGCGACATCACGTTCCTCGCGAACGCGCGCTATCGCGCGTACCTGTCCGAGACGGCCGCATCGGCGGTGCTCGTCGGCCGCGACGAGACGAGCGCGCCCGTCGCGCTCGTGCAGGTGGACAATCCCTACCTCGCGTTCCAGCGCGTCGTCCGCATCTTCCGGCCGGACCCGTACCGTCCGGAGCCGGGCGTGCATCCGACCGCCGTCGTGCATCCC
This sequence comes from Candidatus Eiseniibacteriota bacterium, assembly GCA_044222065.1. GTDB lineage: Bacteria > Eisenbacteria > RBG-16-71-46 > RBG-16-71-46 > RBG-16-71-46 > JBGAOA01. The sequence goes on from JBGAOA010000002.1 coordinate 36,043, forward strand.
GAGGCGACGCTCGGCGAGGGCGTCTCGATCGGTCCGTGGTGCGTGATCGAGCGCGGCGCGCGCGTCGGCGACCGCACGGTGATCATGGCGCACGGGTACGTCGGCGCGCTCGCGTCGGTCGGCGACGACGGACTCCTGTATCCGAACGTGGTCGTGCGCGAGGAGTGCGTGCTCGGCGCGCGCGCGATCCTGCACAGCGGCGTCGTGATCGGGAGCGACGGGTTCGGCTTCGCGCTCGACCACGGGCGCTACCACAAGGTGCCGCAGGTCGGGAACGTGATCGTCGGCGACGACGTCGAGATCGGCGCGAACACGACCGTGGATCGCGCGACGACCGACGCGACGCGCATCGGCGACGGCACGAAGATCGACAACCTCGTCCAGATCGGCCACAACGTCGTGATCGGCAAGCACTGCATCGTCGTCGCGCAGGTGGGCATCTCGGGCAGCACGCACCTCGAGGATTTCGTGACGCTCGGCGGCCAGGCGGGCCTCGTCGGGCACATCCGCGTCGGCACGCGCGCGATGGTCGGCGCGAAGACGGGCGTCAGCAAGTCCGTCGGCGCGGGCCAGGTCGTCGCCGGCTACCCGGCACTGCCGCACAACATCTGGAAGCGCGCGCAGGCGTACATCTCGAAACTGCCCCAGCTCTTCCAGCGCACGAAGTCGCTCGAGGAGCGGCTCGAGAAGCTCGAATCGCAGCGTGAACGGGAGGAAGTTCGGTGATCGGTCGTCGTCAGAGGACGCTGTCCCGCGCGGCGGGTTTCGAAGGCGTGGGCCTCCACACGGGGGAGATCGGCACGGTGACGTTCCGGCCCGCCGAGCCCGGCACGGGCGTGCGCTTCGTGCGCACCGACCTGCCCGGGCGTCCCGAGGTGAAGGTGCGTCCCGAGAACGCGCACTTCGATCCGCGCGCCGGCCGCCGCACGATCCTCCAGGAGGGCGGCGTCCAGATCCACACGATGGAGCACCTGCTCGCCGCGGTCGCGGGCCTCGGCATCGACAACCTGATCGTCGAGACGAGCACGATGGAGATCGCGGAGCCGGCCGACGGCAGCGCGCTGCAGATCGCGCGCGTGCTCAAGGAAGGCGGCATCGTCGAGCAGGACCGTCCGAAGCGTCACTACAAGATCGCGAAGCCGACGACGTGGAGCGAGGGCAACGTCTCGCTCACGGCCGTGCCGTACGCGGGCTTCCGCATCACGTTCACGATCGCCTACGACCACAAGCTCGTCGGGACGCAGACGGTGTCGTTCGACATCAACGAAGACACGTTCATGAACGAGATCGCCGGCGCGCGCACGTTCGTGCTCGAGCGCGACCTCGAACTGCTGCGGCAGGCCGGCTGGATCAAGGGCGGCCGGCTCGAGAGCGCCGTCGTCGTCGGCGACGACGAGCTGCGCAACCCGGACCCGCTCCGCTGGCCGGACGAGTTCGCGCGCCACAAGGTGCTCGACCTGCTCGGCGACCTGTCGCTGCTCGGCGGTCCGCTGCTCGGCCACATCAGCGCGGTCCGCGCCGGCCACCAGAGCCACGTCGCGTTCGTGAAGCACCTGCGCGAGACGCAGCCGTTCCCGGGCCGCCGCCTCGGCGGGCCGCCCGAAGAGTGGGACATCACGGCGGTCATGGACATCATGCCGCACCGCTATCCGCTGCTGCTCGTGGACCGCATCACGAACATCGAGGAAGGCCACCGCATCGAGGGCTACAAGAACGTCACGATCAACGAGCCGTTCTTCGTCGGGCACTTCCCGGGACACCCGATCATGCCGGCGGTGCTGATCGTCGAAGCGATGGCGCAGGTCGGCGGACTGCTGCTGCTCAACTCCGTGGACGATCCGAACGACAAGCTGATGTACTTCATGGGCATCGACGCCGCGAAGTTCCGCCGCCCGGTCGTTCCGGGCGACCAGCTGCGCTTCGTGCTGACGCTGCTCAAGCACAAGGGCCGGACGAGCAAGATGCGCGGCGAGGCGTACGTGGACGGCCAGCTCGTCGCCGAGGCCGAACTGCTCGCGACGGTGGTGGACCGGCGGGGGCAGGCGTGAGCGCGACGCTCGTGCACCCGGGCGCGTTCGTGGACGAGCGCGCGCGGCTCGGGCTGCGCGTCACGATCGGGCCCGGCGCCGTCATCGGACCGGACGTCGAGATCGGCGACGGCACGTCGGTCGGCAGCCACGCGCTCGTCACGGGCTGGACGAAGGTCGGCCGCGACTGCCGGCTGCACCACGGCGCCGTCGTCGGCAGTCCGCCGCAGGACCTCAAGTACTCGGGCGAGCCGTCGCACCTCGAAGTCGGCGACCGCACCGAGATCCGCGAGTACGCGACGCTCAACCTCGCGACCGAGCCGGGCGCGACGACGCGCGTCGGCAGCGACTGCCTGCTCATGGCGTACTCGCACGTCGCCCACAACTGTCAGGTCGGCGACCACGTGATCCTCGCGAACGCGGTGCAGATGGCCGGCTACGTGCAGGTCGAGGACTGGGCGATCGTCGGGGGCGGCACCGTCGTGCACCAGTTCGCGCGCATCGGCGCGCACGCGATGATCGGCGGCGGGTCGCGCATCTCGCAGGACGTCGCACCGTTCATCAAGACCGCCGGCAGCCCGCCGCGGAACGCCGGCATCAACTCGATCGGTCTCGAACGCCGCGGTTTCTCGAAGGCCGCGATCGAAGCGCTCGAGCGCGCCTACCGGGCGCTGTTCCGCGAGGGTCTGGGCGCCGCAGACGCGTGCGCCCGGATGCGCGCGGACAGCCCGGACGTGCCCGAGGTCGAGCGCCTCGCGCGCTTCGTCGAGACCTCGGCTCGCGGCATCACCCGCTAGGAGGTTCCCGTGCGGCCGGTTCGCGTCGGAGTCTGGGGCGTCGGAGTGTGGGGGGAGAAGCACGCGCGTGTGTACTCGTCGCTCGAGGGCGCATCGCTCGCGGGCGTCTTCGATCGCGATCGCGCGCGCGCCGAGAAGGTGGCGTCGGACTACGGCACGCGCGTGTTCGATCATCCGGATGCGCTGCTCGAGGCCGTGGAGGCGGTGTCCATCGCGGTGCCGACCGTCGCGCACCGCGAGGCCGTCGAGCGCGCGTGCGCCGCGGGCCGTCACGCGCTCGTCGAGAAGCCGATGGCGGTCACGGTCGCCGAGGCGGATGCCATGTGCGCGGCGGCCGAGCGCGCGGGCGTCGTGCTGCAGGTCGGGCAGGTCGAGCGCTTCAATCCGGCGCTGCTCGCGGCGCGGCCGTTCGTCGAGAAGCCCAAGTTCGTCGAGGCGCACCGGCTCGCGCTGTTCCAGCCGCGTTCGCTCGACATCGACGTCGTGTTCGACCTCATGATCCACGACCTGGACGCGGTGCTGCACGTCGTCGGCAAGACGCCGACGTCGCTGTCCGCCGTCGGCGTGGCGGTGCTGTCCGAGAACGAGGACATCGCGAACGCGCGGCTCGAGTTCGACGACGGCTGCGTCGCGAACCTCACGGCGAGCCGCGTGTCGCAGGACCGGCTGCGGCGCATCCGCTTCTTCACGGCGAACGCCTACGTGTCCGTGGACCTATTCGAGAAGTCCGGCGAGGCGTTCGTGATCCAGGATCCCGGTTCGTTCCGCCCCGGCAAGGTGGATCCGTTCGCGCTGCTGTCGGGCATCCGGCGCACGAAGATCACGCCCGACGGCGGCGAGCCGCTCGCGCTCGAACTCGCCGCCTTCCTGCGCTCGCTGCGCGACGGCGGTCCGGGCGCCGCGACCGCGGCCGAGGGACGGGAAGCGCTGCGCGTCGCGGAGGCGGTGCGCTCCGCGATGAAGCAGCGCGCGACGCAGTGGGCGCTGTCCGCGAACGCCGGTTCCTGATCGTCGCCGGGGAGCCGTCGGGGGACGCGCACGCCGCGCGTCTCGTGAAGGCGCTCCGCGAGCTCGGGAACGTCTCGGTGCGCGGCGTCGCGGGCCCCGCGATGCGCGCGGCCGGGGTCGAGTGCCTCGTGCCGATGGAGCGCCTCGCGGTGCTCGGTTTCGCCGAGATCGTCGCGAAGCTGCCCGTGCTGTTCGGGACGCGCGACACGCTGCTGCGCTCGCTCGAGCGCGAACGCCCCGACGCGGTCGTGCTCGTGGACTATCCGGGATTCAACCTGCGCTTCGGACCGCTCGCGCGCGCGCGCGGCGCGAAGGTCTTCTACTACATCGCGCCGCAGGTCTGGGCGTGGCATCCCGAGCGCGCCGCCGCGATGGCGCGCTGGGTGGACGCGCTCGCCGTCGTGTTCGCGTTCGAGGAGCCGCTGTTCCGGGACGCGGGCGTGAACGCGCGCTGGGTCGGGCATCCGCTGCTCGACGACCTCGCGCCGGAGTGCGACGCGGCGGCGCTGCGCGCCGAACTCGGCCTCGCGGCGGACGCTCCGCTGCTCGGCCTCTTGCCCGGGAGCCGCGCCCAGGAGATCTCGCGCCTGCTCGCGCCGCTGCTCGCGGTCGCCGCGCGGGTGAGCGCCGCGGATCCGCGCGTGACCGCGGTCGTCGCGGCCGCCGCGGGCCTCGAGCCCGGCGCGTACGCCGCGGCCGAGCGCGCGGGCGTGCGCGTCGTGCGCGGCCGGACGCACGCGGTGCAGGCGCACGCGACGGCGTGCGTCGTCGCCTCGGGCACGGCGACGCTCGAGACCGCGCTGTTCGGCACGCCGCTCGCGATCGTGTACCGCGTCGGCGCGCTCAACTACGCGATCGCCCGGCGGCTCGTCACGCTCGAGCGGATCGGGCTGCCGAACATCGTCGCGCGCGAGGACGTGGCCCCCGAGTTCGTGCAGGGCGCGTTCGATCCGGAACGCGTCGCGGCGGCAGTGGGGCCCTGGCTCGCGGACCCGGCGGCGCGCGCCGCGGCGTCCGCGAAGCTCGGCGCCGTGCGGCGCGCGCTCGGCGAGCCGGGCGCATCGCGTCGGGCGGCGGAGGCGCTGTGGGCGCTCGCGGACTCGTGACGCGCTATCCGTGGTGGCTCGAGCCCGCCGCGTTCCTCGGCGCGGCGCTGCTGCGGCGGCGCGACGTGGCGGCTCGCGACGTGCGGCCTCGCGGCGCTGCACGCCCGCGAGGCCAGCGGCGAACGGTTCGTGCTCGCGCTCTGGCATTCGTGCCTGCTCGCCCCGATCTACAGCCACCGCGGTCGGGGGGTGGCGATCCTGGTTTCGCGCCACCGCGACGGCGAGGTGATCACGCGCATCATCGAGCGGCTCGGCTTCGAGACGGCGCGGGGCTCGAGCACGCGCGGCGGGGTGGAGGGAGCGCGCGAGATGCTCGAGCTCGCGCGCGAGGGGCGCACGCTCGGGATCACGCCGGACGGCCCGCGCGGGCCGGCGGAGCGACTCAAGCCGGGTGTGGTCGTGATCGCGAGCCGGTCGGGACTCCCGATCGTGCCGCTCGCGAGCGCGTCTTCGTCGTGCTGGGTGATGCGCTCGTGGGACCGATTCCGGGTCCCGAAGCCGTTCGCACGCGTCGTCGTCGCCTATGGCGAGCCGATCGCCGTGCCGCGCGACCTGAGCGACGCCGACCTGGAGTCGTGGCGGGACCGGGTCGAGCGCGCGATCGCGGAGCACTCGGCGGCGGTGCGCGAACGGGCGGGAGAGCCGTCGTGAGCCTCGCGTGGCGCGTCTACCGCGCGGTCGTCCCCGTCCTCGGCGGCGTCGCGCCTCACGCCCGCGTGTTCGCGGGGCCGAAGGAGCGCCCGCTGTGGAGCGAGCGCATGGGCGAGGTGCGGCGCGAGGGCGGCGTCCACGCGTGGTGCACGGCGCGCGTCGCTCGGCGAGGCGAACGCCGTGCTGCCGCTCGTGCGCGAGCTCGTCGCGCTGCAGCGCGACGCCGCGCTGCACCTCACCGCAACGACGCGCACGGGACGCGCGCGCCTCGCCGAGAGCGGGCATCCCGCGACGCTCGCGCCGGTCGACGCGCCGCAGGCGGTCGCGCGGTTCTTCGACGGCGTCGCGCCGCGCCGCGTGTTCATCGTCGAGACCGAGCTGTGGCCGCACTGGCTGCTCGCGGCGCGGGCGCGCGAGATCCCGGTCGCGCTCGCGAGCGCGCGGCTGTCGGAGAACTCGGTCGAGAAGTACGAACTGTTCGGCGCGCCGTTCCGCGAACTCGTCGCGGGTCTCGCGGCGGTGCTGTGCCAGTCCCCGGAGGACGCGGGGCGCTGGGTCGCGATCGGCGCGCGTCCGGACCGGGTCGCGGTCGTCGGCAACCTGAAGAACGACGCGCTGCCCGAGCCGGCCGAGAGCCGCGAACGCGAGCGCCTCGCGCTCGGGTTCGATCCCGCGCGGCCGCTGTTCGTCGCGGGGAGCCTTCGTCCCGGGGAGGCGCGCGTGCTCGCCCAGGCGTGGCGACGGCTGCCCGAGGCGGTGCGCGCGGCGTGGCAGGTCGTCGTCGTGCCGCGCCACGGCCGCGCGACGGCGGAATTGCGGTCGGAACTGCGCGAGGCCGGCGTCGCTTCGTCCGCATCGCCGCAGGCGGACCCCGGCGCGTTCGGATTCGACGATCGCGCGGGCGTGCTCGTCGGCTACTATCGCGCCGCGGACGCGGCGCTCGTCGGCGGCAGCCTTCAGCCTTACGGCGGACACAATCCGCTCGAGCCCGCGGCGTGCGGGTGCGCGGTGGTCGTCGGCGTCCACACCGAGCACCAGCGCGAGGCGGTCCGGGCGCTCGAGCAGGGGGAGGGCGTGGCGATCGTGGACGGTGCGGGGGCGCTCGCGGCGGCGCTCGGTGCCCTGCTCGAGGATGCGGAAGCGCGCGAGCGCGCGGCCGCGGCGGCGCTCGCGGTGACGCGCGCGCTGCGCGGCGGTGCGAAACGCGCGGCGGTGAGGCTCGCGGCCGCCGGATTGTGGCCGGTCGCGTGAGCGGCGCGCCCCTGGCCGCGGCGGCGGAGCGGCTGTACGAAGCCGCGTGGGAGTTCCGGCGCCTGCTCTACGCGCGCGGCGTGCGGCGGCCCGAGCGCGTCCGCGCGCGCGTCGTGAGCCTCGGCAATCTCTCGGTCGGCGGCACCGGGAAGACGACTCTCGCGCTGCACCTCGCCGCGCGCGCGAGCGAACGCGGAACGGCGTGCGCGGTCGTGTGCCGCCGCTACCGGCCGGGCCCCGGCGATGCGGGCGACGAGGAATTGCTGCTGCGCGAGCGCCTGCCCGGGACGCCGGTGTTCGCGGGCGACTCGAAGCGCGAACTCGCGCGCGCGGCCGCCGCTTCCGGCGCGGCGCTCGTGCTCGTGGACGACGCGTTCTCGCACTGGCGGCTCGCCCGCGATTGCGACCTCGTGCTCGTGGACGGCGCGGATCCGCTCGGAGGCGGCCGGCTGCTGCCCGCGGGGCGGCTGCGCGAGCCGCTGCGCGCGCTGCAGCGCGCGGACGCCGTGATCGTCACGCGCCTCGCGCCCGGCGCCGCGCCCGACGACGCGTTCGCGACGGTCGCGCCCTACGCTCCGGCGGCCCTGCTCGCCGCGGGCCGGCACGAGATCGTCGGCGCGTTCGACTCGCACGGCGCGCCGCTGCCGGCGGGCGCGCCGGTCTTCGTCGTCACCGCGACGGGCAACCCCGGCGCCGTGCGCGCATCGGCGGCCGAAGCGGGGCTCGACGTGCGTGGCGCGCGGACGTTCCGCGACCACCACTGGTTCTCGGCCGGCGAGGTTCGCGAAGTGCTCGCGGCGGCGCGGCCGCTCGGCGCGCGCGTGCTGCTGACGGCGAAGGACGCGGTGCGCTGGCCGCGCGCCGCACGGGAGGACGCGGCGGTGCTCGAAGTGCGCTGGCGCTGGGTCGCCAGCGGCGAGGCGGTGGAACGCCTCGCGTTCGGAGGGGCGGCGTGATGCACGCGGACGTGCTCGTGCTCGGAAGCGGCATCGCGGGGCTGTCGCTCGCGCTCGAAGCGGCGCGCGATGCGGACGTGCTCGTGCTCACGAAGAAGGCCGCGCACGAGGCGAACACGAACTACGCGCAGGGCGGGATCGCGGCCGTGTTCGACGAGGCCGACTCGTTCGAGAACCACTACCGGGACACGCTGCGCGCGGGCGCGGGGCTGTGTCGCGAGCCGGTCGTGCGGCAGGTCGTGCAGGAGGCGCCGGAGCGCGTGCGCGCGCTCGCGGGCCTCGGCGTGCGATTCAACCGCGAGGCGCTGGGCTTCGCGCTCGGGATGGAGGGCGGACACACGCACCGGCGCATCGTGCACGCGAGCGACTTCACGGGCCGCGAGATCGAGTCGGTGCTCATCCGCCGGGTGCGGCGCCATCCGCGCATCCGCATGGTCGAGAACCGTCTCGCCGTGGACCTGCTGCTCGAGTCGCGGATCCGCGGCCGGCGCTCGGCGGCGCGCGACGCGTGCTGGGGCGCCTACGTGATGGACGAGCAGACCGGCCGCATCGAACCGCTCGTCGCGCGCGTCACCGTACTCGCGACCGGCGGCTGCGGCAAGGCCTACCTGTACACGACCAATCCCGACGTCGCGACGGGCGACGGGCTCGCGATGGCGTACCGCGCGGGCGCGCCGGTCGCGAACCTCGAGTTCATGCAGTTCCATCCGACCTGTCTCTACCACCCGCAGGTGAAGTCCTTCCTGCTCACCGAGGCGCTGCGCGGCGAGGGCGCCGTGCTGCGCACGCTCGACGGCGCGCGCTTCATGCCGCGCTACGACCGCCGCGCCGAACTCGCGCCGCGCGACATCGTCGCGCGCGCGATCGACCGCGAGATGAAGCGGCGCGGCGAATCGCACGTCCTGCTCGACATCACGCACCGCAAGGCGGCCGACGTGCGCCGGCGCTTCCCGAACATCGTGGCGCAGCTCCTCGCGGTCGGGCTCGACCTCGCGCGCGAACCGATCCCCGTCGTGCCCGCGGCTCACTACATGTGCGGCGGCGTGCGTGCGACGCTCGGCGGCCGCACGCCGATCGCCGGGCTGCTCGCGATCGGCGAGGTCGCGTGCACGGGCCTCCACGGCGCGAACCGGCTCGCGAGCAACTCGCTGCTCGAGGCGCTCGTGTCGGCGCACCACGCGGTCGCCGAGGTGCGCGCGCGGCTCCACGACGCGGGTCGCGCGCCGCGGCCCGAGCCGTGGCACGCGGGGGAGGCGCGTCCGCCGCTCGAGACCGTGCTGTTCGACCACCACTGGGACGCCGTGCGCCGCGTCATGTGGGACCTCGTCGGAATCGTGCGCACGGACGAACGCCTCGCGCTCGCGGCGCGCCGGCTCGCGGACCTGCGCCGCGAGATCGAGCGCGACTACCGCCGCTTCCGCCTCTCGACCGACCTCGTGGAGCTGCGCAACCTGGCGCTCGTCGCGCAGCTCATCGTCGGGTGCGCGCGGCGGCGCAGGGAGAGCCGAGGGCTGCACTTCAACCTCGACCATCCGCACGCGGTCCCGGCGCTCGCGCGCCGCGACACGGTGCTGCGGCTCACGAGTGCGCGCGGCGCGGTTGCCGTGCGTTCCGGCCGCGGCCTATAGTCGGCGCGGCATGACCGCATGACGACGCCCGAACACGCATTCTGGGCCACCGTGGACGCGATCCGCGAGCGCGACCCCCGCTACCGGCGGGAGGCGTACGCGTTCGTGATGCGGTCGCTCGCGGCCGTGGCGCGCACGCTACCGCCCGAACGGGCGCAGGACCCGGTCCGGCGGCACCTCTCGGGCGGCGAGCTGCTGCGCGGAGCGCTCGTGATCGCACGACAGGAGTTCGGCGTGCTCGCGCCGACCGTGCTGCGCGAGTGGGGGCTCCTCAGCGGGCTCGACTTCGGACGCATCGTCTTCCAGCTCGTCGAGGCCGGCGAGCTGAGCGCGCGGCCGGAAGACTCGCTCGACGACTTCCGCGGCATGGACGACCTGCCGACGGCGGTGAGCGCGGCGCCCGGCGCCCGCGGAACGCGGCCCCGCTGATCGTGCGCGTCTACCTTCGACTGCTCGGATACCTGCGACCCTACCGGGGCCGCCTCGCGGCCGCGATCGCGTGCATGGTCCTGTACGCCGCGATGTCGGCGATCTCGCTCGGACTCGTCGCGCCGTTCATGAAGGTGCTGTTCGAGCGCGCCGGGAGCGCGGACCCCGCGCCCGGATCCGCCGCATCCGCGGACCGCCTCGCCGGCTGGCCGGCGCCGCTCCAGGCGATCGCCGAACGCACACTGCTCGACGCCCGGCCGATCGTCGCGCTCGAACGCCTGTGCGTGTTCATACTGATCGCGCTCCTGCTCAAGAACCTCGCGGACTACCTGCAGGCGTTCCTCATGGTGTCGGTGGAGCAGGCCGCGATCCGCGACCTGCGGAGCGCCCTCTACGCGCACCTGCAGCGGCTGTCGCTCGACTTCTATCACGCGCGCCGCGCGGGCACGCTCGTTTCGCGGCTCACGAATGACGTCGAGTACCTGCGCGCCTCGCTCGCGTCCGGCATCAGCAACCTGATCAAGGATTCGCTGACGCTCGCGGGCTGCCTCGCGTGGGTGTTCTTCGCCTCGTGGCGGCTCGCGTTGCTGTCGCTCGTCGTGCTGCCGCCGGTCGCGTTCGCGCTCGTCCAGATCGGGCGGCGCATGCGGCGGCGCTCCGAGCGCGCGCAGGAGCGCATGGGCGACGTGACGAGCATCCTGCAGGAGACGATCTTCGGCGCGCGCGTCGTGAAAGCGTTCTCGATGGAGCGCTTCGAACGCGCGCGCTTCGACGAGGCGAACCACCGCTACTACGGGGCGTTCGTCCACCTGCGGCGCATCTCGGCGGCGGCCCGCCCCGTGAGCGAATACGCGATCGTGCTCGTCGCGGTCGCGATGCTGTGGTTCGGCGGCCGCGAGATCTTCGAGCGCCACTCGCTCGAGCCGCAGCAGTTCGTGCTGTTCGTCACGGCGCTCCTCAGCATGATCTCGCCGCTCAAGAGCCTGTCCGAGGTGAACTCGAACGTGCAGCAGGGCGTCGCGGCGGCGAGCCGCGCATTCGAGCTGCTCGACACCCCGCCGAGCGTCGCCGACCGTCCCGATGCGCGCGTGCTGCCCGGCTTCCGCGAGGCGATCCGCTACGAGGGCGTGTCGTTCGCCTACGCGGGCGGCGAGCGCGTGCTCGACGGCGTGGACCTCGAGATCCGCCGCGGCGAGGTCGTCGCGATCGTCGGCGCGAGCGGCGCGGGCAAGAGCACCACGATGGATCTGCTGCCGCGCTTCTACGATCCGACCGCGGGCCGCCTCACGATCGACGGGGTGGACCTGCGCGACGTGACGCTGGACTCGCTGCGCGCCCAGTTCGGAATCGTCACGCAGGAGACGATCCTGTTCCACGATACCGTGCGCAACAACATCGCCTACGGTGCGACCGCGACGGCCGCGGCCGACGTCGAGGCGGCGGCGCGCGCGGCGAACGCGCACGACTTCATCGCGCGCATGCCGCAGGGCTACGACACCGTCGTCGGGGACCGCGGCGTACGGCTCTCGGGCGGCGAACGCCAGCGGCTCGCGATCGCGCGCGCGCTGCTCAAGAACCCGCCGATCCTGCTGCTCGACGAGGCGACGTCGGCGCTGGACGTCGAGAGCGAACGGCTCGTTCAGGAGGCGCTCGAGCGGCTCATGAAGGACCGCACCGTGCTCGTGATCGCGCACCGGCTCTCGACCGTGCAGCACGCCGACCGCATCGTCGTGCTGGACGGCGGCCGCGTCGCGGGCTTCGGCACGCACGGGGAGCTGATGGCCCGCGAGGGCCCGTACCGCCGCCTGTACGAGATGCAGTTCGTCGCGTGAGTCCGCGGGCGCCGAAGCCGGTGGCCGTACCGGGCGGGGGCTTTCGCGACATCGCGGTGCTGCGGTTGTCGTCGCTCGGCGACGTGATCCTGACGCTGCCGGTCGTGCAGGCGCTGCGCGCGGCGTTCCCGTCGGCGCGAATCACGTACTGGATCAAGGAGGAGTTCGCGGACGCGGTGCGCTTCGATCCCGCGCTCTCGCACGTGCGCGTGCTCGAACGCGACGCGCGCCGGCTCGAGGACCTCGTGTCGATGAGCGCGGAGCTCGAGGCTTGCGACCTGATTGTGGACCTGCACGCGAACGCCCGCACGCGCCTGCTCGCGTTCCGCCAGCGGGCGCCCGTGCTGCGCGTGCGTACTCACCGGATCGCGCGCGCGCGCTGGGTGCACGCGCGCTGGAGCGCGCCGCCGCGGCTCCCGGGCGCGCTCGCTCGCTACGCGTCGGCGCTCGCGCCGATCGGGCTCGAGGCCGCAGACGTCCCGCGGGTCGCCGCAGGCGAGGAGGCCGAGGCGTGGGCCGATGCGCAACTCTCGGCATGGGGGTGGGGCGAGGCCCCGCTCGTGCTCTGCCCGGCGGCGCAGCACGCGACCAAGCGCTGGCCCGAGCGGCACTGGCTCGCGCTCGACGAAGCGCTCGCTGCCGCGGGACGTGCGCGGCTCTACTTCTCGCTCGCGCGTGAGCGCGCTTCGTTCCCGGCGCTCGCGGCACGGATCGAGCGCGAGCCGCGGGCGCGCTGGATCTCGGAGCCGCTGCCGCGCATCGCGGCGCTGATGTCCCGCGGCGCCGCCGCGGTCGCGGGCGACACCGGCCTCATGCACCTCGCGGCCGCGCGCGGATTGCGCGTCGTCGCGCTCTTCGGCAGCACGTCCCCCGTGCTCGGCTTCGCGCCGGCGGGCGAGGGGCACGTCGTGCTGTGCCGCGACGAACCGTGTCAGCCTTGCACACTGCACGGTCGCGAGACCTGCCCGCTCGGACACTTCCGCTGCATGATCGGGATCGAGCCCGGCGCCGTCCTCGCGGCGCTCGAGACGATCGCCACGCGCGCGGCGGGCGCCGGCGCTTGAGGGGCCGCGCGAGCCGCCCCTATACTGCGCCCCCTTCACCTTCACGCCGCACGCGCGGGCCGAACCGCGACACCGCACCGGAGACGCCGTGAGCGAGACCCAGGAAAAGAAGCAGTTCGTCGAAGACCTGACCGACCAGTCCGACGACTTTTCGCGCTGGTACAACGAGGTCGTCCGCAAGGCGCAGCTCGCCGACTACTGGTGATCCGACCCTACGGCTTCGGTTTGTGGGAGAACATGCAGGCGCGACTCGACCGCCGCATCAAGGACACGGGGCACCAGAACGCCTACTTCCCGCTCCTGATCCCGGAGAGCCTGCTCGCGCTCGAGGCCGAACACGTCGAAGGCTTCGCGCCGCAGGTCGCGTGGGTGACGCACGGCGGCACCGAGAAGCTCGAGGAGCGCTACTGCATCCGCCCGACGAGCGAGGCGATCATCGGCCACATGTACTCGAAGTGGATCGAGTCGTACCGCGACCTTCCGATCCTGATCAACCAGTGGGCGAACGTGATGCGCTGGGAAAAGGTCACGCGCCTGTTCCTTCGCACGGCCGAGTTCCTGTGGCAGGAGGGGCACACCGCGCACGCCGACGAGAAGGAAGCGATGGAGGAAGTGCTGCGGATGCTCGAGGTCTACCGGGACTTCGTCGAGAACGACCTCGCGCTGCCCGTGTGGCCGGGCCGGAAGAGCGACGCCGAGAAGTTCGCCGGCGCTTCCGCGACCTATTCCATCGAGGCGCTGATGCGCGACGGCAAGGCGCTGCAGGCCGGAACGTCGCACTACCTCGGCCAGCACTTCGCGAAGGTGTTCGACATCACGTTTCAGGACGAGAAGGGCGTACGCCAGCACGTCCATCAGACGTCGTGGGGCGTCTCGACGCGGCTCGTCGGCGGCATCGTCATGACGCACGGCGACGACCACGGCCTCAAGCTGCCGCCGGTCGTGGCGCCGATCCAGGCGGTCGTCGTGCCGATCTGGCGCAAGGACGAGGATCGCGCGCAGGTGCTCGAGTTCGTGGGCAAGGTGCGCGAGGCGCTGCACGGCCGCGTGCGTCTGTTCGTGGACGACCGCGACCAGTACACGCCGGGCTGGAAGTACAACGAGTACGAACTCCGCGGCGTTCCGGTGCGGCTCGAAGTCGGTCCGAAGGACGTCGCGAACCGCGCGGTGATGAGCGTGCGTCGCGACAGCCGCGCGAAGGAGTCCATTCCGCTCGACGCTCTCGCCACGCGGCTGCCGGCGCTGCTCGACGACCTGCAGCGTTCGCTGTTCGAGCAGGCGAAGGCGTTCCGCGACGAGAGCACCGTGTGGGCCGAGTCGCTGCCCGAGATCGAGGCGCACTTCGCCGAGAAGCGCGGCTACGTCGCGACGCCGTGGGACGGCGACGGCGGGTTCGAGGCCGAGGTGAAGGCGCGCACGATGGCGACGCTGCGCTGCGTGCCGCTCGACCAGTCCCGCTTCGCGGATCGCGCGCAGGGCCGGCCGTGGGCGCTGTTCGCGCGCGCGTACTAGGAGCGTTCCGGGCGTGATCGCGGAGCGCGCGGCGTCGCAAGTCCCGCCGCCCGCGCTCGCCCGCGTGATCGTGCGCCTGCCGAACTGGCTCGGCGACGCGCTGCTTGCCCGGCCGCTGCTGCACGCGCTGCGCGCCGCCCAGCCCGCGGCCGAGATCCACGCGCTCGTTCCGCCCGCGGTCGCGGCGCTGCTCGCGGGAGACGGCGTGTGGACCGCGTCGCACGCGCCGAAGCCCGATCCGGCGCCGGCGGCGCTGCACGGCGCCGACCTCGCGCTCGTGCTGCCGCCGTCGTTCTCGAGCGCGTGGCAGGCGTTGCGGCTCGGCGCCCGGGTGCGCGTCGGCTACGCGCACGAAGGCCGCTCGCCGCTGCTCACGCGCGCGCTGCGCCGCCCGCGCCGCGGGGACCTGCACCTGTCGCGCGAGTACGCGGCGCTCGGGAGCTGCGCGGGCGTGCCCGCGTCGCCGCCGATCCCTCCGCCGCTCGCGTTGGACGCTTCCGTGCGCGAGCGCGCCGGGGCGTGGCTCGAGGCGCGCGGCCTCGCGGGACGCCCGCTCGCGCTGCTCGGCCCCGGCGCCGTCTACGGACCTTCGAAGCGCTGGCCCGCGGAGCGCTTCGCCGAACTCGGCCGGCGGCTCGCCGCGCGCGGCCACGCGGTGCTCGCTTGCGGCACGGCGGCCGAGCGCGAGGCGTGCGAACGCGTCGCCTCGGCGATTCCGGGCGCTCGCAGCGGCGCGGGCGACACCGACCTCGTGCTGCAGGCGGCGCTGTGCGGCCGCGCGGCGGTCGCCGTGTGCAACGACTCGGGACTCGCGCACCTCGCAGCGGCGGCCGGCGCGCCGACCGTCGCGATCTTCGGGTCCACGAGCAGCGCGTGGACGGCGCCCGTCGGCGGCCGCGTGCGGGTCGTGCAGCGGCCGCCGGTCTGCTCGCCGTGCTTCCGGCGCACGTGCGCGATCGGATTCGAGTGCCTGACGCGCGTCGAGGTCGAACGCGTGGACGCGGCCTGCCGGGAGCTCGCCGCGTGAGGCTGCTCGTCGCCGAGGGCGCGGGGCTCGCGCCGCGACTGGAGCGCGCCGCGCTCGCGCTCGCGCGTCGCGGCCACCTCGTCCACTGGTTCGGCCGCTCGGCGGCGCGCCACGCGACGCGCGTGCCCGGCGTGCGCCCCGTCCGCCGCCGCTTCGACGTCGCCGGGCTCGACGTGGACGCCGTCGTCGCGGACGCGGCGCACCCCGCCGGCGCCGCGCTCCTCGCCTGGCTCGCGCGCGCGGGCGTCCTGATGCTCGACGTGCGCGCGGCGCGGCTCGCGCGCTGGAACGCGCTCGACCACTGGGCGTGGGGCATGGCCTACAGCGTCGCGCTCGTGACGCCGGACGATGCGGAGGCCGTGCGCGGCGGGCCGCACGGTCTGCCGCTCGATCGTTTCGGGCTCTGGCCGGACGCGGAGTCGGACGCCGAGGACCCGGCCGGGGACGACGCGGAAGTTCTCGAGCGCGCGCTCGAACGCGCGCTCGCGAGACGGCGCGGACGCGCGCCGCGGCCGGCGGCGTTCTTCGACCGTGACGGAACGCTGATCGTCGAGCGCGGCTACCTGTCCGACCCGGCCGACGTGGAACTGGTGCCGGGTGCGGCCGAGGCGCTTCGCGAACTGCGGGCCGGCGGCTACGCGCTCGTCGTCGTCTCGAACCAGTCCGGGGTCGGCCGAGGTTACTTCACGGCCGGCGACGTCCACGCCGCGATGGCGCGGCTTCGCGAGGTGCTGCGGGCCGAGGGCGTGGAACTCGACGCGATCTACTTCTGCCCGCACGCGCCCGAGGCCGGCTGCGCGTGCCGCAAGCCCGGCACGGCGCTGCTCGAGCGCGCGTCCGAAGACCTCGTGCTCGACCTGACTCGCTCGGTCATGACGGGGGACAAGCGCATCGACGCCGAGTGCGGACAACGCGCGGGCGGCCGCGGCCTGCTGCTGCGCTCGGGGTACGGCCGCGAAGAAGAGCAGCGCGCGGCCGGGAGCGAGGGGCTCGCGCCCGACGCGGTGTGCGACGACCTCGCGGCGGCGGCGGCGTGGATGCTCGACGCGCTCGCGGCGCGTTCGCGCGACTGACTAGCGGGCGGGCTCGAGCCGCAGCTCGAAGCCCGAGCCGTCCGCGGCGCGGTGGTACGTGAGCGCGTAGCCCGCGAGGGCGGTCTGGCGGCGTTCGATCCAGCGCTCCTCGACGAGCTCGTCGAGGTTCCGCGGGTAGCTTCCGCGGTCGCGGCGGAACAGCTCGATCGCCGTGCGCAGGTCGCGTTCGGCCGCGACCGCGAACACGTCGCCGGCCGGCGGCGCGAGCGAGGCGCGATCCACCGCGCCCGAGACGAGCCGCAGCGCGAGGACGATTCCGACGCACGCAGCGCCCATGACGACCTCGCGCCACCACGGTCGCTGCTCCGCGGGGTGCAGCGCCGGCGCCTGCTCTTCCTCGACGATCTGCACGCCGGGGTCGCGGCGCCCCGTGATCTCGATCCACTGCGCTTCGAGCATGCGGTGGAGCGCTTCGTAGGTTTCGTACTCCGACATGGTCGAGTCCGCGGCGATCTGCTCGACCGTGTGCTGGCCGTCGATCAGACCGAACAGCTCGCGCTCCTCCTCGGAGAGCGGGTCGTTCGGGTCGGGGAGGTCGCGGACGCCGAGCAGCTGGTACGGGTCGCGGAAGACGGTGACGAAGCGCTTCTGTTCGTCCACGCGCCGCGCCGCTTCGATCAGCGCGCCCTCGATGCTGAGCCGCAGGAGCGGCGGATTCGGCCAGCGCGCGTTGGGATCGAAGCGGTACGCGCCGTCCTCCCAGCGCACGATGCGCGACAGGTCGTCGAGCACCTGGCGCTCCGCGAACGCGGCGAGTTCGTCGGCCTCGAGGTAGCGTCCGTTCACGAGCAGGTCCTCGAGATCGCGACCGGATTCGCGATGGATCGTCGTGAGGCCGCGATGCTGCTCGTCCGAGAGGCGGTTGACCTTCAAGAGGAACTTGAGCAGCGGATCGTCCTTCGACATGCCCGGGTTACGAGTCGAGACGATGCGGCCTTCGATCACGTACACGACCGCGTGCTCGCTGTTCCACTCGAGCAGGAGGCAGCCGGTCTTCTTCTGCGAGCCGAGCAGCTGCAGGATTTCGGTGGCGGAGAAGTCGCGGAGATTGCCCTGGAGCGCCATCGTGAGGTCCTAGGCGGCGGCCGAAGGAACGTGCCGCGACGCCTGGACGGCGCGGCTGCGGGTCGGGGCCTGGAGCATCGCTTCCTGCGCGCGCTTCCGGCCGAGGCGGTGGAAGTAGCCCGTGATCGAGACGAGGTAGACGAACGCCCACAGAGCCGCGAGCACGGGCAGGGGCAGGAGGGAGTCGGCGAGCGCGAGGCGCGGTTCGTACGCGAACGGCGCGCGGAAGCCGATCCAGCCCGCGACGAGCGTCGAGACGAGCGTCAGCAGGAACGTCGCGCCGAACACGCGTCCGAAGGACAGCAGGCCGACGCCCGGCACGAGCGTCGCGAACGTCGTGCGAAGGAGGTGCGTGCGGCCTTCGACGCGGCGGCGGTGCTGGAGCAGGAGCACGCGCGCGAACTCGGGGCTCTCGGCGCGCGACTCGACGGCCGCGCACGCCGAGCACAACGCGATCTCGCGGCGCCGCTGCGCGCAGCGCCGGCACAGCACGGCGTCGCAGTTGCTGCAGCGCCGCAGCGGCAGCAGCTGGTGCATCCGGCGGCCGACCACGAGGCCGCCGATGGCGAGGAGCAGGGCCGCGACCGCGAACGGCCAGCCGGCGCCCTCGATGCGCACGCGCCACCACGGCGGCAGTGCGCGCGAGGGGTCGCCGCTCGCGCGCACCTCGCCGATCGCGGACCAGAAGGTCTCGGGGGCGAGCCACTGGTCGGCGAGCGCGAGGCCGCCGTCGTCGGTGCCCTGCGACTGGTAGGTGCGGACGAGTTCGAAGTCGAGCGCGCTCGCACGCGTGAGCGCATCGCTCGCGGGCTTGTAGTCGAAGCGCTGCGTGTAGATTTGCGAGGCATTGAAGAAGGCCGCGGCATTCGCGGGGTTGATTTTCTGCGCTTTTTCGTACAGCGGCAGCGCGTCGCCGGCGCGGCCCTGCGCGGCGAGCAGGTTGCCGAGGTTGTTCAGGATCCGGTCGTCCTGCGGCCGCAGTTCGAGCGCGCGCCGATACTCCGCCTCGGCGAGCGGGAGATGTCCGCCCCGCCGGGCCGTCCAGGCGAGCCCGAAGTGCAGGTACGGGTTGTCCTCGTGCTCCCGGACGAGCTGTCGCAGCCGGGCCTCGCGCGCCTCGGAGTACGGTTCGTTCTCGACCATCGTGACGCCGTAGAAGGGACCGCGCCCCTCGTTGAGCGGCGTGACGAGCCGGTCGAGTCCGATCGCGACGAACGGCGACGCGACGCAGGCGAGCGTGAGCACGACGAACACGAAGCGCTCGCGCGGACGCAGCTCGTGCCACAGCCATCCGAGGATGAACAGCGTGGGGAGCACGGGGCCGAGACCGGCGAAGTAGGGGAGGACGACGACGGCCCACGCCCACCAGCGCGACGTGTCCGCCCGCAGCCATCCCGAAAGGCGCTCGTGCACGACGTGGTGGATCTCGCGTGCGTGAACGACGGCGAGAACGAACGCCGCCGCGAACAGGCCGAGGAAGATGGACTGAAGGCCGAGGTAGAGGACGTTCGCGAGCAGCGCGTGCTGCAGCGTGAAGTTGCGCCGCGCGAGTTCGATCACGTTCGCGTACTGGACGAGCGCCTGCCCGGGCTCGCTGAGGAGCGTCCACGAGGCGAGCGTCAGGTGCGGCGCGACGAACGTGGGATCGAGTTCGGCGGCGCCGCGCAGGTAACGCACGGCCTGGTCGCCCGCGCCGGCTTCGTGCGCGACGAGCCCGCGGCGGTAGTAGAGGCGCGCTTCCTGAGGAAGCGAGGCGATATGGTGCCGGACTCGGTAGTCGAGCCACGCCTCGAGGTCGCGAAGGTCCGCCGGCGGGGCGTCGGCGGGAGTCGCGCTCGCGGGCGCCGTGGCGTGCGCGGCGGTCTCGGGGGAGGCCGTTGCCTCCGACTGCGCGCGCGAAGGCGCCGGCGCGAGCGCGCACGCGAGGAGAACGGCGAGCGTCACGAGGAGGTGCGCATTCCATCTGGCGCGCACACGATCATCCTGGATTCGCGTCATGGCGTGGCCATCCCTTGACAGTGCGCGGGAACGGCTCCTAACGTCCCGTTCGCCCGCCGGAGTTGTCGGCCCGCCGCGCCCCGTTCTTCATCGGTTTCGCGTGCGAGGGGTCGCCTTCGGCCCGAAATCCCGGCCTTTCCGGGGGATTTCGAAGCCTCACGTACCCCGAGCCCGAGCTTCCGGAGCGCACATGACCGGTCCCGCCGTTCCCTGGATTCGCATCGCCGACGGCCCCGCGCACGTCGGTCAGTCCGTCGAGATCCGCGGTTGGATTTCGCACCGCCGGTCGAGTGGCAAGGTCGCCTTCCTCGTCGTGCGGGACGGGAGCGGCGTGATGCAGTGCGTCGCGGGGGTGAAGGATGTGCCCGCGGAGCAATGGGAGACGATCGCCGCGCTCGGTCAGGAAGCCGCGATCATCGTGACGGGGGCGCTCCGCGCCGATGCCCGTTCGCCGGGCGGCGTCGAACTCGGCATCCAGTCGCTTCGGCTCGTCGGACCTTCGGTGGACTACCCGATCTCGCCGAAGGAGCACGGCACGGACTTCCTCATGGACCACCGCCACCTGTGGCTGCGCTCGAGCCGCCAGCACGCGATCCTGCGCGTGCGCGCGGAGATCATCTCGGCGTTCCGGGACTTCATGGACGGCGAGGGTTTCCTGCTCGTGGACGCGCCGATCTTCACGCCGGCCGCGTGCGAGGGCACGACGACGCTGTTCGAGACGCAGTACTTCGAGGACAAGGCCTACCTGACGCAGAGCGGCCAACTCTACAGCGAGGCGGCGGCCATGGCGTTCGGCCGCGTGTACTGCTTCGGCCCCGCTTTCCGCGCCGAGAAGAGCAAGACGCGCCGGCACCTGATCGAGTTCTGGATGATGGAGCCCGAGTGGGCGTGGGCGTCGCTCGACGACGTCATCGACCTCGAGGAGCGGCTGCTGCTCTACACGATCGGGCGAGTGCTCGACCGGCGGCGGTCCGAACTCGCGACGATCGAACGCGACGTGACGAAGCTCGAGCGGATTCGCGGGCCGTTCCCGCGCATCGAGTACAACGAGGCCGTGGACTTCCTGCACTCGAAGGGCATGGCGTTCGAGTGGGGCAACGACTTCGGCGCTCCCGACGAGACCGCGATCTCGGAGCAGTACGAGACGCCGGTGTTCGTGAAGCACTACCCGGCCGCGGTGAAGGCGTTCTACATGGAGCCGCACCCCGAGGACGAGCGGCTCTGCCTGTCGTGCGATTGCCTCGCCCCCGAGGGCTACGGGGAAATCGTCGGCGGCGGCCAGCGCATGACGTCGCTCGACCTGCTCAATCGCCGCATCGACGAGCACGGTCTGCCGCACGAGGCGTTCGAGTGGTACAAGGACCTGCGCCGTTACGGTTCCGTGCCGCACTCGGGCTTCGGCATCGGCGTCGAGCGCACACTCGCGTGGCTGTGCGGGCTCGAACACGTGCGCGAGTCGATTCCGTTCCCGCGCATGCTGTACCGCCTGCGTCCGTGATCGGCGGGCGCCGCGCGCTCAGCGCCGGCGCCAGATCTGCAACTCGGCTTCGCCGCCGCCGCCGCGAACGCGCTCGTACTCGCCGAGCACTTCGTCGCGCTCGGCGAGAGAGCGGAACGGCGCGCCGCGCCCCGCGAAGGCCTCGCCCGACTCGAGCACGGAGCCGCGCAGGACGAGCCAGCGCGGACGGCGTTCACGCACGACGTCCGTGTACCAGCCCGGGCCCTGCATGCGTCGCCGCGCGATCTCGGGCGTGACGAGTCCGACTTCGTCGAGCACGCGCACGGGCGCGAGCCAGCCGACGAAGCCGATCGGTTCGAGCAGCACGGCGTCGCCGGGCGTGGCGTTCGCGGCGAGGTAGCGGCCCGCGCTCGCGAACGACGAGTACTCGGCCTGGGCACGGCCGACGTAGAGCGGCACCGCCACGAACCACACGCCGAGCACGAACGCCGCGGTCGCGATGCGCAATGCGCGCGAGGAGGCGATCACGCCGAACCCGAGCGCGGCCCAGAGCGCGAGCGCCGCGAGCGGCAGCGCGAGATACCAGTAGAAGTACGCGACACCGAGCAGCGCGTAACCGAGCCACACGGCGACACCGCCTGCGATCGCGGCGGCGAGCGGGGTCGAGCGGAGCGGCAGGAGCCGCGGCAGTCCCACGACGAGCGAGGCGGCGAACGGAATCGAGAGCGAGACGAGCAGCTGAGTCTCGGCGAGCCGCGGCCAGCCGGCGAACGGGAACGGCACGATCCAGTCCCACCAGTGTCGGCCGAGCCACGGGCCCGGGGTGCCGTAGAGCTGCGACTTGGCGATGAGACTCTGCGGCACGGGCGATCCGAACGCCCACGCGAGCCCGGCGAGGCCGACGGCGACGATCGCGAGCGCGACGAGTCGCTCGCGCCAGCCGGCCCACAGCGCCACCACGCACGCCGCCACGACGCCCTCGGGACGCCAGAGGGCGAGGAGCGCGAGCGCCGGGCCTCCCGCGGGATGCCGCGCGTGCGCGAGCAGGGCGGCGACGAGCAGCAGGGCGATCATCGGCGAGTTCTCCATCCCCGACATCGCCACGGCGGGGAAGAGCGGCCAGGCCGCGTAGAAGAGCGTGAACGCCCAGGCGCACCGGGCATCGACGTGGCGCTCGAGCAGCCGGCCCGCGATCAGGATCGTCGCGAAGTCCGCGATCAGCGCGGTCGCGCGCGCGAGCGCGAGCGGTGCGTGCAGGAGCGCTTCACCCGCCGCCATCCAGAGCGTCCACGGCGGCGACGTGAAGCCGAACACCGGAGCGCCGGGATTGAAGACGAATCCGTGACCTGCGGCGAGGTTCCTCGCGAATCGAAACGTGATGTACGCGTCTTCGGAGGCGTACGGCAGCACGATCCACAGCGCGACACGCGCAACCAGCGCGAGCGCCAGCGGCAGCAGGTAGGGTCCGCGCACGTCGAGCGCGCGAGTGACGGAGGGAAGCGATCCGCCGGCCGAGTTCGGGCGAGCGACGGCGGGATCGGATGAGGCGGACGAGAGGCGCGAGCGGCGGGACATGGGGCGCGGAGTCTAGGAAGAGGCTCTCGGGTCCGGCAAGCGGGATCGCGGTTCTTGACACCCCTTGAACCGGTCACTAACGTCGCGCCTCCGTTCGTCTCCTTGAGGCACAGGAAGCTCAGATCGGACATTGACTTGAAGCTCTCGGCCTTCCTAAAATCCCAGCTCTTCGTTGCACTCCGGGCGGGCGCCGGTTCGCGGGCCCTCCAGGGCGGGGTCCTCCTGTTGCTCCTGCTGGCCGGCGGCTGCTCCTCACGGTCGGCGGCTCCGCCGAAGGAAGAATCCCTCACCAGCGGGCGTATTCGAGTCGTCTGTCCACCGGAAGTCCGGGCGCTGGTGGATCGGCAGAAGGGCGAATTCGAGCGGTTGTATCCGGACGCACAAATCGAGTTGGCGAGCGGCGAGTCGCGTGAAGCGGTTCGTGCGCTGTTCGCGGCGGAAGCCGATCTCGCGGTGCTGGCGCGGGAACTCTCCGCCGCCGAACGCGAGGCGGCGATGAAAGGCGGGCTCCCGCTCCAGGGTTACCGTTTCGCGCGCGAAGCGATCGTCGTGATCGTTCACGCGTCGAATGCTGTCGAGAACGTCACGCTCGACGATCTGCGTCGGGTGTATCAGGGCGAGTTCACGGAGTGGTCGGATTTGGGCGGAACGCGCACGTCGATCGAGCGCGTCGTCCAGGAACCCGAGAGCGACCTCATGGCCTACTGGCGAGAAGACGTGCTGAAAGACCAGCCGATCGTGGGCGCGGCGCTGACCGCGGGCTCCGATTCCGCGGTGATCGCGGCCGTCGCCGCGCGACCCGGCGCGATCGGATTCGTCGGCTCGAGCGCTCGCCTCGACGGCGTTCGGCCGCTGCGGCTCGCCGCGATGACGGGACTCCCGTACCACTCGCCGGACGCGGAACTCGTCTACAAGGGCGACTACCCGCTGATGCGGCAGTTCAGCTTCTACGCGCGGGCCAAGGGCCCGCTGCTCGCGAACGGACTCATCACGTTCGCGACCAGCATGGATGGACAGCGACTCGTCAGCGAGTCCGGTCTCGTGCCGACATCGGTTCCAGTTCGTTTCGTTCGGCGCTCCCCGATGCTTCAAACCCACTGAAGGAGATCAACGCACACGCCATGATCCGACTTCCCTACCTTCGCGCACTCGGCGCCGTCGCGATCCTCATCGGTATCGCGCTCGTGGTTCCTCCGCTCCACGCGGACGATCTGAAGGATGGTCGCGCGGCGCTCGCCGCCGGTCAGTACGACCAGGCGCTTGCGTCGTTCGAGAAGGCGGCTTCACAGGGCCTCGCCGAGGGGCGCGCCGGCGTCGGGCAGGTCTGGCTCAAGCGGCGCCAGCTCGCGAAAGCGTTCGAGGCGTTCGAGACGGCGCAGAAGATGGACGGCAACCTGGCCCTGTCGCACTGGGGGCAGGGCGAGGTCTTCCGGCGCCAGGAGCAGTGGGACAAGGCGCTGCCCCTGCTGCGCCGCGCGGTCGAGCTCGACAAGAAGTTCCCCGACGCCCAGATGGCGCTCGGCGACGTGCTCGTGAAGCTCAAGCAGATTCCCGAGGCGATCGAGGTGCTCACGCAGGGCACGCGATGGGGTCCGAAGTGGCGCCCGCGCTTCCTCGTCGCGCTCGGCGACGCGGAACTCGCGCGCGATTCGCTGCGCTCGGCGAGCGTCTACTACACGCAGGCGCGTGAAGAGGCTCCGACTGATCCGCTGCCGCGCCGCGCGCTCGGCGACTTCTACCTGCTGAAGCGCGGCATCGGCGACCTCGCGGTGCCCGAGTACGAGGCGGCGGTGGCGCTCGACTCGACCGACGTCGAGCTGCGTTACTCGTACGCCCAGGGACTCTTCTACGCGCAGCGCTACTCCGAGGCGCTGACGCAATACCGGTGGGTGGTCGAGCGCGATCCCGAGTTCCCGGCCGGTCAGCTCGGACTCGGCAATTTGCTCTACCTGGCCGGCGCGAAGGACCCCGCGCGTTACGCGGAAGCGCGCGCGCCGCTCGAGCGGTACACGCAGATGATGCCGAACGACGCGAAGGGTTGGAGCCTGCTCGGGCGCACCCTCTTCTACCTGAAGGAGCGCGACGCGGCGCTCGAGGCGCTGTCGAAGTCGGTCTCGATGGGCTACGAGAGCAAGGAGACCTACACGATCCTCGGCCGGCTTCACGCGGAGCGGAAGGAATACGACAAGGCTGCCGCGGCGTTCGACAAGGGCGAACCCACCGGGCGCGATCTGCTGATCCTCGCGCAGGTCTACGTGTTCGCCGGTCAGGCGGCGCGAGCGGAGTCGCTCTACAACTCGATCATCGAGAAGGACTCGACGGCGAACGACGCGAAGTTCTCGGCGCTCCAGCTCGGGATGATCACGTACCGCGCGCGCAACTATCCGGAGGCGGTGACCCGCTTCCAGCGACGGATCGCGCTTGACCCGGCCTGCGGTGAATGTTTTTACTATCTTGGCCTTTCTTACAAGGAATTGAAGCAGTACCCGGATGCACTCGGGGCGCTGAAGCAGTCCGCGATGCTCGAGGACGCGAAGTCGGATCGCCACTTCTGGGTCGGGATCCTGTACGCCCAGATGGACTCGATCGCGGCCGCGAAGCTCGAGCTCGGGCGCGCCCTGGATCTCGACTCCACCGGCACGTTCGCCGGCGTCGCGAATCGTCAGCTCGGCTTCTACAAGCTGCTCGACAAGGACTATTCGGAGGCGATTCGCTTCCTCGACAGCGCGGTGAAGCTGAACGACAAGGACACCCAGGCGTGGGTGTGGCTGGGACAGGCGAATCAAAACAGCGGCAATCGCACGCGGGCCATCGAGTGCTACCGCCGTGTGCTGCAACTCGATCCGAATCAGAACGACGCGATGAAGGGAATCCAGAGCCTCGGCGGCTGAGTGCCGCTTTAGGGAGGAGCAGCATGCGCGAAAGAACGGTCGGGACGATCACCATCCTGGCGCCGAAGGGCTACCTGACGGGCGGCGACGAAACCGACGAACTCGAACAGAAGATCAAGGCGTTGAGCGAGGCGGGCAACAAGCACCTCGTCATCAACCTGTCCGAGACGCAGCATCTGAACTCGACGGCTCTGGGCGTTCTGATCTCGGCTCATTCGAACTACGTGCGCCGCGGCGGACAGATGAAGCTGTGCGCCGTCGACAAGCGCATCGAGAACATCTTCGTGATCACGAAGCTGTCGATGGTGTTCGATTCGTACGCGACGGAGGAACTGGCGATCGCGAGCTTCGCGGAGAAGGGCTGATCCCGGACGGGACCTCGATGGCGATCGCGCGGCGGCAGGAGGGAAGCGTCACGGTGCTGAGCCCGAACGGCAGCTACTTCGGGGACGGCGAAACGGACGACCTGCAGCGCGCGATTCTGGCCGAGGCGGGGGCCGGCAATCAGCGGCTCGTCTTGAATCTCACCGAGTGCGAGACGATGAATTCGATCGCGATCGGCGTCTTGATGAGAGCGTTCACGAATTACCGGAGCCGTCAGGGCGACATCCGCCTGTGCGGAATGTCGCAGCGGCTCGTGGAACTGTTCACGATGACCAAGCTCGTGCACGTGTTTGGTCATTACGAGACCGAAGCCGAGGCCATCGCCTCGTTCGCGTCTTAGCAACCAACCCCGGCGACCGGGTCGGGGCAAAGGGGTCATCAGGCAGGCGCGGCGCCGAGCCCCACCAGGGCGTGGTGGCCGGCGGCTCCGCCCGGCGGCCTCGAGGCTTCACGAACCGTTCGGTACGAGGCAGCGCCGAGGCCGGACACGGAGGACAACCTCGCAATGAGCCGTTTCATCGTTCCGATTGGTTTCGTGGCTGCAGCCGTCGTGTCCTACCTGATCTGGCAGTTCCTGCCGGTGATCGGTGAGGTCGGGAAGAACGTCCAGCAGGGCGGTCCGCTCGTCGCCGCGCTCATCATGCTGATCATCCTGCAAACCGCGTTCATCATCGAGCGCGTGTGGAGCCTCAAGAAGGCGAACGGCGCGCGCCCGATGTCGATGTTCCTCAGCGACGTGCGCAAGCGCCTCCACCAGTCCGACGTCGAAGGCGCCATCAAGGCCTGCGCCGCGCAGCGCGGCTCCGCGGCGAACGTGATCCGCGCCGGCCTCGAGCGCTACCTGCAGCTCAAGCACGAGGGTGCGACGAAGGAGAAGATCGTCGCCGAGACGCAGACCGCGATCCAGGAAGCGAACGGTCTCGAAGTGCCGCTCCTCGAGCGCAACCTGACCGCGCTGTCCACGATCGCCTCGATCTCGACGATGGTCGGCCTGCTCGGAACCGTCATCGGCATGATCCGTTCGTTCGCGGCCCTCGGCCACACGGGCGCCGTGGACGCGACGAAGCTCGCCATCGGCATCTCGGAAGCGCTCATCAACACCGCTGGCGGACTCATTTGCGCGATCGCCGGCATCGTGGCCTACAACGTGTTCGTGACGCGCGTCGACGCCTTCAACTACATGATGGACGAAGCGTCGTACGAGGCGGTCCAGCTGCTCGCGGCGTCCACGGGCGACAAGAAGTAAACGAGGGGAGCTCCCGACATGCTTAAGAAGATGCGCCGCATCGGCATCGCCATCGACATGACGCCGATGGTCGATGTGGCGTTCCTGCTCCTCATCTTTTTCATGTGTACGACTCAGTTCAAGCCGCCCGAGGCGGACAAGATCTCGCTTCCGGAGTCGAACTCGGAGGCGAAGTCGCCCGAGTCGGACATCATCACGATCTCGGTCACGAAGCCGAAGCCCGAGAACGGGAACGTCTCGCTCGTGCACGTGATCTACCGTCAGGCCGGACAGGAAGTGAAGCGCGAGCTGCTTCCGCCGCAGATCGCCACCGATCTCGGAACGGTCCTGAGCAACGCACGTGCGGCCAACCCGGCGGCGCGCGTCATCGTCAAAATGGACAAGGACGCGGAGTACGGCGTCATGGCCGACATGATGGGCGCGCTGCAGGAGGCGAAGGCTTCGCGTTTCAACGTGCAGACCGATCTCGAAGGTTCCGGAAACATCTTCGGGAAGAAACCTGGCGCCGAAAAGTAGAGGGGGGTGAGACTCCATGGGCGCGGTAGACACTCCACAACGAGAAAAAAAGGGCGGGAAGAAGGGCAAATCGTTCCGCCGTCCGAAGCGTCGCGTCGGTGTTCGAATCGACATGACGCCGATGGTGGACGTCGCGTTCCTCCTGCTGATCTTCTTCATGGTCACGACCGTGTTCCGCACGCCGCAGGCGTTGGAGATCAACCTCCCGCCGGACAAGGACGTCGAGATCCAGGTTGCCGAGTCCAAGGTCATGTCGCTTCGCGTCATGGGCGAGGATCTCGTGTACTGGAAGCGCGGCGGCAAGGAAGTGCCGTGGGCGCGCACGGACATCAAGGGGCTCGAGGACGTCTTCAAGCCGTTCAAGGGAAGCAAGGACCTCGTGGTCGTCGTGAAGATCGACCCGAAGGCGAAGTTCCACTGCATGGTCGACGTCATTGATGAACTCGACCTTTCGAATCTGACCCGCTTCTCGCTCGGTACGGTGACCGACGAGGAGAGGAAGGAGGTCGAGGGACTGTGACCGCGGAACGCATTTCGCTTTACGACTTCATGCCCTACGGGGCGCCCGAGCTGCGAGAAGTCGCCCGCAAGTACATGGTGCGGGCGGTCGCGGTGGCCTGCCTCGCGTGGCTCAGCGTGTTCCTCGTGTCGTTCGGCACGAGCGAGCTGCTGAAGCGACGTCCGCACGAGGAGAAGGTCATCATCGTTCCGTACCGCGAGCTGCAGGCGCCGCCGCCGCTCACGGACAACGAGCCGCCGCCGCAGGTGGCGATCGCGCAGCCGACGGCGCCGCCCACGGTGGGCGTCGCGGTGCCGGTGCCCGACGCGGAAGCGCCTCCCGAGCAGACCATCGCCTCGCAGGAGGAAATCGCCGCGGCGACGCCCGGAACGAGCACGCAGGAGGGCGACAACATCGTCGTCGCGCCTCCATCCGAAGAGGAGATGCCGAAGTTCGGCGAGTACGTCTACACGGACGAACTGCCGGAGCTGATCACGAAGGTTCAGCCCGCGTACCCCGACATCGCGCGTGAAGCGGGCGTCGAGGGCAAGGTGCTGGTGCAGGCGCTGGTCGGCAAGGACGGCAGGGTCAAGGACACGCGTGTCGTGAGCGGTCCGCCGATGCTGAAGGACAACGCCGAGGCGGCGGTCAAGCAGTACGTGTTCAAGCCAGCGCTTGCGAACAACAAGCCGGTGGCCTGCTGGGTCGCGATTCCGATCAATTTCACCCTGCACTGAGAGGCGGCACCGGGGCCGAGACATCGTCCGAACCGGGACGGAGGATGCAGTGAGGGAATCGCCGCGATGGCGCGGAGGGTTCCATGCGTTCGACGTCGAAGGTTTCGCTGCACGAGTTCCTGCCCTACGGCGCGCCCGACCTGATCGCGGCGGCGCGTCCCGATCTGGCCCGGTCGCTGGCGGTTTCCGCCGGTGGCTGGGCCATCGTGTTCGTGGCGATGGTGATTGCGCTGCCGTGGATGCCGGCGCCGCGACTCGTCGGGGTGGCGCCGCCACGCGATCCCGTCGTTCCGATTCCCGTCGTGACGCCCGTGACTCCGGTCGTGGATCCGGGGACGCCGGTCGTGGCCCCGCGAGCGCCCGGCGTCGCGGGCGGCGTTCCGGTACCCGCGCCCGAGCCGATGGAGAGTGGCGCGGGCGAGACCCCGCTCTACGAAGTGGACGAACTCCCGCAGCCCGTCACGAGCCCGGTTCCCGAGTACCCGTCGCTCGCGCGCGAGATCGGGCTCGAGGGCGTGGTCGCGATCAAGGTGCTCGTCGGGCGCGACGGTCGCGTCGAGGCCGCCGAGGTCGTGCACTCCGGCGGCACGTTCGACGGCGCGGCCCTCGAGAGCGCGCGGCGCTGGGTGTTCACCCCGGCACTCGTCCGCGGGCATCCCGTTCGGGTCTGGGTCGTGCTGCCGTTCCGCTTCAAGCTCCGCTGAAGCGGGAGCGCTGAAGTCGGCGTGCGGGCGCAGGCTGCCTCTTCGTCGCGCCCGCGCCCGGGGGGGTATTGTCCGCGCCGGTAGGGGGCCGGTTGACCGTCCTGAACGCGCTCCATAACCTGCGTTCCGCAGTCCGCGCACACCTGTCCCCGCACGTCAGGAGTGACCCCATGTCCAGCGAATTCCCCTCCGCCCCGGCGGCCGACGCCACCGGTCCGTCGCTCTCGCTCCTGCAACGCTCGATCGCCGTGTTCGCCCGTCCGTCGCAGGCCTGGGGCGGATTGCGCGAACGGACGCAGTGGTGGTTCCCGCTCGTCGTCCTGCTCCTCGTTCACGCACTCAGCGCCGCGGTGCTGTTCCGCACCGCGATGATCCCGATGCTGCACGATCAGTGGGAGGAACAGATCGCCGCCGGGAACATGACGACGGAGCAGATGGACAAGGCGAGTGCGTTCATGGATAGCAACTTCGGCCTCGTCGCGACGATCGTGCCGCAGGTCGTCATGCTCGTGCTGCTGACGCTCCTCGAGGCCCTGCTCCTGTGGTTCGGGGCCGGCTTCGTCCTCGGCACGGGGATGAAATTCCGGTGGGCGCTCGAGGTCGTCTCGTGGTCCGGTCTCGTGACCATCCCGGGCGCCATTCTGATGTCGGTGCTCGCGTGGACGAACGGCACGATGAAGAACCTCCACATCGGCTTCGGGATCCTGCTGCCCTCGAATGATCCGCCGACTCGGATTCTGACCGCGCTCGGGGCGTTCCTCGACGGCATCGGGCCGCTCGCGATCTGGTTCCTGATCGTCGCGATCCTCGGCGCCTCGGCGCTCTCCGGGGCCCCCGTTCGCCGCATCGCCGGCGTGCTCGTCGGCATTTACCTCGCGGTGCTCCTCTTTGGCGCCGGCCTCGCGGCCGTGATGGTCCCGGCGTCCTGACGAAGCTGAAACACAATTCAACCTTCTGCGTAGAAGCGCTCATGCGACGGATTGCGTCCGTCGTCGGGACGTCAGGGAGGCAGGAATGATGAGATTGGGACGCTGGGCGATGGCCGCGATGCTCGCGAGCACGACCCTGACCGGAGTGGCGTCCGCCGCCGTCTTGACGGTGGACGACGCCGTGAAGCTCGCGCTGCAGAACGGCCCCGGCGCTCACGAGGCCGAAGCCAACGTTCTCGGCTCGAAGGGGCAGCTGTGGAACGCGTACTCGGGCGTGCTGCCGCGAGTTTCCGGGTCGCTGTCGCGCTTCCAGAACGAGACGATCGGCGCGCAGCAGAACGGCACCGCGGTGTTCCTCGGCACCGAATTCCCGTTCTCGCAGACGAGCGACAGCGAGTCGCACGGCACGACTCCGGGGCTCAGCGCGTCCTGGACGCTCCTCAGCCTGTCGTCCTGGTCGAACCTGTCGGCCGCGCGAACCGGGTTCCGCGCGGCGCGCCACTCGCGGTCGTCGGCGCGCAACGACGTCGTCCTCGACGTGAAGCAGAAGTACTACGGCGTCGTGAAGGCGGTACGGCTCGCGGACGTGTCGAGCGGCGCGCTCAAACTCGCGCGCGACGACGAGCGGCGCGTTCGCGCCCTGTTCGAGGTCGGCTCGGTGTCCCGCAGCGATCTCCTCAAGGCGCAGGTGCGCACAGCTCAGAGCCAGCTCGATTCGCTCACGAAGCATCATCAGGTGACGGTGCAGCGCATCGCGCTCGCGACTTCGGTCGGCGTGTCCGAATCGGCGCTCGGCGAAGTCGACACGACGCTGACGGCCGCCCCGGTGGAGTACGACGAGTCCTCGCTCGTTTCGGAAGCGGCGAAGGCTCGTCCGGACCTGCTGGCGTCGGAAGCGGGCGTTCGGGCCGCGCAGGCGTCGCTCAATTCGGCGCGCTTCCGCCGGCTCCCGTACCTGACCGCGGGCGGGTCGGTGGACCTGAACTCCAAGTCGCGTTCGACGACCACGCAGTCCGGCGTCACGCCGCGTTCGACGAACAGCGAGACCGAGCGTTCGCTCCAGGCGTCGCTCGCCCTGAACTGGGATCTCTTCGACGGCTTCGCCACCGACGGCGCGATCGCGTCGGCGCGTGCGAACCTGATCCGTTCGCGCGATCAGCGCGACGTCCTGCGCCGCAACCTCGAGAGCGAGGTGCACCAGGCGCTGCTCACGTACCGCGAAGCGCTCGAGCGCTCGAACGTGTCGCAGCGGGCGCTCGAGTCGGCGACCGAGAACCTCAAGCTCACGCAGCAGAAGTACAACGTCGGTTCGGCGACGATCCTGGACTTGATCGACGCCCAGGTGCAGCTGCAGACCGCGCAGAGCGACATCGTCTCGGCGATGGCGGACATCCGCCTCGCGGAGGCGGCGGTGGATCGCGTCCGCGGTCGCGGCGAGTGAAGTTCGGACCACAGGGGACGCCATGAAGAAGAAGTGGTTGTGGATCGGCCTCGGCGCGTTGCTGCTCGTCCTCATCGTCGTCGCCGGTATCGCGAAGAACTCCGGGAGCAAGGTCACCGCGGTTCAGTTCGCGCGCGTCCGCAAGGAGATCATCACCTCCACCGTGCGCGCCCCCGGCAAGATCGAACCGAAGACCCAGGTGAAGATCAGCGCCGACATCGCGGCCAAGGTCATCGACCTGCGCGTGAAGGAAGGCGATGCCGTGAAGCGCGGCCAGCTCATGCTGCAGCTCGACGACACGCAGTACCGGACCTTCTTCGAGCAGTCGAAGGCGGCGTACGCGTCCGCCCAGGCGCGGCTCCGCGAGGCGACTCACAGCCAGGGGGTCGTGAACGCGAACTACGAACGCCAGTCCTCGCTCTTCAAGCAGGGTCTGCTGTCGCAGGCCGAGTGGGACCAGGCGACGAGCACGCACGAGTCGGCGAACGTCGCGGCCGCGATGGCCGCCGAGGAAGTCACGCGTTCGCGCTCGGCGATGGAAGCCGCTCGCGACAATCTCGACAAGACCCGGTTCATCGCGCCGTTCGACGGCGTCGTGAGCGCGCTCAACGTCGAGGAAGGCGAGATCGTCATCACGGGCACGATGAACAACCCCGGCACGCAGATCATGGTCGTGTCCGACCTGTCGCGCATGCTCGTGCGCGCCGACGTGGATGAGACCGACGTCGTGGACATGAAGATCGGGCAGAAGGCGAAGATCTCGGTGGACGCGCTCCCGGACACGACGTTCCCCGGCACGGTCGTCGAGATCGGGAACACGGCGAAGCGCTCCATCACGTCCACGGTGGAAGGACAGACGAACTTCGAAGTGAAGGTCGTGTTCGACGACAACGTCGCCGCGGTTCGGCCGGGCATGACCGCCGACGTCGAGATCGAGACGGCGTCGCGCGACGGCGCGCTCGGCGTGCCGATCCAGGCCGTGGTCGTGCGCACGCAGCGCGAACTGGACCGTGCCGCGAAGCCCGGCGCGGGCAAGCAGGCGCGCAAGCCGAAGCCGCGCGCCGGAGACGCGATCGCCGCCGAGGACGACACGGTCGGCCGCAAGGACAAGGAGATCACCGGCGTGTTCGTGGCGAAGGACGGCGTTGCGTCGTTCGTTCCCGTGCGGACCGGCATTGCGAGCGAGACCACGATCGAGGTGCTCGGCGAGGTGAAGGAAGGCGAGACGATCGTCGCGGGTCCCTACAAGGCGCTGCGCGAGCTGAAGCCCGGCAACAGGGTGAAGGCAGAGGCGGCGGGCAAGGGAGGAAGCGGTGGCCGGAAGTAACGGCGAGAGCCTGATCCAGATCCGCGACCTCTACCGGATCTACCAGGTCGGCACCGAGGAAGTGCACGCTCTGAACGGCGTGGACCTCGACATCCGGACGAACGAATATGTCGCGATCATGGGGCCGTCGGGGTCGGGCAAGAGCACGCTCATGAACCTGCTCGGCTGTCTCGACACTCCGACGCGCGGCTCGTACCAGCTGAAGGGGCAGGAGATCGGTTCGATGACGGACGACGATCTTGCGCGCATCCGAAATCGCGAGATCGGCTTCGTCTTCCAGACCTTCAATCTGCTGCCGCGTGCCGACGCGCTACACAACGTGGAACTGCCGCTCGTGTATGCGGGCATGCGTCACGAGGAGCGCCGTCAGCGCGCGCGCGAGGCGCTCGTGACCGTGGGACTCGCCGACCGCATGAAGCACCGGCCGAACGAGCTGTCGGGCGGCCAGCGGCAGCGCGTCGCGATCGCGCGCGCGCTGGTGAATCGGCCGAGCATCATCCTCGCGGACGAGCCGACCGGAAATCTCGACACGGCGACGGGTGTGGAGATCATGAATGCGTTCGAGCGCATCTGGGAGCAGGGCAACACCGTGATCCTGGTGACGCACGAGGCCGACATCGCACAGCACGCGCGCCGCATCGTGCGCATGCGCGACGGCAAGATCGAGAGCGACGTCGTGAATTCCATGTCCCCGAAGGCACACGCGTGATCCTGCGGGAGAGCGTGGGCATCGCGCTCGGAGCGTTGCGGGCGAACAAGCTGCGGTCCTTCCTGACGCTGCTCGGCACGATCATCGGCGTGATGTCCGTGATCGCCGTCGTGTCGTTCGTCGAAGGCATGAACCGCTACGTGTCCGACAAGCTGATCGACGCCGGTTCGAACACGTTCGAGGTCGACAAGTTCGGACTGATCATGAGCCAGGAGGCGTACGACGAGGCGCGCAAGCGCCCCGACGTGACGGTGGCGGAAGGCGACATGCTGCGGGAGCGCCTGCGCACCGCGTCGCAGGTCGTCATCGCCCAGGCCACGTCGCTGAACGTCCGCTACCGCTCGAAGCTCGTCGCGAACGTCCGCGTGCGCGGCCGCAGCGCGGGCTACGAGATCATCGACGACCTCGCGATCGACGCCGGGCGGCACCTGAACGACTTCGACGACCAGCGCCGGCAGCTCACGTGCGTGATCGGGCCCGAAGTCGCCGAGGAGCTGTTCGAGAACCTGGACCCGGTCGGGCGGCGAATCCGGGTCGGCGATCACCTGTACGAGATCGTCGGCGTGGGGAAGGCGAAAGGACGAGTGCTGGGCGAGAGCCAGGATCGCTACGTCATCGTTCCGATCCGCACGTTCGTGAAGTACGAGATGGAGCGCGGATCGGTGAGCGTGCTCGTGAAGAGCCGCGATCAGGCTTCGTTGCCGGCGACGCAGCAGGAAGTGCGGAACCTGCTTCGCGCGCGGCGCCACCTCGGACCGGGAAAGCCCGACAACTTCGCGATCACGACCTCCGACGCGTACATGGACCTCTATCGCAACCTCACCGGCGGCATCTTCGTCGTGAGCATCGGCGTGGCGGCGATCTCGCTGCTCGTCGGCGGCATCGTGATCATGAACATCATGCTCGTGTCGGTGACCGAGCGAACGCGCGAGATCGGCGTGCGCAAGGCGCTCGGCGCGCGGCGCCGCGACATCCTCACGCAGTTCCTCGTGGAGTCCATCACGCTTTCGCTCGCGGGGGGCATGACGGGCATCGTTCTCGGGGTCGCGATCGCGCTCCTGGTCGGGGCGATCAGCCCGCTGCCGGCGGCCGTCAACGTGCCCGCGTTGTTTCTCGGCATCCTGATGTCCACGGGGGTCGGCGTGTTCTTCGGTTCCTATCCCGCCGTGCGTGCGGCGCGCCTCGATCCGATCGAAGCGCTGAGGTACGAGTAGCCCGTGGACCTCTTCCTCCTGCGGGAGACCCTGGGCATGGCGGGCCGTGCGCTCGTCGCGAACCGGCTGCGTTCGCTCCTCGCGCTGCTCGGCATCGTCATCGGCGTCGCGACCGTCATCGGGATGGTGTCCCTGATCAACGGCTTCCAGCGCTCGTTCCAGCAGAGCATCCAGTCCATCGGGAACAACACGATCTACGTGCGCCGGATCCGGCCCGGCATCCAACTCAACGGGCAGATCCCCGACAGCCTCCGACAGCGCAAAGCCTTCACGATGGACGATGCGCGCGCGATCCTCGATCAGTGCCCGAGCGTCGCGGCGGTGTCGCCGTTCAAGTTCCCCTGGGACGACCTGCGACTCGGGCATCGTGGCAAGCAGACGCGCACGACGTTCGTCTTCGGCACGAACCAGGACTACCTGCGGACGCACGGATACGACCTCGCGCGCGGCCGTTTCTTCACCGAGGAAGAGGTGCGGCGCCGAGCGCACGTCGTCGTGATCGGCAAGGACACGCGCGAGGCGCTGTTCGGCGACCGCGCGGGGATCGGACAGACCGTGCGCATCGGCACGATCCCGTTCACCGTGATCGGGGAGTTCGAGTCGAAGGGCAAGTTCCTCGGCAACAACTTCGACGAGGTCGCGGTCGTGCCGTACATGCTGATCGACAAGTACTGGTCGGCGCCGAATGACGCGCCGCCGTGGTTCCCGCGCAAGGGCGAACTGTTCCTCGACGCGCTGCCGACGTCTCCCGAGGTCAGCGAAGAGGCGCAGCGGCAGATCACCGAGGTGCTGCGGGTCCGCCGCCACGTGCCGAGCAACAAGCTGAACGACTTCGCGATCTTCACGGACGAAGCTTTCATGCAGCTCTACCAGCAGATCACCGGGGCGATCGTCGCACTGATGACGCTCATCTCCTCGATCTCGCTCTTCGTCGGCGGCATCGGCGTCATGAACATCATGCTCGTCGCGGTCACCGAACGGACGCGGGAGATCGGCGTGCGCAAGGCGCTCGGCGCGCCGCGACGCGCGATCCTGAGCCAGTTCCTCGTGGAGTCGGTGCTGCTCACGGCTTCGGGCGGCGTGCTCGGCATCGTGATCGGCGCCGGGATCTCCGCCTTCATCCACGCCGTGAGTCCGCTGCCGACCTACGTCTCGCTGTGGTCGGTCGCGCTCGGAGTGCTTTTTTCGGCGGCCGTGGGGGTGTTCTTCGGCCTCTATCCCGCGATGCGCGCGTCGCGCCTCGATCCTGTAGATTCCCTGCGTTACGAATGACGGGCGGGCGCGCCGCCGGAGGGCGGGGCGCACCGGACGTCCACCGGGGGAGTCGCCGGTCGATGAACCTCCGCGAGAGCGCGGGGATCGCGCTCACCGCACTGCGCGCGCACAAGCTGCGCTCGTTCCTGACGCTGCTCGGCGTGATCATCGGCGTGAGTTCCGTCATCGCCGTGATTTCCCTCGTTCAGGGACTGAATCAGTACGTCTCGAGCAAATTGATTTCGTCGGGGTCCAACGTCTTCACGGTGGACCGCGTCGGGCTCGCATTCGACGACCTGACGTTCAACGACCGACTGCGACGCCCGAATCTGACCCGGGCGCACGCACGGCTCGTCGCCACGACCGCGCGCCACGTGCTGGCGGCCACCGCCGCGCGCGGAGCCCTGGCGACCCTGCGCCGCGGCTCGCGCTCGCTACGCGCCGTCGGCGTCCAGGGCGTGGAGTCCGGCTACATGGAGGTCAGCGACCTGCCGGTCGCACGGGGGCGGCCGCTCGGCGACTCGGACGACCTCGGTCGCGCCGACGTGTGCGTGATCGGCGCCGATGTCGCCGACGAACTGTTCGGTTCGCTGGACCCGCTGGACCGGGACATTCGAATCGGACCGCACCGGCTGCTGGTCGTCGGCATCGGCGCCCGCAAGGGCTCGTCGTTCGGTCAAAGCCAGGACCAGTACGTGCTCGTTCCGCTCGGGACGTTCGACCGCATGTACGGTCGAATCGGCAGCGTGGACATTCAGGTGCGGAGCCGCTCGCAGGACGAATTCACGCAGGCGCAGGACGAGACGCGCAGCATCCTGCGGGCCGCGCGCCACCTGCG
Organism: Candidatus Eiseniibacteriota bacterium; assembly: GCA_044222065.1. Taxonomy (GTDB): domain Bacteria; phylum Eisenbacteria; class RBG-16-71-46; order RBG-16-71-46; family RBG-16-71-46; genus JBGAOA01. The sequence goes on from JBGAOA010000002.1 coordinate 73,211, forward strand.
ACCCGGCCAGCCCGACGACTTCGAGATTACGACGCCCGAGATGCTCCTGAGCCTGTGGCAGAACATCTCGGGCGCGATCTTCGTCGTGATCATCGGCGTGTCGCTCATCTCGCTCGTCGTCGGCGGCATCGTGATCATGAACATCATGCTCGTGTCGGTGACGGAGCGCACGCGCGAGATCGGCGTACGGAAGGCGCTCGGCGCACGCCGCCGCGACATCCTCTTCCAGTTCCTCATCGAGGCCGTGACGCTGTCGGGGGTCGGCGGAGTCGTCGGCCTCCTGCTAGGTGTGGCGTTCGCGCTGCTCATCGGACTCGTCTCACCATTGCCGGTGTACGTGAGCCCGTTCGCGATCGTGCTGGGGCTCGTCACGGCGACGCTCGTCGGCGTGTTCTTCGGGTCCTACCCCGCGTCGCGGGCCGCGAAGCAGGACCCGATCGAAGCGCTGAGGTACGAGTGAGCGGGGGCGGGCGGCCGCCTGAGGCGCGCGAGGTGAGGACGCGCGACCTCGTCGCGGACGTGTTCGCGATGTCGTTCCAGTCGCTGCGCGCGCACGGACTGCGTTCGCTGCTGACGACGCTCGGCGTCGTCATCGGCGTGGCGACGGTGGTCGCGATGGCGAGCATCATCGAGGGCTTCAACCAGACCGTCGAGCGTTCGATCTCGGCCTTCGGCTCCCACACGATCTACATCCGCTCGTTCAAGCCGGGCTTCTTCGTCGGCGGCTTCCCGGACAGCCTTCGCCACCGGAAGGCGTTCACGGAGGGGGACGCGCGGGCGATCCGGGAGCGTTGCCCGAGCGTCGGAAAGGTGTCGATCATCGGATTCGTCGAGAACGCCGCCGTCTCGCGCGCCGGGCACACGTCCCGCGGGCTGCAGCTCATCGGCGCCGATCCCGACATCCAGGAGGTCATGCGCTACGACCCCGGGTACGGCCGCTTCTTCACCGAGGAGGAGTTGCGCCGGCGCGCGCAGGTGATCGTCATCGGCAAGGACATCCGCGAGGGGTTGTTCCCCGAAGGCGGCGACCCGCTCGGCAAGACGATCCACCTGAACGGCCTGCCGTTCCGCGTCGTGGGCGAACTCGAGCCCAAGGGCCGGAGCCTCTTCGGGAATCCCGACGAGTTCATCACGATCCCCTACACGACGCTTTCGAAGTACTTCCCGCCTCCACCGGACGCGCCGTTCTACGTGCCGAAGCGCGGCTACTACTACCTGAACGCCGTGGCGGTGACGCCCGAGCGCACCGCGGCCGCAGTCGACGAGATCCGCGAAGTGTTGCGCGTCCGCCGCGGACTCCGGCCGCGAGAGTCCGACAATTTCGCCGTCATGACCGAGGACACGCTCGCCGACCTGTACAAGCAGCTCACCGGCGCGACGTACGCGGTCATGCTGCTGATTTCGTCCATCGCCCTCGTGGTCGGCGGCATCGGCGTCATGAACATCATGCTCGTGGCGGTGACCGAGCGGACGCGCGAGATCGGGTTGCGCAAGGCGATCGGCGCGCCACGCGTCACCGTGCTGCTGCAGTTCCTCGTCGAAGCGGCGACGCTCACGGGCATCGGCGGCGTGATCGGTGTCGCACTCGGGGCGGGCGTGGGGCAGCTCGTGCGCGCCGTGAGTCCGCTCCCCGCGCACACGCCGCTGTGGGCCGTGCTCGTCGCGTTCGTGTTCTCGGTCGCGGTCGGCGTGTTCTTCGGCTTCTATCCCGCGATGCGCGCCTCCCGGCTCGACCCCGTCGAGGCGCTGCGCTTCGAATGAGCCGCGCCCCGGCGCGCATGCCGATGCTATAGTCGCCGCCCCATGGCGACCCGCACCGCGCCTCCGCCCGCCGCCCGACCGTCCCGACCCGACGCCGCACCCGCGCGCGGGCTCTCGGACATCGTGATTCGCGGCGCCCGCGAGCACAATCTCAAGAACGTCACGCTGCGCATCCCGCGCCAGAGCCTCACCGTGCTCACCGGAGTCTCGGGCTCGGGGAAGTCGTCGCTCGCCTTCGACACGCTGTACGCCGAAGGGCAGCGGCGCTACGTCGAGTCGCTCTCGGCCTATGCCCGGCAGTTCCTCGGGCAGATGGAGAAGCCGGAAGTGGACGCCATCGAGGGCCTGTCGCCCGCGATCGCGATCGAACAGCGCAGCGCGGGCTCGAACCCGCGCTCGACCGTCGCGACGATCACCGAGATCTACGACTACCTGCGCCTGCTGTTCGCGCGCCTCGGCGTCCAGCACTGCCCGAAGTGCGACACGCGCATGGAGCGCCGCAGCGTGAGCGACATCGTGGACGCGCTGCTCGACGAGCTGAAGGGCGAGAAGATCGCCGTGCTCGCGCCGCTCGCGCGCGGCCGCAAGGGCGAGTACAAGAAAGAACTCGAGGACGCGCGGCGCCAGGGGTTCCTGCGGGCGCGCGTCGACGGCGAGTGGATCGAGCTCGACGAGCCGCCGAAGCTCGCGAAGACGAAGCGCCACGACATCGACGTGGTCGTGGACCGGCTCGCGGTCGAGGCCGGCGCGCGCTCGCGCCTCGCCGAAGCCGTCGAGACCGCAGTGAAGCTTGGCGCGGGCCTGATGTCGGTTTCGCGCGCGGGTCACGAGGACGCGCTGTTCAGCGAGGGCGCCTCGTGCCCGAAGTGCGGCACGAGCGTCTCGCCGCTCGAACCGCGCAGCTTCTCGTTCAACTCGCCCTTCGGCGCCTGCTCGTCCTGCGAAGGCCTCGGCACGCGGCTCGAGATCGATCCGAAGCGCATCGTGCCCGATCCGACGAAGTCGCTGGACGACGGCGCGGTGGCCTCGTGGGGCGACGCCGACAGCACGTGGACGGGCGGCACGCTCAAGGCGCTCGCGAAGCACTACGGCTTCAAGCTCTCGACGCCGTTCGGAAAGCTGCCCGCGAAGATCCAGCGGCTGCTGCTCCACGGCTCGGACGGGGAGGAGATCCGCTTCGAGTACCGCACGCGCAAGGGCTCGGCGTTCATCCATCGCAGCCGCTTCGAGGGCGTGATCCCGAACCTCGAGCGCCGCTACCGCCAGACGGGCAGCGAGCAGGTGCGGCGCTGGATCGCGAGCCTCATGAACGCCGTGCCGTGCCCGACGTGCGGCGGTGCGCGCCTCAAGCCCGAGAGCCTCGCGGTGCGCATCGAGAGCCGCAACATCGCGCAGTGGAGCGGCTCGAGCATTGCCGCGGCGCGCGACGCGGTGGAGGCGCTGCGCTTCCGCGGCGCGCAGGAGACGATCGCGCGGCCGATCGTGAAGGAACTCGCGAGCCGACTCGGGTTCCTCGCCGACGTCGGGCTCGGCTACCTGACGCTCGACCGCTCGGCGGGCACGCTCGCGGGCGGGGAGGCGCAGCGCATCCGGCTCGCGACGCAGATCGGCTCGCAGCTCACGGGCGTTCTGTACATCCTCGACGAGCCGTCGATCGGGCTGCACCATCGCGACAACCAGCGCCTGCTCGCGACGCTGCTCAAGCTGCGCGACCTCGGGAACACGGTCGTCGTCGTCGAGCACGACGAGGACACGATGCGCGCCGCGGACTGGCTCGTGGACCTGGGCCCCGGCGCGGGCCGCCACGGCGGCGAGCTCGTCGCGGCGGGCCCCGTCGCCGACGTGCTGCGCGTGCGCGAGTCGCTCACCGCGCAGTACCTCACGGGCGCGCGGCGCATCGCGCCGCCCGCCGCGCGGCGCGCGGGCAACGGCCGGCGGCTCGAGGTGAAAGGCGCGCGGGAGCACAACCTGAAGGGCGTGGACATCGCGTTTCCGCTCGGCGCGTTCACCTGCGTGACCGGGGTCTCGGGTTCGGGGAAGAGCACGCTCGTGAACGACATCCTGCTCGTCGCGCTCGAGCGCCATTTCGGGATCGGCGGCAGTTCGCCGCCCGGCGCGCACGACGCGCTCGCGGGCCTCGACGAACTCGACAAGGTCGTCGCGATCGACCAGAGCCCGATCGGCCGCACGCCGCGCTCGAACCCGGCGACCTACACGGGCGTGTTCGGCTTCATCCGCGACCTGTTCGCGCAGCTCCCGGAGGCGAAGGTGCGCGGCTACGCGCCGGGCCGCTTCTCGTTCAACGTCAAGGGCGGCCGCTGCGAGGCGTGCGAGGGCGACGGCCTCCGCAAGATCGAGATGCACTTCCTGCCCGACGTGTACGTGAGGTGCGACGTGTGCCACGGGCGGCGCTACAACCGCGAGACGCTCGAAGTGCTCTATCGCGGCCGCTCGATCGCGGACGTGCTCGACATGACGGTCGAAGAGGCGGTGGACTTTCTCGGCGCCGTGCCGACGATCCGCCGCAAGCTCGAGACGCTGAAGGGTGTCGGGCTCGGCTACATCCACCTCGGCCAGTCGGCGACGACGCTGTCCGGAGGCGAGGCGCAGCGCGTGAAGCTCGCGACCGAGCTGTCGCGCGTCGAGACCGGACGCACGCTGTACATCCTGGACGAGCCGACGACGGGCCTGCACTTCGAGGACGTGAACGCGCTGCTCGCGGTGCTGCAGCAGCTCGTCGAGCGCGGCAACACGGTCCTCGTGATCGAGCACAACCTCGACGTCATCCGAGCGGCGGACTGGATCGTGGACCTCGGTCCCGAGGGCGGCGACGGCGGCGGCCGCGTCGTGGCGGTGGGCACGCCCGAGGCGGTCGCGCGCGTTCCCGCGTCGCACACGGGCCAGGCGCTGCGCGCGCTCGCTCGCTCGTGAGCGCGTCGCTCGCCGCGGCGTGCGGGAGCGGATGGAGCGCGGCCTTCCTGCTATAGTCGCGCCGTCGTTCGTTCCCAATCACCTTCGCGCCTCGCGCGCGACTTCATAGGGATGCGTGCCATGACGCCTACGACGCCTGCGGTCACGGAGCAGCCCCGGACGTTCACTCGAACGTCCACGATGAAGGCGGTCGTCAAGACGACCGCCGGCCCCGGTCTCGAGATTCGCGACGTCCCGGTCCCCACGGTGGGGCCGGGACAAATTCTTTTGCGCGTGCTGCGCGCCGGGGTGTGCGGCACGGACCTTCACATCTTCGAGTGGGACCAGTGGTCGCAGAGTCGCATCAAGCCGCCGGTCACCGTGGGACACGAATTCGTCGGAGAGATCGTCGAGATCGGCGCGAGCGTGACCGAGTTCAAGCTCGGCGAGCGCGTCTCGTGCGAGAGCCACATCGTGTGCGAGCACTGCATCGCGTGCCGCACCGGCAACGGCCACGTGTGCGAGAACACGAAGATCCTCGGCGTGGACGTGAACGGCGGCTGGGCCGAGTACGTCGCGGTGCCCGCGGCGAACGCGTGGCGCGCGCCGACGAACATCCCGATCGAAGTGCAGGGCATCATGGAGCCGCTCGGCAACGCGGTGCACACGGCGTTCGCGGGCGATCTGAGCGCGTGCCGCATCGCGGTCACGGGCTGCGGCCCGATCGGCCTGTTCGCCGTCGGCGTCGCGAAGGCGGCCGGCGCGGCTCAGGTCATCGCGAGCGACGTGTCGTCCTACCGGCTCGACCTCGCGAAGAAGATGAACGCCGACGCCGTGATCGATCCGTCGAAGGAGAATTTCGTCGAGCGCGTGCGCGATCTGACGCAGGGCCGCATGCTCGACGGCGTGCTCGAGATGTCGGGCAACCCGGTCGCGATCCGCGACGGGCTCGCGGGGCTGCGCATGGGTGGGCGGCTGTCGCTGCTCGGACTCCCGCGCGAGCAGTTCGGGCTCGACTGGAACAAGCTGCTCATCTTCAAGGGCATCACGCTGCACGGCATCATCGGCCGCCGCATGTACCAGACGTGGTACCAGATGGACGGTCTGCTGCGCTCCGGCCGGCTCGACCTGAAGCCCGCGATCACGCACGTCATGCCGATGGAGAAGGTCGTGGACGCGATCGGGCTCCTGCGTTCCGGGCAGGCGGGCAAGGTCGTGCTCGTGCCGTGGGGGCAGAGCGCATGAACGCGCGCGGCTGGGCGCTCGCGCTCGGCCTCGCGACGCTCGCGGGCTGCTCGGCGCCGTTCAAGGGCATGCCACCGGCGCGGACGGCGGGGTCGGAGTTCGCGCGACCGACGGCTGGCTGTCCCGAGTCGACTCACGTCGCGCGAACCGATTCGCTGCTCGCGACCGCTCCGCTCGAAGAACCGGTGGTGCGGACGAAGGTGGATCCCGTGTACCCGAACATCGCGCGGGAAGCGGGAGTCGAGGGAGTCGTCGTCGTGCGCGCGCTCGTGTGCGAGCACGGGCGTGTCATCGAGACCCGGGTGCTGCGAGGTCCGCCGATGCTGAAGGACAACGCCGAGTCGGCCGTGAAGCTCTGGCGTTTCGACCCCGCCCGCTCGAACGACGCTCCGATCCCCGCATGGACCGAAGTGGAAGTGCCCTTCACGCTCCATTGAGCGAAGGATCCGACGCATGTACGAAACGCTGAAGCCTCAGCTCGAGAAGGAACTCCAGGCGATCAAGGACGCGGGACTGTGGAAGGACGAGCGCGTGCTCGCCTCGCCGCAGGGGCCCGAGGTGACGCTCGCCGACGGACGCAAGGTGCTCGTGTTCTGCGCCAACAACTACCTCGGGCTCTCGAGCGACGCGCGCGTGATCGCCGCGGCGCACGCCGCAATCGACAGCCACGGCTACGGCCTCTCGTCCGTGCGCTTCATCTGCGGCACGCAGGACGCGCACAAGACGCTCGAGCGGAAGATCTCGGCATTCCTCGGAACCGAGGACACGATCCTGTACGCGGCGTGCTTCGACGCGAACGGCGGCGTGTTCGAGCCGCTGCTCGGCGAGGAAGACGCGATCATTTCGGACTCGCTGAACCACGCCTCGATCATCGACGGCGTGCGGCTCTGCAAGGCACAGCGCTGGCGCTACGCGGCGAACGACATGGTGGACCTCGAGCGCTGTCTCGAGGAGGCGGTCGCGAAGGGCACGCGTCACCGCCTGATCGCGACCGACGGCGTCTTCTCGATGGACGGCACGATCGCGAACCTGAAGGCGATCTGCGACCTCGCCGACGAGTACAGGGCGCTCGTCATGGTGGACGAGTGCCACGCGATGGGGTTCCTCGGGAAGACCGGCCGCGGTACGCCCGAGATGACGGGCACGGCGGGCCGCATCGACATCGTCACGGGCACGCTCGGCAAGGCGCTCGGCGGCGCGCTCGGCGGCTTCACGAGCGGGCGCAAGGAGATCATCCAGCTGCTGCGGCAGCGCTCGCGGCCGTACCTGTTCTCGAACACGCTGCCGCCGTCGGTCGTCGGCGCGTCGATCGCCGTGTTCGACCTGTTGTCGAGCACGACGGAGCTGCGCGACCGGCTCGAGGCGAACACGCGCTGGTTCCGCGACGCGATGACCGCGGCGGGCTTCGAGATCAAGCCCGGCGTGCACCCGATCGTCCCGATCATGCTGTACGACGAGAAGCTCGCGCACGACATGGCGCGCCGCCTGCTCGACGAGGGCATCTACGTGATCGGATTCTCTTTCCCGGTGGTGCCGAAGGGACAGGCGCGCATCCGCGTTCAGATCTCGGCGGCGCACGAGCGCGCGCACCTCGAGCGCGCGGTGCGGGCGTTCACGCGCGTGGGGCAGGAGCTCGGCGTGCTGAAGGGGGCCGCGCGCTGACCGCCGTCGTCGCGCCGCGCCCGGGCTCGAGCGCGACGCGCACTTCGAGTGTTTTGCGAGCCGCCAACGCTTGACCCCTTTCGAGCACGTCGGATACCTTGCGAGCGAAACTGCTCAGGGAGAGAGACCCTTGTCACCCGCTTCCACCGTCAAGAAGACGCCGTTCCACGAGTTCCACGCCGCCCTCGGCGGCAAGCTCGTGGACTTCGCCGGTTTCGAGATGCCCGTCCGCTATTCGGGGGACGTGCGCGAGCACCAGGCGGTACGCAACGCCGCCGGGCTGTTCGACATCTCCCACATGGGCGAGTTCATCGTCCGGGGCGAGGGGGCGCTCGCGTTCCTCAACCGCGCCGTGACGAACGACGTCGGGGGACTGGCGGTCGGCCAGGCGCTCTACTCGCCGATGTGCCGGCCCGACGGCGGCATCGTGGACGACCTGCTCGTCTATCGCGCGGCCGACCGCTACATGGTGGTCGTGAACGCGAGCAACATCGCGAAGGACTTCGAGTGGCTGTCGTCGCTCAAACCCGCCGACGCGACGCTCGAGAACCACTCCGACCGCACCGCGCTGCTCGCCGTGCAGGGCCCGCGCGCGGCCGACGTCGTGCGCGCCGGAGTTCCGGCCGCGGCGCTCGACCTCGGCTACTACCGCTTCGTCGAGGGTGACATCTTCGGCGCCCCCGGCATCGTCTCGCGCACGGGGTACACGGGCGAGGACGGTTTCGAGCTGTACTTCGACGTCGCGCACGCGTCCGCCGTGTGGCGCGCGCTGTGGGACGCCGGGAAGCCGTACGGGCTCGAGCCGATCGGGCTCGGCGCGCGCGACACGCTGCGCCTCGAGATGGCGTACATGCTCTACGGCAACGACATCACGGACACGACGAGCCCGCTCGAGGCGGGACTCGGCTGGACCGTGAAGCTGAAGAAGCCCGATTTCGTCGGGCGTGACGTGCTCGTGCGGCAGAAGGAGCAGGGACTCGCGCGCAAGCTCGTCGGCATCGAGCTGGACGGCCGCCGCGTGCCGCGTCACGGCATGCCGATCGAGACGGGCGGCCGCGTGATCGGCGAGGTGACGAGCGGCACGTTCGCGCCGAGCCTCGAGAAGCCGATCGGCATGGGGTACGTCACGTCCGAACATTCCGCGATCGGAACGGCGCTCGAGGTGCGCGCCGGTTCGACCGTGCTGCCGGCGCGCGTCGTCGCCCGGCCCTTCTACACGCGCGGCTCGCATCGCTGAGCCCTGAGGGGGAGGCTGCTTTGGGTTATCCGGAAGACGTCCGCTACACCCGCGATCACGAGTGGGCCCGGCTCGAGAACGGGGTCGTCACGGTGGGGATCACGAACTACGCGACCGACCAGCTCGGAGACGTCGTGTTCGTGGAACTGCCCGAAGTCGGTCGGGCGCTCGAGGCCGGCAAGGCGTTCGGCGTCGTCGAGGCCGTGAAGACGGTGAGCGATCTCTACGCGCCGCTCGCGGGCGAGGTCGTCGAGGTGAACGGGGCGCTGACCGACAATCCGGCGACCGTGAACGGCGATCCGTACGGGGACGGCTGGATGATCCGGATCCGCGTGAAGGATGCGGGCGAGTACCAGAAGCTGCTCTCGAGCGCGGACTACGAGAAGCACCTCGAGGAAGAGCACGCATGAGCCAGATCGGTCTCTCGCCGTCCGAAGAGCGGCGGATGCTGGAGACGATCGGGGTGGACTCGTTCGAGCGGCTGATCGACGCGATTCCCGCCGCCGTGCGGCTGCAGAAGCCGCTCCCGATCGCCGGGCCCCTGTCCGAGATCGAGCTCCGGCGCCGCTTCGGCGCGTGGGCGAACGAGAACGCGGCCGCGAACGCCGTCTCGTTCATGGGCGGCGGTCTGTACGACCACTTCATTCCCGCGGCGCTGAACGCGGTCGCGTCGCGTTCGGAATTCGTCACCGCCTACACGCCGTACCAGCCGGAAGTCGCGCAGGGCACGCTCACCGCGATCTTCGAGTTCCAGAGCATGATCTGCGAGCTCACGGGGCTCGACGTCGCGAACGCGTCGCTGTACGACGGCGCCACGGCGGCGGTCGAAGGCGTGCTGCTCGCCCGCGCGCAGACCGGCCGCACGAAGGTCGTCGTCGCGGGCGCCGTGCACCCGCACGTCGTCGGCGTGCTTCGCACCTACCTCGGCGACGAGCACGTCGCCGTCGTCGCGGACCGCGGCGGACAGTGCGCACCCGAGGACCTGCAGTCGGCGCTGTCGAAGGACGTTGCCGCCGTGCTCTACCAGCACCCGAACTTCTTCGGCCTGCTCGAATCGCCCGCCGCGCTGCACGCGCTCGCGCACGAGTGCGGCGCGCTCGCGATCGCCTCGTGCGATCCGATCGCGCTCGCGCTGCTCGAGCCGCCGGGGCACTCGGGGGCCGACATCGTCGTGGGCGAGGGGCAGTCGCTCGGCAATCCGATCGGATTCGGCGGACCGTCGCTCGGCTTCTTCGCGTGCAAGAGCGCGCTCGTCCGGCGCATGCCGGGCCGCATCGTCGCCGAGACCGTCGATCGCGACGGCGAACGGGGCTTCGTGCTCACGCTGCAGACGCGGGAGCAGCACATCCGGCGCGAGAAGGCGACGTCGAACATCTGCACGAACCAGGGGCTGCTCGCGCTCCGCTCGACGGTCTTCATGGGGCTCCTCGGGCGGCAGGGCATGCGCGAACTCGCCGAGCTGTGCGTCCAGAAGTCGCATCACGCCGCGACGCTCGCGGCGCGAATCCCGGGATACCGGCTCGTTCACGGCGGCCCGTTCTTCCGCGAGTTCGTGCTCGAGTGCCCGGTCGAGGCGTGGACCGTCGCGCGCGAAGCGCTCGCCGACGGCATCCTGGCCGGGGTGTACCTCGGCCGCTTCCGGCCGGAATGGAAGCGCTGGCTGCTCGTCGCCGTGACCGAACAGCGCAGCATCGAAGAGATCGAGCGCTGGGCCGCGGCCCTGCGCCGCGCGGGAGGCGGACGATGAAGCTCGAACGCCGGCTGCTGATCGAACAGGGCGGCGAGGGCCACCGCGGTCCCGAACTGCCGCCGTGCGACGTGCCGCAGCGCCCGCTCGCGGAACTGCTGCCGGGCGCGAAGCTGCGCGAGTCGCTCGCGTTCCCCGAGGTGAGCGAGCCCGAGGTCGTGCGCCACTTCCTCGAGCTTTCGACGTTGAATCACCACGTGGACAAGGGCTTCTACCCGCTCGGCTCGTGCACGATGAAGCACAATCCGAAGATCAACGACGAGATCGCATCGCTGCCCGGGTTCGCGCTTGCGCACCCGCTCGCGAGTGACGACGTGAGCCAGGGCGCGCTGCGCGTGATCTGGGAGCTGCAGAACGCGCTCGCCGCGATCACCGGTTTCGCCGCCGTGACGGCGCAGCCCGCCGCGGGCGCGCACGGCGAGATGACGGGGCTCATGCTGATCCGCGCGTGGCACCGCTCGCGCGGCGAGGGGGAGAAGCGCCGCCGCGTGCTCGTGCCCGATTCGGCGCACGGCACGAACCCGGCGAGCGTGAACCTGCTCGGCTGGGAGACGCAGACGGTCGCTTCCGACGAGCACGGCCACGTGAACCTGGACGCGCTCGAGCGTGCGCTCGACGACACGGTCGCCGCCGTCATGTTCACGGTGCCGAACACGCTCGGCGTGTTCGAGCGCGAGATCGTGGACGTGACCCGGCTCGCGCACGCGGCCGGCGCGCAGTGCTACATGGACGGCGCGAACCTGAACGCGCTCGTCGGCCTGCTGCGGCCGGGCGACCTCGGCTTCGACGTCATGCACATCAACGTGCACAAGACGTTCTCGACTCCGCACGGCGGCGGCGGGCCCGGCGCCGGACCGGTCGCGGTCGCGAAGCACCTCGAGCCGTTCCTGCCGATCCCGGTCGTCGAGGAGTCCGGCGGTCTGCTGCGCCGCGTCTGGGACCGCGAGCGTTCGATCGGACGCGTGCACGGATGGCACGGCAACTTCGGCATCCTCGTGCGCGCGCTCGCCTACATCCTGTCGAACGGCGCGCCGGGGCTCGCGAACGTGAGCCGCACGGCGATCCTGAACGCGAACTACCTCATGCGGCGCCTCGCCGGGACTTACGAACTCCCGCACGCCGAACACTGCATGCACGAGTGCGTGCTGTCCGGGCGGCCGCTCAAGAAGCACGGCATCAAGACGCTCGACGTGGCGAAGCGGCTGCTCGACTTCGGCGTCCACGCGCCGACGGTGTACTTCCCGCTCATCGTGGAAGAGGCGCTCATGATCGAGCCGACCGAGACGGAGACGCTGGATCGGCTGGACCACTTCGCCGAGACGATGGAGCAGATCGCGCGCGAGGCCGCCGAGAATCCCCAGCTCCTCAAGGACGCGCCGCACACGACGCCGAACCGCCGGCTCGACGAGGGCCGCGCGGCGCGCGAGCTCAAGCTCCGCTGGAGCGCGGACGCCGCGCGCCCGAGCGGCAGCGCCGCGAACGCGGAACCGACGCTGAAGTGAAGGGCCCGGAAGTGGACGCCGGCGCAACCGGGGCCGACGCCGCTCTCGAGTGGCGCGTCGTGCCGTGGCGCGAGCGCCCCGCGCGCGCCGCCGTCGGCGTGCTGCTCGCGGCCGGGTTGTGCGCGGCGGTCGCGTCGCAGCGGCTCGGATTCGTGCCGACGCTCGCGCTCTCCGTCGCGTCGGTCGCCGCCGTCGCGCCGCTGTTCGCTTCCGCGCGCTGCCGGATCGACGGCGACGGGCCGGGCCGGCGCGGCGCGCTCGGCTGGGAGCGGCGCCGGTGGACGGACGTGCGCCGCGCGCGGCTCACCGCGCGCGCGCTCGTGCTCTCGCCCTACGCGCGCCCCCACTGGCTCGACGCCTACCGCGCGCTCGTGCTGCCGCTGCCCGCCGGCGCCGACGCGGGCTGGCGCGACCGGCTGCGCGCGACGCTGGAGCGACATGGCCTCTGACGCACGGACGCTCGCGGCCGACGACCGCGCGCTGATCGAGCGCGTGGCTGCCCGGATCGCGGAGCTGCGCCTCGAGGTGCCGGCGCTCCTCACGATCGAGAGCGGGCGCCCGCTGTCGCTGCTCGCGAGCCAGACGATGCTGTTCTTCGAGCCGATCGTGCTCGCGCTGCTCCGGCTCGACTACCGCTTCGCGCGCCTCGTCGAGGACCGTGGCGCGCTCGAGGCGCTGTCGTGCGCGATCGAGGCCGCCGTCGAGGCGCGAGGCGGCGCGGCGCGCCGCGCGGGGGGGACGGGCGTGAGCCTCGATCCGAACGCGATCCGCTCGATCCTCGCGACCGACTGCGGCTCGACGACGACCAAGGCGATCCTGATCGAGCGCGGCGACGACGGTTACCGTCTCGTCGTACGCGGCGAGGCGCCCACGACGGTCGAGGCCCCGCACGAGGACGTGACGCGCGGCGTGCTCAATGCGATTCGCGAGATCGAGGAGCTGGCGGGGCGGCGGATCCTCGACGGTGAGCGCATCGTGTCGCCCGCGAACGGCGACGTGGGCGTGGACCTGTACCTCTCGACCTCGAGCGCGGGCGGCGGGCTCCAGATGATGGTGTCGGGCCTCGTGCTGCAGATGACCGGCGAGAGCGCGCAGCGTGCCGCGCTCGGCGCCGGCGCGATCGTGATGGACGTGATCGCCCTCAACGACGGCCGTCGGCCGCACGAGAAGATCCGCCGGCTGCGGCAGCTGCGTCCCGACATGATTCTCATGTCCGGCGGCACGGACGGCGGCGACGTGAAGCGCGTGGCCGAGATGGCCGAACTGCTCGTGGCCGCCGATCCGCGCGCCCGGCTCGGCGCCGGCTACGAGATGCCCCTGATCTACGCGGGCAACCGCGACGCCGCGCCGGTCGTGAGCGACAATCTCGCGCGCCGGACGGCGCTCAGCGTCGTGCCGAACCTGCGGCCGTCGCTCGAGCGCGAGAACCTGAAGCCCGCGCGCGACGCGATCCACGACCTCTTCATGGAGCACGTGATGGCGCACGCGCCGGGCTACCGGCGGCTGCGCGAGTGGTCGCCCGTGCCGATCATGCCGACGCCGGGCGCGGTCGGCCTGCTGATCGAGAAGGTCGCGCGGCGCGACGGCCTCGCGGTCGTCGGCGTGGACATCGGCGGCGCGACGACGGACGTGTTCTCGGTGTTCCAGGGCGTGTTCAACCGCACGGTGTCCGCGAACCTCGGAATGAGCTACTCGGTGTCGAACGTCATGGCGGAGGCCGGCATCGAGAACATCCTGCGCTGGGTGCCGTTCGCCGTGGACGAGGCGGAACTGCGGAACCGGATCAAGAACAAGATGATCCGCCCGACGACGATCCCGCACACGCTCGAGGACCTCGTGATCGAGCAGGCGATCTCGCGCGAGGCGCTGCGACTCGCGCTCGAACAGCACAAGGCGCTCGCGGTCGGGCTCAAGGGCGTGCAGACCGAGCGCACGATCTCGGACATCGTGGCGCAGGAAGAGAGCGGCGCCTCGCTCGTGAACCTGCTCGACCTCGGGCTCGTCGTGGGTTCGGGCGGCGTGCTGTCGCACGCCCCGCGGCGGGCGCAGGCCGCGGCGATGATGGTGGACGCGTTCCTGCCCGAGGGGCTGACGCAGCTCGCCGTGGACAGCATCTTCATGATGCCGCAGCTCGGCGTGCTCTCGACCGTGCACGAGGAGGCGGCGGCGCAGGTGTTCGAGAAGGACTGCCTGATCCGGCTGGGCGCCGTGCTCGCGCCGATCGGGACGTCGCGACCCGGCCAGCCGTGCGTGTCGGTCGAGGTCGCCGTGCCGGGGCACGTCGCGACCGAACGCAAGGTCGCGTTCGGCGAGATGGCGCTGCTGCCGCTGCCGCCGACCGGCACCGCGCGCGTCACCGCCGTGCCCGACCGCGCGTTCGACCTCGGTCTCGGGCGCGGTCGCCCGCTCACGGCCGACGTTCCGGGCGGCGTCGTCGGCCTGATCGTGGACGCCCGCGGCCGCCGGCCGTTCACGCTCCCGGACGCGCCCGCCGCGCGGATCGCGAAGCTGCGCGAGTGGAATCGCGCGCTCGGCCTCTACCCGCGGGAGGTGTGACGTGTCCGCCACCTACACGCCGGGCCTGCGCGTCACCGCCTCCGCACTCCTGCGTCGCGAGCGGCGGCTGCCGCTCAAGGGCGAAGTCCTCGTGAGCGCGGGGCAGGGCGTCGAGGCCGGAACGGTCGTCGCGCGCACCGACCTGCCGGGCAACGTGCAGACGGTGAACCTCGCGTCGCGGTTGTCGCTGGATCCGGCACGCGTCGAGAGCGCGCTCACGAAGCGCGTCGGCGAGTCGGTGCGGAAGGGCGAGACGCTCGCGGAGTCGAAGAGCCTGTTCGGGCTCGTCAAGAACTCGGTCGCCGCTCCCGCGGACGGCGTCATCGAGAGCGCCTCGCACGTCACGGGGCAGCTGATCCTGCGCGAGCCGCCGATCCCGGTCGAGGTCAACGCCTACGTGCGCGGCGTCGTCGTCGAGGTGCTGCCCGGGGAAGGCGTCGTCGTCGAGACGCACGGCGCGTTCCTGCAGGGAATCTTCGGCGTGGGCGGCGAGGCGTGCGGCCCGGTGAAGATCGCGGTGGACGATCCCGGGACCGATCTCACCCCCGACCGCATCACCGGCGAGCACCGCGGCGCCGTCGTCGTCGGCGGCGCGAAGATCTCGTTCGACGCGATCGCACGCGCGCGCGACGTCGGCGCGGCCGCGATCGTCGCCGGCGGACTCGACGATGCCGATCTCAAGCGGCTGCTCGGCCGCGACCTCGGCGTCGCGATCACCGGGTCCGAGGACCTGGGCGTGACCGTGATCGTCACCGAGGGCTTCGGCCGCATCCCGATGGCGGCCCGCGCCTGGAAGCTGCTGCGCGGCTGCGAGGGCCGCGACGCGTCCGTGAGCGGCGCGACGCAGATCCGAGCGGGCGTGATGCGCCCCGAGCTCGTGATTCCGGATCCGGCCACGAGCGCGCCCTCGGGCGAGACGGACGCGATCCCGGGCCTCGCGATCGGCGCCCAGCTGCGCGTCATCCGCGAGCCGTACTTCGGGCGAATCGGCACGGTCGTCGCGCTGCCGGCGGAGCTCCAGCCGCTCGAGACGGAGGCGCACGTGCGCGTGCTCGTGGTGGAGTTCGCCGACGGCGGCGGCCGCGTCGTCGTGCCGCGGGCGAACGTCGAACTCATCTCGTCGTGAGCGCCGCGGCGGACGCATTGTCGTTGACTTCGATTCCGAGCGGTTGCTAGCTTCGCCGCGATTCGCGCGGTCGCAAAGGAGTGCGGACGGGGCCTCGGCCCCGGAAAGTGAGGTGCCGTTGCGAGGGATGGCGACGCGAAGGCCCGTCGGCCGCTGCATCCTCGCCGTGCTCGCGGCCGTCGTCGCGACGTGCGCCGCGGGTCCCGTCGGCGCCGAGGAGGCCCCGCCCGACGGCGGTGCGTTCTCTCCCGCACCCGCGGTCGCCGATACGACCCCCGCCGCTCCGCGCCCGGCCTCGGGACTCGTCGCGACCGACGTGCCGAACGACGCAGGCCGCGGCATCGCGCTGCGCTGGCGGCTCTCGCCGGACGACTCGCTCGGGCTGGTCGTGCGCTACGACGTCGAGCGCTCGGAGGCGCCGAGCGGCCCGTGGGCGCTCGTGGACTCGGTGGACGCCGGCGCGAACGAGCGCGTGGACCAGTCGGTGCGGCGGAACACGGAGTACTTCTATCGCATCACGACGATCGGTCCCGGCGGGCGCGCGCCCGGACGCAGCGTGACTGGGCCCGTTCGCGCGCGCTCGTCCTGGATCAACACGACGCGCTGGAGCGTTCTCGCCCTGATGGTCGCGTTCTTCGCCTTCGTCCTCTACTACATCGCGAGCGCCCAGGCGGGGAAGAAGCCGTTCGTGCGGCGCATTCCCGGAGTGGACGCGATCGAGGAGGCGATCGGGCGCGCGACCGAGATGGGGCGCCCGGTGCTCTACGTGCCGGGCATCCTCGACATCGACGACATCCAGACCGTCGCGGGCCTCGTCATCCTGGAGTCGGTCGCGCGGCTCACGGCCAAGTACGAGACCCCGATCACCGTGCCCGTCAGCTACCCGATCCCGTTCACGATCGCCGAAGAGATGGTGAAGGGCGGCTACCTGCACGCGGGCCGTCCCGACGCGTATCCGGGCGACAGCGTACGCTTCGTCTCGCCGGAGCAGTTCGCGTACGTCGCCGCCGTCACGGGCATCATGCTGCGCGACCGTCCCGCCGCCCACATCTTCATGGGTGCGTTCTACGGCGAGTCCCTGATGCTCGCCGAGACCGGGTTCTCGACCGGCGCGATCCAGGTCGCGGGCACCGCGAACGTTCACCAGCTGCCGTTCTTCGTCGTGGCCTGCGACTACACGCTCATCGGCGAAGAGCTGTTCGCCGCGAGCGCGTACCTGTCGGGCGAGCCTAAGCTCGTCGGCGGCCTCAAGGGCGCCGACCTCATGAAGCTCGTCGTCATCGCCATCATCGTCATCGGCTGCATCCTCGAGACGCTGCACGTCCACGGTCTCACGACGTGGATGGCGACCCAGTAGGAGCGCGCGCGTGAAACGGGAAGTGCCGCTGTTCATCACCGCCGTGATCGGGCTGTTCATGATCCTGTCGTTCTTCGTGCCGCACGAGTGGGTGAGCGTGCCCGCGGACTTCCTGCAGCTGTGCGCGGTGATCGCGGTCGCGTTCGGCTACGTGCTCGGCGGCGCGAACGTGCTGCGCGTGAACTTCGACGGCATCTCGAAGCGCGAGCCCGGCTGGCCCTTCAAGCTCGTGCTCGTGCTCGCGCTCCTCACGACGGTCGCGGTCGGTGCGATGGAGGGCGAGGGGTTCCTGAATCCCGGCACGCGCAGCAAGTGGATCTACGACAACGTCTATTCGCCGATGAGCGCGACGATGTTCGCGCTGCTCGCGTTCTTCATCGCCTCGGCCGCGTTCCGCGCGTTCCGCATCCGCACGCTCGAGGCCGGCTTCCTCGCCGCGGCCGCGCTGATCGTGATGCTGGGGCGCGTGCCGATCGGGAACGTCATGACGTCGTGGCTGCCCGAGCCGCTGCGGCTCCCCGTCGTGCAGGAGTGGATCATGGAGATCCCGCAGAACGCCTCGAAGCGCGCGATCCTCATGGGCGCGGCGCTCGGCGTCATGGCGACGGGGCTGCGCGTGATCCTCGGCATCGAGCGTTCCTACCTGAGCGGGGAGGACTGACGTGAAGCTGCTGCACTCGCTCGAGCGCGTGGACCGGCGCTGGCTGTTCCTGCTGATGGGACTGCTCGTACTGCTGCCGCTGCTCTTCCCGCTCAGCCTGCCGATCTTCGTCTCGCAGCCGACGCAGGGCTTCTACGACGCGATCGCGAAGATCCCCGACGGCTCCACGGTGCTGTTCTCGTGCGACTACGATCCCGGCTCGATCCCCGAGATGGTGCCGATGACGCGCTCGGCGCTGCGCCAGATGATGCGCAAACGCTGCAAGCTCGTCGTCACGGTGCTGTGGCCCGGCGGGCCGGGGCTCGTGGACCTCGTGATCCGCGACCTGCTCGCCGAGGAGTTCCCGGACCGGACGTACGGCGTGGACTGGGTGAACCTCGGCTACAAGTCGGGCAACGAGGCCGTGATGGTGCTCATGGGGCAGGGCATCGCGAACGCGTTCCCGAAGGACTACCGCGGCAACGACGTCAACGCGCTGCCGCTCATGCGCACGGTGCGCGACTACTCGAGCTTCCCGATCCTCGTGAACATCTCGTCGGGCTACCCGGGCACGAAGGAGTGGGTCCAGCAGGTGCAGGCGCGATTCCACCTGCCGATGGTCGCGGGCGTCACCGCCGTGAGCGCGCCGGAGTTCTATCCGTACCTCCAGTCGGGCCAGCTGCTCGGACTGCTCGGCGGCATGGCGGGCGCGGCCGAGTACGAGAAGCTCGTGGGCGACCTGCCCGGCCCCGGCACGGCGCAGCGCGGCATGGACGCGCAGTCGCTCGCGCACGTGTTCGTGGCGCTCTGCATCCTGCTCGGCAACGTCGTTCAGTGGTCGAGGCGGCGGGGGGCCGGCTCGTGAGTCTGCACGTCTCGGCCGACCTCGGCATCTGGTGCGGCGCGCTGCTGACGCTGTGCGTGTTCAGCTTCCTCTACAAGGACAATCCGCTCTACAAATTCGCCGAGCACCTGTTCGTGGGCGTGTCGGCCGGCTACTACATCATCCTGAACTTCTGGACCGTGATCTGGCCGAACCTGCTGCAGCCGCTCGCAAGGTCGTTCGCGGGCCGCGGCGACACGGCGCGCACGGGCATGTTCGCCGCCGAACTCGGCGACTACCGCGGACTGCTGCTCGTGCCGGCGCTGCTCGGACTGCTGCTGCTCACGCGGCTGTTCGGGAAGATCGGGTGGCTCTCGCGCTGGTCGCTCGCCGTCATCATCGGCGTGTACGCCGGCATCAAGACGACGGGCTTCGCGCAGGGCGACTTCGTCGCGCAGCTGCAGGCGAGCCTGCAGCCGCTCTGGACCGGACAGCTCGGCTCGAGCGTGAGCGCGATCCTGTTCACGATCGGGCTCATCACGTCGCTGCTGTTCTTCTTCTTCAGCCGCGAGCACCGGGGCGGCCTCGGCGTGCTGTCGCGCGTCGGCATGCTGTTCCTCATGGTGGGCTTCGGCGCGGGGTACGGCTACACCGTGATGTCGCGGGTGTCGCTGCTGATCGGCCGGTTCCAGTTCCTGATCGAGCAGTGGCTCGGCCTGCGCTGAGCGCGGGCGCCGTACCGCCGGGGCGGACGCCGTGCTGAACCTGTGGTGCGACGACGGCCACCCGGCGCGCGAGAACATGCGCCGCGACGCGGCGCTGCTCGCGGCGGCCGAGGACGGCGCGGCGCCGGTGCTGCGGCTCTTCCGCTTCGATCCGCCGGGCCTCACGCTCGGGCACGCGCAGGACCCCGCGGCCGAACTCGACCTCGAGGCGTGCGAGCGCGACGGCGTCGAGTGGGCCGTCCGCCCGACGGGCGGGCGCGCGATCTTCCACGAGCACGAGTGGACGTACGCGTTCGCGTCCGCCGCCGACGACCCGGAGTGGGGCGGCGACCTCGCGGTCGCGTACGAGAAGGTGTCGCGGCTCGTGCGCGACTCGCTCGCGGATCTCGGCGTGCCGGTCGCGTTCGCGGGCGGACATCGCGGGCGGCTCGAAGGCGACCGCGCGAGCGCGGCCTGCTTCGCCTCGACCGCGCGCCACGAACTCGTCGTCGCGGGGCGCAAGCTCGCCGGGAGCGCGCAGCGACGGACGAGCCGCGCGTACCTGCAGCAGGGCAGCGTGCTGCTCGGCCCGGGGCACCTGCGGCTCGCGGAATTCCTGGCGCTGCCCGACGCGCGACGGGCAGCGGCGCGCGATGCGCTCGCGCGGTCGGCCACGGACGCCGGGGCGTGGATCCCGCCGGCGACGCCGCTCGGGCGCTGGGCCGATGCGATCGAGCGCGTGCGGCCCGGCGTTCATCGCGAGAACGGCGACGCCGGCCGACGGTGGTTGACCCTGTGAGAACGCGATTCCTATACTGCCGCGCACTTTCGCCGCCGCACCGCTCCACGGGAGACTTCCACATGCTCCGCCTCGTGCCGGGCCGGTTCCGTCGCGCGATCCTGATTCCGCTGCTCGCCCTCGCCGGTTGCGGTGGCCCGGCGCCTTCTCGCGACGCCTGGGTGGATCCCTATCCGCTGCCGGCCGACACGATGACCGTGGCCGCGCCCGAACTCGGGGTGCACGGCGGGCGGTTCGTGATCGCGGCGACGTCGAGCCCGAAGACCTTCAACCCCGTGATGGGGAGCGAGTCGTCGACGAACGACGTCACGTCTCGGCTGTTCGTCGGACTCGCGGACTGGGACTACCGCACGCATCAGGACTACGGCGTGCTCGCGAAGTCGTGGGAGCGGAGCCCCGACGGACTGACCTACACGTTCCACCTGCGGCGAGGCGCGGCGTTCTCGGACGGACACGCGCTGACCTCCGACGACGTGCTGTTCACCGCTGCGGTGACGCTCGACTCGACGGTCGGCGCGTCGCTGCGCGCGTCGCTCCAGTCCGCCGGACGGCCGTTCGTCTTCGAGGCGCCCGACTCGTACACCGTGGTCGTGCGGCTCGCGGGCCCGCACCGGCTCGCGATCGCCGCGATCGGGTCGCTGCGGGTTCTGCCGAAGCACCGACTCGAGGCCGCGTGGAAGGAGGGCCGCTTCCCCTCGTCCTACGGCACCGACACGCCGCCCGAGAGTCTCGTCACGAGCGGGCCGTGGATCCTGCGCTCCTACCTGCCGCAGGAGCGCACGGTCCTCGCACGAAACCCGTACTGGCTCGGCGTGGACGCGCGCGGAAACCGGCTGCCGTACCTCGACGAGGTCGTGCTCGTCGTGGTGCCCGATCAGGCCGCGGCGGCGCTGAAGTTCCAGTCGGGCGAGGTCGACGGACTCGACAACGTGAAGAACGAGGACTACTCGACGTACGAGCAGGGGCAGGAGAAGGGCGACTACCATCTCTACGACCTCGGCCCGGGACTCAACACGTCGTTCCTGTGGTTCAACCTGCGGCTCGCCGAGGAATCGGCACCGGGGCGGAAGGCGGGGTCGCCCTACGCCGGGGAGGTCCCGTACTCGTGGTTCTCGCGCGTCGACTTCCGGCGCGCCGTCTCGCACGCGATCGATCGCGACGCGATCATCCGCGGTCCGTACTTCGGAGACGCCGTCAAGAACTGGGCGCACATCACGCCCGGCAACCCCGTGTGGTCGCTGACCGATGTCGTGCACTACGACTACGACCCCGAGCGCGCCAGGACGCTGCTCGCCGGGCTCGGCTGGAAGGACACCGACGGCGACGGACTGCTCGAAGACGAGCACGGCCGCACGATCCGCTTCACGATCAAGACGAACGGCGACAACAAGACGCGCATGGACGTCCTGACGATGATCCACGACGACCTGCGCAAGGTCGGCGTGGACGCGGTCCCCGCGGGCAGCGATTTCAACACGCTGACGACGAACTTCCGGACCGACTTCCAGTACGAGGCGGCGCTGCTCGGGCTCGGTTCGGCCGTGCCGCCCGATCCCGGCATCGGCATGAACTTCTGGCGCTCCTCCGGCGTCATCCACTACTGGGCCCCGAAGCAGAAGCGCCCGATGAACGCGATCGAGGCGCGGCTCGACTCGCTCGCGGACGCGCACATCGCCGCGCTCGACGACGCGACGGCGCGCGAGACGTACCGGGCGCTCCAGACCACGGTCAACGAGAACGCGTTCGTGATCTACCTGCCGAGCCAGGTCGTGCGCATCCCGGTCCGGAACGGCTTCGGGAACCTCTCGCCGAACGTGGTGCCGCACCGCCTGCTCTGGAACATCGACCAGGTGTTCGTGAAGCCGGGCGGCCGCCGCCGGTCCTGAGACGCGGCGCGCATGCGCACGTTCGTCCTGCGCCGTGTCCTCCAGGTCGTACCCCTGCTGTTCGGACTCACCGCGATCACCTTCCTGCTCGTCGCGCTCGCGCCCGGTGACTTCCTGAACACGCTCGCCGAGAACCCGGCGA
Organism: Candidatus Eiseniibacteriota bacterium; assembly: GCA_044222065.1. GTDB lineage: Bacteria > Eisenbacteria > RBG-16-71-46 > RBG-16-71-46 > RBG-16-71-46 > JBGAOA01. Next base: position 95,308 of record JBGAOA010000002.1, read on the forward strand.
TCACGCCGCAGGTGCTCGAGTCCATGCGCCGCAATTTCGGTCTCGACCGGCCGGTGTGGGTGCAGTACGGGCTCTACCTGTGGAATCTGCTGCACGGCGACTTCGGTCAGTCGTTCTCGCGTCACCAGCCGGTGTTCGCGGTGCTGCGCGAGGGGCTCGCGAATACGCTGCTGCTCGCGGGCGCGGCCGCGATCGTGACGTGGGGGCTCGCGATCCCGCTCGGAGTGATCGCCGCCGTGCGGCAGAACACGGTCGTGGACCGCTCGCTCGGCGTTCTCGCCTACGTCTGGCTGTCCGTGCCCGAGGTCCTGTCCGGGCTGCTGCTGCTGTTGTTCGCGGCGCGAACCGGCTGGTTCCCGACCGGCGGCATGCACTCGCTCGACTTCGAGCGGCTCGGGCCGCTCGCGCGCGCGGGGGACCTGCTCCACCATCTCGCGCTGCCGGCGATCGCCGTGGGGCTCGTGCCGCTCGCGAGCCGCATGCGCCAAACGCGCGCGAACCTGCTCGACGTGCTGCTCGACTACGTGACGACGGCGCGCGCGAAGGGGCTCGATGAGCGGACCGTGGTCGTCAGCACGCGCTCCGCAACGCGCTCAACCCGCTCGTCACGATGTTCGGGTTCACGCTCGGCTCGCTCGTCTCGGGTTCGCTCGTCGCCGAGATCGTGTTCTCGTGGCCCGGCCTCGGTCGCATCACGTACGAGGCGATCCTCACGCAGGACCTGTACCTCGTGGTCGGGGCGGCTCATGGCCGCGTGCGTGCTCGTCGCGGCAACCTCGTCGCCGACGTCCTGCTCGCGGTCGCCGACCCGCGGATCCGCCATGACTGAACCTCGCGCCGCGGCCGCGGCGCCCGCGCCGGCGTTCTGGCGTCCGCTGCGCAAACGTCCGCTCGCGCTCGCGGCCGGAGCGCTGCTCGCGGCGTTCTATCTTGCGGCGCTGTTCGCGCCGGCGCTCGCGCCCTATCGCGAGGACTCGATGGACCGCGCGCGCTTCTACCATCCGCCGCAGCGCGTCCACTGGATCGGCCCGGACGGATTCGGGCCGTACGTGTTCGGGACCGCGCTCGACGACCCGCGGCGGCTCACCTATCGCGAGGACCGCACGGTCGTGCGTCCGCTGCGCTTCGTCGTGCGCGGCGAGCCGTACCGCTGGCTCGGCCTCGTCGCGGCCGACCGCCACCTGTTCGGGCTCGAGGGCGGCGGGCGCGTCTACCTGCTCGGCTCGGACGCGTTCGGCCGCGACGTGCTGTCGCGTCTCCTGTACGGTGCCCAGGTGTCGCTCACCGTCGGACTCGTGGGGATCGCCATCTCGTTCGCGCTCGGCCTGCTGCTCGGGGGCGTCTCGGGCTATTTCGGCGGCTGGGTGGACGCGCTCGTCATGCGGGTGACGGAACTCCTGCTGAACATCCCGGGGCTCTACCTCGTGATCGCGCTTCGCGCGCTCTTCCCGGCGAGCCTGCCGAGCGGCGCGACCTATCTCGCGATCGTCGCGATCCTCGCGCTGCTCGGCTGGGCGAGCCTCGCGCGTATCGTGCGCGGCATGGTGCTGTCGCTGCGCACGCAGGACTACGTCGCGGCGGCCGAAGCGCTCGGCGCCGGCCGCCTGCGCATCGTGACGCGCCACGTGCTCCCGAACACGATGTCGTTCGTGATCGTGGCCGCGACGGTCTCGATCCCGGGCTACATCCTCGGCGAGGTGTTCCTGTCGTTCCTCGGCGTCGGCGTGCAGGAGCCTGCCGCATCGTGGGGCAACATGCTGAACGCCGGCCGCAGCCTGCGCGTGCTGAGCGAGTTTCCGTGGCTCGTCGGCGCGCCGGCGGTCGCGATCTTCCTGACGGTGATGGCGTACAACCTGCTCGGCGACGGCCTGCGCGACGCGCTCGACCCGCGCCGGACCACGGGGGGGACGGCCGGGTGAGCGAACCGCTGCTCGAGGTGCGCGACCTGCGTACGTGGTTCCACACCGACGACGGCGTCGTGCGCGCGGTGGACGGCGTGTCCTTCGCGATCGGCGCCGGCGAGACGCTCGCCGTGGTGGGCGAGTCGGGGAGCGGCAAGAGCGTCACGTCGCTGTCGGTGCTGCGGCTCGTGCCGCGACCGCCCGGCCGCTTCGAGAGCGGCGCGATCCTGCTTCGCGGTCGCGACCTGCTGCGGGTGCCGGAGGACGAGATGCGCCGCGTGCGCGGCAAGGACGTCTCGATGATCTTCCAGGAGCCGATGACGTCGTTGAACCCGGTCTACACGTGCGGCGAGCAGATCATCGAGGCCGTGATGCTGCACGACCGCCTGCCGCGCGCCGCCGCGCGCGAGCGTGCGATCGAGATGCTGCGGCTCGTCGGCATCCCGTCGCCCGAGCAGCGCGTGGACGAGTACCCGCACCAGATGTCGGGCGGGATGCGCCAGCGCGTCATGATCGCCATGGCGCTCGCGTGCCGGCCCGCGCTGCTGATCGCGGACGAGCCGACGACGGCGCTCGACGTCACGATCCAGGCGCAGATCCTGGACCTGCTGCGCTCGCTGCGCGCGGAACTCGGCATGGCGGTGATGCTCATCACGCACGACCTCGGCGTCGTCGCCGAGGTCGCCGACCGCGTCGCCGTGATGTACGCGGGGCAGGTCGTCGAATCGTGTCCGGTCGAAGCGGCGTTCCGGCGCACGCTCCATCCGTACACCGCAGGGCTGCTCGCCTCGCGGCCGACGCTCGGCGAGACGCGCGAGAGGCTCCGCGTCATCCCGGGATCCGTGCCGAATCCGGCGCGCTTCCCGGACGGCTGCCGCTTCCACCCGCGCTGTCCGCTCGCGACCGACCGCTGCCGCGCCGAGATGCCGGAGCTCGTTGAGTTCGAGCCCGGGCACGCCGTGCGCTGCCATCGTGCGGCCGAGATCGCCGCCGGCGCGGCGTCGGCGCTCGCCGAGGAGCGCCGCGATGGCTGAGCCGCTGCTGCGCGTGAGTGAGCTGCGGAAGCACTTCCCGATCCGTCGCGGCGCCTTCGGTCGCGTCGCGGGACACGTGCGCGCGGTGGACGGCGTCTCGTTCGAGGTCGGTGCGGGCGAGGTGCTCGGGCTCGTCGGCGAGAGCGGCTGCGGCAAGACGACGACGGGCCGCTGCCTCGTGCGGCTGATCGAGCCGACGAGCGGCAGCGTGCGATTCGACGGCCGCGAGGTCACGGCGCTCGGGCCTCGCGACCTGCGCGCGCTGCGGCGCGAGATGCAGATCGTCTTCCAGGACCCGTACTCGAGCCTGAACCCGCGCCTGACGGTCGGCAGCATGCTCGGCGAAGCGCTCGCGATCCACGGCCTCGCGCGCGGCGCCGCGGCGCGCGAGCGGGTCGCGGAGCTGCTCGTGCGCGTCGGGCTCTCGCCGGACCACGCGCGCCGCTACCCGCACGAGTTCTCGGGCGGCCAGCGCCAGCGCATCGGCGTGGCGCGCGCGCTGTCGGTGAATCCGAGTCTCATCGTCGCCGACGAGCCGGTCTCGGCGCTCGACGTCTCGATCCAGGCCCAGATCATCAACCTGCTCCGGGACCTGCAGCAGAGTCTCGGCCTGACGTACGTGTTCGTGGCCCACGACCTCTCGGTCGTCGAGCACATCAGCGACCGCGTGGCCGTCATGTACCTCGGCCAGATCGTCGAGAACGCCGGGAGCCGCGCGCTCTACGCCTCGCCGCGTCACCCGTACACCGCGGCGCTGCTCTCGGCCGTGCCGATCGCGGAGCCGGGACGCCGCCGCCGCCGCATCGTGCTCGCGGGCGACGTGCCGAGTCCCGCGAATCCGCCGGCCGGCTGCCGCTTCCACCCGCGCTGCTTCATGGCGAAGCCGATCTGCGCGGCCGAGGTCCCGGTGCTCCGCGAGGTCGCCCCCGGCCAGTGGTCGTCGTGCCACTTCGCCGACGACGTTCCGGCCGCGGTCGCGGCGCTCGAGTAGTCCGCGTTGGGGAATAGGCCCCGCCTCGCGGGGCCGCCCACGCCAATTGGCCCACGATCGAGGCCGTGCGCGCACGCCATCGCCGCCGGCCCCGGGCGCGATCGCGCCGCCTAACTCCTCGCCGAGCAATCGTTCGCGACGATTTCCGGAGGCGGTGCGCCGGCCCGCGCGCGATCGGCACCGCGCTTGCCATTCCCTGTCATCGAGGCCGCGAGCCGGCGACGACGCGCGGACCGACAATCGAAGAGCGAACCCGATGTGTTCCCTGCGCGACTCGTGATTGACCGGCTGCGGGCTGATCCCCCTATCGCGAGCGAAGGAGTCTGTCGGACGGTACACGGCCGCAGCGGGGAACCTTAATGACGGGCCCCGGATTTGCGGCGTGGCTGAGCTTCCAGCGCACGACATCGATCGCCGCGAGACGGGGCCCATGAATTTCCGGCCCCGACCTGAGGCCCGGGCTCCAGCGCCCGGGCCAATTCGTTGACCCTCCACAACATCCCTGTTACGGTGCGGCACCGCTCGGCGCCGCAGGGTGCGGCCTCTCGGTGCGGTCCTGGGAGGTCGGCTCGATGGCGGTCGAAGCGCTGGGGATGGTCGAGACGCGCGGTCTGGTGGGCGCGATCGAGGCCGCCGATGCGATGTGCAAGACCGCCCGCGTGAGCCTCGTCCGCTACGAGCGCATCGCCGGAGCCCGCGTCACGGTCGCCGTGCGCGGCGACGTGGGCTCGGTCGAAGCGGCGGTGGAGGCCGGCGCGCGTGCCGCGGGCCGGGTCGGCGAGTTCGTCGCCCGCCACGTGATCCCCGCGCCCGACGCCCAGGTCGAGAGTCTGCTCGCGGCGGCCGGCCGCTCCGGTCTGCCGCGACTGTAGTCCGTCCAGAAAGGGAAGGAGCCTCGCATGCAGGAAGAAGCCCTGGGTCTCATCGAGACGCGCGGCTGGGTCGCCATGATCGAAGCGTCCGACGCGATGGTGAAGGCGGCCCGCGTCCAGCTCGTGCACTACGAGAAGATCGGCGGCGGCTACGTCACGGCCGTCGTGCGCGGAGACGTCGCGGCGGTTCGCGCGGCGACGGAAGCGGGCGCCGCGGCCGCTTCGAAGGTCGGAGAGGTCGTGAGCGTTCACGTCATTCCGCGGCCGCACGGGATGCTCGAAGACGTGCTGCCGATCCGCCGCGCGGAGACGGCGTCGAAGAAGTAGGCGCGTCGTGCTCCTCGCACAGGTGCTCGGCACGGTCGTCTCGACCCGCAAGGACGCGCATCTCCTCAGCCTCAAGCTCATGCTCTGCCGCGAAGTCGACGAGAAGTTCCATCCCACCGGGAACTACGTCGTCGCGGCCGACGCCGTGGGCGCGGGCGAGGGGGAACTCGTGCTGCTCGCGCAGGGCTCCTCGGCGCGCATGACCGAGGTGTCGCGCGAGAAGCCCGTGGACGCGGTCATCTGCGGCATCGTGGACGCCGTGGAGATCGGCGGCCGCGACGTGTTCGTGAAGCGCGTCGGGGCGACGGGCTGACGTCATGGCGATCGACTCCCGCCAGATCCAGAACATCGTCGCCGACGTCCTCGAGCGCCTCGATTCGGAGCGCGCGACGGCGGGGCACGGCGATGCGATCGGCGTGCACGCCGACCTCGACACGGCGGTCGCGGCGGCGCGGCGCGCGGTCGAGGCGTACGACGGCACGCCGCTCGAGACGCGGCGGCAGATCGTCGCGGCGGTCCGCCAGACGCTGATCGCGAACCTGCGCACGCTCGCGGAGCTGGCCGTGTCGGAAACCGGACTCGGCCGGGTCGAGGACAAGATCCTCAAGAACCGGCTCGTCGCCGAGAAGACCCCGGGCCCCGAGGACCTCGAGCCCGTGACGTGGACCGGCGATCACGGCATGACGCTCATGGAGCGCGCGCCGTACGGAGTGATCGCGGTGATCACTCCGGTGACGAACCCGAGCGAGACCGTCATCAACAACGGCATCTCGATGATCGCGGGCGGGAACGTGCCGGTGTTCTGCCCGCACCCGAACGCGCGCAAAGTCTCGAACCTGACGATCGACCTCATGAACCGCGCCGCGCTGCGCGCCGGTGCGCCGGCGCCGCTGCTGCACACGGTCGCGCAGCCGACGCTCGAGATCGCCCAGGCGCTGCTGCGCTACCCGGGAATCCGGCTCAACGTCGTCACGGGCGGTCCCGGCGTCGTGAAGGAGGCGCTCGCCTCGGGCAAGAAGTCCATCACGGCCGGCCCGGGCAATCCGCCGGCGGTCGTGGACGAGACCGCGGACCTCGAAAAGGCCGCGCGCGACATCGTCGCGGGCGCCTCGCTCGACAACAACGTCATCTGCACGGACGAGAAGGAAGTGGTCGCGGTCGCGATGATCGCGGACCGCCTCAAGGAGGCGTTCGCGAAGAGCGGCGCGATCGTGCTCCAGCCGCACCAGATCGAGCGGCTGCGCGGCGTCGTGCTCGAAAAGGAGAACGGGCCGCGCAAGTACGCCGTCATCAACCGCAAGTACGTCGGCAAGAACGTGGACGTGATCCTCAAGGACGCCGGCATCCCGTGCGATCCGACGAAGCGCGTCGCGCTGTGCGACGTGGACAACGATCACCCGTTCCTGTGGACCGAGATGATGATGCCGGTCCTGCCGATGACCCGCGTGCGCACGGCCGACGAGGCGATCGACTTCGCGCTGCTCGTCGAGCACCGCTTCCGCCACACCGCTTCGATGCATTCGCGCAACATCGACAAGCTGTCGCGCATGGCGCGACTGTGCGACTGCTCGATCTTCGTGAAGAACGGACCCAATTACGCCGGACTCGGCATGGGGGGCGAGGGCCCCACGAGCTTCACGATCGCGAGTCCGACGGGAGAAGGCATGACGACCGCCCGCAGTTTCACCCGCATCCGCCGCTGCACGCTGGTGGATCACTTCCGGATCGTGTGATGCCGGTCGCGATCGCGGCACTCGAGACGAGCAGCATCGCCCAGGGCACCGTGGCGGCGGACGCCATGGTGAAGACCGCCGAAGTGGAATTGCTCGAGGCCTGCACGATCTCGCCCGGGAAGTACTGGGTGCTGATCGGCGGCGAGGTCGCGCCGGTGCGCGCGTCGTTCCAGCGCGGCGTGGCGGTCGCGGCGGAGACGCTGCTCGATTCGCTGCTGATCCCGCAGCTCCACGACGGCGTGCTCCCCGCGATCCGCGGGATCGTGCCGCCCACGGACCACGACGCGCTCGGCATCCTCGAGATGCAGACCGCGGCCTCCGCGATCGTCGCGGCCGACACCGCGGTCAAGGCCGCGCTCGTGACGATCCGCGACGTCAAGCTCGCGAACGGCATCGGCGGCAAGGGCGTCGTGTACGTGACCGGTGCCGTGAGCGACGTGCAGGCCGCGATCGAGGCGGGTCGCGCGGAGCCGTTGCGCCGCGGACTGCTCGCGCGCTCGGTCGTCATTCCGCGCCTCCACCCGCAGATGAAGGAGCGCGTGCTCCGGTGAGGTTCGCGCGCGTCACGGGCACGGTCGTGTGCACCGAGAAGGTGCCGGCGTGGAAGGGGCACCGGCTCCTCGTGCTTCAGGCGACGGACGCGCAGGGCAAGGCCGCCGGCGGCCGGCCGTTCGTCGCGATCGACCTCGTGTCCGCGGCGCCCGGCCAGCGCGTGTTCTACGTGAAGGGGCGGAGGCGGCGAACGCGCTGCCGAACCCGGACAACCCCGCGGACGCCGCGATCGTGGGCATCGTGGACGACGTGCGCGAGCGCCCGCTCGACGACGGCGCCGGAGCGCGCCGCTGATGTTCACGGCGCGCGTCGTGGGCGACGTGGTCGCGACGATCAAGCATGGCGACCTCGCGAACCGGAAGCTCCTGCTCGTGCAGGCGGTGACCCCGGAGGGGCGGAAGGTGGGCGCGCCGGTGATCGCCGTGGACTGCGTGGACGCCGGGCTCGACGACCTCGTGCTGGTCGCCGACGAGGGCAACGCCGCCGCTCAGGTCATGCAGCAGCCCCGCGGAGGCGTCCGGACGGTCATCGTGGGCGTCGTGGATCACGTCACGCCGACCGGGTCCGGCGGATGATCCGGGTCGGGGCCCGTGGTAAAGTGCCGCGGTCCCGCTCGAACGGGGGACTCTCAGGGAGGAGACTCGCGATGCCGCTCTTCGACTATCGCTGCGACGGTTGCGCGACGCGCTTCGAGGCGCTGCTCGACCGTGCCGGCGACGGCGCGCCGCCCTGCCCGAGCTGTGGGGACGTCCGCGTCACCCGCCTGCTGTCCACGTTCTCCGTGCTGGGTGCGGCGCCCGAGCGCCCGCCCGGAGCGTGCGGTACGAACGATTGCGCGTGCCGGCGGCACGCGGACTGTTAGACAGGAGAGCTGCGAATGACCAAGGCCGATTTGGTGGAATTGATCGCCGTCGAAACCGGCGTCTCCCGGCAGCACACGGCGATCGTCGTGGACGAGCTGCTCGGAGCCGTCTGCCGCGCGCTCAGCGAGGGCAAGCACCTCGAGATCCGCGGATTCGGAACGTTCAAGGTGCGTGAGCGTCGTGCGCGACGCGCGCGCAATCCGCGCAGCGGTACGGAAGTGCTGGTGCCGGCCAAGCTCGTCCCGGTCTTCAAGCCCAGCAAGGAACTCAAGGCCCAGGTCCTCGACGGCGTCGGCACGCCCGAACCCGTCGGCGCCTGATCACCACACTTCACGAGGAGCAGGAATGGGTTCTGGAAAGAAGCGCAAGCGCAAGAAGATCGCGACCCACAAGCGCAAGAAGCGTCTGCGCAAGAACCGTCACAAGAAGCGGGTTCGCTGACGGCTGAGCCGTTTGCCGGCGGGAGCCGCCGTTCCGGCGGCTCCCGCATCGCATTCCCGGTCGCACGATGACCCACCGCGCCCATCGGCGGAGCTTCGGCCCGCCGCCCCGGATCAGCGACTCGCGGCCGGACGCCGCCGAGCCGGTGCCGCGCCTGATCGGAAGGGCGCACCGCTCGCGCGGGCTGTGGCTGTTCGATCCCGCCCGCCGCTGGCCGGGCGGCGCGCGCGTGCTGCGCTGGAAGGGTGAGTTCGAACCCGAGGACGGCGACTGGTGCATCGCCGAGTGCGCGCGCGGCGAGGACCACGCGTTCCTGGTCGAGATCCTGGGCGCCGACGACCGCCCGGCACTCGACGACCTCGCGGTCGCCTCGCAGTACCGGCTGCGCACGCGGTTCCCGCGCGACGTCGAGCGCGAGGCGGCGGCCTTCGCAGAGCCCGGCGCGGACGCGCGGCACGGCCGCGAGGACCTGCGCGAGCGGCTCGTGTTCACGATCGACCCCGAGGACGCGCGCGACCACGACGACGCACTGTCGTGCGACGAGGTCGGCGGCGGCCGGCTCGAGGTCGGCGTGCACATCGCCGACGTGTCGCATTACGTGACGCCCGGGACGGCGCTCGATCGGGAGGCGATGGCGCGCGGCACGAGCTGCTACCTGCCGGGCGGCGTCGTTCCGATGCTGCCCGAAGCGCTGTCGTCGAACCTGTGCTCGCTCGTCCCCGGCTGCGACCGCCTCGCGCTCTCGGTGCTCGTGCGCTTCACGCCCGACGGCGAGCTCGACGGCTGGAGGTTCGCGGAGACCGTGATCCACAGCCGGCATCGGCTCGACTACGGCGCGGTGGAGGAGGCGCTGCGCGGGCGCACACCGTTCCCGGCGCCACTCCAGCACGCGATCGACCGGCTCGCGACGCTCGCGCGCGGCCTGCGCGCCCGGCGTTTCGCGCGCGGCGCGCTGGCGCTCGAAGTGCCCGAGGTCAAGGCGCGCGTGGACGAGCGCGGCGAGACGATCGCGCTCGAGCGGCGGGAGCACCTCGAGAGCCACGAACTCATCGAGGAGTTCATGCTGCTCGCGAACCGCTGCGTCGGCAGCGAGGGCGCGCGGCGCCGTTCCGGACTGATCTACCGCATCCACGAGCCGCCGGCACCGGCGAAGCTCGCCGAACTCGATCGCACGCTCGGCGTCGTCGGGTTGCCGCGACTCGGCTCCGCCGTAGAGCCGGCGCGCGCGCTGCAGGCGCTGCTGCGCGTGAGCCTCGATGCGCGGCACCGGAGGCTGCTGCACCGGCTCGTGCTGCGTTCGCTCGCGCGTGCGCGCTACTTCGAGGGCGACGCCTCGCATTTCGGACTCGCGACGCGCGAATACTGCCACTTCACGTCTCCGATCCGGCGCTACCCGGACCTGCACAACCATCGCCGCGTCCGCGAGTGGATCCGCGGCGAGCGCACCGCCGCGTGGGATCCGCTCGCGCTCGCGGAGTCGGCGCTCGCGTGCACCGGCACGGAGCAGAACGCGGCGGACGCGGAGCGCGAGGCGGTGAAGGTGAAGGGTCTGCGCCTGCTCGAGGGGAGACTCGGGGATCGCGCATCGGGTAGTATCACCGGGTTCCTGCCCCGAGGCTTCTTCGTCGAACTCGACGAGTGGCCGGTCGAAGGGTTCGTGCGAGTGAGTCTCTACACCGACGATCACTTCGTGCTCGACGACAGCGGGGTGCGAATGATCGGCCGCCGCACCCGGCGTCGATTCACCCTCGGAGACGAAGTCGAAGTCCAGATCGCGCGGGTCGACGTCCCCGCGCGCGAATGCGATCTCGCGCTCACGCCCGTCGGCGGGCGGAAGCGGCGCACCCACGGGAGGGGTTGATGGCCACGAAGAAGTCCACGCGGCGATCCGAGCGACGCGCGATGGCGCGGGCCGACGCGCGGCTCAGCATGAGGCTCGACGCGGCGCTCACGGAGCAGGACGGCCCGCAGATCGTGACCGAGAGCCAGAACATCTCGGGCAGCGGTGTCTATTGCACCTCGGAGCACTACCTGGCGCCGCTGTCGAAGGTCGCGCTGACGATCGTGCTGCCGAGCGTGCCCGGCCGGCGCGCGAGCCAGGAGCTCGTGAAGTGCGACGGCATCGTCGTGCGCTGCGAGCAGCCCTCGCGTCGCGGCGAGCGCGCGTACCAGCTCGCGTGCATGTTCTCGGACCTGGACGCCGTGACGCGGCGTCGCATCAACGACTTCGTGACGTGGCGCAACCTCCAGGAGCTGCGGGCGCTCGCGGCGAACGGCCGCAAGCCGGCCGCGCGGAAGACGGCGGGGCGCAAGTCCACGGCCACGAAGAAGCGCACTTCGTCGGCGAAGCGCACCACGACGAAGTCCGCACGGCGTCGCACCGTCCACTGAGTCGTCTCGTGCGCGTCACGGTCCGGCCTGCGGGTCCGCTCGCGGGCCGTTTCCGTCCGCCGGGCGACAAGTCCGTCACGCACCGCGCCTACCTGTTCGGCCTGCTCGCGGAGGGGACGACGGTCGTGCGGGGGGCGAACCCCGGCGAGGACTGCGAGCGCTCGCTCGCGATCGCCGCGGAACTCGGTGCCGAAGTCGAGCGCGCGGCCGGCGCCGTGCGCGTGCGCGGCACGGGCGGCGACCTGCGAGCGCCGCGCGGGATCCTCGACTGCGGGAACTCGGGCACGACGCTGCGGCTGCTCGCCGGCATCCTCGCATCGCAGCCGTTCGAGGCGACGCTCGATGGCGACGCGTCGCTGCGCGGCCGCCCGGTCGGCCGCGTGACTTCACCGCTCGCGCGGCTCGGCGCGCGCTTCGAAGCGGCGAACGGCGGGCGCACGCCGCCGCTCGTCGTGCGTGGCGGTCCGCTCGAGGGCGCCGCGTTCGACGAGCCGACGCCGAGCGCCCAGGTCGCGACCGCGATCGTGCTCGCCGGTCTGCGAGCGCGCGGCGAGACGCGCGTCGCGGTGGATGCGCTCGCGCGCGACCACAGCGAGCGCATGCTGCCCGCCTTCGGCGCTCGGCTGTCGGTCGAGACGGGCACCGATGGCGTGCGCCGCGTGTCGCTCACGGGTCCGCAGCGGCTCCGCGCCGCCGTCGTGGACGTGCCCGCCGATCCTTCGGCCGCGGCGTTCTTCTTCGCGCTCGCGGCCGCGACGCCCGGCGCCGAGGTGACCGCCGAGGGCGTGAGCCTCAATCCGACGCGCATCGGATTCCTGCGCGTGCTCGAGGCGATGGGCGCTCGCGTCGAGCGGACGCCGCGCGGCGATTCGGCGGGCGAGCCCGTGGGGGACGTGACGGTGCGCGGCGCGGACGCGCTCCGGGCCTTCGACGTGCCCGACGCGTGGGTGCCGAGCTTCGTGGACGAGGTGCCGGCGTGGGCGATCGTCGCGAGCCTCGCGAACGGCGTGTCGCGGCTGCGCGGCGCCGGCGAGCTGCGCGTGAAGGAGAGCGACCGGCTCGCGGCGCTCGCCGCGAACCTCGGCGCGATCGGCGTGAAAGCGCACGAGGCGCCCGACGGACTCGACGTCGAAGGCGGCCGGGTCGCGGGCGGGAAGGTCGCCGCGCGCGGCGACCACCGGATCGCGATGGCGTTCGCCGCGCTCGGCGCGCGCGCGCGCGACGGAATCGAGATTGACGACGTCGCGAGCGTCGCCACATCATTCCCCGGCTTCTTCGACCTCTATCGCGCGCTCGGCGGCGACGCCGAACGCCACGACCAAGGCGCCGAGAACGCATGAGCTTCGTCATCACGATCGACGGACCCGCGGCCGCGGGCAAGAGCACGACCGCGCGCGCGGTCGCGTCCGAACTCGGCTTCCTCTACATCGACACGGGGGCGCTCTACCGCGCGATCGCGCTGCGCGTGCTCGGCGAGGGCCTGCCGCCCGAGGAGAACGAGGCGCTCGACGACGTGCTGCAGCGCACGCGGCTCGACCTCTCGGGCTCGCCCGAAGAAGCGCACGTGTTCCTCGACGACGTGGACGTGAGCCGCGAGATCCGCACGCCCGAGGTGAGCGAGATGTCGTCCCGGCTCGCCGCGCTGCCGATGGTCCGCAGGCGGCTCGTCGAGACCCAGCGCGCGCTGCGCGAGCGCGGCCCGCTGGTCGGGGAGGGGCGCGACCTCGGCACCGTCGTCTTCCCCGACGCCGAGGTGAAGGTGTTCCTCGACGCCGACCTCGAGACGCGCGCCCGCCGCCGCACCCGCGAACTCCAGGATCGCGGCATCGCCGCCGCCTTCGACCAGGTGCGCGCCGACCTCGCCCGGCGCGACGAGCGCGACCGCGGCCGGTCGGACAGTCCGCTCCGGGCCCCCGAGGGGGCCGTGCTCGTGGACACGAGCGGCATGGACATCGAGAGCCAGGTCGCCGCCGTGCTCGAGGTCGCGCGCGCGCACCCCGCCTTCCCGGCGGCGGGGCGCCGACTCTGAGCGGGCGCACTCGCGAGCAGGGGTGGGAGAAACGTCGTTCCCGCGCTAGACTCTCCGGCCCGCGCTGGAGTCGAAGCGCGCGTCGGCCGATTAGGAGTTTCCGTGCCCACGTACTATAGTGCCTGCCGGTTTTTGATCGCGGCTGCCTTCGGGGTGGCCTCGGGATGGAGAGTGACGGGTCGCGAGAACCTGCCGAAGCGCGGCGGCCTCGTGATCGCTTCGAATCACATCTCGTTCTGGGATCCACCGCTGGTGGGCGCGGCCTGCCCTCGAGAGATCTACTTCCTCGCCAAGGAAGAGCTGTTTCGCGCTCCGCTCTTCGGAGCGCTCATCCGCTCGGTGCACGCGATTCCGATTCGTCGGGGCGTCGCCGACCTGAGCGGCATGAGCCGGGCGCTCGACCTGCTCCGCAACGGCCAGGCTCTGTTGCTCTTTCCCGAGGGAAGCCGGATGCGCGACGGCGAACTCCATCCCGCACGACCGGGGGTGGGGATGCTGTCCGTGAACGGAGACGTGCCGATCGTTCCGTGCTACGTGGCGGGATCGAATCGGCCCGGAAGGTGGGTGACGCGCCGCACGCGCCCGCGCGTGATGTTCGGCACGCCGCGTCACTGGAAGGAATTCATCGGACCCGACGTCGAGATCACGCCGGGACGCGCGCTCTACCAGGCGGTGGGCGACGGCGTCATGCGCGAGATCGCGGCGCTCAAGGCCGGTGATCTGAATTCAGCGGTACGCGGGCCGGCGATGAGCCGGACCCAATCTTCATAACAAGGAGGCTTCACCCTTCATGTCGGAACTCACCCGGACCCTCAACCCCGTCGCGGAGCTGCCGCGCCGGGCGCCCAACCTGCCGCTCGTCCCGATCAACGCGGACGACGAGGACGAGCTCTCGGCCGAAATGCGCGCCGAGATGTTCGGTCAGTACGAAGAGTCGATGCGCTCCATCGGCGAGGGCGAAATCGTGCGCGGCACGGTGCTCTCGATCGACGACAAGGACGTCCTCGTGGACGTCGGCTTCAAGAGCGAGGGCATCATCTCGCTCTCGGAGTTCCCCGACCCCACGAGCATCAAGGTCGGCGACACGATCGACGTGTTCCTCGAGCGCATGGAGAACCAGGACGGCCTCGTCGTCCTCTCCAAGCAGCGCGCGGACTTCGTGCGCGTCTGGGATCGCGTCAAGGACGCCCACGACAACGGCCAGATCGTCGAAGGCAAGCTGATCCGCAAGATCAAGGGCGGTGTCGTCGTCGACCTGTACGGCGTTGAGGCGTTCCTGCCCGGATCGCAGATCGCGCTGCGCCAGGTGCAGAACGTGGACGCGCTGCTCGGCCAGACCGTGCAGGTCAAGATCATCAAGCTCAACAAGCGCCGCCGGAACATCGTGGTGTCGCGCCGCGCCGTGCTCGAAGAGGAGCGCGACCGCCTGAAGGGCGAGATCCTCAAGGACCTCGCGAAGGACCAGATCCGCGAAGGCGTGGTGAAGAACATCACGGACTTCGGCGCGTTCGTGGACCTCGGCGGCATCGACGGCCTGCTGCACATCACGGACATGTCGTGGGGCCGCGTGGCGCATCCGTCCGAGCTCGTGAAGATCGGCGACAAGGTGCGGGTGAAGGTGCTCAACTTCGATCCCGAGAAGGAGCGCATCAGCCTCGGCCTGAAGCAACTCGAGGCCTACCCGTGGGAGGGCGTCGACGAGAAGTACAAGGTCGGCGACCGCGTGAAGGGAAAGGTCGTCTCGATCACGGACTACGGCGCATTCATCGAACTCGAGAAGGGCGTCGAGGGCCTGATCCACGTGTCGGAGATGAGCTGGACGCGTCACGTCCGGCACCCGTCGAAGATCGTGAACATTGGCGACCAGATCGAAGCCGTGGTTCTGAAGGTCGACAAGGCGAACGAAAAGATCTCGCTCGGCCTGAAGCAGGTGGAGCCGGATCCGTGGCTCACGCTCGACCAGAAGTACCCGGTCGGCATGCGCGTCAAGGGCAAGGTCCGCAACCTGACGAACTTCGGCGCGTTCGTGGAGCTCGAAGAGGGCATCGACGGACTCGTGCACGTCTCCGACATGTCGTGGACGAAGCGCGTCGCGCACCCGAGCGAAGTGCTCAAGAAGGGTGACGCGGTCGAAGTGGTGATCCTCGCGATCGACAAGGAGCACCGCCGCATCAGCCTCGGGCTCAAGCAGGTCTCGGACGATCCGTGGCCGCTGCTCGCAGACAAGTTCCCGTCGGGCATGGAGCTCAAGGGCGCGATCAACCGGCTGTTCGACCGCGGTGCGATCGTGGACGTCGGCGAGGGCATCGAGGGCTTCGTGCCGCTGTCGCAGATCGGCATCGACGACCTCAAGCGCCCGAACGACGCCTTCGAAGTGGGCGAGGAGCTCACGATGAAGGTGACGCGCGTGGACGTTCCGAACCATCGGCTCATCCTGAGCGTGAAGGCCTGGCTGAGCGAGCAGGACGACATCGCGATGGCGGAGTGGACCTCGAAGCGGAACCAGGTGCGTGCGCGCATCGCGGCGAATCCGCCCGAGGACGCCGCGGAGCCGAAGAAGCCGTCGAAGGAAGACGAGGACCTGGGCGACGAGTAGCCCGGGTTTCCGTCGAAGCCGTGCGGCGGGCGGTCCCGATCGGGGCCGCCCGCTCGCTTTGGGGGTGGACGGCCGGGCGGTCCGGGCGCACTATTCCGGCGACCGGACGCCGTTCGGAGGCAGCCATGAACCGACCCCTCGCGCTCGCCCTCATCGTCGCGCTCGCCGCGCTCCCGACACACCGCACGTCTCAGGCCGCGTGGTCCGCGAACGGCGATCCCGTGTGTTCGGCGCCCCGCGAGCAGGTTCCGTTCGCGGGCGTCTCGACCACCGGCTGCCTCGTCGGCCCGTGCGCTGCCGGCGCTCTGTTCGCGTGGGTGGACGATCGCGATCCGAACGACGCCGCGGCGGACCTCTACTTCGGCGCGGTGGCCGCGAGTGGCGTGCTCGACCCACCGCCCGGCGGCACGCCCCTGTGCACGGAATGCGTCCCGCTCGGAACGCCGTCGCTCGCGGAGCTCGAGCCGAGCGGCGGCCCGCTGCCGTGGGGCGGGTACGTGGTCGCGTGGGCAGACTCGCGCGGAAGCGACGTCGACGTGTACGCGCAGCACGTCGGGCCGGCGTGGGCGACGGACGGCGTGCCGGTGTGCACCGTCGCGGGCGATGTCCGGGACGTCCGAGTCGTGCGCGGCGGATGGTTCGGGAAGTCGATCGTCGCCTGGATCGACGAGCGCCCGGGCGCGGCCGGCGTCTACGCGCAGAAGCTCGATGCCGACGGCGGCGGTCTCTGGACGCTCGATGGCCAGCAGGTCGTCGCGACGCCGACGTTCAAGACCCTGCTCCGCGCCGCGCCCGACGGGGCCGACGGCGTCTACCTGGTGTGGAGCGACTACGGCGCGTTCGGCCTGGAAGTGCGGGCGATCCGCATCGACGGGGACGGCGTCACCGTCCCGGGGTGGCCGGCGTCCGGCGTGATTGTTCCCGGCGCGGAGAGCGACGTGTACGGCGTCGCCGCGCTGCCGACCGCGGATGGCGGACTGATCGTCGTGTTCGAACGCGGCACGTACGACGCGCAGCGCACGCTGCTCGCCCAGAAGCTCGATGGCTCCGGGCAGCGCTGGAGCGGATGGCCGTCGGAGGGCGTGCTCGTCTCGCGCACGGGCGGCGCGCGGTTCTTCTCGGACGCGATTCCGTTCCAGGGCGGCGCGGTCGTCGCGTGGGAGGAGTGGTCGGCGTTCTCCGACGTCTTCCCGCCCCCGCCCTACGATTCGGACCTGCACCTCGCGCGCGTGACCGCCTCGGGAACGATCGCCCCGGGATGGCCCGACAGCGGAAGGGTCGTGTGCAGCGGAACCGGCGAGCGCGGAGCGCTGCACGTCGTGGAGTCGGGTGGCGCGCTGATGTGTGCGTGGGAGGACGAGCGGGCCGGTCTCGGCCAGAACGACATCTACGCGACGCGCGTGCTGGCCGACGGCAGCGTGGATGCCGCCTGGCCGGCGAACGGCGCGCCCGTCTGCAGCGCGATCGGAGCTCAGTCCGAGCCTCGGCTGTTCGCGAGCGCGGGCGGAGCGATCGCGGCGTGGACGGACCGCCGCGCCGGCGACGCCGACGTGTACGCGCGCTTCGTGTCGGCGACGGGCGCGGTCGGTTCGCCCGCGTCCGCGGCGCCGCGCGCGCTGCGGCTCGGAGCCGCGACCCCGAACCCCGCGCGCGGACCCGTGCGTTTCGCGCTCGAACTCGCGCACGCGGCCGACTGCGTGATCGACATCGTGGACCCGGCCGGCCGCCGCATCGCGCGCCTCGCCGCCGCGCGCTTCGAATCGGGAGCTCACGAAGTGCGGTGGGACGGCCGCTCCGAGGACGGTCGTCCGGCGCGGCCGGGCCTCTACTTTGCGCGCGTACGCACGGGGGAGGGCGCGGCGAGCCGCGCGTTCGTGCGCCTGCGCTGAGCGATTCCCGGCGCCGCGCGCGCTGGGATATGCTGCGCGGCCATGTTCGCCCCCATCCTGCTCCTCGCGGCCGCGACCGCGGCGCCGGCCTCTCCGGCCACGCTGGACGACGTGCTGCGCGCGTTCCCGGCCGACGCGCTCGTCGAGCCGCTGCGCGCGTTCGAGAGCGAACATCAGGGCGTCGTGGGTGCCGAAGCCGCCTTTTCGCTCGGGCAGCTGCACTACACGCGCGGCGAGTACCGCGCCGCGGCCGACGCCTTCGGCCGCGCCGCAGCGCGCTTCGAGCCCGCGCGCAAGCCCGAGGCCCGCTACTGGCTCGGCCTCGCGTATCTCGCGCTCAAGGAGACCGACCGGGCGCGCGGCGTGCTCGACGAAGTCTCGCGCGGCGGGCCGCGGCGGGCGGAGGCGCTGTTCGCGCTCGCCCACGTGTGGGAAGCCGAGCAGCGTCCGGAGCGCGCGCTCGAAGTGCTGACGCGGCTCACCGGCGAGCCGCCGAGCGAAGTGACTCCGGCGGCGCTCGAGCGCGTCGTCGCGCTCGCGAGCGGACTCGGCCGCGCGGACGTCGCGAAGCAGGCGCGCGTCCGGCTCGAGCGCGGTATGCGGGCGCGATCGAGGCGGCGCGCCTCGAGCCGGCGCGACGCGGCCGCCGCGGCGAACGCGCCGGGCGCGGCCCAGGCCGTGCTCGGGCCGTTCGACGCCGCGCGCGCCCGCGCGCGGCCACGGCGGCGCAACGGATTCCGCGACGCGCGGTCGCCGCCGCCTCGCGCGGCGCCGGCGACGGCTGGCTCGTGCGCCTCGGCCGCTACCGCGACGTCGCGGGCGCGCGCGAGGCGGGCGAGCGCGCCGCGGCGCTGCTCGGCGTGCCGTACCGCGTCGAGGCGGCGAGATGAGCACGGTGCCGGCCGCGAACAAGGGCGCGTCGCGCGCCGCGGGGCGCACGCCGCTCATGGAGCAGTACCTGCGGATCAAGTCCGAGAACCCGGATGCGCTGCTGTTCTTCCGGCTCGGCGACTTCTACGAAATGTTCTTCGAGGACGCGGTCGAAGGGGCACGCCTCCTCGGGCTGACGCTCACGTCGCGGAACAAACAGGATCCGGAGCCGGTGCCGATGTGCGGCATCCCCTGGCACCAGCGCGACGGATACGTGGGACGGCTGCTGCGACTCGGGCGCAAGGTCGCGATCTGCGACCAGCTCGAGGATCCGGCGCAGGCGAAGGGGCTCGTGCAGCGCGGCGTGACCGAGATCCTCACGCCGGGCTCCGTGACGAACGACCAGTTCCTGGAGCCGGCGGCGAACAACTTCCTCGCCGCGCTGTGGCCCGAGGCCGAGCGGCTCGGCGTGTGCCTCGCCGATGCCTCGACCGGCGAAGTGCGCCTCGCCGAGTGTTCGTGGGGCGAAGCGCCCGGACTGCTCGCGCGCGCGCGCGTCGCGGAGTGGCTCGTGCCGGTCGCGGCCGACGTGGGCGCCGAGCGCGCCGAGCGGCTCGACGCCGCGACGCGCGGGCTCGGTGGCGCGCGCTCGCCGGTGCCGGGCGCCCGCTTCGCGCTCGCCGAACTCGCGAGCGCGCGCTGGGGCGAGCGCGCGTCCGCGTTCGCCGACCTGCCCGCGGCGCTCGCCGCGGCCGGCGCGGCGCTCGACTACCTCGACCGCATGCAGGGCGGACGCGCGTCGCAGCTCGTGCGCGTCGAGCGCTGGGGCGAGGAGGAGGCGCTGCGTTACGACGCCGCGACGGCGCGCCATCTCGAGCTGTTCCAGCCGCAGCCGGGCGGCGAGCACGAGCACACGCTCTGGCACCACGTGAACCTGTCCGTGACGGCGCTCGGCGCGCGGCGGCTCCGCGCCTGGATCGAGCGGCCGCTGTGCGCGCTCGCCACGCTCGCGGATCGTCACGACGCGGTCGAGCGCTGGCAGCGAGCGGCGGAGCGGCGCGCCGCGTTCCGCGACGCGCTGCGCGGCCTGCCGGACCTCGAGCGGCTCGCGGCGCGCCTCGCGTGCGCGCGCGCGACGCCGCGCGATCTCGGTGCGCTGCGCGACGCGCTCGGCCGCCTGCCGTCGCTCGGCGCGAGCCTCGCCGAAGCAGGCGTCGGCGATCCGCGGCTGCTCGATCAGCCGGGGCTCGCGGAACTGCACGCCGATCTCGTCCGGGCGCTCGTGGACGAGCCGCCGCCGGTGTCGAAGGAGGGCGGCGTGATCCGGGCGGGCTACGACGCGCATCGCGACGAACTCGACGACCTCGCGCACTCGGGCAAGCGCTGGGTCGCGTCGCTCGAGGCCACCGAACGCGAACGCACCGGGATCTCGAGCCTCAAGGTCGGGTACAACCGCGTGTTCGGCTACTACCTCGAGGTGACGAAGACGCATCTGGAAAAAGTCCCCGCGGACTGGGACCGCCGGCAAACGCTCACGAACGCGGAGCGGTTCGTGACGCCCGCGCTCAAGGTGCGCGAGCAGGAGATCCTGAGCGCCGAGGACAAGCTCGCCGCGCGCGAGCACGAGCTGTTCGTGCAGCTTCGCGAACGCGCCGCCTCGCGCGCCGCGGAGATCACTCGCGTCGCCGAGACGCTCGGCCGCTGGGACGCCGAGGCTGCGCTCGCCGAGGCCGCGACGCGCCACGGCTGGGTCCGGCCGCAGATGGAGGACTCCGACCGGCTCGAGCTCGAGGACGCTCGACATCCGGTCGTCGAGCGGCTGCTGCCGCGCGGCGAGTTCGTGCCGAACGGCGTGCGGCTCGATGGCGCCGCGCGCCAGATCCTGCTGCTCACGGGGCCGAACATGGGCGGCAAGAGCACCTACCTGCGCCAGATCGCGCTCGCCGTGCTGCTCGCCCAGTGCGGTTCGTTCGTGCCGGCCGGGCGCGCGCGCATCGGCGTCGTCGACCGGCTCTTCACGCGCGTCGGCGCCGCCGACCGGCTCGGCGCCGGGCAAAGCACGTTCATGGTCGAGATGACCGAGACCGCCGACATCCTGCGCTCGGCGACCGCGCGCTCGCTCGTGCTGCTCGACGAGATCGGCCGCGGGACCGCGACGTACGACGGCCTCGCGCTCGCGTGGGCCGTCACGGAGTTCCTGCACGCCGCGGACGGTCCGCGGCCGCGCACCGTGTTCGCGACGCACTACCACGAGCTGACGCAGCTGTCGGAGAAGCTGCCGCGGCTCGCAAACGTGCACGTCGCGGTGAAGGAGTGGGGCGAGGGCGTCGTGTTCCTGCACCGCATCGCCGAGGGCGCCGCGGACCGTTCGTACGGCATCCACGTCGCCCAGCTCGCGGGACTTCCGCCCGCGGTCATCGAACGAGCGAAGGTCGTGCTCGAGGAACTCGAGAGCGAGCGGACCGCCGAGAACCTCGAGCGCGTGTCGCGGCGCGGGCGCCGCGCGCCGGACCCGAACCAGCTCGGGCTGTTCGGCGCGGCGCCGGTTCCCGCGGAGCATCCGATCGCCGCGGAACTCGAGGCGCTCGATCCGGACGCGCTCACGCCGCTCGAGGCCCTGCGGCGGCTCGCGGAGTGGAAGCGCCGCTACGGGAGCGGGACGGAGCGCTAGCGCCGGGCGCGGCGGGCGCCGCGAGGCGCCGAGAGCGCGAGGCTCGCCGCGCGAGCCGTGCCGCCGCGCGTGGCGCCCGAGGGACGCGAGGCGCCGATCTCGCCCGCGACCGTCGCGAGCGGGATGAGCGCGGTCGCGGCGGCGCGGTCGGCACGGACATCCGCCTTCGGGGGCGCCGCGGGCTGGTCCTTGCGCCACGCCATCAGCCGGCGGAAGTGCCCGGGGCGTTCGCGCGCGAGCCATGCCTCGAGTTCCTCGGCGCGGCGGAACGTCGCCCGCGTTTCGGCCACTTCGACGCGGCGCTCGCAGCCGCGCGGGTCGTACTCGCGGCACAGCACCGGGTGACGTCCGTGGATGTCGCAGCGGCCGGTCGAGTTCAGCTGGCGGCAGCGCGTCCAGACGAGCAGGTACCACGCCTCGGGCGACTCGACGTACATCTCGATGCCGTCGTGGTGGAGCGCCCAGATCCACTGGTCGTATTCCCACGGGCTGCGCGGCGCGTCGACCTCGATCGAGATGTACGTGCAGCAGCGAACGCAGCCGGCGCACAGGTCCGCGTTCTCGGCGGACGAGAGTTCGCGGGCGCCGCGACGGTCTTCGGGCGGCGTCGCCTGCGGTCGGGTATTCCGGGTTCGTGCCATGCGCCTCCGTTCTTACCAGACGGAGGGTCGCGCGGGGAAGGGGCGGCGCTACTTGTCGAACATCTTCGAGGCGCCCTTCCAGATCATGCTGACGACCGCGAGCACGAGCGAGGCGATCACGAGCGTCGGCACGCCGTGGATCGTGAGCCCGGGGACGAGGAAGTCCACGAGCGCGAGCAGCAGGGCATTCAGGACGACGAGGAACAGCCCGAGCGTCAGGATCGTGAAGGGCAGCGTGAGCAGGAACAGGATCGGCCCGACGATCGTGTGCACGACGCCGAACGCGAACGCGGCGACGAACGCCGAGAGCGGCGTCGCGAGCTGGAAGCCCGGCAGGTAGAACGCGATGCCGAGCATCGCCGCCGCCATCACCACGAAGTACAGGAGATGCTTCATCGCAGGCCCTCCAGGACGGCGAGACAGTTTTCGTAGCGGCCGAACGATGGCATCAGGTAGACGCCGTTCGCGAGGCCGCGGCACTCGGCCAGCAGCTGGCGCGCGAGTTCGACGCCGACCTTCTGGCCGTCGTTTCCGGCGTCGTGCATGCGCTGGCGGATCCACGCGGGAACGGTGATGCCCGGAACCTCGTTGTGCAGGAACTCGGCGTGCCGGAACGACTGGAGCGGCAGGATGCCGATGAGCACCGGCACGGAGGTGATCCCGCCGAGCCGCTCGACGAATCGCTTCCAGCAGTCGAGCTCGTACACGGGCTGCGTCATCAGGAACTGGGGTCGCGCCTCGAGCTTCTTCTTCACCCACTCGAACTCGCGGTCGAGGTCGTCGGCCGTGGGGTTCACGCCGCAGCCGTACGCGAAGTTCGTCGGCGAGCCGATGGACGTGCCGGCCTGGTCCGTGCCGCGGTTCATCTGCTGGACGATGCGCATGAGGCCCGGAGCGTCCGTGTCGAACACGGCCGTCGCGTTCGGGTAGTCGCCGAGGCTCGGCGGATCGCCGGTCAGGCAGAGCACGTTCCTCAGGCCCAGTGCGTGCGCGCCGAGCAGGTCGCTCTGCAGGCCCATCAGGTTCCGGTCGCGGCAGGTGACGTGCAGGATGATGTCGAGCGACGGCACCTGAGTGCGGATCTGGTAGGCGAGAGCCGTCGCGCTCATGCGGATGCGCGCCATCGGCGAGTCCGCGATGTTCACGCAATCCACGCCGCGCTCGGCCATGAGGCGCGCGCCTTCGAGCACCTTCGCCGTGTTGATGCCGCGCGGCGGGTCGATCTCGACGCTCACGACGAACTTCTCGCGCAGCTTTCGCAGCAGCGCGGGCTCCTCGCCGGGCGCGCTCGGCGGCGCGGTCTCGGGGGCGCGTTCGAGCACGCGCACCTCGGCGCCGGGCGCGAGCTTCTCGACGGGCAGGTGCGTCGCGAGGCGTTCCCGCATGGCCGCCACGTGCGCCGGGGTCGTGCCGCAGCAGCCGCCGACGAGGCGCACTCCGAGTTCGGTCGCCCGCGCCGCGAACTCGGCGAAGTACTCGGGGCTCGACAGGTAGACGAAGCGCCCGCCCGAATACTGCGGCAGCCCGGCGTTCGGCATCGCGGACACCGGCGTGTCGCCGGCGGCGGCGAGGACGTCCTCGAGGATTTCGAGCGTCGGCTGCGGGCCGACGCCGCAGTTCACACCCACGACGCTCGCGCCCTCGCCGCGCAGCGCGCGCACCGCGAGCGCCGGCGTGTGTCCGTAGAGCGTCTTGCCGTCGAGCCCGAACGTCATCTGCGCGACGACGGGAAGGTGCAGCGACGCCCGCCGCACGGCGCGCAGCGCGGCCAGGATCTCGTTCAGGTCCTGGAAGGTTTCGAGCAGGAACAAGTCCACGCCGCCCTCGAGCAGTCCTTCGGCGACGGCGAGGAAGTGGCGTTCGGCATCGAGGATCGAGATCGAGCCGAAGGGTTCGAGCGGCTTTCCGAGCGGGCCGATCGAGCCCGCGACGAAGGCGGGGACGCCGACGATCTCGCGCGCGGCGCGGGCGATCTTCGCGCCCTGGCGCGCGATGAGGCGCGCCTGGTCGGGCAGGCCGTGCTCCGCGAGCCGCACCGCGTTCGCGCCGAACGTGTTCGTTTCGATCAGCTCGGCGCCGGCCGTGAGGTAGTCGCGGTGCACGGCCTCTACGCGGAGCGGCTCGGTCAGGTTCAGCTCGTCGAACGAGCGGTCGTAGGCGACGCCGCGCTCGTTGAGGAGCGTGCCCATCGCACCGTCGGCGAGCAGCGGTCCGCGCGCGAGGCGTTCGAGGAAGGACGAGGACATGGGCGGCGGACATTAGGCAGTCGGCCCGCACCCGGCAAGCGGAGCGACGCGGGCGCGAAGCGGGCGGCGGGCGTTGGCCGCGTCCCGACGCTCTGATAGAGTCGCGCGCCGTGATCCATATCTGTTCGCTCGCGATCGTCCTCGCCGCGCTCGGCGGCCCTCGCGCCGCCGTTCCGACCCTCGGGCCCGACGACGTGCGCGCGGGCCAGCGCGCCACCGTGCGCACGGTGTTCGCGGGCGACAGCATCGAGACGTTCGACGCCGAGATCGTCGGGCTGCTCCGCAGCGGGCGCGTGGACGGCGACCTGATCCTCGCGAAGCCCGTGGACGCGCGCGCGAAGCACGTCGGCGTCGCCGCCGGCATGAGCGGCTCGCCGGTCTACGTGGACGGCAAGCTGATCGGCGCGCTCGCGTATGGCTGGCCGTTCTCGCGCGACGAGATCTTCGGGATCACGCCGATCGGGGAGATGCTGCCGATCCTCGAGTTCCCGGCGTCGCCGGACACGAACGCCTCGGGCCCCGCCGGCGCCGATCCGGGCGCGCCGCGCTCCGGCGCGCGCTTCGCCGAGTTCCGCTGGGGCGGCGACGATGCGGCGGACGGCGAGGCCGCTCCGCCCGCGGCCGGCCAGCCCGCGCCGCTCGCGGTGCCGCTCGTCGCGAGCGGATTCGCCCCGTCCGCGCTCGCAAGCCTCGGGCGCGACCTCGCGCCGCTCGGACTCGCGGTGACGCGCGGCGGAGCGACGCGCGGCGGCCCGTCGCCTGCGGCGCCGCTCGAACCCGGCGCGGCCGTCGCCGTGGACGTGCTCACGGGCGATCTTCGGCTCTCGGCGATCGGAACGCTGACGTATCGGGACGGCGATCGCGTGCTGATCTTCGGGCACCCGTTCTTCCAGGCGGGCGACCTGCGGCTGCCGCTGTCGCGCGCCACGATCGCGACGATCCTCGCGAGCGACATGAGTTCCTTCAAGCTCGGGATGCCGGGCGACCCCGTCGGCGCCGTGACCCAGGACCGGCGCACGGGTGTCGGCGGACGGCTCGGGCTCTCGCCGCGTCTCATGCCGTTCACCGTGCGCGTGCGCGAGAACGACGGGCCCGAACGCGCGTTCCGCTTCGAGACCGTCGAGGATCGCGCGCTCGCACCGATCCTGATCGCGAACGCCGTCTCGAATTCGATGCTCGAGGCGGGCGGCACGAACGGCTCGCAGACGGTCGAGTGGGAGGCGACGCTCTACCGCCGCGGCGCCGCGCCGCTGCGGCTCGCGGACGTCGCGGCGAGCGAGAACTCGTTCGGCGAGTTCGTCGGCGGGATCGTCTCGCCGCTGCGGTTCCTGTACGCGAATCCGTTCGGGCGCTTCGCGCTCGACAGCCTCGCCGTGCGGGCGCGCGTGCGCTCGGGGCGCGCGGCGTGGACGCTGCGCAGCGCCCGGCTCGACGGCGCCTCGGTCGCGCCCGGCGGCCGGCTCGGCGTCGTGTGCGAACTCGAATCGTGGCGCGGCGGACGCGAGACGCGGCGGCTCGAACTCGAAGTGCCGCGCGAACTGCCCGACGGACGCTACGTGCTGTTCGTCGGCGGCGGGCCCGACCTGACGCGCTACGAGGCCTCGCGGCTGCCGTCGCGCTTCCGCCCGACGTCGCTCGACGACGCGTGGGCGCGCTTCGGCGCGCTGCGCACCCAGAACGCGCTCTACGCCACGCTCGTCGCGCGCGCACCGGAAGTGACGCGCGACGCGCGCGACTACCCCGAACTCCCGCTCTCGGCGCTGGCGCTGCTCGGCAGCGGGCCGGCCGCGAGCGACGGATCCCGCCGGGGCGACTCGGCACTGCTCTCGGAAACGCGCGCGACGCTCGGCGGCGCGCTGCGCGGCGGACTGCTGCTGCAGGTGCAAGTCGACGCGCGCACCCCCCAATGACCGGAGGTCGAGTGAATCCTCGCCTGTCGCGCGCCGTGGCGCGCCTCGTGATGCTGTTCGCGGCGTCGGCGTTCGCGTGCCCGGCGTCGGCGTCCGACACGCAGTGGTGGATCGCCGACACGGCGCCCGACTACGCGAAGGCCGAGGCGCGTGGGGCCGCGGTCACGCCCGAGGGCGTGATCGAGCTCGGACCCGCGACGCGGCGGATCGCGCTCGACAGCCTCGCGATCGCGTGGTCCGCGGTGCGGCTGCCCGACGGCGCGGTTGCGATCGGCGGCGAGCGCGGGCGCATCGTCCGCTACGAAAGCGGCGCGGTCCGTCCGTGGGTGCGGCTTCCGGTCGGGCAGGTGCTGTCGCTCGCGTGGATGAACGGCGCGCTCTACGCGGGCACGGGCCCCGAGGGCCTCGTGTACCGGATCGGCGCGAAAGGCGACACGGCGCTCGTCGCGCGCACGGGCGAGCGCTACGTGTGGGGCCTCGCCGCGGGCTCGAACGGCGCTCTGTGGGCCGCCACGGGTACGCGCGGACGCCTGCTGCTCATCGAGGGCGGCAAGGTCCGCACGATCCTCGACTCGGACGAGAGCAACCTGACGTGCGCGCTCGCGGACGGGCGCGGCGGCGCGTGGGCGGGAGGCGATTCCAAGGGCCGCGTGTTCCACGCCGGCGCCGACGGCGCGCTCGCGACCGTGCTCGATGCGTCCGAGGACGAGATCCGCGCGCTCGCGCTCGGAGCGGACGGCGCGCTGTACGCGGCCTCGCTCAGCGGCTCCGCGGTATCCGACGACGAGGGTGATGCGAACGAGCAGCCGGCGCCGGCGAAGAGCGCGGTGAGCGGCGGTCGCGCCGTGGTCTACCGCATCGTGCCGGACAGCCTCGTCCAGACGTGGTGGACCGCGCCGCAGCCGTTCCTGTTCGCGCTCGCGCCCACGCCGCTGGGGCTGCTGGCCGCGAGCGGAAACCGCGCCGGCGTCTATCGCCTCGATCGGGCGCAGGGCGCGACGCAGCTGCTCGCGGCGAACGAGGGGCAGGTCACGGCGCTCGTCGCGCTCGGCGACGGCGCGGCGCTCGCGGTGTCGTCCAATCCCGGCGCCGTGTGGGTGCTCGGCCCGGGCCGGGCCGCGAAGGGCGAGCTGACGGGGCCCGTGCTCGACGCCCGCCGCATCGCGTCGTTCGGCCGGCTCGACTGGCGCGGTTCGGCGAACGGTGGATCCGTGTCGCTCTTCGCGCGCTCCGGGAACGCCGATCCCGCCGACACGACCTGGAGCGCGTGGCGCGGGGGCGAGGCCGGGACCGCGGGACGCCCGGTGGAAGCGCCGGCCGCGCGCTACCTGCAATGGAAGGTCGTGCTCGAGGGCGGCGCGCCGTCGGTCGACGCGGTCCAGGCGTCGTGGCGCGAGCGCAACCTTCCGCCGCGGCTCGAGGACCTCGTGATCGCGCCGCAGGGCGGGGCGTTCCGCGAAGGCGAACTCACGCCGAGGCTCGAGAGCGTCACGCAGACGCTCCCGGGCGGGCAGAAGGTCGAGTACTCGATCCCGCCGAGCCAGCAGACGAAGGCGCTGCGCGCGCTGCCGGCGTGGGCGCGCGGCCTGCGCACGCTGCAGTGGAAGGGCAACGATCCGAACGGCGACGAGCTGACGTACCGCGTGGACGTGCGGCGCGAATCCGACGGGCGCTGGATCGAGATCGGCAAGGACCTCGAGGCGACGTCGTTCACGTGGGACACGAACGCGCTGCCGGACGGGCGCTACCGGCTCCGCGTCACGGCCTCGGACGCGCGCTCGAACGCGCTCGGCGAGGAGCGCCGGGACTCGACGTTCAGCGAGCCGTTCAACGTGGACAACTCGCCGCCCTCGATCGGCGCGTTCGCGGTGCGCCCCGATCGGGGCGGGATCGCGTTCGAGGGCGAGGCGAGCGACGAGGCGAGCCCGCTGTCCCGGATCGAAGCGTCGCTGGATGACGACGACTGGCGGCTCGTCGCGCCGGAGGGCGGACTGACCGACGCCGCGCGCGAGGCGTTCCGCGGGCGGATCGACGCCGCGGCCGGGGCGCACACGCTCGCCGTGCGCGTCACGGACCTCGCCGGCAACAGCACGGTGCGGGCGCTGCCGGTCACGGTGACGGCCGCGCGCTGAGACCGTGACGCGACCCGGTCCCGCGCTGAAGCTCGTCGAAGGCGGGCTCGGCCGCGCGGGGGGCGTCGCGCGGGCGTTCGAGTTCGCCGCGGTCGGCGTCGCGTTCGCGCTCGCGATCGCGGCGCTCGCGCGGCTGCCCGGCTGGTTCTGGTCGCTCGGAGCGTTCCAGGCGCGCTACGGCGTCGCGTTCGCGCTCTACCTCGTGGCGCTCGCCGGTCTGTCGCGCTGGGAGCGCCTGCCGCGCGTCGGCCTCGCGGTGTTCGCGGTCGCGCTCGCGACGCGCGCACTGCTCGTGCCGCTGCCGCCGTCGCTCTCGGGCGACGTGTTCCGCTACGTGTGGGAGGGCCGCGTCACGGTGTCGGGCGGCAATCCCTACCGCGAGGCGCCCGACGATCCGGCGCTCACGGCGCTGCGCGACCGGGACGTGTGGGAGGGCGTGAACCACAAGTCGCTCTCGACGATCTACCCGCCGCTCGCCGAGGCGGGCTACGCGCTGATCGCGGCGCTGGCGCCCGGCGTCGTCGCGATGAAAGCGTGGGTCGGCGCGCACGACCTCGCGCTCGTCGCGGCGCTGATCTGGGCGCTCCGCCGGCGCGGACGCAGCCCCGCGTGGGCGCTCGTGTACGCGTGGAACCCGCTCGTGCTCGTCGAGTACGCGGGGACGGGTCACAACGATCCCACGGCGCTGCTGTGGCTCGTGCTCGCGATCGAGTGGCGCGAGGACCGGCCCGTCGCGTCCGCGCTCGCGCTCGCCGCGGGCGCGCTCACGAAGCTCGCGCCGCTCGTCGCGCTGCCGTTCCTGTGGCGGCGCTGGCCGTGGCGCGCGCGCATCGCCGCCGCCGTTCCGCTCGTGCTCGGCCTCGCGTGGTTCGCGCGCGAGACGCACCACACGTACTCCGGGCTCGCGGCCTACTGGGGCGCGTGGCGCAACAACGAACTGCTGTTCGCAGCCTTCGAGCGCGTGAGCGGCGGATTCGCCGGCGCGCGCGCGCTCGGCCTCGGGCTCACGGCCGGCGTGGCCGCTGCCGCGTGGTTCCGGCGCTGGTCGCCGGAGGCCGCGGTCGGCGGCACGTTCGCCGCCGCGCTCCTCACCTCGCCGGTCGTCCACCCGTGGTACCTCGGCTGGCTGCTCGCGCTCGCGCCGTTCCGCCCGGGCGCCTTCGCCGTCGCGTGGTCCCTCACGCTCGTGCTCAACTACGGCGCGTTCGCGACACCGCCCGAGGGGCGGGGGCACCACCCGCCGCTCGGCGTGCGCGCGATCGAGTATGGTGTCCCCGCGGCGTGCGCCCTGTTGGTGGCGTGGCGCCGGCGCGTGCGGCCCGGTGCGTGGGGGTTCTGAGTGTTCGATGCGCTGCAGCGGAGTCTGCGACCGCTCGTCTCCGGGGAGCGCGCCTACGAGTCGTTGCGCGCACTGACGCGCTTCCACCGCATCCAGTCCACGCCGGGTTACGACGAGGCGGCGCGCTGGCTCGCGGACGAAGCGCGCGCGGCCGGGCTCGAGGTCGAAGTGGTCGAGGCCGCCGGCGACGGACGCACGCGCTTCGACGGGACGCTGCTCCCCGGCGGCTGGCGGTGCGAGCGCGCGGTCGCGACGCTCCACGGTCGCGGCGGGGCCGAGGCCCTGTGCGACTTCGGCCGCGAGCCGCTGTCGGTCGTCCAGCGCAGCGCGCCGGCGCGCGGCCGCTTCCGGATCGTCGCGCTGCGCGCGACGGCACCGAACGCGCGCACTACGACGGGCTCGACGTGCGGGGCGCCGTCGTGCTGACTTCGGGCGCGGTGCAGCGCGTGCACGCGCTCGCCGTGATCGAGCGCGGCGCCGCGGGAATCCTCACCGACACGCGCCGGCTGCTCCACGACGTGCGGAGGGAGTCGGACGAGCGCGACGCGCTGAACTACGCGTCGTTCTGGTGGACCGAGGCGATGCCGCGCGGCTGGGGCTTCGTCGTGACGCCCGGGCGGGGGGCCGAACTGCGCCGGCGCCTCGAAGCCGGCGAGCGACTCGAGCTCGAGGCCGAGATCGCGAGCGCGTACTACGAGTCGCGCGTGCCGCTCGTGAGCGCGCGCGTCCCCGGACGGGGGCGCCCGCGCGAGGAGGTGCTCGTGCTCGCGCACCTGTGTCACCCGGCGCCCGGCGCGAACGACAACGGTTCGGGCGTGGTCGCCGCACTCGAGACCGGTCGCGCACTGGGAGCGCTCGCGCGCACCCGCGCGTGGACGCCGCGCCGGTCGGTGCGGTTCCTGTGGGTGCCCGAGATCCATGGCACGGCCGCATGGCTCGCGCTGCGGCCCGAGACGCGGCGGCGCACCGTGGCCGCGCTCAACCTCGACATGGTGGGGGCGGATCAGGACCAGACCGGTTCGACGCTGCTGCTCGAACACCCGCCGCACTTCACGGCGTCGTTCGCGGAGGAACTGCTCGCGCACGTGCGCCGCGGCGCGCTCGATTGGATCGAGAGCTATTCGGGCCCCGGGCACGTCTCGCACACGCGGCTCGCCGAAGTGCCGTTCGGCGGCGGCAGCGACCACATCCTGCTGGTGGACCCGGTCGTCGGGATCCCGTGCCCGATGCTCATCCAGTGGCCCGATCGCTTCTACCACTCGAACCACGACACGCTCGACCGCTGCTCTCCCGGCTCGCTCGCGCACGCCGCGCGCACGGCCGCCGCGTACGCCGCGATCCTCGCGCGCGACGATGCCGCGGACCGGCGCGCGCTCGCGGCGCTGGTCGAGCGGGGCGCCGCGCGGCGCGCGCTCGAGGCGCTCGACCGGGAGGAACCGACCGCGTTCGAGCGCGAGCGGCGGCGCGGCCTCGCCGCGATCGCGAGCCTCGAGCGCGCGGGTGTGCCGGCCGCGACGCGCGCCGCCGCTCGCAGACGGTTCGCGGCGCTCGAGCGGCTCCACGGCACGAAGGCGTCGCGGCGTCCGGGCCGACGGTCCGCGGGGCCGGGCGCGCGCGTACCGGTGCGCACGCGCAGCGCGCCGCTCGACCTGCTCGAACACCTGGTGCCGGGTTGGGACGGGCTGGACGGCGCCGAGCGCGACGCGTGGCGCGACGGCTTCCTGCGCTCGCCGCTCGGGGCGCTCGGGTTCGAGCTGGCGTGGTTCGCGTGCGACGGGCGGCGCGATCTCGAGGCGATCGCCGAGACGGTGCGCATCGAGACCGGGAAGGAGCTCGCCGTGTCGCGGCGTGCGGGCGCCGCGAGCCTCGAGGCGTTCTTCGAGCGCACGGCGCGGCTCGGACTTTCGCGCTGGAAGGGCGGGCGGTCGTGAAGGCGCAGGCCACGCGGTACGGCTGGATCGTGCGCTTCGACGCCGGCGAGGAGCTGTTCGAGTCGCTGCGCGCGTTCGCGAAGTCGCACGGCGTCCGCTCGGGAGCGATCTCGGGAATCGGCGCCGCGGGGGACTGCGAACTCGGCTACTTCGTGCGCGGAACGCGCGAGTACGTGCGGCGGCGGTTCGAGGGCGAGTACGAGATCGGATCCTTGACCGGGAACTTCAGCGTGCTCGACGGCGAGCCGTTCCCGCACTGCCACGTCGTGCTCGGCGACTCTGGCTTCGCCGCGTTCACCGGGCACCTGTTTCGCGCGGTCGTGACGGTGACGTGCGAAGTGCAGGTCGTCACCGACGCCGATGCGCTCGTGCGCGAGACGCGCCCGGACCTCGGCTACAACCCGATCGCCCCTCGAGGCGCCGGCTCGGAGTGAAGGGCGAGGGGCGCGCGTCGCCCGGGCTTCCGGTGCGCGCGCCCGAAGGCGACCGGGCGCACGCGCCGTCGCGGGGACGGCGGCGTGCGCCCGTCGTGCGACGTCACTTCGCGGCGGCGGCTTCGGTGTAAGCGCGGGTGATCAGCGCCTTCTTGCCGGGGTTCGGGCCCGCGGCGCCGCGCGGAGTCGCGGGATCGTTCGCGAGCGCGACGATCTTGTCCACGACGTCCATGCCCGAGACGACCTTCCCGAACACCGTGTAGCCGCCGCGATCGAGCGACGGCTGGGCGGCGACGTCGATGAAGAACTGACTGCCGCTCGAATCCTTCTTGGGATTCACCTGATCCGAAAGCCGCGCCGTCGCGATCGCGCCGCGCACGTGCGGGAGCTTGATCTCGGCCGGCACCGTGTAACCCGGACCGCCGAGTCCGTCGTCGTTCGGGTTCTGGTTCTTCGTGTTCGGATCTCCGCCCTGGATCATGAAGCCCGGGATCACGCGGTGAAAGTAGGTCCCGTCGTAGAACTTCGACTTGACGAGCTTCTTGAAGTTGCCCGCGGTGAGCGGCGCGGCCTGCTCATCGAGCTGGATCACGATCTTGCCGAGCGCGGTCTCGAGCACCACGACCTCCGGTCCGCCGGGCGCGGCGGGCTTCGCCGCCGCCGCGGCCCTGGCCGCCGCCGGCTTCGCGTTGTCCTCCGCGCGGGCCACGACCGCGGCGAGCGTGAGTCCGATCGAAAGCATCGTCACGAAACGTCGATTCATTGCTCCTCCAATGAGCGCGCGCGGGAGCCGGCGCGCGGGGATGGGGCGCGGATCGCGCCCGGGACGCATGCTATACTGCCGCCCCGCTCGACGCGTCAGGGAGGCCACAACTCCCTCAGCGCAGGGCGGCCACGGCCCAGTGACGCCCCGAAGGTGCGCCATCGCGGCGGTGGGAGTAATAGAAGTGGGGCTCGCACATCGTGCACGCCCCGACATCGTGGAACGCTTCGGGGGAGAGTCCGGCTTCGCCGAGCTGACGTCGAGCCTCGACGGGCAGATCGAGTCGCCAGCGCTCGCCCCACGGCCGCAAGGCCTCCGCGGCGAATCGCTCCGCCACTTCCGCGCCGACTTCGTAGCAGCACGACCGGATGCAGGGTCCGAGGTGCGCCTCGATCCGATCCGGAGCGCACGCGGCGACGCGGCACAGTTCGCGGAGCGCGAGCGCGGGAAGCCCTTCCGCCGCTCCGCGCCATCCGGCGTGGACGACGGCCACGGCGCCGGGCGCGGTCAGGATGAGCGGCATGCAGTCGGCGGTCGTGACGGCGAGCGCGAGGCCGCGCGCGCGGGTCACGAGCGCGTCGCACTCGGGCACGTGGCCCGGCTCCGAGACCTCGACGATTCGCGCACCGTGGACCTGTCCCGCGGTGACGAGGCGCGCGGGATCGAGACCGAGTCGCGTGAGGAGCGTGCGGCGGTTCACGGCGACCCGCTCCGGGTCGTCGGGAGTCGAACGGCCGAGGTTGAGTGAATCGAACGGCGCGTCGCTGACACCGCCGCGGCGGGTCGAGAAGGCGAGCACGGCCGCGGCGCTCGGAGGCGCCGCGAGCCACACGGGCAAGGGATCGGATCGGTCGAGCGTCCACGTCATCGGCGGGCGCAAGCTAGAGAAGCGGTCGCGCGAGCGTCAAGCCTCGCGTGCGACAGAAGGAGCGGACGTGAAGCGCGGGATTCGAGCGGCAGCACTGTGGATCGCGATGTCGGCCCTCGCGTGGTGCGCGGCGGCCCAGACGGCCCCCAAGGCGCCGGCGGCGGCGAAAGCTCCCGCACCGGTGGCGACGGTCGGGGCCCGCAGCATCGCGCGTGACGACTTCGAGCAGCGCGCCCGCGCCGCGCTCGAACAGTACCGGATGCGCGCCGGCGGCGAGATTCCCGCTCAGATCGCCCCGGTCGTCCGGCGCCAGGTGCTGGAGGGCCTGATCCGCCGCGAGTTGCTCTCGCTCGAGGTCGTGCGCCGCGGCGCGCTCGGGACGCCCGCCGAGGCCGAGGCGCAGGTCCGCAAGGACCCGTTCTTCAACCCGGGCGGCAAGTTCGACGCGACCCGCTTCGAAGAGGTGAAGACGCAGCGCCCGCAGCTCTACCAGATCGCGCTGCAGCAGATGCGCGAGGCGATCGGCGCGCGGAACATGAACGAGCGCCTCGAACGCGAGTTCTCGCCGCCCGAGGCCGAGCTGCGCGCGCGCGCGGAGCGCTCGCTGACGAAGGTGAAGCTCGACTACTTCGCGCTGCGCAAGGGCGAGTTCGCGGGCTCGGCGCCGGAGCCGCGCGAGAGCGATGTCGTCGGCTACTGGCGTTCGCACCCGGACGAGTTCCGGCGCCCGGACCGCGCGGTCCTGAGCGTGGCGTTCGTCAACGTGCCGGCCCTGTCGGAGTCGCTGCAGGCGGTGCCCGAGCAGCTCGCCGCGTGGGAGCGCCGCATGAAGGCCATCGCCGACAGCGGACTCGCGGCGATCCGCAGCGGCGTCGCGCCCGAAGACGTCGTGTCGTCGCTCGGCGGATTCCGCGGGAACGTCGTCGTGTACCGCGACAACTTCCCGGGGTACTGGCGCGGGGACGATCGCCAGACGGCTGCGGTGTTCTCGTCGCGGCCGGGCACGATCCTCACGGAGGCCGTGCGCGGCCGTCCGGGGTGGCTGATCGTCCGCGTGGACGAAGTCCAGCCCGCGCACGTCGCGCCGCTGCGCGAAGTGGGGCGCGAGGTGCGCGGCAAGCTGCGGGCCGAAGCGCGCGCGCACGCCGACGAACGCGAGCTGCGGGCGCTCTACCAGCAGCTCGGCTCCGAACTGCGCACCACGGCGTACCGCGTCCGCTGGGCGGCCGTGGACACGAGCGCGCTCACGCTGCCCGAGCCGTCGGCGGCGGACCTGGACCGCTACTACCGGGCGCATCTCGCCGACTACTCCTCGTTCGACCACGCGACCGGCACCGTGCAGGCGCGGCCGTTCTCGGCCGTCGAGGCCGAGGTTCGCACGCGCTACCGGCGCGACCGCAAGCTCGAGACGATGCGGCTCGTCACCGACGCGATCGAACGCGCGTGGTCGGCCGGTCGGCGCGATCGCGCGCTCGAAGCGCGTGCGACGATGGTGCGCGAAGCGGGGCCGCTCGTGCTCGGCGCCCCGGTCGACACGGGGCTCGCCGCCCGGGCGGTCGCGGACTCGCTCGCCCGCCTCGGCGGCGTGGGCGTGGGCGAGGGACCGTTCGCGCGCGGACGCGTCGTCTACCACGCGTATCAGGCCGTGCCGAACACGATGCCCGCGTTCGAAGCCGCGCTGCCGCTGCTGCGCCCGCGCCGGGACGAAGCGAAGCGCGCTGCCGACGAGAAGGGCGGTCGCGACCTGTTCGACCGCGATCCGATGCGCTTCGCGAGCGGGAACGAGCAGCAGTTCACGCGCTTCATCGTGCCGTTCCTGCCGATCGTGGACGTGCCGCTGACGCGCGCCGAGGTGCTCGGGTACTACCAGCGCCACATCGACAAGTACACGCTCGGCGAGGAAGTGCGCGTCCGGCACATCCTCATCGAGGTCGCTCCGGGCGTCCGGTCCGACAGCGCCGGCCGCGAACTGGCGTCGGAGCTGCGACGGCGCATCGTCGCCGGCGAGGACTTCGCGGCGCTCGCTCGCCGTTACTCGGACGACACGCCGACGCGCGACAAGGGCGGAGACCTCGGCTCCTTCGGCCGCGGAGCGATGCGCGAAACCTTCGAGCGTGCCTCGTTCGCGCTCCAGCCGGGTCAGCTCAGCGACCTCGTTCGTTCGGACCTCGGCTGGCACGTGATCCAGTGTCTCGACCGCCTGCCGCCGTTCGCGCAGCCGATCGAGACCATGTGGGCGAACGTCGGCGCGGATGCGGCGCAAGAGAAGGCCGACTCGCTCGCCGCGCGGCGCGCCGACAGCCTCTACCGGGCGGTGAAGTCGCGCGCGCAGCTCGAACGCGCGGCGTCGCGGCTCGGCCTCGACCGCGAGTCGATCCGCCGCACGCTCGGCGACACGCGCGGACTTCCGGAGCTGCGCCCGGTGCTCGAGACCCTCGATCGCCTGAAGCCCGGCGAGATGTACCCGGGACGCTTCCTCATTCGCGGAATCGGGTACGCGCTCGCTGCCGTGGACACCGTGCTGCCTCCGGGCAAGCCGACGTGGGAATCGTCGCGCGAGCGCGCGATCTCGACCTACCAGGCGGGCGCGGCGGATCGTGCGCTCGAGGCGAAGCGCGCCGAGCTCGACTCGCTGTTCGCGAGCGGGCTCACGCTCGACAGTCTCGCCGCCGCGTGGGGCGGCCTGCAGCGCTTCGAGCAGAATTCGCGCGGACAGGCGCCGACGGGGCTCGCACCGGGGCGCATCCTCGATTCGCTCACGGTCGGAACGGCCGAGGGCGGCGCGCCGCTTGCGGTCGGGCAGGCGAGCGGCTGGGTGCGCTTCACGACGGGCGAGGCGAGGTTCCGGATCGCCGAGCGAACCCCGCCCGCGGACGCCGTGCTCGCCTCGCGCGTCGAGTCCGAGCGGCGCAACGGTCTCGAGCGACGGCTCACGGCGTACTACGACGAGCTCAAGACGCGTTATCCCGTTCGCATCCTCGACGCGACGCTGCGCGAGGTGGACTTGCCGAAGCCGCCGCCGGAGACGCCGTAGGAACGATGCGAATTCGCATTCTTCCGGGCCGCGCGTGCAATGTGCACGGGCGGCCCGGTCGTTCGGCGGAGAATGCCCGCCCGGCAGCGCGGGTCCGCGGGGACTTACCCGGTGGTACGGTCCCTGCTCGGCTTTTTGCCGAGATCCCATGACCGCCACCACCACTCTGCCTGCCGGAGCCGCGCCCGGGGTCCGCCCACGGCGCGCCGTGCTCATCGACTTCGACTGGAGCGACGCGGACCTGATTCCGCAGCTCGTCCGCCAGCCGGGACTGTCCGTGCGCCTCGTCGCGGCCGAGCGGACCGAATCGCCGGGACTGCGCATCGCCGAGATGTGCGGCCTCCCGCGCACGGTGGATCTCGCCGACCTCACGCGCGAGATCTTCGACGTCGCGCTCGTGAGCGAGCGCTCGAACCGCCGCACTCAGGTCGAGGGGCTTCTGCTCGCGCTCGGCACGCCGAGCGCGACGCCGCAGTCGTACCTGACGGGTTTCGGGCCCGACGCGAGCTCCGAACCCGCGATCGAAGCGCCGCTCGCGCTCCACGCCGCGGCGTTCGAGAACGCGATCGGCGGCGAGGCGTTCAGCGCGATCGTCGAACAGGCGCTCCCGGACCTCGCCGACGGCGCGCCCACGACGCCGATTCCGGTCGTGCCGCAGGGCTTGGGCCGCGTCGTGATCCGAAGCCTCGACGATTTTCCTTCTCCGGAAGACCGACTCGGACTCGAGAACGCGCTGCGCGAGATCGTGCGCCAGAGCGGCGCCGATGGGGCCGAGCTGTACGCGGGCAAGAGCGAGGACGTCGCGCTCGTCGCGCAGGTCGGTGAACAGGACCCGCTGCTCAAGGGTCTCGTGGACCTCGCGCTCAAGCTCGGCGAACCGCAGGTCGTCCGGCGCGTGAGCGGGCCCGCACAGGGAAAGCTGTGGGGCGCGTGGCCGTTCCGCACGACGCAGCACCACGGCGTTCTCGCCGCGGCCGCGATCGATCCGAAGCGCGGATGCAGCGAATGGGAGGGCATGCTCGAGGACCTGCGTTCGCGCTGGGATCGCAAGGACCGCGATCTCGCCGCCCCCGCGTTCCCGATGATGCCGGAGTCGCGGCCCGAGTGGCTAGACCCGAACGCGTTCGCCGAGTGCCTCGAGCTCGCGGTGGAGCGGAACGCGCGCGACGGGATGCGCTTCGCCGTCCACCGGCTCGAATTCGCGGACGCGCCGACCGCGCTGCAGGCGATGGTCGTTCGGCTGCCGGGCCAGGTCCGCGACACCGATTCGATCTGCCGGCCGAGCGCGCGCGAGCTCCTGATCCTGACCGCGGGGCCGGCCGTGGGGTTCCTCCACCTGCGCCGCCGGCTGCTCGCGCTGTGGGAGCAGTCGTGGCACGAAGGCCGGCTCGCGCCGCCGCCGCCGCCGGTCGTCGAGCAGCAGGTCGAGATGCAGTCGCCGGAAGAGGCCGCCGCGTTCCTCGCGAACGCGCGCCTCTGGCTCGGCGTCGAGCGCTGACGCGCTCCGGCGCTTGACCCTGTTCCGAAGCGTCGTGTAATGCTGGCCTCCTTCATGGAGGCCCTCGTGACCCGCCCCATCCGCCGGCTGCCCGCGGAGACCGCCTCGCGCATCGCGGCCGGGGAGGTCATCGAACGGCCGCTCTCGGCGCTCAAGGAAATCCTCGAGAACGCCCTCGACGCCGGCGCGACGCACGTGGACGTGCGCGTGGACGGCTCGCTCGACCGGCGATTCGTCGTGGCCGACGACGGCGGCGGCATCGCGGCCGCGGAGCTCGAACTGGCGCTCGAACGCCACGCGACGAGCAAGCTCGGGAGCCTCGACGACCTCGATCGTCTCGACACGCTGGGCTTCCGCGGCGAGGCGCTGCCGAGCATCGCCGCCGTGAGCCGCCTCGTGATCACGAGCCGCCCGCGCGACACGGACGCCGCCGCGACGGTGCGCGTCGATGGCGGCGCGGTCGTCGAGCGCGGCGCCGCGGCGCGCGCGCCCGGCACCACGGTCGAAGTCGCGGACCTGTTCTTCAACACCCCGGCGCGAAGGAAGTTCCTGTCGAGCGGCGCGGGCGAGCTGCGCGCCGCGATCCGCATGATCGAGGCGTACGCGCTCGGATATCCGGAAGTCGCGTTCCGGCTCGTGGTGGACGGGCGCGAGCGCTTCGACTGGGCGAAGGCCCCGAGCCGGCGCGAGCGCGCCTCCCAGCTCTGGGGCGCGCGCCACGCGACGCAGCTAATCGAGGCCGAAGGCGAGCGCGACGGCCTCCGGGTCGAGGCGCTGCTCGGCCAGCCGGAGCACGCGCGTGCGACGCGCGATGGCCAGATGGTGCTCGTCAATCGGCGCTGGGTGACGAGCCCGCTGCTCGCGCAGGCGGTGAGGCAGGCGTACGGAAACCTGCTTCCGGCCGGGCGCTTCCCAGCGTTCGTGCTCTGGCTCCACGTGCCGCCCGAGCGGCTCGACGTGAACGTGCATCCGACGAAGCGCGAAGTTCGCTTCGCGGTCGAGGACCCGGTCTTCACGCTCGTCGCGGGCGCCTGCGCGAAGCCGCTCGCGACGCTCACGCCGCCGTTCCGCGTCGTGCACGGGGGCTCGGCCGACGCGCCGGCCTTCGCGGGCGCGCCGGCCGCGCCGCCGCCGCCCTCGCTCGGGCTCGTGTTCGACGCGCCGCGGCCCTCGACGGGCGAGGCCTACGCGGGCGAGCCGCACGCCGCGGCCGCGCCGCCCGGGGCGCCCGCGGGCACCGAGGCGATCGGCGGCGGTGCGCCGGCGAGCGCCGACGTGCAGGAGCCCGAGCTGTGGCAGCTCCACCGCACGTACATCCTCGCGCCGGTGCGCGGCGGCCTCGTGATCGTGGACCAGCACGCGGCGCACGAACGCATCCTGTACGAAGAGGCGCGCGCGCGGCTCGAGGGCCAGCGCGGCGCGTCGCAGCAGCTGCTGTTCCCGGCGCTCGTGGACCTGTCGCGCGACCAGTTCGAGCTGCTGCTCGAACTCGGCCCGCACCTGCAGCTGCTCGGGTGGGACGTGTCGCCGCTCGGGCCCCCGACCGTCGTCGTCCAGGGCGTGCCGTCGGGGCTGCGTCACGAGGCTCCCGCGCGCTTCCTTCAGGACCTGCTCGACGGCATCGGGGATCACACCGGGCGCTCGGCCGACGAGGACGTCGTCGAGCGGCTCGCGCGCACGTACGCCTGCCACGCGGCGACGAAGGCGGGGGACGCGCTCTCGCAGAGCGAGATGCGGACGCTCGTGGACCGGTTGTTCGCGACGACGCGGCCGCACGGGGACCCGCACGGCCGGCCGACGTTCGTGCGCCTCGACCTGCAGGAGCTGCACCGCCGTTTCGGGCGCGCCTGAGGTCCCATGGCGCTCGTGCTCGCGATCGTCGGCGCGACCGCCACCGGCAAGACCGCGGTCGCGGAGGCGCTCGCGCGCGAGCTCGGCGCCGAGATCGTGTGCGCGGACTCGCGGCAGGTCTATCGCGATCTCGACGTCGGCACGGGCAAGCCCACGAAGCGCGAGCGCGCGGGGCTCCCGCACCGGCTGTTCGACGCGCTCGAGCTGCACGACGCGGCCAGCGCGGGCTGGTATGCGCGCACGGCGTCGGCGGCGTGCGCCGAGGTGCACGCGGCGGACAAGCTCCCGATCCTGGTCGGCGGCTCGGGCCTGTACCTGCGCGCCGCGTACGAGGGCCTGTCGCAGGCGCCACCGCGTGACGAAGCGATCCGCGCGCGATTGCGCGAGGCGCAGCGCGCGCTCGGCACGCCCGCGATGCACGAGCGCCTCGCCGTGCTCGACGCCGAGACGGCGGCGCGCCTCGCGCCCGGCGACACCCAGCGCGTGCTGCGCGCACTCGAGGTCGCCGAGGCGAGCGGCCGCCCGCTGTCGTGGTGGCACCGCCAGCCGCCCACGATCCGCGTCGAGGGGGAGTGGCGCGTCGTCGAGCTGACGGCGGAGCCCGAGACGCTCGAGCGGCGCATCGAGACGCGCACGCGCGAGATGTTCGACCGCGGACTCCTGGACGAAGTGAGGCTCGTGCGGGAATCGGGACGCGAGGCGGAACTGCGCGCGCTGCGCGCCGTCGGCTACGACGAGGCGCTCGAGCTCGCCGCCGGGACGATCGATCGTGCCGAGGCGGAGGCGCGCACGAACCTGCGCACGCGCCAGCTCGCGAAACGGCAGCGGACGTGGTTCCGGAATCAGATCGACGCGCACCGGCTCGCGACCGACGACGGTCGCCTCGGGCTCCTCGTGCGGGCGGTGCGACGCGTCTTCGGCGTGTGATCCGGCCCGCGATTGACAGCCCGAAGGGAGTGGCACTAGCTTCACGCCCGACTTCAACTCACGCATCCAAAGCGGGCATAGCTCAGTTGGTAGAGCGCGAGCTTCCCAAGCTTGAGGTCGCGGGTTCGAACCCCGTTGCCCGCTCCATTCGTCGGTCCTCGAGCTTCGGCGCGCCCGTCCGCGGAACACCCTGGGGGGCGCGCCGCACCGTTTCCCGCATGCCCGCACCCGTCGTCGCCATCATCGGCCGTCCGAACGTCGGCAAGTCCACGTTCTTCAACCGCATCCTCGGAGAGCGGCGGGCGGTCGTGCACGACCGCCCGGGCATCACGCGCGACCGCAACACCGCGCGCGCCGAGTGGACGGGCCGCTCGTTCGTGCTCGTGGACACGGGCGGCTTCCTGCCGTCGTCGTCCGAGGGCCGCGACGTCGAAGTGCGGCGGCAGGCGGAGACCGCGATCGCGATCGCCGACCTCGTCGTGTTCCTCGTGGACGCGAAGACCGGCGCCACCGACCTCGACGCGGCGATTGGCAAGGGCCTCCGCAAAGCCGCCGTGCCGCACCTGCTCGTGGTCAACAAGGTGGACAAGCCGAACGATCCCGTCGCCCACGAGTTCCACCGCCTCGGGCTCGGCGATCCGATTCCGATCTCGTCCGAGAACGGCACGGGCATCGGCGACCTGCTCGACGAGATCGTGAAGCGTCTGCCGGAGGTGCGGGAGCGGGCGGAGAAGCCGCTCGGACGCGTCGCGATCGTCGGCCGGCCGAACGTCGGCAAGTCCTCGATCGTGAACGCGCTCCTCGGCGAGCGGCGCATGATCGTGGAGCCGCGCCCGGGCACGACGCTCGATCCGATCGATTCCGAATGGCGCACGGAACACGGGCTGTTCCTGCTCGTGGACACGGCCGGCATCCGCCGCCAGGCGCAGTTCGCCGACCAGGCCGAGTTCTACGCGGTCCTGCGCGCACTGCAGGCGCTCGAGCGCGCCGACGTCGTGTGCCTCGTCGTGGACGTGATGCAGGGCTTCGACAAGCAGGACGCGCGTCTCGCCCACGAGGCGATGGACGCCGGGTGCACGCTGCTCGTGCTCTACAACAAGTGGGACCTCGTGGAAGAACGCGAAATGCGCTGGAAGGAGATTCTGGCGGCGCGGGCGTCCAAGTTCCCCACGCTCGCCGACCTGCCGAGCATGCCGCTCTCGGCGACGAGCGGGCTGCACCTGCACCGGCTGTCGCTCGCGATCGAGAAGCGCCTCGCCGAACACCGGCGCAAGGTCCCGACCGCGAAGCTCAACGACTGGCTGAAGGGCGCGCAGCGCGAACGCGCGGTGCCGAGCACGCGCGCCGGACACGCGCCGAGGATCTACTACGCGACGCAGACCGGCATCGGTCCGCCGGAGATCACGCTGTTCGTGAACCACCCGTCGAAGCTGTCGGACAACTACCGCCGCTACCTGCACCAGCACTTCTGCCGCACGTTCGAGTTCGAGGGCGTGCCGGTGCGGATGCGCGTGAGGAAGAGCGAGTGAGCGCGCCGCCCGCGCTGGCGCTCGCCGGCACGCTCGGCCTCGCCTACCTGTCGGGCGCGCTGCCGTGGGGGCTGTGGCTCGGTCGCGCGCTTCGCGGCGTGGACGTGCGGACGCTCGGCTCGGGCAACCTCGGCGCGACGAACGTCTATCGCTCCCTCGGTCCCGGCATCGGCGTCGCGACGCTCGTGCTCGACATCCTGAAGGGCGCGGTCCCGGTGTGGGGGCTCGGCGCGCTGTTCGGCGCGTCGTTCCCGCTCGGTCCGGAGTGGTGCCGGCTCGCCGCCGGACTCGCCGCCGTGTGCGGCCACGTCTGGACGGTGTTCGCGGGGTTCAAGGGCGGGAAGGGGGTCGCGACCACCGTCGGCGTGCTGCTCGCGCTCGACCCGGCGGCGTTCGGCGTGTTCGTCGGAGTGTTCGTCGTGACGCTGCTCGTGACGCGCTACGTCTCGCTCGGCTCGATCCTCGGCTCGGTCGCGTTCGCCGGCACGCTCGCGTGGCGATCCGGTTTCCGCGC
Organism: Candidatus Eiseniibacteriota bacterium; assembly: GCA_044222065.1. GTDB lineage: Bacteria > Eisenbacteria > RBG-16-71-46 > RBG-16-71-46 > RBG-16-71-46 > JBGAOA01. The sequence goes on from JBGAOA010000002.1 coordinate 138,085, forward strand.
AGGGCCCACGGTCGTGTTCGGCGTGCTCGTCGCGCTGCTCGTGATCGCGCGTCATCGCGACAACATCGCGCGCCTCGCGCGCGGCGAGGAGCGACGGTTCCAGTTCAAGGGAGGGAAGTCCGCATGAGCGTCGTCGCGGTGCTGGGCGCGGGATCCTGGGGCACGACGCTCGCCGTGCACCTCGCCGGCGCGGGACACGAGGTGCGGTTGTGGGGGAACGACCCCTCGGACCTCGCCGCGATCGAGCGCGACCGCGAGAACCGCAAGTTTTTGGCTGGCATCCCCGTACCCGCGGGGATTAAGGTTCAGGCGGAACTCGAAGCCGCCTTGCACGGCGCCGGGTTCGCGCTGTTCGTCGTGCCGTCGCAGGCCGTCCGCGAGGTGGCGGGCCGGGTGCGCGGCAGCGGCTTCCGCGGCATCCCGGTGTGCGCGAGCAAGGGCCTCGAACTCGGAACCCTGCGGCGCCTGACCGAGGTGCTCGAGGAGTCGCTCGGCGACGCGGCGCCGGTGGCCCTGATCGGACCCAGTCACGCCGAAGAGGTCAGCAAGGGCATTCCGACGTCCGTCGTCGCGGCGTCGCGGCAGGAAGAGCGGTCGCGGGCCGTGCAGCAGTTGTGCTCGACGCCGCGCTTCCGGGTGTACACGAACGATGACGTCGCCGGATGCGAGACCGGCGCCGCGCTCAAGAACGTGATCGCGATCGCGGCGGGCGTGTGCGACGGGCTCGGATTCGGGGACAACACGAAGGGCGCGCTGCTGACGCGCGGCCTCGCCGAGATCTCCCGGCTTGGCGTGGCGCTCGGCGGACGGCGCGAGACGTTCTTCGGACTGACCGGCATGGGCGACCTGATCGCGACCGCGATGAGCCGCCACAGCCGGAACCGTCACGTGGGCGAGCGGCTCGGAAAGGGCGAAACGCTGGAGGCGATCCTCGGTGCCATGGTCATGGTCGCCGAAGGCGTGAACACCGCGCGGGCCGCGCGCGACCTCGGGGGACAGGCCGGGGTGGAACTACCCATCACGCGAGAGGTGTGCGCGATCCTGTTCGAATCGCGCTCGCCGATCGATGCGATTCAGGCGCTCATGACTCGGGACCTGAAACGCGAGAGTTGAACGAGGAGGACGAGGGACGTGACCCCGATCCGACCCACGACCGAAACCGAAGGCAAGCTGTACCGCTCGATCTCGGAAGTCAGCGAGATGCTCGACGTGAAGCCGCACGTGCTCCGCTACTGGGAGACGCAGTTCTCGATGCTGCGGCCGAAGAAGAACCGCGCGGGCAACCGCATGTACCGCCCGGACGAGCTGAAGCTGCTCTACCGCATCAAGGAACTGCTCTACGACCGCCGCTACACGATCGAGGGCGCGCGCAAGACGCTGCTCGACGAGCGACGCGAGGCGCCTGAGCAGGTCGAGATGGGATTCACCGACGCGCTGAAGAAAGTGGCGCTGCACGAAGTTCGCGAGGAACTCCAGCGCATCGTCGTCCAGCTCCGCGACCGCGAGCCGGCGCTGCGTCGCTGAGACGCTCTGAAGGCGCGCCGCGCACTTGCGCCGCGCCCGTGCGCTCTCGTAGATTCGCGCGGCTTGCGGCCCCTCGGGGCCCGGCGGTCGGGGCGTAGCGCAGCCTGGTAGCGCACCTGCATGGGGGGCAGGTGGTCGCTGGTTCAAATCCAGTCGCCCCGACCATTTCCTTTTCCCCGCTCGCGCCCGCGACGCCCCCCGTTCGGCGCGCGGGCGGAAGGCCCGCGCACCGCCGATGCCCTCGCTGTTCGCCTATCGCCTCGCGGCCTGGCTCGCCCGCGCGCTGCCGCGCCGCGCCGGCGACGCGCTCGGACGCGCGCTCGCGCGGCTCGCGTTCGCGCTCCGGGTGCCCGCGCGCCCGATCGCCGTCGCGAACCAGGCCCGGCTCGCGGCCCCGGGGGAGGCGGACGCGCGCGCGCGGGCCTCGTTCGAGCACTTCGCGGTCGCGTTCGCCGACTTCCTGCGCCTGGACGGGCTCGCCCCGGACGGCGTCGCCGCTGCCGTCGAGGTTCGCGCCGCCGATCACTTCGAGGCCGCGCGTCGTTCGGGCCGCGGCGTCATCGTTCTGTCCGCGCACGTCGGGAACTGGGAGTGGGGCGCGGCGTGGCTCGCCGCGCGCGGCGCGCGCGTCCACGTCGTCGCGCGGCCGCACGGCGACGCGAGAGTGGACGCGTTCTTCGACGAGCGCCGGCGCCGCTGGGGCATCGAGCGGCTCACGGGCGCGTCCGTGTGGACGCGGGCCGCTGCGGCGCTCCGGCGGGGCGAGTGCCTCGCCGTGATGGGCGACCGGCCCGCGCTCGGGCCGACGCGTTCGGCGTGCGGGTGGGCCGCCTCGCTCGCGCGCCGCACGGGCGCGGTGATCGTTCCGGCGCTCGTCGTGCGCACCGGGCCCGGCCGCTATGCCGCGTGCTTCGAGCCACCGCTCGATCCGGACGAAGCGCGCGCCGGCGGTTTCGCGCGCGTGCTCGAGCGCTACGTCACGCGCTACCCCGAGCAGTGGTGCGCGTTCGCGCCGCTCCCCGAGAGCCTGGGCGCGTGAACGTCGCGGCGCTCATCCCGGCCTACCAGGCGGCGGCGCACCTCGGCGAGGTGCTGCTCGGACTCGCGGCGCTGCCCGAGCCGCCGGACGTGCTCGTCGTGGACGACGGCTCGCGCGATGGCACCGCCGAGGTCGCGCGCACGTTCGGAGCGCGCGTGCACTCGTTCGCGGCGAACCGCGGCAAGGGGGCGGCGCTGCTCGCGGGCTTCGAGGCGCTCGCGGATCGCGACGCGATCGTGACGCTCGACGCCGACGGCCAGCACCCGCCCGCGTGCTATCCGGAATTCGTCGCCGCGGCGCGCGCCGGGGCCGATCTCGTGATCGGCGCGCGCGCGCGCACGCCGGACATGCCGGCCTCGCGGCGGTTCGCGAACGCGTTCTCGTCGGGGTGGACGAGCGCGATCGCGGGCCAGCGCATCACGGACAGCCAGTGCGGCTACCGGCTCTATCGCCGCGAGCTGCTGCGCCGCGTGCCGTCCACTCCGGGGCGCTTCGAGTTCGAGACCGAGATCGCGGTGCGCGCGGCACGGCTCGGCTTTCGCGTCGCCGAGGTCACGAGTCCGACGGTCTACGGCGAGGAACGCAGCCAGATCCGCACGATGCGCGACGTGCCGCGCATCGTCGGGACGCTCGTGCGTCTGACGGTCGAGCGCGCGCTGCCGCCGGCGGCGATGCGCGCGGCGCGCGCGGGGGAGACGCGGTGAACATCCTGGTCACGAACGACGACGGCATCTTCTCGCCCGCGCTCCCGGCGCTGCGCGCGGCGCTCGCGCCGCTCGGACGCGTCATGATCGTCGCGCCCGACCGCGACCAGAGCGCGACGTCCCACTCGCTCACGCTGCACCGGCCGTTCCGGATCCAGCGGCGCGAGACCGACGTCTACAGCGTGGACGGCACTCCGACGGACTGCGTCGTGTGCGCGTGGTACGGCCTGCTCGACGCGACACCCGATCTCGTCGTGTCCGGCATCAATCACGGGCCGAACATGGGAGAGGACGTGTTCTACTCGGGCACGGTCGCGGCTGCGATCGAAGGTACGATCCAGGGCGCCCCCTCGATCGCGGCCTCGCTCGTGACGCGTCAGCTCACCGACTTCGCCGAACCGGCCGCGTTCATCGGCCGCCTCGCGCGCGAGGTCGCCGAGCGGGGACTCCCGCGCCGGCGGCTGCTCAACGTGAACATGCCGTTCCGCCCGTGGTCCGAGATCGCGGGCGTGCAGCTCACGCGGCTCGGCAGCCGCCGCTACCACGACACGCTCGTCCGCAAGGTGGATCCGCGCGGGCGGGAGTACTTCTGGATCGGCGGACAGGACGCCGAGTGGGAGTCCATCCCGGGCTCGGACTTCCGCGCCGTACACGAGGGCTTCGTGTCCGTGACGCCGTTGTCGCTCGAGCTCACGGACGACGGCGCCCTCGGCGAGCTCGAGTCGTGGTCGCTCGTGCCGTGAACGGCGGCCGCGCGGACGACGAGCGCTTCGCGACCGCACGCCGGCGGATGGTCGAGGAGCAGCTGCGCGCGCGCGGCATTCGCGACGAACGCGTTCTCGCCGCGATGGGCGAGGTGCCGCGCCACCGATTCGTGGATGCGGCGTTCGAGACGCGCTCCTACGGCGACCACGCGCTGCCGACCGCGGAGGGCCAGACGATCTCGCAGCCCTGGATCGTCGCCCGCATGCTCGAGCTGCTCGCCGTCGAGCCCGGCGATCGCGTGCTCGAGATCGGAACGGGGAGCGGATACCAGACCGCGCTGCTCGCGCGGCTCGCCGAGCGCGTGTTCAGCGTCGAGCGCGTGGCGTCGCTGCTGCGCGCCGCGCGACGTCGGCTCGATGCGCTCGGCATTTCGAACGTCGCGCTGCGTCACGGCGACGGCACGCTCGGTTGGCAGGACTTTGCACCCTATGCTAGGGTGCTCGCCGCTGCGGCGGCACCGCACGTCCCGGAAGCGCTTCGCGCACAGCTTCGAGAGGGCGGCGTGCTCGTGATTCCCGTGGGCGGTCGCGAGATCCAGCGCCTCGAAGCGTGGCATCGGCTCCCCGGGGATCGATGGGAGAGTCGCAAGCACGCGGAGTGCCGTTTCGTGCCGCTCGTCGGGCGCGACGGGTGGCAGGACGACCCGGAATCCGCCGGCACCACAAACGAATGACGTCTGCGTCGGGGCGTGGCTCAGCCTGGTAGAGCACCTGGTTCGGGACCAGGGGGTCGGAGGTTCAAATCCTCTCGCCCCGACCATTTCACCTCACCCCGGCGCGCCACTCGCACGAGCGGCGCGCCGGGGTGAATACTGTCCGGCATGAGCGCGAAACGCATCGAGATCGTCGTCACCGGACGCGTCCAGGGGGTAGGCTTCCGCGCGTTCGTCGTGCGCGAAGCGCGCGCACTGGGCCTCGCGGGATTCGTCCGCAATCGCGACGACGGCGCGGTCGAGATCGAGGCGGAGGGTGACTCGCGGGCGATCGAGACGTTCGTGAACCGCATCGAGGTCGGGCCCGTCGCCGCGCGCGTCACCGGATGCGAGCGCCGCGCGCTCGAACCTCGCGGAATGCCGGACGGCTTCGAGATCGCCGCGACGAGGAGGGCATGACGGAACTCGAACGCACACGCTTCCGCGACCGGCTCGCGGGCGCGCTCGCGGGCGCCCGCGTCTCGCGGACGATCGAGTCGCGCGACTACGAGGCCCTGCTCGTGGACCCGGACTTCGACGCCGCCGAGTTCGAGTCGTTCCGCGAACGCGCCCGGGCGGAAGGCGTGAAGCTGCCCGAGGACGAGGCGACGCCGACCGCCGCCGACTTCGCGACGCCGAGCGGCGAACCCGAGCGCGACCTGCTCGACCTCTACCTGGACGAGATCGGCCGCATCCCGCTCCTCGGCCACGAAGAACTGCTGCGCGAGGCGGCCGCCGCCCGCGGCGGCGACGAGCGGGCGCGCAAGCGCATCATCCTCGCGAACCTCCGCCTCGTCGTGCACCTCGCGCGCCGGTATCGCGGCCGCGGCCTGCCGCTGCTCGATCTCATCAGCGAAGGCAATCTCGGGCTCATCTCGGCCGTGGACCGGTTCGAGCCGGAACGGCAGCTGCGCTTCAGCACGTACGCCTCGCTGTGGATCCGGCAAGCGATCCTGCGCGGCATCGCGGAGCAGTCGCGCGCGGTGCGCATCCCGGCCGCGATGCTCCAGCAGGTGCACCGCTTCATCCGCTCCGAACGCGCGCTCGGCACGCGCTTCGACCGGGCGGCGACGATCGAGGAGATCGCCGCCGATCTCGGCATCTCGGTGCCGCGCGCGGAGCGGCTGCGCGCGCTCGTCGCGGGGCTGCGTTCGCTCGACGAGGGGTCGAGCACCGAGGCGTACGAGGCGCTCACGGCCGAGGACCTGTTCGAGCCGCCGCCGTCGGTCGAGCGGCTCGTCGAGCTGCAGCTCGAGAACGAACGCATCGAACGACTGCTCCGCACGCTGTCCCAGCGGGAGGAGCAGGTCATCCGCATCCGCTACGGCTTTCACGACGGCGTCGCCCGGACGCTGCAGCAGACGGGCGAGCACTTCCAGATCACCCGCGAGCGCGTGCGCCAGATCGAAGCGCGCGCGCTCGAAAAGCTCCGGCGCGCGTTCGAGCTCGACGACCTCGACCGTTCGGCCGGGGACCGGGTGCACTGAGCGGCCGACGCTCGAGGAGCGAACCATGGACCTGCGGCGCTACGTACGCGACGTTCCCGACTTTCCGAAGAAGGGCATCCTGTTCAAGGACATCACGCCGCTGCTCTCGGACCCGGCCGCGTTCGCGACCGCGGTCGAGCGCATGGCGAGCCGCGTCGAGAAGCCGGACGCCGTGGTCGCGATCGAATCGCGCGGCTTCGTGTTCGGAGCCGCGCTCGCGCTGCACTGGAAGGTCCCGTTCGTCCCCGCGCGCAAGTTCGGCAAGCTGCCCGGGCAGACGGTGCGCCAGGTGTACTCGCTCGAGTACGGCGAGGACACGCTCGAACTGCATCGCGATGCGCTGCGCAGCGGCGACCGCGTCGTCGTCGTGGACGACCTGCTCGCGACCGGCGGCACCGCGCGCGCGACCGCGGGGCTCGTCGAACAGCTCGGCGCGCGAGTGCAGGCGCTCGTGTTCCTGATCGAACTCGAGGGCCTCGGCGGGCGTTCGGCGCTGTCGCCGCGCCCGGTCGAGGCGCTGCTCACGCTGGCGGCCGACGCTCCGGTTTCCTGAGCGGACGCGTCAGCACGACGACGGGGCCGCGCTCGAACGCGACCGCGAGGTCGCGCGCGGACACGCCGCTTCCCGCCGCGGCCGGCTCGAACGCGGCCGCTGCGAGCGCGGCCGGATCACCCGCGTGCGCGAAGCCGGGAGGGAAGGGATCGGCGCCGAGGAACGGCAGCGTCCCCGAATCCGTGTAGTAGATCCGCACGCCGCCTTCGCCTCCGCCCGCACCGGCGAACGCCACGACGAGATCCTCGCCGGGCGCGCCTCCAAAGTCCGCGACCGCGAGCGCCCGCACGAGCCCCGGCGTCTCGACGCGGCGCCCCGCTTCGAACGCCCACGGCTCCGGCCCGCGCGACGTCCGCCACCACGCGAGTCCGCCCGTGGCGCGGCCGCGCTTCGTCGCGGCGACGAGGTCGCTGCGGCCGTCGCCGTCCACGTCGAGCGCCGCGAGGGCCGTGAACTCGGCGTCCGGGATTTCGAGGTCCGCGCGCCAGCGCAATCCGTCGGGCCGCGAGTTCTCGAACACGCGCACGAGGCACGCTCCGTCCACCGCGCGCGTCGCGACGGCGAGGTCGGCGTCGCCGTCGCCGTCCCAGTCCGCCGTCGCGAACGCGATCGCCTCGCCGAGCGAGCGCGGCGCCCCGACTTCGCGGCGCTCGAACGCGAGGTCGGCGTTCTCGACCTGGGTCCAGACTTCGAGTGAGCCCGCCCCGGGCCGTCCGCCCGCGGTCGCGATCACGACATCGGGCAGCGCGCCGCCGGAGCAGTCGAGCAACGCAACGGCCGAGACGTCGCCGCCGTCGCGCGTGCGGAAACTGCGCCAGCGGGTGGAGGTCGCGAATGCGCCGTCGATGCCGCCGGCGGCGCGCGCTTCGGGAGCGGACCAGATCTCGAGGTTCGGGCCGTCGCCGGTGCCCGCGGCGAGCCCGAGCACGAGGTCCGCGGCGCGGACGCCGGGAGCGGCGCGCAGGGCGCCCGCGGCGACGGCGCGCACGCGCGCATCGCCGAGCCGCACGGCCGAAGGCGCGGATCGGAACGGCGCGTCGCCGCGCGCGTCGTTCCACCACGCGCGCAGCGGTTCGCCGTCCGGTGCGTCGCTCGCGAGCAGCAGGTCGTCGCCGCCGACCGCCGCGCCGCGCAGCCGACCGGCGAGCAGCGCCCGCGCGCCGCGGCCCTCGAGCGTCGCGAGCGTGACGTCGCGCACTCCGAAGTCCACGGATTCGAGCCGCTCCGCGGCGCGATGGACGGGCGTCGTGGGGAAGGATCCGTCGGGTACGCCGAGGTCGAGGGCGAGCGCGTCGTCGTCGGGCGTTCCGGGCGGCAACCGGAGCACGTACTCGCCGCGTGCGTCCGTGCGCGCCGAGGCGAGGTAGGTGAGCCCGCCGTCGCGCGTGACACCGACCCACACTCCGGCGCGGCCGGGCTCTCCCGGTGCGCGCCGTCCGTCGGCGTCCCGGTCGTCGAACACGATCCCCGCGAGCGCCGTGCGCTCGGGCGTGCGCCCCGCGAACGCGAGCGCGGACGCGTCGCCGTCCCCCATCGTGCCGCTCCGGATCGCGGCGTCGGAGAGGAGCCCCGTGCCCTCGAAGCTGGCAGCGAGCGCGAACGGCCCCGGACGCACGTAGAGGCGCGTGCGTCCGTCGGCGTCGGTGCGGCTTCCCAGTCCCGTCACGGCGTCCCGGATCCACGCGCCGCGCACGCCCGGCTCTGAGTTGCGGCGGATGCGGTCGCCGTCGCGGTCGTGGAAGGCGAGCGCTTCGATCCAGCCGCCCGGCCCCGGTCTCGCGACGAGGATGCGCGGAGCCGCCTCGGGAACGCGCACGCGCGAGGTGTCGGATCGGAACCCGTCGTATCCCGCGGGCGCGACGACGCGCAGGGCGTGCTCACCGGCGGGAACGCGGAACACGAAGCGGCCGTCGGAATCCGTCGTCGTCGCGAAGCGGTCGTCGAGGACGAGCGTGAAGTCGCCGAGCGGCGCGCGCGCGGGGCCACCCGCCGTGGACGCCGCACGCTCCTCGAGGACCCGCCCCTCGAAGCGCTCGAGCGGCGTCGCGACCGGAGCGGTCCAGCCGCGCGGCCGCACCGACGCGACGAACTCGGCGCGTGCCGCGCGCACCGTGGCGGCGGGAGCGGCGTGGCGCGGGACGAGCCGCACGACGACGCGTTCGATCTCGGCGAGGCGCGCGGACGGGATCGCGCCCCGCGACCAGTCCCAGGGACGCGCGTCGCCGGCGAGCCACACCTCGAAGAGTCCGCGGGCGGTCTCCGTTCCG